>JAOKCF010000009.1 GCA_028245195.1 Vicingaceae bacterium | reverse complement strand
TGATTGCCTTATTAAATTAATAAAACTTGTATGTTCCATAAAATCAAAAGTATAATTCTCCTAATCGCACTTTTATGTATTTCGATTGCTTACGGTCAAGTAGACCAAGTGAAGATTGAATCTGATTCTTACGAATACGATCAAGATTTATTATCACCCGAATTTCATCAATCTAGAAGAAATTCACTTCGTAAATTATTACCGGAAGGTTCCGCTATTGTTTTCTTTTCCAGTCCAGAGAGAAATAGATCGAATGATGTGTACTACGAATACCACCAAAATCCAAATTTCTATTATTTAACCGGATTAAGAGAACCAAATGCTATGATCGTAATTTACAAAGACTCCCAGGAGTTCTCTACTTTTTCAAATAACGAGGTGCTGTTTATGCAGGAACGAGATGCTAAAACGGAACTTTGGAATGGGAGAAAGTTAGGAATGGAGAGAGCCAAAAGCCGACTTAAAATTACTTCCATTTTACCAAATTATAATTTTGTAGATTTTAACTCAAAGTTTGATTCGCTGAAGGCGGTTTATTATGAAGCTCCATTTGAAATTGAATTGAAAGATACAGCGACCACGAATAATTTGTCTGGGCTGTATTATCATTTTACGAAGAAAAATCCAATACAATTAAAGGATAAACAGCGAATCGAAGGTCTTTTGATGGCTCAACTTCGACAAGTTAAAACCCAGGAGGAGTTACGCTTATTGCGCAAAGCAATAGACATCACCTGTGAAGCGCAAAATCAATTAATGAAAGAGATAACTGATACGATGACAGAGTTTCAGACCGAGGCTATCATAGAATATGTTTTTAAGAAGAATGGGGCTGAATATACTGGCTTTCCTTCCATACAAGGTAGCGGTGAAAATTCTTGTATTCTTCACTATACCAGTAATAGGAGACCTTTAATCCGGGGAGGATTATTGGTGAGTGATATTGGAGCAGAATATCATGGATATACTGCTGACGTTACTCGAACCTTACCTCCAACTGGTAAGTTTAATAAAGAACAAACACAGATATATGAGCTTGTATTGAAGGCTCAATCTGCTGGTATTGATGCAGCTATAGAAGGAGCTAATTTTTGGCAACCTGGAATTGTGGCCACCGAAATTATTGCGGAAGGCCTTTTGAAGTTTGGTATCATTCAACACAAGAACGACGTAAGGAAGTATTTCATGCACGGTACCTCGCACTATTTGGGCTTAGATGTGCACGATGTTGGAACGTATATACCTTTGGTTTCTGGAAATGTGATTACCGTAGAGCCAGGAATTTATATTGCAGAGGATTCAGATTGTGACCCTAAATATTGGAATATAGGGGTGAGGATTGAAGACGATATTTTGATTACACCTGAAGGTCCTGAAAACCTTTCTGCGGCATCTCCCCGAAGTATAAAGGAGATTGAAACTTTAATGGAAAAGTAATATAAAAAAGTTCTATATTAATTAGAGTTTGAGAGATGCGATTTAAGAAAAAAATAACTATTTTTGCGCTCCCATAAATAAAGCATACTACAATGGCGAAAAAAGGAAAAGGTAATAGAATCCAGGTAATTTTAGAATGTACAGAGCACAAAGAAAGTGGTCAGGCAGGAACTTCAAGGTACATTACAACAAAGAATAGAAAGAACACTCCTGAAAGAATGGAGATTAAAAAGTACAACCCGATTTTGAAGAAAGTGACGGTTCATAAAGAAATCAAGTAAAACATAAGACATGGCTAAGAAAACAGTTGCATCCCTTCAGAAAGGTGAAGGAAAGGCATTTACCAAAGTAATTAAAATGGTGAAGTCTGAAAAAACTAATTCATATACTTTTAAAGCAGAAATGGTGGCTAACGAAGCTGTAAACGACTATTTCAAAAAGTAATATCAAGTTATTAATAGGTTAATGGGCTTCTTTCATTCAATGAGAGAGGCCTTTTTTATTTTAAAATTATGGGTTTATTCGGCTTTTTCTCTAAAGAAAAAAAGAAAGATCTTGATGAGGGATTGAGCAAAACGAAAGATAGCTTCTTCGGAAAGTTAAGTCGTGCCGTTGTTGGTAAAACGAAAGTGGACGACGAAGTTCTTGACAAGCTAGAAGAAATTTTAATTACCTCAGATGTTGGAGTCGATACTACATTGAAAATTATTAAACGAATTGAAGCACGAGTTGAAAAGGATAGATATGTTGGAACCAATGAACTTGACGAAATTCTTCGTGATGAAATAGTTGACTTATTAGAGGAAAATAATTCCACAGACTACAATGAATTTCACCTTCCTGAAGATAAGAAGCCATATGTAATTATGGTAGTTGGAGTGAATGGTGTTGGAAAAACTACAACCATTGGAAAATTAGCACATCAATTTAAAAAATCTGGAAAGAAAGTAGTTTTAGGAGCATCTGACACGTTTAGAGCAGCAGCAGTAGACCAATTGAAAATTTGGTCAGAACGTGTTGAGGTGCCAATCGTAAGCCAAGGGATGGGAGCAGATCCTGCTTCTGTTGCATTCGATACCTTGCAGTCTGCCGTTTCAATGGAGGCTGACGTGGCCATTATTGATACTGCCGGAAGGTTACATAACAAAGTAAACCTAATGAATGAGCTAAGTAAAATAAAAAGAGTAATGCAAAAGGTTATTCCTGGCGCTCCTCATGAAATTTTACTTGTTTTAGATGGCTCGACAGGTCAAAATGCAATTGAACAGGCAAAGCAGTTTACAGCTACAACAGAAGTGACTGCCTTAGCCCTAACTAAACTAGATGGCACTGCTAAAGGTGGTGTAGTTATCGGTATTTCTGATCAGTTTAAAATCCCGGTCAAGTATATAGGTGTGGGAGAAGGAATTGACCATTTGCAAATCTTTAATCGAAAAGAGTTTGTGAACAGCTTATTTAATAAATAGAGATTACTCTAAATTTATGAAGACAAAGACTCTTAGAAAGAATAAAGTGAATGTGATCACCCTAGGTTGTTCAAAAAATATATTTGATTCAGAAGTAATGATGACTCAATTAAAAGCGAATAACTTCGAGGTAGAGCATGAAAGTAAGGTAGAAGACGCTGAGATTGTAATAATAAACACCTGTGGCTTTATTGATAATGCCAAGCAAGAATCAATTGATACTATCTTAACCTATGCAAATGCTAAAGCAAATGGAAGGGTAGACAAGGTGTATGTTACTGGTTGCCTTTCTGAACGTTATAGAGAAGAGTTACAAGCTGAGATTACCAACGTAGATGCGTTTTTTGGTACAAGAGAGTTACCACGATTATTAAAGACATTAAAGGCAGACTATAAGAAAGAACTGATTGGAGAGCGCTTAATAACAACTCCGAATCACTATGCCTACTTTAAAATTGCAGAAGGCTGCGACCGACCTTGTTCTTTTTGTGCCATTCCCTTAATGAGAGGTAAGCACGTGAGTACGCCTATTGAAGAGCTTGTTTTTAATGCAACTCAATTAGCAGCACAAGGGGTTAAAGAATTGATTTTGATAGCTCAAGATTTGACTTATTACGGTCTTGATATTTACAAGGAACGCAAATTAGCTGAATTGTTAGATAAATTGGCCGATGTAGAGGGTATAGATTGGATTCGATTACATTATGCTTTTCCTACTGGATTTCCAATGGATGTGCTGGAGGTTATGAAACTTCGAGAGAATATTTGTAATTACATAGATATACCACTTCAACATATTACAGATAGTATGTTGAAATCGATGAGAAGAGGTACAACAATGGAAAAAACAAATAAGTTGTTGGTTGAGTTTAGAAAAGCAATGCCTGAGATGGCAATTCGTACTACATTAATTGCTGGATATCCTGGAGAAACAGAAGAGGATTTTGCTCAAATGGAAGCTTGGGTGAAGGAAATGAAGTTTGATCGTCTTGGAATATTTACGTATTCTCATGAAGAAAATACGCACGCATTTAAATTAAATGATGATGTTCCCGAAGATGTAAAGCACCAACGTGCAAATCGAATCATGGAAATTCAAAGTCAAATTTCATTTGATTTAAATCAAGAGAAGGTTGGAAAAACCTTCAACGTTCTTTTTGATCGAGCAGAAGGTGATTACTTTATTGGACGAACTGAGTTTGATTCACCAGAAGTAGACAACGAGGTGCTTGTTCCAAAAGACCAGTACGTTCGAATTGGTGACTTTGCTAAAGTTAAAATTAACAGAGCCGAGGAATTTGATTTGTACGGTGATTTAGTTTAATGCTTCTTACCGTTTTCAAAATCTGTACAGATAATGCATCCAAATCATCTCTTTTCTCAACTTTTTAACGAACTTCCGTTATTCATATGAAAACAGACTGTATATCGTTCGAAGATAGTGGGTACTTCTCTAAAATTATTTTAGATTATTTGGCAAAAGGGTCTGATTTAGAGAATTTTTATTCACTACATCCTATTCTCGATAATTTTGAACATGCCATAGCAAATAAGAATGTTACACGTGAAAACAGAGGTATTCTAGTAGAATCGATAAAAGGGCAATACAAAAAAGATGGCGTTAAATTACGTCAGGACGGCCTAGTATTGGATAACTTAAATAATCTTGAAGCTAATACTACCTATACCGTTACTACTGGGCATCAATTGTGTTTGTTTACAGGTCCGCTTTACTTTATTTACAAGATTGTAAGTACCCTAAAGCTTTGTCAGAAATTAAAGTCCCAGTACCCAGAATTTAATTTTGTGCCGGTATATTGGATGGCAACGGAGGATCATGACTTTGAAGAGGTAAATCACTTTTACGCAGGTGATAAAAAATTCCAATGGGAAACAGATCAGAAAGGCGCGGTTGGAAGAATGAAACTAGGGGAGCTAAAACCTACTGTTGAAGCATTTGGTAGTTGGTTAACAGATTACTCCACCAATGCAGAAGAACTGAAGGGCCTATTTGAGAAGGTGTATTTAAAACACGATACGTTAGCTGCTGCAACTCGATATTTAGTGCACGAGCTTTTTCGCGATCATGGAGTAGTGATTGTGGATGGAGACGATTCGAAGTTGAAGGCGCTTTTTAAACCAACCATTAAAAAGGAGTTGTTAGAGGAGTTTTCTGCTAAGGCTGTTGAATTGCAAAGTGAGCAGCTCGCTAAGAAATATAAGATTCAAGTAAACCCAAGGGAAATCAACCTTTTTTACTTAATAGATAATAGTAGAGAGCGAATTGTTAAGGAGAATGGAGCTTTCTTTGTAAATGGCACTTCCATTTCTTTTTCCGAGGAAGAGATTATGTTTGAGTTAGAAAATTATCCGGAACGATTTAGTCCTAATGTGTTATTACGACCTATTTACCAGGAAACTATTTTGCCCAACTTGGCATATATAGGTGGTGGTGCAGAATTAGCTTATTGGTTTCAATTGAAAACTACTTTTGAGCAAGCACAAATTTCAATGCCTATTTTAATTTTGAGAAATTCTGCTGTTTGGTTAAATGAAAAGCAAACGAAAGTTTTTCAACAACTTGAGATAACGAAAAAACAGTTGTTCCTTACCGAAGGTGTTTTAATGAAGGAGTGGGTAAAAGCCAATTCGGCTATAGACCTTGAGTTGGTTGATGAGAAGCAAACTCAAGTAGCGTTTTATAAAGCATTGGAAAAATTAGCGGTGGGTGTAGACTTAAGTTTAGAAAAACATGTAAAGGCTTTAGCTTCAAAGCAATTAAATGCGATTGACCAATTGTCAGAAAAGTTAATTCGTGCTGAACGTAGAAAAGCTACCACTGCTCAACAAAGAGTTTCATTTTTAAAAGATACCTTGTTTTATAACAATGGTTTACAAGAACGAAGATTGAATTTTTCCGAGATATATCTGTTCCAAGGAAAAGGAATGATAGACGACTTGATTTATTCGTTTAAAACTCCGGCAGAAGACTTCTTAATTCTTCAATCAGATCAGTAATAATAGATTAGCTTTTGTTTACTCCGGCCACTGAACTGACTCATCTGCATTAAAATATGGTCCCCATTGAATTTCTGTTACGCTATCGTCGTCGAACCAAAAATTAATACCTAAACTTTCAGAACTAATTAATTCATGACTTGGTGCTTCTTCCATGGGAACAGGCTCGTGTTTGAAGTCTAATATATTTAATTCTTCTAATGACTTGATGACTTCAAGTTTATTCTTGTTGAAAAAAGAGATGTTTTGATACAGGTATTTTTCATGGTCTACTTCTATGGTTACCAGTCGCCAATCATCTGCAGCATCAAAGCTCAGAGAAAGGCAATCGTCGTCGTAATACCAAACTTCTGCTTCAGAATCATCTGATTCTGTCATGCAAAAAACATCTTTTTCGTCGGGTTCACTTAAAATCATTTTCACCTGATTTCGCTCCATTCCGAATTTTATAACTCCTAAGCCAATTCCTGGTAATATATCCACTATGTCTTTTCTCATGCGGTAAAAGTAATTTAATTCAACGAAAAAAGGCTGCCCTTTTCAGGACAGCCTTTCTATATATTCATGCACGCTTTAATATGCTAATTCAACAATTTTCTTGGCGTCTTGAGGAGTTAAGGTTCCTCTTTCGCCTATGCCTTTCATTCCTCGTGATTCAAATCTGCTTTCAATTTCTTCAGCTGTTCCTTTAAATTCTGAAGTGTATTCTGAAAGCTTCGTTTTTATTCCAATAGAATGAAAGAATTCCGTCGTTTTGAGTATTGCCTTTTCAGCCTTCTCTTCATCGTTTCCATTGGTAATTCCCCATACCCTTTCGGCATATTGAACCAGCTTTTCTTCTTTATCTTTCAAGTTGTAGCGGTAATGACTTTCCGTCAAAATTGCCAACGTTCTTGCATGGTCAATGCCATAAAGCGCTGTTAATTCGTGCCCCATGGCGTGAATTGCCCAATCGTTTGGCACTCCTTTTTGAATTAAACCATTTAATGCCATGGTGCAATTCCACATGAAATTAGCCGCGTTTTTGTAATTCTTTTGATCTTTCATCAATTTTGGAGCAACTTCTAAGATACTCTGCATAATGCTTTCAGCAAATCTGTCTTGTAAATTAGCATCAATTGGGTAGGTCATGTACTGCTCTAGAACATGTGTAAATGAGTCAGCTAAACCGTTTGCCAATTGTCGTTCTGGGATAGAATAGACTACTTCTGGATTAAGTATTGAGAATTGAGGAAATAATCCTGCTCCACCCATTGGGAATTTCTGTTTGAATTCAGCTCTTGTAATTACTGCACCTGAATTCATTTCAGAACCTGTTGCGGGTAATGTTAATACAGTTGCAAATTTCATAGCATTCAATGTTGGACGCTTGGAGGTTAGAATTTCCCAAGGGTCAGCTCCGTCATAAAGTGCTGCTGAAGATAGAAACTTTGTTCCATCAATTACAGAACCTCCACCTACAGCAAGTAAAAAGTCAATTTTCTTTTCTTTAATAACCTTAAGTGCATCCATCAAAACTGAATACTCAGGATTTGGTGGAATACCTCCAAACTCTTCTAAATGGAATTTACTGAGGTTCTTCTTCACATTCTCATAAATCCCATTTTTCTTTATGCTTCCTCCGCCATATAGCATTAAAATTCTTGAATTTTCAGGTATTTCAGTTGCTAACTTATGATAGGTGTCTTTGCCGAAAATTATTTTAGTAGGATTTTTAAAATTGAAATTATTCATGGTTTGTTTTCTTTTAGTTGAAACAATCAACAGCAAAAAGAGTTTCTTTTCAAAGTTGCTAATTCAGAAAAAAAGTATTCATTCTTGCTTCATTAGTCCTTTTAAATAAACTACTACTTTTAAAAGAAAAATCATGGAAGAAAAACTAAAGGCATTCGAGCGATTATTGAACATCATGGATGACTTGAGAGCTAAATGTCCTTGGGACATGAAGCAAACCATAGAAAGCCTTCGCTATTTAACAATTGAAGAAACATATGAGCTTTCAGATGCCATTGTTGAAGGAGATTTGGAAGAAATTCGAAAGGAGTTAGGGGACTTAATGTTACACTTGGTTTTTTATTCCAAAATTGGCGAAGAAAAGAATGCCTTTGGAATGGCGGAAGTATTGAACGGGATTTGTGAGAAGCTAATACATCGGCACCCTCATATATATGGCGATGTCAAAGTGAATGATGAAAAAGAAGTGATGGCAAACTGGGAGAAGATTAAATTGAAAGAAGGGGGGAATAAGGATAAGTCAGTTTTAGAGGGTGTTCCAAAATCGTTACCCGCCCTTATTAAAGCGATTCGAATTCAAGATAAGGCTAGGGGAGTAGGATTTGATTGGGAAAAGCCCGAGCAAGTATTTGAGAAGGTGGAAGAAGAAATTTATGAGCTAAAGGAAGAGGTAGAGGCTCAAAACGTAAATCAAGAAAAAGTGGAAGCAGAGTTTGGAGATGTATTGTTTTCAATGATTAACTATGCGAGATTTCTTGGGGTGAATCCTGAGGACGCCTTAGAAAAGACAAATAAAAAATTCATTAAACGATTTAAATACCTTGAAGTAGAGTCTAAGAAGGACGGTAAACAAATGGGTGAAATGAGTTTAGAAGAAATGGACAAATATTGGAATAAAGCAAAAAGTATCTAAATGAGTCAACTGAAAAATAACGTATTAATATTGGTTTTCTTAATCGCTTTTTGCGCAAGAGGAGAGGCCCAAGAAAATGGTGATTGGGAATTGCAGTTAAATGCAGGAATTACTATTCCGACCGGTAATTTGGGAGAGTCAACTTTAAATAGATCTGGTTTTGCAGAAATTGGCAGGTCGGTTGGGTTTAATTTGTATGCCCTTATTGTGAAAAAGGTGCAGGTGACTTTTGGATATTCGAACGTTTCAATGAAAGTTAATCGCAGCAAATATGATTCATATTCTGAAAACGCTCTGAGGAGTTCATTGAGTAGGGACTTATACGTTACTCGCAACTTTCTATATAAGAGTTCACTTGAGAATTACAGCAACAATGTAGTTATGGTAGGGTTGAATTTCGATTTAGAAATAAATGAGAAAATAGACTTTTATTTAAACCCGACGGCTAGTTACAGTTGGTTTAATGTTCCTGACGTTTCAATTGTAGTTACTGATTCTTTATATTCAGTTGGTTCTTCTCAAACAACTGATGTAGAACCAAGTTTTGGATTTCAGATCAATGGAGGTGTGAAATTTAAGGCAAGTGATCAATTAAAGCTAAATTTGCAAACTGCTTTCCATTATTCTTAGCATTCGTTTGATGCAGAGACAAATACAGTGAATAAAAACGAAGAATCCTTTGTAACAAAGCAAGCTGGAAACTCAGTTTTTTCTGCTTTTGTTTTTTCTATAGGTCTTCATTTTAAGCTTTCTAAAGAGTGACAAAATGGAGTAGGCCTTATTTCTGGTTAATGTATTATGCTCTTTCAGAAAGCTCCAACCACCTGAGTTCTTTTTCGTCTAATTCTTCAATTACTTTTCCAATTTCTTCAGAAGTTTGAACTAGCTCCTCCGCATCAGTCGTAGCATTCGACAGTTGTACAGTCAATTCATCTTTTTTCTTTTCCAGTTTTGCAATTTCTTTCTCGAGTTTGTTGTACTCTCTGCGTTCGTTAAAGCTTAACTTTTCTGCATATGCATCGGGTTTCTCCTCTTTTTGAACCTCTGGAGCTTGCACTGCTTTTGGGCTACTAGAACCTTTCTCCTGCTTTTGAATCTCAATAATTTCGCTGTATGTTAAGTTGTAATCTTTTATTTCGCCTTCGCCTTTGAAGAAGAAAATATGATCAGCAAGGTTGTCCATGAAAGCACGATCGTGAGATACAATTAGCAAACAGCCTGGGAACTCGCTTAAAAAGTCTTCCAAAATTTGAATGGTTTTAATATCCAAGTCGTTGGTAGGTTCATCCAGAATTAAGAAATTGGGATTACTCATCAAAATCGTGAGTAAGTACAGTCTTTTTTTCTCTCCCCCGCTTAATTTAGATACATAGGTGTATTGTTGCTTAGGAGGAAATAAGAACTTCTCCAATAACTGAGAGGCTGTAATTTTTCTACCTTTCTCTAATGGAATTACCTCTGCAATGTCTTTTACGACATCAATGATTCTTTTGTCTTCGGTTGGTTGAATTCCTTTTTGAGTGTAATAACCGAATTGTACCGTTTCACCTGTAATTACTTTTCCTCCATCAACTTTCTCGAGACCCATTAGCATGTTCAGAAAGGTGGTTTTCCCAACTCCATTATTCCCGGCAATGCCAATCTTATCGCCTTTTTTAAATGTGTAATTAAAGTCATCAACAATTTTTAGGTTGCCGAATGATTTCTTTACGTGATGTAATTCTAAAATTTTTCCGCCCAAGCGCCCAGCTTTAATGGAAAGCTGCATTTCATCTTTATTTATTCGTTGCTTGGCTTTCTTTTCTGTTTCATAAAATCGGTCCTCTCTAGATTTTGCTTTTGTGGCTCTTGCTTTCGGCATTCTTCGCATCCACTCAATCTCCTTCCTGTAGAGGTTTTTTGCTTTTCCAATTTCTGCGCTTAAATTCTCTTCTCGTTCGGCTTTTTTTTCCAAGAAGTATTCATAGTCACCACTATATCTGTAACCACTTCCATTGTCTAACTCTAATATTTGATTACAAACACGGCTTAAAAAATAACGGTCGTGAGTTACCATGAACAATGTAATGTTTTGACCTGATAGAAACTCCTCTAACCACTCAATCATTGAAATGTCGAGGTGGTTGGTAGGCTCATCTAAGATAAATACATCGGGTTCATCAACAATTAGTTTAATCAGTGCTATTCTCTTTTTCTGACCACCTGAAAGTAGTTCTATTGCTTGGTTTTTACCTAACCTGTCCATACCGAATATGCTTAGTAATTTGTCGATTTTGGCCTCATAGTCCCAAGCTTTACTTGCGTCCATTAGATTTAGTGCCTTCTGCATGGCGTCATCATCGTTTGGGTTTTCAATGGCAAATTCGTAGCTATTTAGCGCTCGCACAAAATCATTATCTGATCCGTACAATACGTCTTTTACTGTTTTGAATTCTTTGAACGGATTGTCTTGACGCAGGTATCCAACTGTTGTTCCATTCCTCCAAACAACATTTCCGGAGTCAGGATTTGTATCTCCAGCAAGCATTTCTAACAGGGTTGTTTTACCCTCGCCATTCTTGGCAACTAGCGCCATTTTTTGACCTTGGTCTAAACCAAAAGTAACATCGGAAAATAGTATTCTTTCGCCAAATCTTTTGGCAATTTCTTCAACAGAGAGTAGATTCATAGTTTAATTATTCAATCGACTTAAGCCTTTTGCGGCGTAATCGTAACTAGGGTCAATTTCTAATGCCTTACGGTAATCTTTAGCGGCATTGTTAATGTCTCCCAACAATTCAAAGGCATAACCTCTGTTGTAGTATGCTTCCTTGTACCTGGGGTCGACATCAATCGCATCAGTAAAGTATTGTTGAGATTGGCGATACAGTTTTAAATAGAATAGATGAATGTACCCTAAGTTGTAGTAAGCTTCTCTAAAATCTGGATTTGATTTTATTGCTGCTGTATATGTTAGCATTGCCTCATTGAACATTTCGTGCTCTTGTTCGTACATTCCTTTGCTATATAGCGCTCTTCTTTCGGTGGATTGAATTTCCAATGCATTATTAATGTATTCTAATGCAATGGGATCGTTTTTTTGACTAAAGATTAATCCTAATTCTAAAAATGCTTCAAAATATTCGGGGTCTTGTTCTACTGCCGTTTGATAACTACTTATCGCTTTCGAGGTATCACCTATTTCTAAAAAATTAAAACCTTTTAAATAATAAGCTTCTGCATTATACATATCGTATTTGATAGCTAAGTCAGCGTAAGAAAGAGATTTTTCGTTATTCCGAGCTACAAGATACAGTTGGCTATATGCCACCTGGACAGTGCTGCTATTTCGGTGTAGTTGATTTGCTTTATCGATAACGTTTAAGCTCAACTCAAGTTTGCCACTCTTTGTTAAAAAATCTGCCTGTTTTAATAGTGTTGGTAGGTAGACGGTATCAATTCTAAACGCTCGGTTGATATCCTGCATGGCTTCCTTTGGGTTTTGCTTTTCCAAAAAGTAATCTGCTCTAGCCAGGTATAAATCCTTGTTATTTATATCTGCTCGTATTTTTTCATTCAGTCTGCTCAACCTAGAGTCTTCTTGCATTGCTGATGTCTCTGCTTTAGTTTTATCAACTTCAGTTAATGTAGCGTCTTCATTGTTTTTTGTTTCGTCTTTTGGTTGACATGCTAAAAGTGCAGCAGTCAGTATAAGGTAAAATAGATTCTTCATCATGTATTAATATAAAAAAGTCCCGAATGCAACTAGCATTCGGGACAAATTTAATCAAAGGATTATGCCTTTTTTCTTTAATGGAATTAAACTTGTACTATAGCTTCCCTTATTTTTCCTTCCATTTCTTCCATCAGCTCCGGATTGTCTTCAATTAGTTGTTTTACAGCATCTCTACCTTGTCCCAATTTGGTGTCTCCATAGCTAAACCAGCTTCCGCTTTTCTTAACAACTCCAAGTTCAACTCCCATATCAACTACCTCCCCTGATCTAGAAATTCCCTTTCCATACATGATGTCAAATTCTACTTTTCTAAATGGCGGAGCAACTTTGTTTTTGACAATTTTTACTTTAGTTCGGTTACCTATGATTTCTTCTCCATTCTTTATTTGAGAGCTTCTTCTAATGTCAATTCTAACAGAAGAGTAAAACTTCAATGCATTACCACCAGTTGTTGTTTCAGGGTTTCCAAACATAACACCAATTTTCTCTCTTAATTGGTTAATGAAAATACATGTACAACCGGTTCTGCTGATTGTTCCGGTTAATTTTCTCAATGCCTGAGACATTAACCTTGCTTGTAATCCCATTCTAGAATCACCCATGTCACCTTCGATTTCCGCTTTTGGAGTAAGTGCAGCAACAGAGTCAATAACGATTAAATCAATCGCACCTGAGCGAATTAGGTTGTCTGCAATCTCTAGAGCTTGCTCACCATTGTCAGGCTGTGATATAAATAAGTTTTCGGTGTCAACACCTAAGCTTTCTGCATAAAATTGATCAAACGCATGCTCTGCATCAATAAACGCTGCAATGCCACCTTGTTTTTGAACCTCTGCAATGGCGTGAATGGTCAGGGTTGTTTTCCCGGAAGATTCTGGGCCGTAAATTTCTACGACTCTGCCACGAGGGTAACCGCCAACTCCTAAGGCCATATCTAATGCAACGGAACCTGAAGGAATAGATTCAATATCTACCACCGCTCGATCTCCAAGTTTCATAATGGATCCTTTTCCGTAGGTTTTTTCTAACTTATCAATAGTAAGTTGAAGTGCTTTAAGCTTTTCTGCGTTTTGTTCTTTCTTTTCAGCCATGGTCTATCTGTTTGATTTAGTATTTTAGTATTTGTTCTGTGTGTGTTTTAGTCTTAACCTTTTGAATAATTTCTTCAATCTTTCCTTTTTCGTCAATTACAAAAGTAGTTCGGTGTATTCCATCATATTCTTTTCCCATAAATTTTTTTAATCCCCAAACTCCGTAGTCTTGAATTACCTTCTTGTCTGTATCAGCTAATAAGGTAAATGGTAAATCATACTTCGCAATAAATTTTTGATGCTTCACTTCATCGTCAGCGCTAACTCCTACTACTTCGTAACCCTTATTTTGAAGCTCGGTGTAGTTATCTTTTAAATTGCATGCTTGAGCTGTACATCCTGGAGTATTATCTTTTGGATAAAAGTATAAGATTACTTTTTTTTCTTTATAAGAAGATAGTTGGAAGTTTTTTCCATTCTCATCTTTTGCGTTTATTTCTGGAGCTTGATCTCCAATTTTTAAGTGAAACATAGTATTGACGAAATTATTGTCGTTATCTTGCCGAGTAAAATAACAATTATTTTAAATAAAATGAATTTTTATAAAAAATAGTACAATTTATTCGACTAAAAGTTTAGTGTTAATGCGAATTTCAGCAAGTATATTTGTGCCCTTATGAAAAAGGCTGAGAAAGTATCATTTGTTATTAACAAGCTACAAGAGTTGTATCCTTTAATCCCGATACCGTTAGATCATAAAGATGCATATACTCTTCTGGTTGCTGTGTTATTATCTGCTCAGTGCACGGATATTCGAGTGAATCAAGTAACGCCAAGTTTGTGGGAATTATCGGATAACCCGAAAGACATGATGCGGCAGAACGTGGATGACATACGAGCGATAATTCGTCCCTGTGGTTTATCTCCACAGAAATCAAAAGCCATTCATCGATTGTCTGAAATTATAATGGAGAAACATGGAGGTCAAGTACCTCAAACGTTTGAGGATTTAGAAGAATTACCCGGAGTAGGACACAAGACAGCTTCGGTAGTAATGTCTCAAGCATTTGGCGTTCCTGCTTTTCCTGTTGATACACACATACACCGGTTAATGTACCGATGGAATTTGACCAATGGCAAAAACGTAACCGTAACCGAGAAGGATGCAAAGCGACTATTTCCTAAGGAATTGTGGAACGACTTGCACCTTCAAATTATTTTCTTTGGTAGAGAGTATTGCAAGGCAAGACCTCATGACCCTTTAGCTTGTCCAATTTGTTCCGTTGTTGGCAGAGCAGGGATGTTTAAGTAACCAGTCTAATTTAGAGAGTTCTTATTGGTTAGTGAGCATTTAGCTGAATTGTTCTGAACTCCAAAATGTTTCATTACCTTTAGTCAATGATTTTAAAATCAATGAATATGAATAAACTACTGGTTTTACCTTTACTGTTCATCTTGCTTTTTAACAATGAAGTAAAATCCCAAACCTACATTCCTTTTCCAACTTCTAACGCTTCTTGGATAGACAATTAAGGCCGTTGTTTAGAGACTCATTATCGAGTGGATGGGGACACAGTAGTTGACGGGTTGCTATATCATAAACTTTGGTACTATGAACTCGATGCTAGCCAAAATGCGCCACTGGGAATGACTTTCGGTCTCATTTTAGGAGCTACAGTTAGCAAGGGATATCACGGCGCATTTAGAAATGATTCAATAAACAAAAAAGTATTTTATTTAAGAAGATCACTAAACCAAGAGCAATTGCTTTACGATTTTAATCTTTCACTTGGTGACACTTTGCAAAGTAATTCGATTAAATTTCTACTAATTCTAGTAATCAACCTCCTTTAATCGTTACTCGAGTTGATAGTATTCAACTTGGGGATGTTTATAGAAAACGGTTTACCTTCAATTCACGTGATTTGCCATTTTTAGGATGCTCAAATTTTACTGACACATTAAGACTAATTGAAGGCATTTGTTCCATGCAAAATTTGTTAGGTAATTATTATTTTACAGAGGTATATTTATATCCTACGCCAAGATTATATTGTCATCAGAATAATTCGCAGATATTACATTTCGACGGACGTTTTGGTCATTGTCAATTGCTTACAGATGTTCACGAAGTAGTTGTTGATTATTTATTTAATCAAATCTCACCCAACCCAACCAAAGGGGGTGGTGAATATTCCATAAGTTGTAGGTTTGGATAGGGTTGAGGTGTTTGATGATGCAGGAGAGTCACTTGTTAGAACTTCTCTCAATGAAAACCAAGAAGGACAGATTGACTTTCGAAATTATGATGCTGGCATTTACATCTTAAACATACGATGTAAAGTGGTACTGTATTTATATAGAAGGTAATTAAAGAATAGAACTACTTTATCCTTTTAATGACAAATAACACGAAATAAAAAAATGAATATCCAAAAAAGAAACATTCGTAATTCTTAAATTCCTAATTAATTCAACACATTCTCTATAAAACTAAAATTGTCAGATTTACGAATACTTAAAGCCTTAGAAAAAGCTAAGATATTTTGAACGGATATTTTACTAGGGGAATGCTGCACCTCCTTTTTCTCCTGATGGAGTTGATGGTTAAGATTGTTTTCGTTGTCAGTAAGTTCTTGGAAATCAAAATGAGTAAATATTGCCATACGCAGTTTTTAAGTTTAGTTTAAATCAAAACGTAAATGACTTTTATTTATTGTAAGCGTTGGAAGAATTTCATCAAATAAAAATCCCAAAAGGAAAATTACATTGAATTGTTCCTTTTGGGATTCTAGCTGTATTTGCGTGTGTTGTTAATTCACATAGGTAAAGTTTTTCTTTTCTGCCATTTTTCGCAGGTTGATTAATGCATATCGCATTCTGCCTAAAGCAGTATTAATACTAACATTGGTTCGTTCTGCAATTTCTTTAAAACTCATGTCAAAATACATGCGCATCATCAGTACCTCTTTTTGGTCTTGAGGTAAATCGTGCACTAATTTTTTAACGTCTCCTAAAAGCTGGTCTTGAATGTTTGCTTCTTCTACCGTTTTAGACTCATCTGGAATAATATCGAAAATATCGAAATCAGGTCCTCCATTAGTAGTAGGGTATTTTTTGTTTCTTCTGAAATGATCAATTATTAGATTGTGAGCAATGCGATTTACCCAAGGTAAAAATTTACCTTCTTCATTGTACCCCCCTTTCTTCAAGGTTCTAATTGCCTTCATAAAAGTTTCTTGGAAGATATCATTCGCCAAGGTTTCATCACGTATAGTAAACATGATGTAGGAAAATACCTTGCTCTTGTAGCGGTTTAGTAATAATTCGAAGGCTGATTCCTTCCCATCAAGATATTGTCTGATTAACGCTTGATCACTTTGAAATTTAGTTTCCATAAACACATACAGTTTTTGCTTTGTTTGTAATAATTAAAGAAAGCGAGTTATAAAAAAGTATTGTTTAGAACTATAGGCGTTGTCTTTGTTTATATAACACGAACCTAAACGAGTTAAGGTTCGTGTTATTGTGTAAATAAATATTATTTTCCAAAAATACTGAAACTTCCAACCTAAATTTGTGTTTCGATTGTTAAAAAATCACTAAAAAGTATGCCGATACCAGTTGAAGAGTTAGATCCGAGAAGACACATTATAATTAAAGGTGCTCGGGTTCATAACCTTAAAAACATTGATGTTGCTATTCCTAGGAACAAATTGGTGGTTATTACAGGACTTTCTGGCTCGGGTAAATCTTCATTAGCTTTCAGTACTTTATATGCTGAAGGTCAACGAAGATATGTAGAAAGTTTATCGTCTTATGCTCGGCAATTTCTAGGTAAAGTGGAGAAGCCGGATGTAGATTATATAAAGGGAATTGCACCGGCAATCGCAATCGAGCAAAAAGTAAACACCACTAATTCAAGATCTACTGTTGGAACGACAACGGAGATTTACGATTACTTAAAGTTGATGTATGCCAGAATTGGAAAAACATTTTCTCCAACAACTGGCAAAGAAGTAAGTAGAGATCAGTTAGAAGATGTGGTGAATTTTATAATGGGACTTCCGCAAAAGGCAAGAGTCTATTTAATTGCACCCATTAATTTAAAGGCGATTAAAAGTTCGGAAAATAAAGTTCAACTTTTATTGCAGCAGGGTTTTAGCAGAGCTTTGGTAGATGGGAAGGTAGAAATGCTAGAAGACCTCGTTCCCGATGAAAAGAAGTTTAGCTCCTTAGATATTATTGTTGACCGCTTTGTAATCAATGATAAAATTGAGGACGAAGAGAGCAGAATTGGCGATTCAGTAGAGACCACTTTTTATGAGGGAAAAAGTAATTGCATTGTTGGGTATGAAGTGAAAGGGCAGTTGAAGTTGAAAAAATTCAACAATCTATTTGAAGAAGATGGAATGGAGTTTTTGGAACCAAGCGTGCATCTTTTTAGTTTTAACAATCCGATAGGGTCTTGTCCAAAATGTGAAGGTTTTGGAAAGGTAATAGGCATAGATGAAGATGTTGTTATTCCAAACAAAGCTCTTTCCGTGTATCAAAATGCCATTGCTTGTTGGAAGGGTGAAAAAATGCAAGTTTGGAAAGATGATTTAATGCGCAATGCAGAAAAGTTTGACTTTCCAATTCATAAGCCCATTTTTGAGCTAAGTACAGAACAGTACGAGACACTATGGAGCGGAAATAAATACTTCAAGGGATTAGATGATTTCTTTGCTTATTTGAGTTCTAAAAGTTATAAAATTCATTTTCGAGTGATGTTGGCACGATATCGTGGAAGAACAGTTTGTCCTGACTGCAAAGGTAATAGATTAAGAAAAGAAACTAACTTTGTAAAAGTAGGTGATAAGTCAATTAATGATTTAGTAAGAATTTCCGTGCACGACTTGGGTGCTTATTTTGATGCGCTAAAACTAGATGAGTGCGACACTGTTATTGCCAGGCGCTTATTGGCGGAGATTAAAAACAGAATTAAGTATTTAAAGGATGTAGGTGTAGGTTATTTAACATTGAATCGACCGGCAAATACATTGTCAGGAGGAGAATCCCAGCGAATTAACTTAGCCACTTCTTTGGGCAGTAGTTTAGTGGGTTCCATGTATATTTTAGATGAGCCGAGCATAGGGCTGCACCCTAAAGATACCGAACGTCTGATTGTCATTTTAAGGTCACTGAGAGATTTGGGCAATACGGTGATTGTAGTCGAGCATGACGAAGAAATCATTCGGGCAGCAGATGAGATTATTGATTTAGGCCCTGAAGCTGGAAGTCATGGCGGACATTTGGTTTTTCAGGGCGACGCGAAAGCACTCACAAAAGCAAATACGCTCACTTCAGATTATTTAAATCACTTAAAATCGGTTTCCGATAAAACGGAGATTCGAACATCTAACAATTACATTGAAGTGTTTGGTGCTCGCGAGAATAACTTAAAAGGAGTTGATTGTAAGTTCCCGCTCAATGCAATGACAGTAGTTTCGGGTGTAAGTGGCTCAGGTAAATCTTCCTTAATTAAAAAAATTGTTTACCCTTCTTTAATGAAGAAATTGGGAGGATATGGTGAGAAAACAGGTGTATATAAAGAAATTACTGGGGCAATAGATATGCTGAGAGATGTTCAGTTTATTGACCAAAACCCGATTGGTAAATCTTCCAGATCAAATCCTGTTACTTACATAAAGGCATACGATGAAATTCGAGCGCTTTACTCTTCCTTAGGCTTGTCTAAATCTAGAGGTTACAAGCCGGCTCATTTTTCTTTTAATGTTGAGGGAGGAAGGTGTGAAGTTTGTCAAGGAGAAGGGGAAATTACTGAAGAAATGCAGTTTATGGCAGACATTCACTTGGTTTGTGAAGAGTGTGAGGGAAAACGATTTAAGGACGAGATTTTAGAAGTAAAATTCAAGGGTAAAAATATTGCAGATGTTTTGGATATGACCGTAGAAGACGCTGTTGATTTCTTTAGAGCATTTGAAGAAGATAGAAGCTCACTAAAAGTAGGAGACAAGCTTGCTCCATTGTTAGAAGTGGGATTGGGTTATGTAAAGTTAGGTCAGGCTTCAGGAACTTTAAGTGGAGGAGAAGCACAGCGAATTAAGTTAGCTAGCTACTTGGGAAAAGGTGGAACAAATAATCACACGCTATTTATTTTTGACGAACCTACTACCGGGTTGCATTTTCACGATATCTCTAAGTTGTTGCGCTCCTTTGATGCACTTATAAATAAAGGTCATTCCTTGCTTGTCATTGAACACAATTCTGAAGTAATAAAACATGCTGACTGGGTAATTGATTTAGGGCCGGAAGGTGGAGATCAAGGAGGGGAATTGATATTTCAAGGTACTGTGCAAGAGATGTTGAAAAGCAAGAAGTCTGTTACCGCAAAATACTTAACGACTTAAAAGGATACTGCCCTTTAGCGTTTGAATGTTCGCATTTATTACTTCATCTCTTACCTAATTTTAGTCTGTTGGAATGATATGTAATCAGCTAGCAAATCCATTTATTGATTAAATACCTTCTTAAAATCAGCGCCACTAGGGCTTTGAAATAAAGATAATTCAAACTGAGAAATCACCGCTAAAATGTGGTCAAAAATGTCCGATTGAATGCCTTCGTACTTCACCCATTCAATGTCCTTACTGAAGGCATAGATCTGCAGCGGTATTCCATTTATGGTTGGATCTAATTGGCGAACTAAAATGGTTAAATCTTGGTTTATTTTAGCATGATTTTTAAGGTAGTTTACCAAATACGCTCTAAATGTTCCAACGTTGGTGATTCTTCTGCCATTTGAAATAATTGAGGTATCATTATTATTCTCATTATTGTATAGCACCAACTCCTTTTCTTTTCTCGCGATGTACTCCTCCAAAAGGTGTATTTTTTTAAATTGATTAATCAACTTTTGATCTGCAAATTTTATGGTGCTTTGGTTAATGAAAATGGAGCGGGCGATTCTTCTAGAACCCGTTTCTTGCATTCCTCTCCAATTCTTAAATGAATCGGAAATTAGGGAATAGGTTGGAATTGTTGTAATCGTTTTATCCCAATTACGAACTTTAACGGTTGTAAGATTTATTTCGATTACGTCACCATCTGCTCCAAATTTTTCTATGCTAATCCAATCGCCTACTCGAATCATGTCATTTACAGAGAGCTGGATGCTTCCAATAAATCCAAGCAAAGTATCCTTAAAAACCAATATTACAACCGCTGTCATAGCGCCAAATGCGCCGAAGAAGTAGCTAATTGGAGTCTTGGCTAAAATGGATAAAACTAGCAGGAATAGGATAATAGAAATAATGATTTTAACTAATTGGAGATAACTATCTAAAGGCTTATCTCTAAATGTTTCTATTCTACCAATAATTGTCTTAATTACATTTAGAATTCTGAAAAACAAAACTGCAAATACGATTATTACCACCACCTTATTTAATCTTTCAAGGTAGTCGACCCACACCAAGTGTTGATCTAAAATCTCAGGGATAATATAAAAAATGAACAACACTGGAATTAGGTGGGCAATAGCATAGAATACTTTATGTTCAACAAGAAGGTCATCCCAATCAGTCTTACTTTTTTTAACAAGTCTAACAAATATGCTGAATAGAATATATCGGATAACTCGGTCAATGACATAAGCAAGTATGAGAGCAGTTATTACAAGGCTTACTTTTGCAATGAAATGAGACCAATACTCTGTCAAGCCTAGGAGACTTAATTTTTCAATTAGTTGATTTTTTATAGAATAGATCATTTTTTTCTACTGAATTTTCGTTCTGGGTTTTCATGGAAGAAATACCTCAAATCAATGGTTAAATAATTACCAAGGATGTCAAAAGATGACTGTTTGATAATTTGTTGGTTGTCGTCTACAATGCCAATTTTAGTTGTAGTAATGTTAGTGAAGGGTCTTTTGTAAGAAAAGCCCAAATAGAAATATCCATCCTTTTCAGTTCTGTATTCGAAACCAACATTCGCCAAAAGTGAAGGCAATACCCAGTAAGTGCGAAAGGAGCGATGGTAATACTGCGAATTGCCCGAATCCCAATCAGAAGGGAAAAAGTCGGCAGCTAATCCGAAAGAAGTATTCAAGAAAAGTTGTCTCCCCAATTGAATATAGATTAATCCCGTAACCGGAATTTCATAGATAACATAGCTAAACTGATCGTCAATTTCTAGGTTTGAAAGGTCATCAGTTATTCTTAAATCAAAACTTTTTCTGGTGTAATTGATTCCTGTTTCTAAAGAGATTTGTTTGGTAAAACCTTTTCTAATGACCATTCCAAAAGCATAACCTCTCCTGGGAGTAATGGTGTAATTTATGTTTTCAACCTCTTGATTTTGAGGCCCCGTATTGATGATTGAAGAGCCGAGGATAGGTTTGAGTTGGATTCCAACTGTGGTGACTCTTTCCTGCGCAACGGAAAAAACCGCTAGGAATAACAAAAAGGCACAAGTGAGTACACAGTGTAATCTCATTATGCGAAGTTACTTTTAAATCATTAAACTAGTCTGAAATTAGGGCTCCGGTAATAGCTAGCCCAAGGACTAATATTGAGATGGTTAGTAAAAGTATACGGAAAAATAAATCTGGAATGAATTTTTTTCGAAACTTACCAATGGTTAGATAATTGAGCCGTTTTACTTCATTAAAATGAGTGATGTGAATTCCGTAATAGATCTTTTGATCGCCCTCTGCATCAATTTGCTTTTCAAATTCAATTGATTGCTCTTTTAGCAGTCCTTCAAAGTGCACGGCATGGTCAGTGTCACTGTAAAAGAAAACTTTTAAATTTCTGTTAGTTGGGTGTTCTTGAAAATTAATCGTTGAAATCATTGACTGTTTACCATTAATTTTTGGCCCACTAGAATGGGTCTGTTCCTTTTAATGCCATTGATATTGCATAATCTTTCGATGCTCGTTCCGTAAACCGCTGCAATTTTATATAAACTTTCTCCGCTCTTGACAGTATGGAAATGAAGCCCATCAGGCATGGCAGCATAGCTATATTTTGTTTTTATAAGCTTGATATTACTTGCTTTTAAATTGTTATTATTAAAATCAATGATACTCCTCGGGTTTAAGGGCCTTCCCTTAAAACGTACCTCAAAATGAAGATGGCTACCAGTTGATTTGCCTGAGCTACCCCCGAGACCAATTACTTGACCTGCCTCTACAATATCTCCGGTTTTAACTTTGAAACGATGTAGGTGGGCATATAGTGTTTCCAAGCCATTGTAATGTCTTATAATCACCACTCTTCCGTATCCATTGTGGTTTCTAGCAACCCTCACCATCCCATCGAACGCAGAAATCACAGGATCCCAAACTTGTAAATCTATGTCAATACCGTTATGGGCACGTCCGTCTCGCCACCCGTAATTAGATGTTATTAAACCTCTAAAGGGGTTATAAAACCTACATTCATTTGCAGTATCTTCTAGCACTAAATTTCTACTTTCTCCGGATTTTAAATTGCTCGTGCCATTATTAAAAAGTTGGTATGTATCCCACTTGTCATACATTGATTTGGAAGGGTATATACTAGAGTCATAAAACCCAGTTAGTGAAATATAAATATCTTCCTTTAAGCGTTTATTTTCTGCATAGTCACTTAGTCCTTGAATAATAGCGTCTGAAACAGAGTCTAATTTCAACAACGAATCAATAAGTTCTATAATTTGCTCTCCGTTTAAGTCGTTAAAATTGTTATCATTATAATATTGTTCTGTGCTCACAACAATAGCAGGAACCATTCTATTAAGCTTATTTGAATCTTGTGCAAACAGCAGGTTGACACTTGCAATTAAGAAAGAAAATATAACGTATCTCAATGAAAGTGATTTAATTATCCCCATAAATTAAATCTCCTAAACCTCCTAAAATACTTCCTTCTCCAGTTCGTTTTCCACCAGTCTTTGGCATGTTAGTATAAATACGATCAGCTAGTCTACTAAAAGGCATGGATTGAATCCAAACTTCTCCAGGACCTTGAAGGGTTGCAATGAAAAGGCCTTCTCCACCAAATAATGAATTTTTAATTCCTTTTTGAAGTCTAATGTCATAGTTTATACTCGTGCTTAAGGCTACTAAACATCCGGTATCAACATTCAATATCTCTCCGTGCGTTAAGGTTTTCTTAACAACTATTCCTCCGGCATGCAGAAACGCCATTCCATCCCCTTCTAGTTTTTGCATGATAAAACCCTCACCACCAAAAAAACCTACTCCTAACTTTCGTTGAAATTCTATTCCCACTGAAACTCCCTTTGCTGCGCAAAGAAAGGCTTCTTTTTGACAGATTATTTTGCCTCCAAATTGTGTCAAGTCCATTGGTATTATTTTTCCGGGATAAGGCGCTGCGAAAGTTACCATGGCTTTAGTATTTCCTCTTTGTGTATAGGTTGTCATAAACAAACTTTCACCAGTAAGAACCCTCTTCCCGGCAGAGAAAATTTTACCAAAAATACTTTCGTCTTGCTTGGACCCATCCCCTAAAATAGTATTCATTTCTATGTTCTTGTCCATCATCATCATACTGCCTGCTTCGGCAATCACGGTTTCGTTGGGGTCTAGCTCTAATTCAACACATTGGAGGTCATCTCCAAAAATTTCGAAGTCAATTTCGTGTGAGTTCATGTTCAAAAGATTAGTCTTTGGTAAAAAAACGAAAAATTGTTTTACCTTGGTCGTAAATTTTATAAACAACTAAATTAAAAACTATGAAATTTTTGAAATGGCTACTGATAATAATTGTATTAATTATTGCTATTGTAACGATTTACGGCGCTACCCAACCCCCACAAATGACAGTAAAAGAGTCAATAGATATTAATGCTCCGGCAAGTCTAGTGTTTGAAGAGATTAGAGATTTTAAGGCATGGGATGAGTGGTCTGCTTGGAGTAAAATGGACACGGTAATGGAACAATCTTACGAAGGAGAAATTGGAACAGTGGGTTATAAGAACTCTTGGAATATTGATAACCAGATTGTTGGAATTGGAAGCCAAGAAATAGTTGATATTCGAGAAGATGAATATATGAAGACAAAAATGTTGTTCAATGGAAGTTTGGACGAGAATTTTGCCTCTTTTACACTTACAGAAACTGATGGTGTAACAACTGTTGTTTGGGACATGCTTGGAGCTGAAACTCCTTTTTATGCGAGAATTATGAACACAATATTCAAACCCATGATTGTTGAAAGTTATAAATCGATTTTAAATAATTTAAAATCAATAGTTTAGAGTAAACCGATTGAAATACCTAATCCATTAGGTCTAGTGGTTATTGATGTAGAGGCAATGTCCATAATTTCTATAAAGGATTCATGTTCTGTTGAAGAAGTTGCACGAAAAATGACGGAGATATATACTGAGCTAGGAATTTTTATGGGAACCAATGGAATAGAAGCAAGTGGTAATTCTCTTTCGTTGTACTACACTTACTCACCTGAAAAGGTCGTTTTTGAACCTGCATTCCCAGTTAGTGGAGAGGTAATTGAAGAGGGAAGAATTAAAGTAAGTGAAATGGCAGAAGGTAAGGCAATTAAAGCTGTTTATCGCGGAGATTATTCAGGGCTAGAAGGGGTGCATATGGGAATCGATGAGTATGCTAAGTTGTCCAATATTATGTTAGCTGATTATTGCTGGGAGGTTTATTTGAATCAACCGGGTGAAGTAGGTGATAACGAACTTGAAACGCATGTTTATTATCGTCTAAAGTAGATTTTAGATGAAAGGATGACTATTGCAACATTGGTCTCTAGCGAAAGGTTGCCCAATTTGGGAATGAATTTTTCTAAAGATGCTCAAATTAGGAACGATTTAGGCCTTTAATTTTTATTATAATTTTTGAAATAGTAGAACTTCATTTCAAACCATTTTTTTATATTTGCAACCTGGGATATTTTTGGAAAGTTGCAATCTTATTGCAGAATATGGTGGTTGTAGCTCAGTTGGTTAGAGCACTGGTTTGTGGTGCCGGGGGTCGTGGGTTCGAATCCCATCATCCACCCATAGTTGAAAGCTCGATGCGAAAGTATCGAGCTTTTTTTGTGCCTTAAAATTAAAGTTGCTCAAATTTGGAGTGCACAAATGACAGGTTGTAAAATAATTAGAAAACTTAAGTCTGAAAGCGCGATAGTTTTATTTAGTCTAACTAAAGTAAATTTCTATACTTTTCTCAGAACTATTTTAGACAGTTTTATTGCGTGGAAGTACCTAATTTTTGTAAAAAATCTAATTTAGTGTCTTTACAAAAACTGTCGGTAGACCTCTTCTGTCACTAATTATAGCTCCTACCCCATTTTTTTAACGAAATAATCCTAATAAATAGACTTGATACTCACGTAGTAATTAATTAAGAGGAAAAGATAGAAAACCCCTTAGATAGTTTATTTTTGAAGTGAATCATACCAGCGGATATAAGGGGAACATAGTTAATCCTAATCATGTACAGGTGTTGTAAGCAATTAACAGTAACATGAGTGAATTAGGAAAAATTCTAAATATCGAAACTGCCCCTAACCTTAAGCGGTTTAAAAAAGGTGAATTCATTCAACAACCGAACCAGTTAAAAGCCAATGCAATCTTCGTTAAAAAGGGCCTTATTAGAAGTTACATTATCGACAGCACTGGAAAAGAACACATATATATGTTCGCCTCTGAAGGATGGATTACAGGAGACATTGATGCTGTAGAATTTAATGAACCGACTACGTTATACATTGATTGCCTAGAAGATTCAGAGGTAATATTATTAAAGAATGATCACTTAAAGGAAGCTGACCTTTCAAAAGAAAAATTACTGCAAAACATGAAGAAGATGTCTCGAAACCTTGGAAAGGTGCAACACAGGATACTTATGCTTATTGGGTCACCCGCGGTTGACCGCTATAATTATTTTTTAGAAACATATCCAGAGCTGCCTAATAGAGTCCCCCAAAAGATGATTGCTTCATACTTAGGCATCATGCCTCAAACTCTTAGCACAATTCGAAGCAAGATCGCTAAAGGAAAATAATTTCATTTCTTCATCTATGTGAATCCTTAGAAATTCAGAAGAAGAGACATTTGTATAAATTAAATTTTACACAAATGAAAAAAGCAAAACTTATTGTCAGAATACTATTAGGATTAATGGTTCTGATTTTTGGATTAAACAAATTTCTCCAATTCATTCCCATGCCTTCACTGCCAGAAGCAGCTGGTGAGTTTATGGGAGCCCTAGTTAAAAGCGGCTACTTAATGCAGGCAGTGGCCATAGTAGAAATTGTAACTGGAATAATGCTGCTAATCAACAGGTTTCAAGCATTAGCATTAGTAATTCTATTCCCTGTACTACTCAATGCTTTTTGGTTTCATCTTTTCTTAGACCCTGCAGGAATTGGAGGAGCTTTTATTGCTATGGCAATGAACCACTTCTTATTCTTTGCCAATAAGGAATCATATAAATCAATACTAAAATTTAAATAAACAGAATTATGGAAAAAGCAAATGTAGCGGGCATCACCCCACAAATGGAACTATTAGAAGAAGGTAAAACTTACGCTTGGTGTGCCTGCGGAAAATCAGCTAATCAACCATGGTGCAATGGAGCTCATGCTGACTCTGAATTTTCTCCTAAAGTTTTTACACCAGAAGAAAGCAAAACAGTAGCTATTTGCATGTGCAAACAGAGTAAAAATCCTCCTTACTGTGATGGATCTCATGCAAGTTTGTAGGATATGCTAACATTATCAATGTATAAAAAGTAAATCATCATCAATACCCAAATCAAATGAAAATGCAATATAAAAATGATAACATCACTATCCATTGGGATCAATCAAATTGTATTCATGCTGGAGTATACGTTAGGTCATTACCTAACGTATACAATCCAAAGGAACGACCATGGGTAAAAATAGAAAACGCTTCTACTGAAAAACTAAAAGCTCAGATTGATAAATGTCCTTCTGGAGCTCTGAGCTATACCTTGAACAAAAACAAAGATAAGTAATGAAAGATACTCTACACGCAAATGGTACACTTGGTTCTGAAAACTACTTGATGGAAATAAAAACCACCAATCATACGGTTATGGTAGACGAACCTGAATCAATTGGTGGATCTAATAAATATCCAAACCCTGCTCAATATTTGCTTTCCGCTTTAGCATCTTGTACCGCCATAACCATAAAAATGTATGCTGATAAAAAGAAATGGAATGTTGGTGAAATCAATGTAGATGTGAAAATGAAAGAAGTCATATCTTCAGGAAAAACCATCAAAAAAATAGTGAAAGCTGTACAGTTTGAAAATCCCTTAGAAGACGATCAGATAGAGCGTTTATTAACTATTGGATCAAAATGTCCAATTTCAAAATTACTGGAACAGCCAATAGAAATGGAATTCGAAAAGCAATAACTGATGAAAAAACAATTTATAATTATCATCCTTGGAGCTGTCTTAGTGGCGTGCTCCAAAGACAAACAACTTAAAACAGAAAATCACATGGAACCAAGAATTTTAGCAATTGGAAGATTGCAATCAACTTTAGACGTATTAGTAGAAGAATGGGAAAGTTATGGCAGAAACGTCATTGCGAGTAACTCAAAAGATAGGATTAAAGAAATTATAGAAACTGACTCAATAGATTTTATAACTATTGGTGGCGGGCTTCCTGACGTTGAAAGAGACGAAATGGTGGAATATATCTCTGTAATTAACTCCAATATCTCAATTCATCCAATACCACGAACTGAGGAAGCTATGGGGCCATTTAACTTCATCCCATTCCTTAACAATCTTGCAATCATGTTCAAAGTGCGTAAAGCAATGGAAAAGTAAAAGCTTACAACAAGGTATATAAATAATAGCGGTTAAGGTCAACACTTGAATCGCTTTTTTGTGTTTAATAAGTATCTTGCTTTCTGATAGGTCGTAGTTGTTTATCTGTTACTACTCATATACAGAACGTTAACGAACATTCTGACCCGTCCTGAATAATGGCTACACATCACGTAGCAAATATGTATAATAACGACGGAATCAAAAGAAGAGAAGATATAGCGAAGGTTATAAATTAAAAAATTTAATGTGGGTGCAAATAGTCGCTAAATATCATTAGAACTCATCAAAGCTCATTAGATTTCATTTCAGGCAAAAATCTCAACAACTTATTAGATTTAAAAAATACTGTTGAAAATATTTAAAGTCTATTTATCGTCTATTTCATTACATTTATTTTAAGATAATAAACGAGAATAAAAGTTCCTGTTATCCGAAACCAGAGACATATAAACAAGGAGTTTGTAATTCATATAACGAGTTGTAAGTAATTATCGTCAAGACAAAAATTGGAAGACTTAATCAATAAAATAAAAAGTATTACAACTCTTAGCTCAAAAGCTGAAGAATATGTTGTTTCTATTGCAAAAGAAAAGTCGGTTTCTAAAGGGGATGTTTTAATTCGTCAAGGACAAGCCGTGAAGAACACATATTTTGTTAAAGACGGGTGCATAAGAGCTTATTGTATTGATAAAAAGGGGAAAGAGCACACATTACAGTTTGCTATCAAAAATTGGTGGATTAGTGATTTTATTGCCATATACAATAATGAGCTATCTACATTAACGATAGAGTGTATTACTGATTCAAATATAATCGAATTTAATACTGAAAAATTAAATGGAATATATTCAATTTTTCCTGAATTTGAAGCTTTTCAGCGAAAAAACTTAGAGCGTCATGTGGTCAGTTTGCATAAAAGAATCTTAAATCAATTGCAACTAACTGCTCCGGAGAGATACGATTTGTTTCTTAAACAATATCCCGATATTGAGCAATACACTCCAAACTATCACATTGCATCTTATTTAGGCATTACACAACAAAGCTTAAGTCGTGTAAGAGTAAAAAATGCTAAAAAATAGTTTTCTTACCATAGGGTAAATTTCATCTTATACCAGCACCGTACTTTTGTTTCAAATTTTAAAAACAAAAATTATGATTAAGAAAATATTAATTGGATTAGCAAGTGTCATTATACTTGCATTTATTGTAATCTATTTTATGGCTCAACCTAAACTTGAAGAGGATGGCTCGTATAGCCCTTCAAGTTTAGCCTTATCATTAGGAACAGTTTCCAAAACGGATTTTGAGGATATCAAGTACACAAAATACCAAGGAAGTAGATCGAAGATTTTGGTAATTTTCACTGAGCAAAAAAACTTGGAGATGAAAAATGGAAAATTCTTTTCTACAGGAAATCATCCAATAGAAGCACTTGTACCAATGTTACACCTTAAAAATGCAGGATTTGATTTTGAAATAGTTACTCCTACTGGTAAACCTATTGTATTTGAAATGTGGGCTTTTCCTGAAGAAGACGCGAACATAAAAGCAATTTACAACGAGTATAAATCGAGTTTTGAGCAGCCTAAAAAGTTAACTGAATTTATTACGAATTCATTTGCAAATGATAGCTCTTATGCTGCTGTATTTGTTCCAGGTGGACACGGAGCAATGATTGGAATTCCAGAAGATAGAAATGTTGCAAAAACCTTAAGTTGGGCTCACAACAGAGACTTATTTACAATTACGCTTTGTCATGGACCAGGTGCATTATTATCTACTACACTTGATAATCAAAAATTTCTTTACGATGGATACAAGATGGCTGTATTCCCTGATGCTGTAGATGAAATGACCCCAATGATTGGTTATTTACCAGGGCACATAAAAAACGGTGTGAGCGAAAGACTTAAAAACTTAGGTGCTACTATAGTTAATACAGAATCTGATAAAACCGTTTGTGTTGACAGAAAACTAATCACAGGTGCAAGCCCTTTAGCTTCTAATGAATTGGGTAAACTTGCAGCCAATACATTATTGAAAGAATTGAAGTAAAAACTACTTACAACAATGTATAAAAGCAATAGCCGTTTGGGTATATACTCAAACCGTTTTTGCATTGATGAAATAGTGCAGCCTGAAAACGAAGTTCTTGTTTTTATTCATATTGATGCTCTCACAGCCTCTGCCTCTGGAGAACTTACATCGGTGTATTACAGTATACCTTCAATGAATAAGCAGGGCTTAGTCTTTGCTTTTTATAATTCATTTTTTAATAAATATGATACAAAATATCAGGTATATGCGTTTAAGCATTTTGAAGAGTCTGAGGCTAAAAAATTAGCCTCATCACTTGAATATTTAATTGACAATAGAAAGGGTATACAACTTTTTGACAGCATGGATGCGTCTAAAAATCGTATTTATAAGTTTGATGATTTGACTTTTGCCTTTTATTATAAAGGTAAGAATGCTATAAGAGTTTTTTGGAAGTAATTTGACGCTGATTGGAACCTAGCAAACCTCAAAAGGATGATTAGTAGGTTTTCTGGAAAAGTTAAATAAAAAACTACGAACCGTATTTTGGCGCTAATTCATTAATAGTGCCTACCTTTTTAATCCCCCAAAAGAGTCGGTAATTAAGTTTATCGGCTCTTTTTGGTTACTATTTGTACCTCTAAGCAAACAAACGCACTGATATCAACAGATTACACTTTTACTAAATATTGGTCTAATCTAGAAATAGCTTGAATGCAATTTCCATTAGAGCATTGCAAAAGAAATCTAATCTATCAGAAGAAAATAATGTGTGATAACAGCCTTATCGATTGTAACTTTTTAATAAATGAAACGTTTCTTTGTATTCGAATAACATGATAAATAGTCAAAATCAATTTCTAAGGTTAATACTACTTGTGCAATTACATATACTTGTATTACTGTTTCCTTTAGTTGCATTTGGACAAGAAAAGAAAGCAACGGTTCAAGGTTATTTGGTTGATGAACAATCCGGAAAGAAGTTAACAAATATTTTAGTCGTTAATCAAACAAGTGGAGATTTCGTATACGGCTCTGAAGAGAGCAATTATGCCATTGAAGCGAACAAAAAAGATGTGCTGGTTTTTTCTGCTTTAGGGTATTCTTCTATGCACTTTTATTTAAGAGATTCTGTAGTTAAGTCTACCTATTTTGTTATTCCTAAGTTGAATAAATACAGTATAATTATTAAGGAGGTGAACGTTAAGGCAGATAGAGCAGTCACCGCAATAACCGTTGAATTGGGTAATTTAACTCGAAGTTTTCGACAATATCAGCAATTTGAACTTTCTAAAGCCGGTCAATTCTCAAACCCAATTTCATCAGCTTATAATCAGAGAAGCAAGAGAGAAATAAGCAAGCGACGGGTAGAGCAGTTTAAATATTTAGATCGGAAACGAATTTTACTTAGGGAGTTAATTCGTCGAACTATATTGAGTCAAACTGAGCTTTTGAGTGAAGAAGAACAAAATGCTTTTGTTGAACATTTGCTCAAATATGACTACAAAATGGTTTATTTGACCCAATACGAGCTATTAGCTTATATTAACAAGGAGTGCAAAAAATGGATGGGTGCAGAAGATAGTTACAATGTCCGAAGCAGAGCTAAATAAGGTTTATTTAGAGGTATAGTTTTATATTTTAGTTTTTTAGGTTAATTTTTAATAGAATTTAAATTTGAAGGATGTGGAAGTATATCTATTTTTATTCAATTTAATAATTGATTATTAGATTGTTAATCGTTACTCATTAAGTCAATTTTGGATTTTGACTAGGAGTTAGCATATTTTATACTTTATGAAACTATTATTCAACTTAGTGGCCCTATTTGTTGTGTGCAACCTTTCTGTTGTTGGACAAGAAAATACATTCACTTTTAAAGGGTAGGTCCATTCCTATGGTCAAACGATGAAAGATGTTATTATTAAAGTCTTTGAAGCTGGGGAGTTAGTGCATGAAACAACTACAAATGGAAGTGGGAAATTTACACTTGAACGTCAGTCAGCTTGAGATTATATGGTTGAGATTTCTATGGAAAAATTACAGGCTAAAACCATCTGGATTAACACAAAACGGATGGAGGATATTGACTTTAAGGTTCCGGCCTTTACTTTTGATGTAGATCTAAAGAAAGTGAAAGTTACCCCCTATGCTGAATTAAGTGAGATTCCGGTTACGTTGATAAAATACCAGACTGACAAGAAAGTATTTTACATGGACAAGACTTATGAGGATGCTGTTGACACCAAGAATAAGAGAATTAAGGGTAACACATTTAAAGTAAGGTGATTTAGGGAAAAGCACAAGGTCAGAAACTAAATGAATTAGTGCAGATCTTTGATATCAATTTTTACGTACAATTTTAGTTTAATGTAAAAGCCCGCTGCAACTCTGAGAGTAAACAACGGGCTCCAACCAAACCAAATCTTAAATATTTCTTCTAATATCAAGACAATCTTTAAATACTTTTGTTTTGGAAATTTATATTTTTTTGAAAAAAATTAAGATTCTTCCTCAATTAACCAAAGCGCCTCTTCTAATTCACCCTTCGTTTTATTATCATTTTTCTCATTAGCTAGCTTTATACCTGTTCTGTAAATGGTCATTGCCTTGTCCATTTTATTCTTGCCTTCGTAAAGAGCGCCTAACTTGTAATAAGCTCCTAAATAATTAGGATCAGTTTTGATTAGTGTTTCGATAATTGAAATGGCGTCTTTTACTTGGCCAATTTTTTCATATTCAAGAGCCAACGCATATGTCAGAAAACTATCCTCCTTATCTGTCTTCAGCATCTTTTTAATTTCGTCAATTCGGCTCATGTGTTTTGGATTGTTGTGCGAATATACTTACTAATTTTATTTATTTCGTTGGGTAAAAACCACTTAATTCTCTCATTTCGCTTAAACCAAGTAAGTTGCCTTTTAGCATATCTTCTACTATTGGTTTTTATTTTTTCAACAGCTAAATTCCAAGGGATAATTCCATCCAAATAATCAAATATTTCTTTGTAACCGACAGTGTTTAAGGCATTTTTTTCTCTATGTGAAACTACAGATTTCACTTCATCGATCAAACCCTCATGTATCATTAAATCGACTCTTTGGTTTATACGATCATATAATAAATTTCTAGGTAATTCGAGTCCTATCTGTATGATGTCAAAATTTCTTTTCTTTTCAATTCCTTTTCTAACTGCTGTATTTGTTTTCCCAGTTAATTTACAAATTTCAATAGCTCGCATTAATCTTTTACTATTGCGAATGTCAATGTTCTGATATGCTAATTGATCTATATTCAGCAATAAATCCTGCAAATAGGCTAGGCCTTGTTCTTCATATTTTTGTTTTAACTCTTCCCTAATACCTGCATCTGCAGTGGGTATTTCATTATCAAATCCCTTAATAACAGCATCATTGTACATACCGGAACCTCCGCACAAAATAGCAGTATCTTTATTTTTGAAGTAGCTGTCTAGAAATTCAATTACCTCATTTTCAAACTTGCTAGCATTGTACTCTTCTGTTATCGAAAGGTGGTTTATGAAATGATGAGGTACCTGCTTTAATTCTAATTCAGTGGGCTTTGCCGTACCAATTGAAATTTCTTTGTAAAACTGCCTTGAATCTGAAGAAATTATTTCAGCATCTAATTGTTTAGCAATGTTTATTGCTGTTGAAGTTTTACCTACTGCAGTCGGTCCGACTATGGATATGAGTGTTTTCCTCACGAATTATTGATATTCCTCATAATCGTCTAACGAATCCATGTTGTCGCTATCAAATGGGTCTTTAAATGAATCCTCATCATCTTCCGAAAATTCATCACCCAACATAGCATTTAACAATATGCTTTGAGCATCGTCTCCGTTCAAGTTTCTTTCTTCTTCTTTCGGAGGAGATCCAAACCGTTTCAGGATTTTCGGATCTTTTATCTTATTCTCATTAACTTCTATCTCAATTACTTCTAAATAAAATTTCCACTCATTTAAATAGTCGTAAACGTAAGTTAGTTGATCTCCGACTTTTAAAAAAACGTCTGAAATGGCTATTTTATCAAAGGTTGGGTTTCCACTGTTCATTACGTCTTCTAAGGGATACTCTGTGTCGTTATCCCATCCTTCTTCTTCCTTTATAAAGGAAGCCAATTCATTACTGTTAAAGCCAAATGCCTGTTTTATTAATTCGTGTGTTTGAAATAACGTGTGGTTTTCATTCACTAAAATATCACGGTACACAGTTTTGTGCGTTTCCATTAAGACCTTTACTAAAAATTCTTTCATGTTAAACCAGTTTTAAACCCATTTTACCACCAAGTCGGTGCATGAATTCTCTTGCTTCCGCCTCATTGTTCTGTATTTCTCCCTCTAACATAGCTTCTTTAATTGCATTTTTTATTTGTCCCACCTCTTTTGAAGGTCCAATTCCAAAGGTTGCCATAATGTCTTCACCAGAAATTGGAGGTTGCCAATTTCTTAAATGATCCTTTTCTTCTACTTCTTTCAGTTTTTCCTCGACTAAAATAAAATTTTTCTTATACTTTTTGAGCTTCTTCTCATTTTTTGTGGTAATGTCTGCTGAACACAATGTCATAAGATCATCAACATCCTCTCCTGCTTCAACGAGCAGTCTTCTTACTGCTGAATCTGTGACTGTTTCTTTCACCAGAGCAATAGGCCTTAAATGTAAACGAACTAATTTTTGAACGTATTTCATTTTAGCATCTAAGGGAAGTTTCAACTTCTTAAAGATTTCTGGAACCATTCTAGCTCCTCTATCTTCATGGCCATGAAATGTCCACCCTTGTTTCGGATCAAAACGTTTAGTCGGTGGTTTTCCAATGTCATGAAGAATAGCAGCCCATCTAAGCCATAAACTATTCGTATTTGGGCAAATGTTATCCAATACTTGTAAGGTATGGTAAAAGTTATCCTTATGGCCAAATCCATTTCGTAGCTCAACTCCATATAACTGCACCATTTCTGGAAAAAAGTAGTGAAGCAAACCTGTATCAAAAAGGTGTTTAAAGCCTATAGAAGGTACTTTTGATAAAATTATTTTATTTAACTCATCGGTAATGCGTTCTTGCGAAATAATTCTGATTCTATCTTTTTCAGTGTGCAATGCGTCAAAAGTTTTGTCTTCAATTGTAAAGTTCAATTGAGTGGCAAATCGTATGGCCCGCATCATACGTAAAGGATCGTCAGAAAATGTTATTTTCGGATTTAATGGTGTACGGATGATTTTATTGTCGCAGTCTTTTAGTCCATTAAAAGGGTCAATAAATTCTCCTAATCTATTTTTATTTAAGCAAATAGCCATAGCGTTTATGCTAAAGTCTCTTCGGTTTTGGTCATCCTCTAATGTTCCATCTTCAATTACAGGTTTTCTACTTCCTCTATCGTAGGATTCTTTTCTTGCTCCAACAAATTCAATTTCCCACCCTTTATAGTTGATCATTGCAGTCCCAAAATTTTTAAACACTGAAACTTTTTTTACTTCTAGTGTTTTGGCAACCGCTTTTGCTAAGTCAATACCGCTTCCGATACAAACAATATCGATGTCTTTACTTGATCGTTCAAGAATAATATCACGCACAAATCCACCAATAACGTAAGACTCAAGTTGCAGTTCATCTGCAACTTTGCTTAGTGTTTTAAAAATAAGGTGTTTTGGGTGTTCCTGCAAAAGAGAAATTTTCCCAAAAATACGAATTGCCATTAGTTTGCTATGATTTCTACCTCACCATTTGGACGAATTCTCACAATTTTCTCTTTTACCATGTTTTGCTTCATTACAATTTTAAAATCTATTTGAATCGAATGATTTTTATCACTGTTAAAGAATGCAATTGGTTTACCATATTTAGAAACGAGTTCAAATAAAGGACCTGTGTTTAGTTTTTGAATGGAAAGACTCCCGTCCTCGGTGATTAAATGTTTTGAAACAAATTGGCCTCCATCTAAAACAAGTGTTAATGGAGTTATAGCATAATCCATCATGTCCCAAGCGATTTCAGGAATATCTTTTATGCATTGATTTGCCATCCTGTCTGAGCTAATGAGTATTCCAAAATCTTGTTGGGGAGAATTTAATTGAAAGAGGCCTTCTGTTCCGTTCTTTGCATCGAAAATAAATTTAATACCGTCGTTATATTCGATTGTGATGCAATTATTTTCTTTCAGAAATCTCAATGCTTCTTTAAGTTGCCCTCTGTTAATCATAGCACGAAATTACACAGCAAAGAAATAAGGCATGGTTTTGGTTAGTTTTTATTTTTTAAAATAAATGGTACATGAGATTACTTTTCGTTTTTGCATTCTTTTTTACTTTTTTCATTACGGAGTTAGCGCTCCAAGCACAACCAACAACAGATGATATTACAGTGTTAGAAATGGTGGTGATTGATGGAGATACCTTTCCGATGTATACGTTTAAGTCAATTACAGTAAATGGTAAGAAGCGTTTCTCAAAACAAGTCCGACGTCGTTACGGTAGGTTAAAGCGTTATGTTGTTAAAGTATTTCCGTATGCAGAATTGGCGGGAGTCATGTTGAATGACTTTGACGATACGCTGAAGACAATGAAGACAGATCGGGAGCAAAAGAAATTTTTAGCTGCTCTAGAAGATGAACTAAAGCAGGAATTTGAAGGGGAATTAAAGAGGTTAACCATTAAACAGGGGATACTGTTGGTGAAGTTAATTGATCGGCAAACTAGTAATTCTTCTTTCGAGTTAATTAAAACATTAAGAGGTTCGTTTTCAGCATTTATTTGGCAATCCCTCGCTAGATTGTTTGGGTCTAACCTAAAGCTTAAATATGACCCTGACGGGGAAGATTTGTTAGTGGAAGAAATAGTGCAGCAAATGGAAAGCGGCGCAATTCCTTACCAAAAACGAATGAGAAAAAATAATCTTTAGCGAGTTTTCTCTATGTCTAACCAGTCAGTTGTTTTCTGAATTAGCTTCACAACAATGATATAGGTAGTGAAAATGATGAAGAGTAAATTCCAAAGGCTCATAGTAAAGTCTAATGTTGCCTCGTTAAAGTAGCACTCTACCTGATGGAAAAGCATGAAGACGATAAAAAGAGCTGCAATTCCACTTTTTTCTTGTCGGATTACTTTTCTCCAAGCAAAATCCAAGGCTGGTTTTTCGTAATTAGAGAGTCGCGGAATAAAAGGTGGTACATCCTTTGACCATTTAGTATATTCGTCTCCAAACTTATTAATTAAGAATGTTTCTTCAGCGTACATAATTCGCTCATAGTACAACCAAAAACTAAGAATAAAGATAATATTAAACCAAATGTTTTCTGTTAACATGCCAATACCTAACCACATTAAAAAGTTGCCTAAATATAGCGGGTGTCTCAATAAAGAATACATACCTGATTTATTTATACCGTCAGCAATTTGTTCTTGCGTATTTCTTCCTGAAGTATTTGGAATGACAAAGCCTAATGTATGGATTCGAATGAACAATCCAATTAGGGACACAACCAAACAGATTATTTGATAAATGTTTCCTTCAGATGGGAAGTATTGCTCAACCCCGGTAAACGAAGGGGAATAACATTGATATGCATACAAGGCAAGTGCCGCAACTAAAATGAAAATAGGAAGCGTTCCTCTGTACTTGAATAATTTAACTCCTTGTTTTTCCAATTCTTGAAATAATGCCATTGTTATTTTATCTAATGCCAAAAATGGGTAAAATTTGTAATATAAAAAAGCGAACTCTTTAGTTCGCTTTTTTATTCTTTTAAAAGGGCTTGCTACTTAAAATTATCTGCAACAATCAGTTCTTTGGTGCCATGTGTGTGGTTATAGAAACCTTCGCCTGATTTATCGCCTAATTTACCTGCTGTGACCATGTTCACAAGTAATGGACAAGGTGCATATTTAGGATTTCCAAAGCCGTCATTTAATACTTGTAAAATCGATAAACAGACATCTAAACCAATAAAATCTGCTAACTGAAGTGGTCCCATTGGGTGAGCCATGCCTAGCTTCATAACGGTATCAATCTCTTCTGCGCCGGCAACTCCTTCATAAAGCGAATAAATCGCTTCGTTAATCATGGGCATTAGAATCCTGTTTGCAATAAAACCAGGGTAATCATTTACCTCAGTTGGAGTTTTACCAAGCTTCTTAGAGGTTTCCATGATTAGATTAGTTACTTCATCAGATGTTGCATAACCTCTAATGATTTCCACTAACTTCATAATTGGCACTGGGTTCATAAAGTGCATTCCAATTACCTTATCTGGTCGATTGGTGACAGAACCTATTTTTGTGATGGAAATAGATGAGGTGTTACTCGCTAAAATAGTTGCAGGTGGACAAACTTTATCCAGTGTTTTAAAAATACTCAGTTTTATGTCGATGTTTTCTGTAGCAGCCTCAACTACTAAATCAGCAGACTTTACACCTTCTTCTAACTTCGTAAATGTTTTTAGGTTAGCAAGAGTTTGTTCCTTTTGTAATTCCGTTAATCGCTCTTTGGCAACCAGTCGATCAAGATTTTTTGTAATGGTTTTACGCGCTTTATCCAACGAATCTTGAGAAATGTCAATTAACGACACTTGAAATCCAAATTGGGCAAAAGTATGAGCAATTCCATTGCCCATGGTTCCTGCTCCAATGACAGCTACATTCTTCATAATATCAATTTTTAAAGCTACTAAATTACCCAATGGAGCAGGGCAAACAAAACTTATTTTCCACTGCCCTTTATTACAATTAAGACCGTGTAGATTAAAATTTTAATGTCAACTGTAAGTGACATATTTTCAATGTAAATAATGTCATATTTTAAACGTTCAATCATTTGGTCAACGTTTTCAGCATATCCGTACTTTACTTGACCCCAAGAAGTTATTCCCGGTCTAACTTTGAGTAAATGATTGTAGTGGGCAGCCTTTTTTACAATTTTATCGATAAAAAATTGTCTTTCAGGACGAGGTCCTACTAAAGCCATATCGCCGATTAGTACATTGTAGAATTGAGGAATTTCATCCAATCGCGTCTTTCTCATGAACTTCCCAAACGGCGTAATTCTAGGGTCATTTTCACTTGATAAAGCTGGTCCCTTTTTTTCTGCATCCGTGTACATGGAGCGAAACTTATGAATCATAAAAGGTTTACCGTGTACACCAATTCGTTCTTGTGAAAAAATGACTGGTCCTCTAGAGCTTGATTTAACAAGCATGCTAACAATGAGGTAAAGCGGGCTAAAAACAGTTAATGCAAATAACGAAGCAGCAATGTCAATACCTCTCTTAACAGTTTGCTGCCAAGCCGGCATAATTTCTCTATTAATAATGATCAGTGGAGCGCCAAAAATAGAACTCATTTTAACTGAGCCACTGAGTATGTCATACATGTCAGGAATAACCTTCACGATTACATTCAGTCCTTCCAACTCTCCGATTATCTTTTCAAGACTTAAATGTTCTGAAGATTCTATTGCAATAATAGCTTCTTCTATGTCGTTTTCTTGAATTATTTTTTTCAACTCAGAAGAGTTTCCTAAGAAGGGAAGGTGGTCATTTAAAAGGTACTCGTCTTTTTTATTAACCCTCGCGAATCCAATAAATTTATTGCCGAATGATTTTTTCTCTCCTTGCATTTCTATAAATAGGGCTACCGCTTTTTCATTGGAGCCAATAATTATGGTATTGAATCCAATTTCTCGGTTTTGTATTCTGTAAACGGTTCTGCTAGTAATTAAAAACCGGAACAAAAAAGTAATAACAAGGTGAAAGAAGAGAATATATAAATAGGATAGGTAATAATCCTTGTAGGTGTTAATTTCATCATCGAGGATAAAAACGAAAAACAACAAGGTGCATCCTAATATGCTGACTGTTAAGGTTTGGCTTAGCTCTTTTAACCTTGATTTTCGATACGGAGTCTTGTAAAATCCTGTGGTAGCGTAAAGAAGTACCCAGCAGGTAGGTATAAAAAGTAATCCATATATGAACGTATCATCAATGTTTAAAGGTACTTCATAGCCGAACTTTGAGGGTTCAAGGTACATTTTTCGAAATCGAAAAAATAGCGCCCAAGCGATTGCTGCACCTATGAAGTCGAATAAAATGTATTTGAGAGCTTGTAAATTTTTATTCAAAACCGAACCAATTTAACGTTGTCTATATAAAAATGAGCAACTTCCCCGGTTTGCTTTGGAAAACCAATTGCTAGCGTATAATTGAATGCTCCTGAAAGCGTCGAAAAAACAGAATTCAGTTCAACATAGACTTTTCCATAGGTAGCACGGGGATTGAAAAATACAATTGAACGTTGATTGGAGGGGGCAGTTCCATTTACAAATACACTTATCGCAAATTTGTGGGTGGACTTGTAATCCATTTCTAACCAAACATCTACTCCATTTCTAGGAATATTTGAAAACGTAGGCGACCAGGCTTCAAAAAAGTCCATACTTTCGGTAAGGTACGCCAAACCTGAGGCGCCCTCAAATGCTTGAGCTGGGTCAGTTATTCTTTGAAAAACAGTATCGGATAAGGGATGGTAATTAAAATTTACTCCTGTTTCAAAATCTTCACCCGACCAAGGATCATCAAATATAGTAGAGCTTTGATATCGAACCACAGGCGTTATTTTCATTTGTGTTTCAGGCACAAAGGTGGTGTCTAAACTAAATGTTGTGTATAAAGGATAATCTACCTTCTCATTAGACTGCCCATTTTTATAAATAATACATCTAATTTTGAGGTTTACCTTACCTGTTTGTTGAATAGGAATGAGTGCGGGCAATTCGAAAATACCGATAGATTGATCGTTGATAAAAACGTTTATGTCGGTAATTCGATCACTACTAGAGCCTTGTGTTGGAGTAGCTCTTAAAATAACATCGTCAATTTTTAAGAACCCCGGAACTATGGATTTCTGCTTTTCACAAGAAAAAAGTGAAATTATTGTAATACAGACAATAAATAGGTACTGGTTCTTCATATGAAGAGGTTGGGATTACTGAAACTAAACACACGAAATTCCTAATTATTGTTTAAATAATGGAATTTTGTCTATTAAACTCCAATTTGTCGATAATTTGATGAGCAACATCTAGCGCCTTATATCCATCATGTATGCTAACAGCAGGGGTTGTATTTGAATTAATTGCATGTGCAAAAGCTGTTAATTCATCTTTTATGGCATTGTTACTTTCAATATCTGGCTTTTCGAAATAGATTAGTTTTTGACCTTTACCGTCAGGTAAGTCAATCGTAACTGATAATGGGTCTGGTTCACCTTCAACGTTAGATAGACGAACAACTTCACTTTGCTTTTCTAGAAAATCCACAGATAAATATGCGTCTTTTTGAAAAATTCGAGTTTTTCTCATGTTTTTCAGAGATATACGACTTGTTGTTAAGTTTGCAACGCAACCATTGTCAAATTCAATTCTAGCATTTGCTATATCAGGTGTGTCACTTAAAACAGCTACGCCACTTGCGCTAACTCTTTTTACATTGCTATCGACAATACTGAGAATAATGTCTAAGTCGTGTATCATTAAATCCAATACTACTGAAACATCTGTGCCCCTGGGGTTAAACTGTGCCAATCTATGAGTTTCAATAAACATTGGATGCTTAATGTAAGGTTTCGTTGCTGTAAAGGCCGGATTGAAACGTTCTACGTGACCAACTTGAACCTTAACCCCTGCTTCTTCTGATAGATTGATTAATTTTCGAGCTTCTTCAACCGTATTGGTAATAGGTTTTTCAATAAAAATATGTTTTGTTTGTCTGACTGCAATGACAGCGCAATCGTAATGAGATAATGTAGGAGTAACGATGTCTACAGCATCTACAGCATTCACTAATTCTTCAATAGAATCAAAGGCTTTTAATTCAAACTCTACAGAAACTTTTTTTGCATTTTCTTTATTCGGATCGTAGAACCCAACCAATGCGAAATCTTCATGTTCTAATAAAATTCGGATGTGAATTTTTCCCAAATGACCTGCACCTAAAACACCTATTTTTAGCATAAAATGATTTTTTACAAAGTACGGTAAAGGAGGTTTTAAAATACCAACTAGCAGAATTGCTTTGTTAACATTTTTTTATTGAAAAAGAAGCGTATGATTTAACGCATGCAAGGATTAAATCATCTTTTTTTGTAACATGCTAAATGATACTTACAGACATAAAGGAATGCGACGGAAGTTATTAGAACTACTAAGGTCGAAAGGTATTTCTGACAAGACTGTTCTGGATGCAATTGATAAGGTTCCAAGACATTTATTTTTAGATAATGCATTTGTAAATTTTGCATACAAGAATCAAGCGTTCCCAATTGGATCAGAACAAACTATATCTCACCCATTTACGGTTGCATTTCAAACTCAGCTATTGGAATTGAGAAAGAGCGAAAAAGTGCTTGAAATTGGAACCGGTTCGGGTTATCAATGCAGTGTGTTAATGGAAATGAGCGTCAAGGTTTTTAGCATAGAAAGACACCGTTCATTGCACATGAAATCTAAAAAGATGTTGAATCAATTGGGGCACTTTCCAAAATTGTTTTTTGGTGATGGATACAAAGGATTACCGGGTTATGCTCCATTCGATAAAATAATTATCACCGCAGCTGCACCATTTATACCTCAAGACCTTTTAGAACAGCTTAAAGTTGGAGGTATGATGGTTATTCCATTAGGAGATACAGACAAGCAAGAGATGCAAAGAATTATTAAAATTGCCGAGAATGAATTCAAAACAGAAACATACGGAGAGTTTAGTTTTGTGCCTATGTTAAAGGATAAATCTTTTAAGAGTTAGACAATAACAGCTGGAGTTTTCAGTTATTTGTCTCAAACAACAAACACATGAATAGATTAAAATCCATAGCTATAATATTAACGAGCTTTTTCCTTTCATTTTCTGTTTTAGCTCAAGATACAACAAAATATTTCTTACCAAAAGCAGGTGATTTTGGTGCATCTATAGTCGTTAATGGCTTGACTAATAATATAAATTTGTCAACCAATAACAATACGTATGGACAAAATATTTTATTTGCCAAGTATTACTTGAAAGATGATTTAGCATTACGAACGGGATTAGGATTTAAGTTAAATAGAACATTAAGAGAATCCGCTGATAGTGCAGGAGCATTATTAGTAGAAGTTGATTCGCTGCGAAGAAGCTTTAGCGTCAATGTTTCAATTGGGATAGAGAAACATTTAACGGCCAATAAAAGATTGGATCCATTTGTTTTCGGACAATTAGATATTTCTATGATAGGAAAATCAAGGAATGAAATTGAGAATCGTCAAACTTCTACTTTTGGAACTGCATCAACCGAGAGAGAAATTATTAGAGACGGAGGTTTTGCCCTAGGTTTAAATTTAGGAGGGGGTTTTAATTATTTTTTAGCGAAGAATTTTAGTGCAGGCACTGAATTGTACCTCGGATTTCAATATGTAAGTGTAGGTGGAGGTATTACGGACAATACAACAAACACAACAGCTGGGGGCACCAGAATGTCTACATTTGATAGCAGAGATGATATTTCGAAAACAACGGTTTTAAATGTTAACCCTACGGCTCAGATTAATTTCTCTTATTTCTTTTAGCAACCGATATATCTGCCTAGTCCAAAAAAGATGAGCAACCAAATAATTCCTTTCACGGAAAAGAATATAAACCCTCCGAATCCGATTCGCTTTAGCCAAAGTTTAAAGTTAGGCGGTTGAACTTTCATTAGGCTTTTCTAATCAATCTTTGAATTTTGTCAGTTTTGTCAACTCGTTGCAAATACTGAAAAAGTTTTACTGTAGCTAGGGCATCGCCAGACGCTCGGTGCCGATTCGGTAACTCAATCCCTAAATGTTTGCAAATTTTATCCAACCCGTGATGGCTTGCCTCTGGTATTAGTGTTTTTGATAACTCAAGCGTACATAGGTGCTCACTTTTATACTCTATTCCTGCCTTTTGTAACTCATCTTTTATAAAGCTGTAATCTGATTTTACATTGTGCGCTACAAAGCAAGACCCATTCAAAAAGGTAGCGATGTCATCTGCCACTTCAGCAAAAAGAGGTGCTTTTGAAACCATTTTATCGGTAATGCCGGTTAATCGTTGAACATAAATGGGGATACTCCTTTCGGGATTAACAAGTGTATTGTATTCTTTTACAATATCTTTCCCATCGTAAAGGTAAATTGCCACTTCGGTAATTCTTCCAATCTTGGAATTACCTCCAGTAGCTTCAATATCAATGATAGAATAAAATTTGCTCATTAGGATGGCAAAAATACACATTGCCAAATGGGTTTTTTATTCTGGTTACTTAAATATTATCTATCGTTGATAGATTCTTAAAGAAAGTCTTTTTGTTTCGAAGTACTCTCCTTATTTTTAACCAAAACTAAAATCATGGCAAGCAGAAGAAAATTTAAGAAAGCAATTAAGAATAAAACGAATTTTTTAATTGAAGATGCCTTCATTGAAAGTGTAAATGGAGACGCGAAGGAAGCTGAGAAAATGGATGAGATAATTGATCAAGTTATTGATTATCGAATCGAAATGTTGAATAAAGTTTGTGCTTATCCAAACCGCGAAAGTAGAGCAAAAATTAAGGCTCACTTTAATACAATTGCCTCTAATTTAGAAGCTAAAACTGCCGATTACACAAAGAAAATTGGTAGAGTAGGTTAAGTTGATGAAAGCTGTTTTAGCTCGACTTGGACCGGGTCTCTTATATGCCGGTGCAGCTGTTGGGGTTTCTCATTTGGTTCAATCTACTAGGGCCGGAGCTAATTATGGACTTTTAATGATATTGGTTGTTATTGCAGCGAATGTCATTAAGTATCCCTTTTTTAAATCGGCCCCCTTTTTGCAGCAGCCAACAAGAAGAGTTTATTGGAGGCTTTTTTTGAGCAAGGAAAATGGGCGATGCTGCTATTTTATGCAGTAACTATATCAGGAATGTTCAATGTTCAATCGGTGGTTACCCTGCTTACAGCTAGTGTATTTTCTTCTATTTTCAATTTAACATTGCCGCTTTGGCAAATCTCAGGTTTATTGCTGTTCATCTGTTCTTCAATTCTAATTGTTGGATCTTACCGGGTGCTGGATAGAATTATGAAGACAGTGATTATATTATTAGCTATAAATACGTTAATTACGGTAATAGCTGCTTTTATTTTTAGCGATTCGTCTGGGGTCTCTATTCAAACTTTTTCTTTTAATAGTCAAACCGACTTATTTTTTTTAATTGCATTGATTGGCTGGATGCCTGCACCTTTGGATATAGCCTTATGGCATTCTGAATGGACAATAGATGCTGCAAGAGAAAAGCAAGAACCACTGTCTATTTCAAAATCAATCTATGATTTTAATATTGGATATTGGGGAACTACAGCTTTGGCGGTAGCATTTGTAGCTCTGGGTGCGGCGTTACTTGGCAAAAATGGAACAGAGCTTCCTAATAGCGGAGTTGCTTTTTCTGGTCAATTGATTGGAATTTACGTTTCCACTTTGGGAAAGTGGTCTTTCGGTTTTGTTGCCTTGGCAGCATTTACAACAATGTTTAGCACCACGTTAACTGTGCTTGATGCTTACCCAAGAGTGTTGCAAAAAGCGTTTCAATTGAGTGTGCCAACATTTAAGAGTCGACTGTACCCCTTATTACTAGTAGGCTTAGCAATAGGTGCTCTTTTTGTGCTCGTTTTTCAGTTAGATAATATGAAGCAGTTGGTAGATTTTGCCACTTCTGTTTCTTTTGTAACGGCCCCAATTTTAGCTAGTTTGATTTATTTTGTAGTTCAAAAAGATACAGTTCAACTGTTATCGAACTTGGAAAAACACATTACTTGTTTCGGACTATTTTTTTTATATGCATTTAGTTTATATTACATCTGGGCAAAATGGTTTTAAAGCAATAAATATTTAACGCTCTCATACTTTCTCTTTGGACTTAGTTCTTTTTATTTGCAAGTAGAATACGTCATTTGTAATTATGAACTCAAAAAAATACCCGGAATATTATCAGCAATACATCGAGAGAATTCCAGAGGGAAAAGACCCCTTTGAATTGTTGATTGTTACTTTGAAAAATACCATCAAAACATTGGCTATGGTGTCTGATGAACAAGCCAATAAAGGATATGCTGAAGGTAAGTGGAGTATAAAAGAAGTAGTGCAGCATGTAATCGATACGGAACGAATTTATGCTTACCGGGCACTAAGTTTTACAAGGGGCGAAATTAATGCAATTAGAGGCTACGATCACAATGAATATGCGGCTAACTCTTCTGCAAATCGCAGGAGTTTAAAAGACCTTCTAGAGGAGTTAAAGCGCTTACGAGCAAGCACCATGGATTTGTTTAAGAGCTTTTCTGAAGAGATGCTCAAAGCAAAAGGAAATGCCAATGGTTTGGATATGACTCCCCAACAAATTATGTATATTTTAATAGGTCATGAATTACACCACATTTGGGTAATTGAGCAGAAATACCTTTAACATATGATTAGCTGGGAAGACTTCAATAAAGTAGATATCCGTACCGGAACGATTTTAGAAGTGAATGATTTTCCGAAAGCACGCAATCCGGCCTGGCAGCTCAAAATTGACTTTGGAAAAGAACTGGGAATTAAAAATAGCTCTGCCCAAATCGTTCATCATTACAGCAAAGAGAGTCTTGTTGGTAGACAAATTTTAGCAGTAGTCAATTTCCCACCGAAGCAAATTGCCAACTTCATGTCAGAGTGTTTAGTATTGGGCGCGGCCGATGAAAATGGGGAGATTATTTTGCTTTCTACCGAACGAAAAGCAGAGAACGGCGAAAAGGTGCATTAATAAACTCTTCAATTAAAAATTGGGATTTTGTAATGTTTTATAATTTATAAAATAGTTACACAGGAATTATGAATGATTAAAAAAAACTGACTATCTTTTTCTAAATTTTGTCATCTTTAAAAGATCGTTAGTGTGGTCTTGATAAAAAGGAATTAAATAATAAATGTAATCACTATCTTGACGGATTTTTATTTATTAATCCCAATCATTTGAATACGATGAGTAGTGAAACCCCTAACCTATAAATTTATCATAATTCACATAAAGCTAAATGGGCACAACGACTAATTTGGACCGTCATGGTGGTCGATTTAATTAGTTTGTTCTCTTAGTATTTTCAATATGAGCTTCTCATTTTAGTTCAAAATGAGGAATTGGTTACGGAAGAAATGGTTAACGCTAATGACTTGAGAGAACAACTTATTGGTATTTTATACATGCTAATTTACTTTACTTCTGCAGTATTTTATATTCGCTGGTTTAAAAGCTGCTATAGTAACTTAGGAAAAAGAACCATTACCAATGAAAAAGAAAGCATGGCTATTTGGGGTTGGATTATTCCAATAATCTCTTTGTTTAAGCCTTATTAAATGATGAAGGAAATGTGAACTGACACCAGCTTAAAAATTCGACTAAAGGAGCCTTCATATAAAGAGAAAGCTATCACTATTATAGCGTTTTGTTGGTTTCTTTGGCTTGTCACGAATGTAATTGGGAACTGCATATTTAAATTCGCTTTTATGACTGCACATGTAAATCATTTTAACTAATCGTCCTCATCATGATCGCTCGAACTTGTAGTCCACGAAATACGGGAATTATTCTTTTTTTAACAAATAATCTTGTCCTAGGGTTTGTGGTTTAGCGCTAAGGTTGGAACAATTACTTCAAATCAATTATCAAAATTACTCATGGCGCACCTACTTAAAAATGAAAATCTAGAGATTAAAATAGACCTTCCTCTAGAGAATTACAATTCTTCTCGATTTGATTGGACGGGAAAAATTTCTCAGGTGAAATTTAAAAATATTCCCATATCAACTTATGAGAAGTTAAATGGTTGGCAGGGTTCAGGAGAAGGATTTTTCAATGAATTTGGAATAGATACTGCTCTGGGGTTTGATGCAGTAGAGAAAGGAGAGTGGTTCCACAAAATTGGTGTTGGGTTGTTGAAAAAGGAATCCGCTAATTATGATTTTTCTAAAACGTATGAAGTCAGGCCTGCTCAATTCAACGTCACACTATGGAGCGATCAAATTTGTATTGACTGTGTTTCTGAAGATAATAAAGGGTATTCATACGTATTAAAAAAAGAGATTACGCTCACAGATAGCGGGTTTTGTATAAAGTATTATTTAGAAAATACAGGGGAAAAGGAAATTAATACAGATGAATATGTCCATAATTTTTTAGCTATTAATCAAGAATCAATAGGTGAGAATTATCAATTAAATTTTCCGTTTCAATTGCATCAAAAGTTGTTTGGTGAGACCGTTAATCCTGAAAAAAAAGTAGAGATTGGAACCGATCAAATTCAATTTATTGACACACCTAAAAAGACATTTTTCTTTAGTCATTTAAATGGAGAAAGTAGCGTTGATTCTCAATGGCAACTGACCAATCGCAAAAATAACATTGCTATTAACGAGTGTGGAGATTTTCAAACTAGCAAGGTCAACCTATGGGGAGACAAGCACGTAGTTAGTCCTGAATTATTCATACACATCTCTTTGAAACCAGGTGAGATTAAAGAATGGTCAAGAACGTATACGATTGAAAGTTTAGATTAAAAATTCATAAGTCTTCATGCAGCTGTTCTTCATCTTGCAATTTATTACCTTCGTATCATGAAAATACATCCAATAGAAACAGGGAATTTTATGTTAGATGGCGGCGCTATGTTTGGTGTAGTTCCAAAGTCTATTTGGCAAAGAACGAATCCGGCAGACAGCAATAACATGTGCTCTTGGGCGCTGCGTTGTATGTTAATTGAAGATGGAGATCGTTTGATGTTGATTGATAACGGAATGGGGCATAAGCAAAGCGATAAATTTTTCGGGTATTATTATTTGCACGGTGACGGCAGCTTAGAAGGTTCTCTAAAGAAAGCAGGTTTTCATCCTGATGACATTACCGATGTATTTTTAACACACCTGCATTTTGACCATTGTGGAGGTGGTGTGAAGTGGAATAAAGACAGAACAGCTTACGAACCTACGTTTAAAAATGCCACCTATTGGAGTAATAAAAAGCATTGGCAATGGGCTACGCAGCCGAACGATAGAGAGAAAGCATCCTTTTTAAGGGAGAACATTTTGCCGATGCAAGAATTTGGGCAGTTGAAGTTTGTAGAAGACGGATTCGATTTCTTCGATATATTTTATGCCGACGGGCATACCGATGCGATGATGATTCCATTGTTGAATTACCAAGGGAAAAAGATGGCGTTTATGGCAGACCTTTTACCTTCAGCAGGTCACATTCCAATGCCCTATGTTATGGGTTACGATACTAGACCTCTTTTAACTTTAGAAGATCGAAAACGATTTTACAAGAAAGCAATCGACGAAGATTTATATTTGTTTTTAGAGCACGATGCTCAAAATGAAATTATCACCTTGAAGGATACTGAGAAAGGAGCGAGGTTGAGTGAAGTGTTTAAATTCGATCAACTATTTTCTTAGAATTTATTTTGTCCTTTATCAAAAAAGGACAAAGGTTTAATCTTTTTGTAAATGCCCAGTCTGTGTTGGAGGTCTCTTTGGGTAAAACTTCTTTTTTACTTCTGTCTTAGTTGAATCAGTATTCGCTTTAGTTTCACCACTTTTTGACTTTCCCTTGTCAAATGGTTTCTTTTTATTATATGTCTTTCTACCACCACCGGCATTGTTGTTTCCGCGGGAATGACTATTCCCACCTCTTGAACTTCCAGGCTTAAAAGTCGGTCCTTCACCAATGTGCTCAGGGTTGGGTAGTTTTTCAACTTCCTTCTTAATTAATTCTTCAATTTTTTGAAAATCTTGTTGCCCTCTACCATCAATGAATGTTAGTGCGGTTCCTGTAGATTTTGCTCTTGCCGTTCTACCAACTCTGTGAACGTAATCTTCAGGGTCGTTTGGTACGTCGTAATTGATGACCATGTCAATAGAGTCAATGTCAATTCCACGAGAAATAATATCTGTACCGACTAAAATTCTGAGTCTTTTATTTCTAAACATTCTCAGTACTTCTTCTCGTTCATCTTGACTTAGGTCAGAAGAAATACCTGCTGCATCCATTTTTAGCTTTTTCAAGTCACGAACAATGTCTTTTACGTTCGATTTTCTTGAGGTAAAAATGATGATACTGCTCAAATCTTGTTTGTCTTTTAACAAGTGCTGAAGCAAAGGAATTTTCTGATTGTCATGTGCATTGTATGCCAGCTGCGTAATACCTTCTGCAGTTGTAGAAATAGCAATGTTCACCTCTTCAGGGTCATTCATTATTGCCTTTGCTAAATTTCTAATTTTCGCCGGCATTGTAGCAGAAAACATAATGTTTTGCCTCTTTTTTGGGAGGTATTCCGAAATCTTTTGAATGTCTTCTGAAAAACCCATATCCATCATACGATCCGCTTCATCCAAAATGAAATGCTCTAATTGGTCAATCTTTACGTACTTCAAATTCAAGTGCGATAACAAACGACCTGGAGTCGCAACAATTAAATCAGCACCTTGAGTTAAGGCGAGTCTTTCAGCTTCAAAAGAAGAGCCGGTTCCGCCGCCATAAATAGCAATAGAAGATGTTCCCGTGAAATACGAGAAGCCCTCCATTTGTTGGTCAATTTGCATGGCCAATTCTCTAGTAGGAGCAAGAATTAAGGTGTTTAAATTTCCACCTCCTGAGCGTTGAATTTTGTTTAAAATAGGCAATAGGAAAGCAGCAGTTTTTCCTGTTCCTGTTTGGGCTACTGCGATTACATCATTTCCTTTTTGAATTATTGGAATCGCTTGTTCTTGTACTGGAGTTGGTTCTTCGAAACGCATAGCATCTAGGCCTTGAAGCATTTCTTCGGTAAAATCGAAGTCTTTAAATTTCATATGTTGGTTATTGTGAAAATAGAACCAACACTTTTTTTCTGCCGATTCTTTATTAGAGGTTGCAAGATACGCAAATACTTGCAGGGATTTTTGTACTACAAAAATCCCCATGAGAGCGAAATCACATGGGGATTTTAGTTTTTTGAAGCTGCTTAAAAAAAAGACTAGCTTACATCTTCAAGTTGATTGTCAACTCAATATCGTCAGATAAAACAAAATCTTTAGCTCCTGTAGAAAAAGCTACATTGTATTTTTGTCTGTCAAATGTTAATGAACCAATAGCAGTTCCAGCTTCAGTATCAACTGCTACATCGTTAATTGTTTCAGAGTTAGTTACACCTCTTACAGTTAAATCACCTGTAACAGTCATCGCGGCCATATCAGCACTTGTAACTACAAAAGATGCAGTTGGAAATGAATCTGTCATAAAGAAATCACCTGAACTTAAGTGTCCAACTAACTTTTCAGAAGGCTGATCTTCCGTGTAATTAGAATCTACAGGATTCATTGATGTCAAGTCTACAGTAAAATTTCCTGCAACGATTTCATCACCTTTCAATGTAAGTAATCCCTCAGTTACTTTTACTGTTCCGTTGTGAGATTTGATACCTCCGATAATTTGTCCCATCCACATAACGCTACTTTCGTTAGCATTTACGTTAACAGTCTCTTCAGTCACTTCTTCTACTATTACTTCTGTTTCTTCAGAAACTTCTTTTGATTTGTCAGCGGCACCGCCACAAGCTACCATAGTTGCAATTGCAATTATGCTTAATCCAGGTTTAAATAATTTTTTCATCTTTTGTTGTTTATTAATATTTGCAAACATAAGTTTAATTTTGAATATAGATGTAGGTACATGTAAAATCGATAAAACACATTAAATAACATAAAAACAGATAATTACAGATACTTACTAATAAAAAAGACTCTGTAATTATTAATTAATTCGTGTTCTTTGATTGAATTTTTTGATTAAGTCCTTTGAAATCTATGGTTCCTCGAGTTTCTATTTAATGTTTCGCAATAGTCATAGACATATTGATCTTAATATCCGGGTTTTTAATTTTTTTCACCAGGTGAATCAAATTGCGTTGTTTGCCCGGAGTTAAGGCTTGAAAATAATTGAATACAACCTCGTCCCTAAAAATGACTGCTTCAAACTCTTCACAAATTGGCATGCCATATTCTGAGGTGTCCCTCACAATTTCTAACTTTACTACATCGCCTGTATTGATCTTTAGTTGTTTAACTATTCCCTTGTTTAGCATAATGAAAGGACCTTCTTGAGAGGACATGATAGCACAGTGATTCTTAATCTCATTATTGAATAAAACTATAACTCGCCGATCTTTCCCTTTGATTAAGTATTCTGAAATAGTTTTAGGTATGAGAAAATGATACCCCCTGAGGTTTGATTAAAAAGAGCCAAGTTTGGCTTTTACTATTTTAGTTTCCAAAAACTAAAAATACGATTCTAAGAATTTTAGAACCCAAGGTCGAGTTGATTTTTTTTAGTTATAATTATGCTTTCAGTTTTTATCTTACATCAAACCTAATTATACTTGTAATATGGCACCTATAACTCAATATACTTTTGATTTTTTAAACGACTTAACAGCAAATAATAATAGAGATTGGTTTACAGAAAATAAGCCGCGGTATGAAAAATCACATAAAGAGATGTACATTTTCGCGGAGTCCATTATTGAGGAGTTGAATAAGTTTGATTCGATTTCAACGGCAACTGGTAAGAAGAGTTTGTACCGAATTTATAGAGATGTGCGATTTTCGAAAAACAAAGACCCATATAAGACAAACCGAAGTGGATCTTTTGCCAGAGAAGGGGCAGATAGGAGAGGGGGGTATTTCTTTAGCGTTAGTCCTGGTGAAACTATTATTGGAGGAGGGTTTTATCAGCCAAATACTGATGACTTAAACTTGATTCGTAAACAAATTGAATTGGATGCCAATCCATTAAGGCAAGTATTGGCCGATCAGAAATTTAAAAAGTACTACCATCAATTACTTGGCGAACAATTGAAAACAGCGCCTCGAGGGTTTGACAAAGAAGACCCTAACATTGACCTGTTGCGGTATAAAAGTTTTTATGTGATGCATAAATTTATAGATCAAGAAGTCCTAGCAGATGACTTTAAAAGGAAAGTTATTGAAGGATATAAAATATTGCAAGACTTCTTCGATGTGATGACTTCATACTTAACCACGGACTTGAACGGAGAGTCCACTATTTAGAAACACTTAAAAACTGATAATTATCATTTGAGGAAGAACATCTTTAATTATCTTTGTTAGGTACTATAAAAATAACTATGTCTCAACAGTTTTATACCATTCAAGTAAGTGAAATATATAAAACAACTGCTGACTGTTCGGTTGTTACCTTTGAAATATCCGATGAATTAAAAGAGACTTTTGCTTATAAGCAGGGTCAGTACTTGACGTTAAAAGCAGTCATTAATGGAGAAGAAGTTCGAAGATCTTATTCCTTATGCAGCAGTCCGATTGATAACCAATGGCAAGTTGCTGTTAAAAAGATTCAGGACGGTCGTTTTTCAACTTTTGTTAATGATGTGCTGAAAGCGGGTGATACAATTAAGGTAATGCCACCAAATGGTCGTTTTTTTACCGAAGTAAACCCAAAGAAAAAGAAACGGTATGTTGCACTTGCAGCTGGAAGTGGAATTACTCCAATTCACTCCATCATAAAAACACATCTTAATCAAGAGCCGGAATCAACCTTTAGTTTGTTTTATTTAAATCAATCTGTGCAGTCGATGATTTTGCGAGAGGAGATTGAGGGGTTAAAAAATCAATTTATAAGTCGATACGAGTTGTATCATTTCTTAACAAAGGAAATGAGGGATGCACCTTTGTTTAATGGTCGCTTTACGGAAGAGAAACTCCAAACCATTTCAGAAAAAATAATTGACTTTAATTCTGTCGATGAGTTTTTCATTTGTGGGCCAACTGAAATGATTTTTATGATTCGAGATTTTTTATATGCACAAGGTGTTGAAGAATCTAAAGTTCATTTTGAATTATTTGGTACACCAACCAAAGGTGTAAAAAAGAAAGTGTTTGATACGAACAACAAGGACATTTCAGACGTTTCAATTATAAGAAATGGAGTGCAAGTTTCATTTACAATTACTCAAAATGGTGAAAACATTTTGGATGCGGCACTTCGAAACAATGCTGATTTACCTTTTGCTTGTAAAGGTGGAGTTTGCTGCACGTGTAAAGCCAAGTTGGTTGAAGGCGATGCACCAATGAACGTAAATTATGCCTTAGAAAAAGAAGAAGTAGAACATGGATATATTTTAACTTGCCAAGCCGTACCAAAGTCAAGTAAAATTGTAGTCGATTTCGACAGTTAAAGAATTTAAGTTATGGAAAATAAAACATTAAGTCTAGAAGATCAATTTCAAAACCGAATTGATAGCGGTGAAAATATTGAGGCGAAAGATTGGATGCCGGAGAAATACCGTAAAACGCACATTCGTCAAATTTCTCAACATGCTCACTCGGAAGTTGTAGGCATGTTACCAGAAGGGAATTGGATTTCCAGAGCACCTTCATTGAGACGAAAAGTAGCATTATTGGCAAAAGTTCAAGATGAGGCAGGACATGGATTGTATTTATACAGTGCAGCTGAAACACTTGGAATAAGCAGGGAGGAGTTGAACGAGCAATTAAATTCAGGACGAGCAAAATACTCTAGTATTTTTAACTATCCTACTGTATCTTGGGCAGATATGGGAGCTGTAGGTTGGTTAGTTGATGGCGCTGCAATTATTAATCAGGTAATGCTAACGAAGACTTCTTATGGACCTTATGCTCGAGCAATGGTGCGTATTTGTAAAGAGGAAAGTTTTCACCAGAGACAGGGATATGAGATTATGCTATCATTGTGCAATGGAACGGAAGCTCAAAAAGCAATGTCTCAAGATGCATTGAATAGATGGTGGTGGCCGAGTATGATGATGTTTGGACCAAGAGATGAGGAGTCTCCCAACACAGAGCAATCAATGAAGTGGAAAATTAAAAAGAAAACGAACGATGAATTGCGTCAGCAGTTTGTTGATCAAACAGTTCCTCAAGTAGAAATTTTGGGACTTACAGTTCCTGATAAAGATTTGAAATGGAATGATGAAACAGGACACTACGACTTTGGAACTATTGATTGGGATGAATTTTGGGACGTAGTAAAAGGAAATGGCTTGATGAATGAAAAGCGTTTGAAGGACAGAAATGAAGCATGGGATGAAGGTAAGTGGGTGAGAGATGGAGCTTCAGCTTATGCCGACAAACAAGCAGAAAAAAGAGCAAAGAAAACAGCATAAATTAATTCTTAAAAAGATGAACAAAGAATGGCCCATATGGGAAATATTTATCAGAAGTAAGAACGGTTTAGAGCATCGGCATTGTGGTAGTTTGCATGCAGCAGATGAGGAAATGGCAATTCAAAATGCCAGAGACGTTTACACCAGAAGACAAGAAGGTGTAAGTATCTGGGTGGTTGAATCGAAGCACATAACCGCATCTAATCCAGAGAAAAATGGTGAAATGTTTGAGCCAGCTGCCGATAAAGTATATCGTCATCCAACATTTTACGAATTACCGGACGAAATAAAACACATGTAATTTATGTTACAAGAAAAATTATACGACTACTTATTGCACTTGGGGGATAACTCCATGATTTTAGGTCAACGATTAGGAGAGTTATGTGGACATGCTGCTGAATTGGAGACAGATATAGCATTAACCAATATATCTTTAGATCTCTTTGGACAAGTTAGAAATTACTTTCAAGCAGCTGCTCAGATAAAAGGAGGGGATGCAACGGAAGATAGTGTGGCCATGTTACGTTATGAACACGAATACAAAAACACGTACCTAGTAGAGCAGCCAAATGAGGATTTTGCGCATGTAATTGTTCGTCAATTCTTTTTTGACGTATACCATCAATTGGTATTAAACGAATTGATGAAAAGTAAGAATGAAACGTTGGTTGCTATTGCTAAAAAATCAATTAAAGAAGTAGACTATCACGTAGATTTTTCATCTACTTGGGTGAAACGACTTGGAGATGGAACAGAAGAAAGTCATGCAAAGATGCAAACTGCAGTTAATATCTTATGGAGATATAGCATGGAGTTGTTTAAAGCCACAGAAATAGAATCTTGGGCAGCAGATAGCGGAGTAGGACCTGATTTAGATCAGCTAAAGCCAATTTATTTAGAGCGTGTAACTTCATTATTACAAGAGGCTACGTTGAGTTTACCTGAGGAAACTGTTTTTCAATATGGTGCAAAAACTGGCATGCATTCAGAAAATATGGGATTTATATTGGCTGAATTTCAATACATGCAAAGAGCCTATCCAAATATGAAATGGTAAGATGTTAGGCGTCTCAACAAAAATAGAAGAACTTTTAACATCTGTTAGCGATCCTGAGATTCCTGTGTTGTCTATTATGGATATGGGAATAGTACGCAAAGTTGAATTACTTGATAACGCGTACCTTATTGATATTACCCCAACATATTCTGGTTGTCCTGCCATGGACACCATTGGTGACGATATCGTTTCTGCTTTTGAAAAAGAAGGCTTGAAAGCTAAAATAAATCTTGTTTTAGCACCCGCATGGACAACCGATTGGATTACAGAAAGAGGTAGAAAATCATTGGAAGATTATGGTATTGCGGCTCCACGAACTGCGGAAGTAGATAAAGCTGCATTATTAGGTGAAGCAAATACCATTAATTGCACTAACTGTGGCTCTATAAACACAAAAATGGTTAGTCGTTTTGGATCAACAGCGTGTAAAGCGTTGTTTCAATGTAACGATTGTCACGAGCCGTTTGACTATTTTAAGTGTTTAAAATGAATACAGATATATCTGAAACAAAAAGGGGAGCTCATTGAGCTCACCTTTTTGTTTGCAATTTATTTTTTCTAGCGTTTCATTACTCGTTTTACAGCGGCTACAATACTACTCTTGCCTAGGCCGTATTTTTCAAACAACTCTTCAGGTTTTCCACTTTCCCCAAAGCTATCATCCACTGCTACATATTCTATTGGTGTTGGGTTGTTTCTTGCCAATAATTGCGCAACAGAATCTCCTAAACCTCCGTTCATTTGATGTTCCTCGGCAGTAACCACTCGACCTGTTTTAGCAGCAGACTTCAAAATAGCGTCGTTATCTAATGGTTTTATTGTGTGAATGTTTATTACTTCAACGCTCAATCCTTCGGCTTCTAATTCTTCTGCAGCTTTTAAGCTTTCCCAAACACAATGTCCTGTGGCAATGATTGTTACATTATTTCCTTCTTGAAAAGTAACAGCCTTTCCAATTTCAAACTTTTGATTTGCAGGAGTGAATACAGGCCATTTTGGTCTACCAAATCTCAAATAAACGGGTCCGTCGAATTCCGCAATGGCAATTGTTGCTGCTTTCGTTTGTTCGTAATCACAAGGATTAATTACAACCATTCCCGGCAACATTTTCATTAAGCCAATATCTTCTAAAATTTGGTGTGTTGCACCGTCCTCGCCTAATGTTAAACCAGCATGAGAAGCTGCTATTTTTACATTTTTTCCGCTGTAAGCTATAGATTGACGAATCTGATCGTAAACTCTTCCGGTAGAAAAATTGGCGAACGTGCCTGTAAATGGAATTTTACCGCCAATAGTTAAACCTGCAGCAACTCCCATCATATTTGCTTCTGCAATACCTGCTTGAATAAATCGATCTGGGAAGGCATCTTTAAAATCATTCATCTTTAAAGAACCGGTCAAGTCAGCGCAGAGCGCTACGACATTTTTGTTTCGTTTCCCAGCTTCTAGTAAGCCATCTCCGAAACCAGATCTTGTGTCTTTCATTTCAGTGTATTCGTATTTTGCCATGCTTATAGTTTTACTTGGGAACTTTGTCCCGATTCTATTTCAAATGATTCTTCCTTTGTATAAATACTTAACCGCGAATTTATAGGACGAAAAATTACTTTGTAAGATCCTGGTTGCAGTACAATGGATTGACGGGCGCTGATAGAATTTAAATTACACACCCATACTAACTCTTCACCCTTTAGTTGAAAAATACTACCGTAACCTTTTGCGCTCATAGCGATTGTTGCCAAACCTGCCTGTGGTATTTCAACAGTTGTAGTTCTACTTTGCACTATATTTAACCCTTCAATATATGTTCTAGGTAAGGTCAAAATTTCTAGATCGTATTTTCCCGTAATGTACTTTTGAATATTTTCAAAGTCTTGAACCACCAAAACTTCCTGTTCCTTTTCTTTTCTAACAATAGCCTTCAAATCTTTATATTCATTGTAGCCGTTCATTTTTAATTCTAATTGACCTTGCGGCGCATCTATTGCTATAGTAGTGTGTTTGCCTGCGACTAATTTAACGCCTTTCTTCCCCACTGGAGGTATTGTATGAACAACTAAGTCATAGGAACCAAGTGGGTCAATAGGTAAAGTGTCAGGGTTTCCTCTGCTATCTATTGTATGCACAAAATTGTATCTGACTTGTTTCGAAAATGAATCGTAGAACGTTATCGGAACATTCGTTTCTGAAGGGCGATTTAGTTCGTCTAGTAAATTTACTTGTGCCGTAGTATTGTTTAACGCTTGAGAGATTACAATTCCTAACACGTCTTTGAAGGTTGCTTCGGAAGTGGCATCATAATAATTTCCTACACATTTAAAAGCATCTATTACTTCAGGTTCCAATCCCATTCCAATAATAAAGGGTTTTAGCACAACACCTCGTTTTTGGAGTGCCAATGAAACAGCACAAGGATCACCGTCGCATTCTTCAATGCCATCAGTAATCAAAATTATCACATTTCTAGCATTTTTATCATCTGGAAAATCATAGGCAGCCTGCTCCAATGAGTAAGCGATAAGAGTAGTTCCTTTCGGTCGAATTGATCCGAGTCGTTCTATAATCTTCTCGTGGTTCTTAGCAGAAAAAGGAACCTCTAGTTTTGTGTCCTTACAATTCCTGCCATCGGAGGTTACATTGTTTTGGTGACCGTAAACTCTAAGTGCAACTTCTACGTTTTCTGCCGTTTTAAGACTATCTACAATCTCCCGTAAAAGTCTTATTGCAATTTGTATTTTTTGACCATTGTCCCACCTTCCATACATGCTTTGAGAAGCATCAAAAACAAAAAGTATTCTTGTTTTTTGAGGTGCTGTTTGTGCTTCTGCAAGAGCAAAAGAAAACATAAATATGAAAAGAAGGGCGATATTTTTTAAAACGCTCATGCTTTAGTTTTATTGATTAAGTGTTGCTTAAAACAATAACCATACCCTTTAGTAGTCTTCTGCGGTTTCGGTTAATTGACTTAATGCATCTTTCAATTGCTCGTCGTTTGGAGCAACACCATGCCATTTATGTGATCCCATCATAAAGTCAACACCTGCTCCCATTTCAGTTGTCATTAGAATGCAAATAGGTTTTCCGTTTCCTGTTTTAGCCTTAGCCTCTTTTAAGCCACTTACAGTAGCTTCCATGTTATTGCCTTCCATTTCCATTACGTCCCAACCGAAAGCTTCAAATTTGGCTCTCAAGTTTCCTAAAGAAAGTACATCATCTGTATCCCCATCAATTTGACGTTTGTTATAATCTACCGTGCAAATCAAGTTGTCTACTTTGTTATGTGAAGCAAACATAGCAGCTTCCCAAATCTGTCCTTCTTGCAATTCTCCATCTCCATGCAAACAATAAACCGTTTTGGTATCGCCATTCATTTTTTTAGCCATGGCAGCTCCAATGGCTGCAGACATTCCTTGGCCTAAAGAACCTGAAGCTATTCTAATACCTGGCAATCCTTCGTGTGTTGTAGGATGACCTTGTAATCTTGAATCAATTTTTCTAAATGTACTTAACTCGGTAATTGGGAAAAAACCACTTCTAGCTAAAACACTATACCAAACAGGAGAAATATGTCCATTTGACAAGAAACATAAGTCTTCGTTTTTACCATCCATTTTAAAGTCAGCGGAGTAATCCATGATTTCAAAATACAAGGCAGTAAAGTAGTCTGCACAACCCAAGGACCCACCCGGGTGACCTGAATTTACGGCGTGAACCATTCTTAAAATGTCACGTCGAACTTGCGATGCAGTGTTTTCTAATTCTTGAATTGAAGCCATGGAGGTGGTAGTTTTTTGTAAGACTCAAAAATAACCGAATTTAAAAGAATTGCTAAGGAATGTTAATAAAAATTGATAAGAGTTAGATGGTTAAAAATCAGTATTAAATCCGTTTTGGTTTTGAAACGAACTTTGTAAAATACTTCATGATTTTTTTTGAATTCATATTTTTAATACCTGCCTCTATGTAAGAAATAGTATAGCTATCTTTACCGCCCCAAAAAACAAATGTTATGGCTTTAAAGTGCGGTATAGTAGGACTTCCAAACGTTGGAAAATCGACCTTATTTAATTGTTTGTCAAATGCAAAAGCGCAATCGGCAAACTTTCCCTTTTGTACTATTGAGCCAAACATTGGTGTTATAACTGTTCCTGACGAACGTTTGAATAAGTTGGCAGATATCGTTGAGCCCGAGAATGTTCAGCCTACTACAATTGATATTGTTGATATAGCAGGTTTGGTTAAAGGTGCTAGTAAAGGCGAAGGATTGGGGAATAAATTCCTGGGGAACATTAGAGAAACGGATGCAATTATTCATGTGCTGAGGTGTTTTGACGATGGGAATATTGTTCACGTAGACGGTTCCATTGATCCAGTTAGAGATAAAGAAACCATTGATTATGAGCTAATTTTAAAAGATTTAGAAGCTGTAGAGAAGAAGTTAGAGAAGATAAAGAGAGCTGCAAAGACAGGGGACAAATCAGCACTAAAGTCTCAGGGAATTTTAGATCAGTATAAAAATCATTTTGAAGACGGAAAATCTGCCAGGTCAATTGAGTTACGCGATGATGATAAAAAAGAAGTAGCTGACTTGTTCTTATTAACTGCGAAGCCGGTGTTGTATTTATGCAACGTTGATGAAGGTTCAATTGCAAATGGAAACAAACATATTGAGGCAGTTAAAGCAGCAGTTAAGGACGAAGATGCAATGGTGTTGATGGTTGCAGCTGGTTTAGAAGCCGACATTGCAGAGTTAGAAGACCCGGAAGAACGAAAGGAGTTTTTAGAAGATGCAGGTTTAAGCGAGCCTGGTGTAAATAAATTAATTAAGGCTGCATATACACTGTTGAACTTAGAGACTTATTTCACTGCCGGTAAAAAGGAAGTGAGAGCGTGGACGATTAAGAAAGGTTTTACTGCTCCACAAGCAGCCGGAGTAATTCACGGTGATTTTGAACGAGGTTTTATTAAAGCGGAAGTAATTAAGTTTAACGACTGGGTGGAACTAGGTTCGGAGCAAGCAGCTAAAGAAGCAGGTAAGATGAACATGGAAGGGAAAGAATATATTGTCCAAGATGGTGATGTAATGCACTTTAAATTTAACGTTTAATCATTCCTTTCGGTAGATTTTATAAATTGATTTTTCCTGGCTGAATCCCTCGATAAACTCCAAGTTGGATAACATGTCAGGCGATACACCATAGTCGACTACAGAATGCCAGTTGTCCCAAATAATAAGATCTCCACTTTTTAATGTAGGACTAACTATACCTTCGTTTTGAGCTAAAATCTGATGTTTTTCTCCATCGAAAGGATCTACTTTCAGGGCGTAACTTAAATATGGATCCGTGTAAATAAAACGATTGTTTACTTCCCCCTTTTCTTTTAAGTAGGCGGCAACTGATCTTGCGTTCTCTTGAGCGTCAGTTAAGTTTAAGTCATTCCAATCAACAGCAGCAGGATTGGAAGTAAAAGGAAATACAAATATTAAAAGAAGGCTGATTGCCATTAAGCCCTTGCGTGAAGAGTCAACAATGATTTTGTTGAACAAGTCAAAACCAAAAAGAGCAATAATTGCCATTAAGGGAGTAATTGCGGCAAATACTCTTTTTAGACCCATGGAATTAAAAATTTCAAGGTACCAAAAGAGGCTATGGGCGATAAAGAACGATAGGAATAGAATCATGACTAACCGACTTGCTATCCTCATTCGTTTCCATCCCGCCAAGATTCTAATGGTTCCCAAAATGAAGAAGACAAGCAGTGGGATTCCCATCAAATAGTTTAGTTTTTCTGCAAAATGGAAGAGGCTACCACTCCCATAATGCGAACTTAAATGGGCATATGGAATTTTAGTGAATACCCAAAGGATCTCTTGATAATGAAAATAACCAATCATGGAATAAACAATGTGGCCAAAGGAAAGTAATGCCAATGCTTTCCAATTTTTTAGATAGATGAAGAAAAAGGCAAAAACAGCTAAGAAAATTAAACCCTCTGAACGCACAAACGGAGTTAGTGAGATGAGAAGAGCGCAGGTGAGGTACTTTTTGTGCTGGAATAAATAGATGGATCCTATTAACATAAATGCACTCAATGGTTCAGTTAAGCCCGAAAAGGTGGTCACAAAACTTATGGGGAAGCTAAAATAGAATATGGGAGCCAACACAGCTTGTTTGAATCTGAGTTTTGATACAATTTTGAAGGTGAAATATGAAGCGCCAAAAACACATAGAATGTTGAATAGCTTGATTCCTATTAAGCCAAACTGTGCAAAAGGTGAAGCCAAGAAAGTAAACAACGGTTTAGCCCAATGATTGACGTACAACTCAGGATGAAAGGGAGCGTATTGAGCATATAAAAAATGATTGATGCTATCGGCTTCTTTTCCTGCACCATTAAAGTAAAAGACCATGAAAATGGAAATTATACAATAGCAAAGTGTAAAAAGTTTCCAGTGATTCTTTTTCAAAGTAGTAGCATTTTAAAATACTAATTTAAGGCATTTATCATTAAGTAGGTAAAGCTTAGTTATTCCTAGTCTTCAATGCGCTGTAATTGAGTTTTATGTTTTAATAAACAGTAAGCCGCATGTGGCAGGACAAATAGCTTGTTACGATTTAGACTCTGACTCTTTTTCAAGGGTTACTAATTATCTTTCTTACCGATTTGGTATTATTTTTATGAAGTATGGTTAGAAAGTAAATACCACTTTCTAGGTGATCTACATTGATTGTGTTTTGGTTAATTGAATTTTGGGGCATTAGAACATTGCCAAAGATATCTATCAATTTTAGCTCTCTTACTTCGGCATTGCCAATGTCTATGGTGAAAGAGCCATTGGTTCGTTCGGGAATATTTGAATTTGTTGTTCAGATTGTTTAATCGGATTTGTAAAAGTAATTAATTGACAACTGGCAACGGAGCTAGGGTAAATTGTTCGCCAAATTTCTTGAAAACAAGTGAGAGAATAATCAGGGAAATCGCTTGGGTAGATAGGAGTCCTTGCAAAAAGTCAGTAAGTAGAACCAATACCTTCAATAAAGTAAATGTTGTAGTAAGTATTAATTGTCCACCTTTTGTGATTTACAGTTCCAACCAAAACAGAGTCAATGGATTGAACGGTTTCTGTTTGAAGTCCCGTACTTTGAATATACCCTTGCACCGTTTCGCCAACTTGCATGGTAAAGTCGTAAAGTAGTTGATCGGTGCTATCTGTTGGTGGAATGTAAAAAACTTTTCTGTTAAGTATGTCTTGCCTAATTGCTCCTTTATAACCTATAATAATTCCGCCACAAGTGCCTGTTGAGAAAGATAGAACGCCAGGTGTTGTTAGTTTGATATAGGTTAGGTTATTGATTAGCGTATCTCCAGAATAAGCGATGGAACAATATTCATTACCAGTGCCGTTTGCAAAGCAATTTGCTTGAAAGTGAAAGTTCCAGATGGCATTACTGTCGGGAAAAGCACGATATGCTGTTGTTTGCCCAAAGGAAAAAGTGTAACCGCTAATAAAAAAGAAAGTACGAATTGTTTCATGTTCAACACATTTAAGGATTGGTATTAAATTTACAGCTTAAGTTACCGAAAGTAAGTATTTTAATGTTCTCGTGTTGGGAACAAATTATTAAAATCAGAGGTTGTTTAATTCACATTATACTTAAATTCTACTTAACTGAAATTTCAGAAAACGGATGTTTCATTTATTTTGACTCCATTGGTTGTGCCTAATCAGAATTTCTAACAAAATAGAGTACTGAGTATAAGGCTTTCCTTTATCATCAAATTCTAATAAATCGGTTACTGGTAGTAATTGAATCGCTTTATCTAGCTCTTATTGTATTTGAATAGGGGCTATCGTCTGAACTTAGTTTTACCATCGATTTATAATTTTCTGAGGTCATTCGTTTAAAATCCTTGATGCCTACTAAATACATGAAAAGCATATTGTCTGCGCTAATTGGCATTCTTGTGTATTCGCCTGCTTCTCGCATATATTCAGGTAACTCATTACTTGGAATAACCATGTAACTGTCGTTCATCATAAAGTTGATGGACAGTATTTTGCCTTCTAAGTTTAATTCAGATGCTCGGATTTGAGAAGCCAAAGGATTCGACCCATTTACTCGATATTGGAAGACATGATATAATCCAAAGTAACCGCAGAGTTTCTTGTTTTGCAATTGATTCTGTTTAAATAGTTTCTCAAAGTTTGAAAATAAAACAGTTTCTCGATGCACCTTATCAGAAAGTTGCTCTAAATTTCTTTTAAATGAGAAATGATATACTGACCATCGGCTTTATAATTTAGGTGGATAAACTGTCTCAAATGTAATTATCAGGCTTAAAATGGCTCATCGGTAAAGTGTTAATCTTTGCTAAGTAAATTAGATTATCTGCGGTTGATAATGAATAGTATAGAGATGGGGTCATTGGTGTTTTTTCTCCACCTAGAGTCCCGAAATCTTACTTGCTGTTGTTGTCTTTAATCTGCTTTCTACTTAATAGAATAACAAATAGGCCAATTACAAGGTTAGTTGTTCCTTTTACTGAGTCTCCTTTAACTATAAAATAAATTCCACTAAGAACTGCTGCGACCCCAACTAATAATAAAAATTTTACCAAACGTGTATCTCCCATTTTAAATCATTTTAGAGTTAAATTGCTTTTTCTTCTAGAGGTTTTAATCTGATAACTCAACAGTGAATTATCAGCGTTAATGACCTTGTTTATTTCACGCACTTAATTACCACAAAGTTCTCGTTTTGTGCTATTATTTCAACTTTCGGGAAAATTGTTTTTAACTGATTGCTGTAATTAAGATGATTATTTGATACAATTTGCAGGCTTCCTCCAGGTTTCAAACAGCGAAAACATTCCTTAAATAATTGAATAGGGATTTGAATGTTTATTTCATGCTCAAAATGAAAAGGCGGATTGCTTACAATTAAATCGAACGCATGTTTCTTGAAGTTAGATAAACTGTTTTCGAAATAATGGTGCACATTTTCTCCGCTGATATTCAACTTTGCCGACTCCACTGCCAAATAAGAATCATCAACTAAGTGGAAAGTAGATTGAGGTAATTTCTTTAAAATTTCCTTGGCAATAACTCCATTTCCAGAGGCTAAATCTAAAATATTTTGATCTTCCGAATCCACTTTTAGGTGTTTCAAAAAGTATTGAGTGGCGTAATCAATGTGCTTGGCTGAGAAAATACCCCAATACTGCTGATAGATGTCATTGTTAAACTCTAAGGAGTCGAGTAAGTTTACTTTTTCAATTTTTTTCTTACCTGATAAAGTAGCCGTTCTTGCCTTCTTAATAGCTCGGCTTTGTTCCACTGTTTCAAAATACTTTCCGGCAATTTCAATCATTTTTGGACTGAAATGCCGTGTCATAAAGCCTATTACTACTTGCACGTTTTTGGCAGAGTTTTCAGAAATATGCTGAAGGTGTAATTCAAAAAGTGCCAACGACTTTGGAACTTTTAGTAGCGCTAGGTCAACCTTGTTTGCTAAAGGTGAGAGTGGATCACAATAGTTTTCAAAATCAAGTCCATTGGTTTTGCAATTGGATGTAATTGCATTTAACTGACTTTTTTTAGTATAAACCGTTAAAGGGTTTAATTCAGCTAAATGACAACTTAGATAACCAAACCGATCATTATAAATACCAAGTGATTTGTCTTCAGAACTCAGCTCCGAAGAACATTCAAGGATTAGTTCGTCTGCAGCGCTAAACGCTTTTAATGATTTATCGTCCGATAAATCGTAACGTTTAATTTTCAAGGAAGAAGGGTTTGAATTCATAACAAAAGATAGGAGGTAAACTTATAGATAAGAAATGAAGTAAGATGGATTTGTTGGTAATGGGTTATTAACTCAATAGCTCGCAGGTTACAGACTTGTTGGTATGAGCTTGATTGATGTTGATGTACATGTAGGTTAAGATTTAAACTTAAAAAGCGGATGCATTTAAATAAGATATAATTAATTCTGATGTAAGAGACTAATTTTTATTAAGAATGGGATTAATTGTAAAATATAGGTATTGAGTATTTATGGTAATTACTTTGGTGGTTATTTGGATTTCAGCAGAAGAAGTTGGGGGATTTGGTCTTATCCCATTATTTGTAATTTTCTTACTTATTGAAATATTAGCTAGAAAATTTAATAATATACCTTTTGAAAGGACTTGTCAATATCACTTAACGTTTCAATCTTTACAACTTCAAAAGATCCGTTAGCAACTTTTTTTACAGCTGCCATCTCTGTTAAAAATCTGTACATCTCTGCATTATTGTAAATTCCAATTTTAAAAGATCATCAATTGAGCCTTTTGGCCATTCTATGTACTTCGTAAAATTGTATAGAAAAACCGCTTTTATTTTAGCATTGGTATCAGGTTCTTTTTGGGCTTTAATAGTTGTGCTGTATCCAAAAAATAAAATAAAAATAATCAGGATGTATTTTGCGAACTTCATGTATTAAGGACTGAGATTATGACCGCAATATAGCACAACTTTTCAATAACACCACTTTCTTATGTCTAGGCATTTAATTCTTCGGTCAGTGCAATAATAAATACCCGGAAATCAAGATTTGTCATTTAAAATATAGCTTTCTTTTTTGTGCAAAAAACTGTTCAAAAGTCCTTTGTAAATTCTTCAAAACCCCTTTCAATTCAACCTATTTTAGAGGCTTCATTTAATTTTATGGCAGAAGAAGTAGAATATACGGAAGACAACATCCGCTCCCTCGATTGGAAGGAGCACATTCGCATGCGCCCGGGCATGTACATTGGAAAGTTGGGCGACGGAACAGCTTATGATGACGGGATTTACGTTTTAATCAAAGAGGTACTCGATAACTGTATTGATGAGTTTGTGATGGGTAACGGACGAACTATTGAAGTTTCCATAAAAGACAAAACGGTAAAAGTTAGAGATTACGGTCGTGGAGTTCCACTGGGAAAAGTAGTAGATGTGGTTTCTAAAATCAACACCGGAGGTAAATACGATTCAAAAGCTTTTAAGAAATCGGTTGGATTAAACGGAGTTGGTACTAAAGCAGTAAACGCACTTTCTACTTATTTTAAAATTGAATCAAATAGAGACGATAAAACCAAAGTAGCTGAATTCTCTAGAGGAGAATTGACCATGGATGGCCCGATTGAGGTAAGCACAAGAAGAAAAGGAACGAAGGTGGTTTTTACACCTGACGAAGAAATATTTAAGGATTACCACTTCAGAACACAGCACATTGAGCGCATGTTGTGGAATTACGTATATCTAAACAGAGGGTTGACCATTATTTTCAACGGAGAGAAATACTTTTCTGAAAGAGGATTGTACGACTTGTTGGAAAAGAACATGAGCGACACGCCACTTTATCCCATCATTCACTTGGAAGGTGAAGATATTGAGGTAGCCATTACACACACAAATTCTTACGGAGAAGAATATTATTCTTTTGTAAACGGTCAGCACACCACTCAAGGTGGAACGCATCAAGGTGCTTTTAGAGAGGCGGTGGTAAAAACCATTCGTGATCATTTTCAAAAAGAATATGACGCTGTAGATGTTCGCTCTTCTATTGTTGCAGCTGTTTCGGTAAAAGTAATGGAGCCTGTATTTGAATCGCAAACCAAAACAAAATTAGGCTCTAACGATGTGGGGCCTGATGGACCTTCAATGAGAGCTTTTGTAATGGATTTCTTGAAAAAGTACTTGGATAATTTCTTGCACAAGAATCCTGAAGTTGCCAATGCCTTGCAAGGTAAAATTTTGCAGTCGGAAAGAGAGCGTAAAGATTTAGCGGGAATTAAAAAATTGGCTAGAAAAAGAGCTAAGGAGGTTTCGTTGCACAACCGAAAGTTACGAGATTGTCGAGTGCATTTCAATGAAGAAAAGAAAGCAAGAAGAGAGGAAACAACTTTGTTTATAACGGAGGGAGATTCTGCTTCTGGTTCAATTACCAAAGTGCGAGATGTAAATACTCAGGCGGTTTTTAGTTTGAAGGGTAAGCCATTGAACTGCTTCGGATTGACTAAGAAAATTGTTTACGAAAATGAGGAGTTTAACTTATTGCAAGCAGCTTTAAGCATTGAAGATGGATTAGACGATTTACGCTACAATAAAGTAGTTTTAGCAACTGATGCAGATGTTGATGGAATGCATATTCGATTGTTGTTGATTACCTTCTTTTTGCAGTTTTTCCCCGACTTAGTGAAGAACGGTCATTTGTCCGTTTTATCCACTCCATTGTTTAGAGTTAGAGATAAAAAGCAGACATTTTATTGCTATTCTCAACAAGAGAAAAACGATGCGATATATGCGCTGAAAGGCAAAGCAGAGATTACACGATTTAAGGGATTAGGAGAGATTTCGCCAGATGAATTCAAGAACTTTATTGGTGAAGATATGCGACTAGAGCCGGTGGTTATCGGGAAAGAATCGGTGGCGGATTTATTGTGTTTTTACATGGGTAAAAACACACCAGACCGACAGGAATTTATTATTGAAAACTTGAAAGTAGAATTAGATATTGAAGACGAACAGGAGGAACAAGAAGAGGCAGCAGCCTAACAATTAGTAGCATGGCAGAAAAGGAAGACGAAAATAAAAACCAAGAGGCGCAAAATAAAGAAGGTGCTGATGAGACCAATGAGGTTTCAGAGGGATTGGAGAATGTGATTCAGGTTTCTGGAATGTACAATGAATGGTTTCTGGACTATGCGTCGTATGTTATTTTGGAACGTGCTGTACCACATGTGAACGATGGTTTAAAGCCAGTGCAACGTCGTATTTTTCATTCATTGAAGGAATTAGATGATGGGCGCTATCACAAGGTGGCAAACGTTATTGGAAATACCATGAAGTATCACCCCCACGGAGATGCCTCTATTGGCGATGCCATGGTTCAAATTGGGCAAAAAGAGTTAATGCTCGATTGCCAAGGTAACTGGGGAAATATTTTAACAGGAGATAGAGCAGCTGCTCCGAGATACATTGAAGTGCGCCTATCAAAATTTGCCTTAGATGTAGCTTTTAACGCCAAAACAACGTATTGGGCAAGTTCTTACGATAGTCGTGGAAAAGAGCCAATTACCTTACCAATGAAATTCCCATTGCTATTAACCCAAGGGGTAGAAGGTATTGCTGTTGGTTTGGCATGTAAAATATTACCGCACAACTTCAATGAACTAATTGACGCGTCCATCGCTGTCCTGAAAGGGAAGAAAACAAACATCTTACCAGATTTTTTAACTGGAGGAATGGCTGACTTTTCAAATTACAACTATGGCTTAAGAGGAGGTAGAATTCGAGTAAGAGCAAAAGTAGCTCAGCTGGATAAAAAGACTTTAATTATTACGGAATTGCCTTTTGGTTCAACAACCACTACGTTGATTGATACCATAATTAAAGCCAACGATAAAGGGAAAATTAAAATCAAGAAAATTGAAGATAACACTTCGGAGAACGTTGAGATTTTAATTCACCTCCCACCAAATGTTTCGCCAGATAAAACGATAGATGCCTTGTATGCTTTTACAGGTTGCGAAGTGTCTGTTTCGCCAAATTCTTGTGTGATACAAGACGACAAGCCCCACTTTATGGGGGTGAACAACATCTTAAAGATTTGCACGGATGAAACAAAGGAGTTGCTTAAGCGAGAATTGGAAATTCGTAAGGCAGAATTGCAAGAGCAATGGCATTTTTCATCTTTAGAGAAAATTTTCATTGAAAATAAGATCTACCGAGACATTGAAGAGCAAGAAACCTTAGAAGGGGTTGTTAAGGCTGTTTTTGATGGCTTAAAATCATACAATAAGAGTTTGCTAAGAGAAGTTACAAACAACGATGTCAATCGCTTATTGGAAATTCGAATTAAGCGTATTTCTAAGTTTGATAGTTTCAAGGCAGATGAATTGATCAAGCGAATTGAGGAGGAGATTGAAGAAATCAATAACAACTTAGCAAACTTGACAGAGTTTGCCATCGATTATTTTAAGCGAATTAAATCTAAACACGGAAAAGGCAGAGAGCGTAAAACAGAAATTAAGTCGTTTGAAACCATCGACGCAACCAAGGTAGCGGTAGCAAATTCAAAGCTGTACGTTAACATGGCTGAAGGATTTATCGGTCATGGATTAAAGAAAACAGAGTCGGATTTTGTAGCTGATTGTTCTGACATAGATGATATTATTGTTTTTAGAGAAGACGGTAAAATGATTGTACAGAAGATTCAATCGAAGTCATTTGTAGGCAAAAATATCATACACGTTGCGGTTTGGAAAAAAGGCGATAAACGCACTACTTATAACATGATTTACCAAGATGGAAAATCTGGTAAATCAATGAGTAAGCGGTTTGCTGTAACATCTATTACCAGAGACAAGGAGTATGATTTAACAGCTGGAACATCCGGTTCAAAGGTGCTCTATTTTTCTGCAAACCCAAATGGAGAAGCTGAGGTAGTTCAAGTACTACTTCGACCAAAAGCAAAATTAAAAAAGTTGAAGTTTGATTTTGACTTTGCAGACCTGGCCATTAAGGGAAGAGCGGCAAAAGGAAATACTCTGAATAAAAACTTAGTAAGTAAAATTAAGTTGAAGGAAGAAGGAACTTCTACATTAAGTGCGCGTAAAATTTGGTTTGACGATACCGTTCAACGGCTAAATACTGACGGTAGAGGTGAATTGTTAGGAGAATTTAAAGCAGATGATAAAATCCTGACTATTATGCAGTCCGGTCATTATAAGTTAATCAATACCGCAATTACCAATCATTTTGATGATGATTTAATTGTTATTGAAAAGTGGAATCCGCGAAAGCCCGTAACAGCAATTTATTTTGATGGTGACAAAGAGGATTTTTACGTGAAACGATTCTTAGTGGATGATTCTGACAAGAAGATTTTATTTATTACTGAGCACGAAAAGAGTTTATTAGAGCTTGTTTCAACAGATCATCACACAGTAATTGACATTAATTTTGCAAAACCACGAGGAAAGGATGCAAAGGAGAACGAGCAATTAGATTTATTAGAATTCATTTCTGTAAAAGGAATGAAGGCGCTTGGGAATAAACTGAGTTATGATAAGATTAAATCTGTCGATAGAATTGTAGGAGAGCAAGCGGCAGAAATCATCAATGTTCCTTTAGAAGAGTTGGAGAAAAACTTTTATCCTGAACCAATATCAAAGGAAGAAAGTGAAGAAACAAAGTTAGATGAGGAGGCAGATGATGATGATGATGATGAGACTCTTGCTGAACCAAAGGTGATGAAAGATTTGGATGAGCCGACAAATATACCTTTGGAGATAGAAGAATCAAAAGAAGAAAAACCTATAGAAGAGAGTCTAAAATCAAAATCTGCCCCAAATAAAACGGATAAGAAGAAAGACAGCCCTGACTCTCCATCTTTATTTGACGAGCTTTTTTAAGTTTTATGGTAACTATAATAATTATAATCTTAACGTGTATTATCTCAATTCCCGCGTTCAGTAATCGCGATTTTTTTTATCGATTTGATTTTGCTCCATACGGGTTAGAAGAAAGAAAAGAATATTACCGTTTTGTAACGCACGCTTTTTTACACGGAGATTGGATGCACTTGTTCTTCAACATGTTTGTTTTATATAATTTCGGAGGCGGGGTTCAAGAATATTTTGAATACTATCTTGGTTCTAAAGGAATTTTTTATTTTATTTTACTGTATCTAGGCTCAGTCATATTTGCAGCATTACCTTCGTATCGCAAGCATAAAAATGATCCGAGCTACCATTCAATTGGTGCTTCTGGTGCTGTATCTGCAGTTTTATTTTCATTCATTATTTTCAGTCCCGGTAGCAGTTTATACTTAATGTTTATTCCGGTTCCTATTCCTGCAATAATTGTAGGATTTGGTTACTTAGCCTATGAGCACTACCAATCTCGAAAAAGCACTACAAACATCAACCACGATGCACACATTGCCGGGGCAATTTTCGGTATTGTATTTACTTTGATTGCCGCACCAAAGTCATTGTTCTCATTCATTGATCAAATCTTTTATCTTTTAAAATTTTAAGTATGTTTTCCAACTACGTCTGTTACGACAATAAATTTTACGAAGAAAACAAACCCATTTTTAGGTTAAATAGAGCCATGAAATTTGGCGACGGGGTGTTTGAATCTATAAGAGTAGTTTCGGGGAAGGTGAAATATTTAGAATTCCACTTGGAAAGGATGCAAAAAGGATTGAACGCTTTGGAAATTAATTGTTCGCCGGGAGACATTGAAATTTTGAAAGTATGTATAGAACAATTATTAATTAAGAATGAAATTGAAAGGGGCGCAACGCTAAGAGTGATAGCACAGCGGTCTGGTTTGGGAAAATATGCTCCAGAATCTAATCAAGTCTTCTTTTATATTGAAACTGACCGATTATCTGATGACAATTACACTCTTAATAGGGAAGGGTATAGGTTAGGTATCTCCCAAAATGTGACCATTTATCCAACTCAATTTGCCGGACTTAAAACGCTCAATGCGATTCAATATGTAATGGCCGCAAAGGAGAAAGCGGAATCTAATTTTGAAGAGCTTATTTTATTGGATACAGATGGTTATTTGGTAGAAGGAACGTCTTCGAACTTATTCATTACCAAAGGCAATATGATTTATACGCCGCATTTAAAACACGGAGCAATTGAAGGGGTAATGCGCAGAGTTATAATTTATAAATTGAGTCAGTTGGGTTATGAAATAAAGCAGACTTCTTTAGAGCTTTCAGACTTAGAGCAGGCAGAAGAAATTTTTTTTACCAACTCACTAAAAGGTATTCAGTGGGTTTCATCCTATTCAAAAAAGCGGTATTTCAAGAAAATATCGTCAAAACTGATTGACCAGTTGTAGTAAACAAAACTTAGTATCACATCATAGAATAGCTGGTCTTCAGCTTAGGGTGTTTTTAGTTTAAGTTCGGATCATCAGGAAATTTAGCCATCAACGCTTGTTCTTTCCCCATCTTGGTTAATTGAGTTTTCCAAATTTTTTCTGAATCCAAATCGAACAATTCTTCTTTTAGTATCGACCCAATGAGCCAATTTTCGGCAGTTAATTCATCTATAAGCTGCTGTTTATCCCAGCCGGCATAACCTAAGAAAAATCGAATGTCATGAGACTGAATTTTTCCAATCAACATATATTCTTTTAGCTGTTCAAAGTCTCCACTCCAAAAAATCCCATCTTTTACCTCTAATGCACCATCTAACTCTTTGCAAGTATGCAAGAAAAAAAGATTTTGTGCTTCAACAGGTCCGCCCATGAACAAATCAGCATCGAAAGCCAATGGTTCATTGAAAAGGTCGTTCAGTTGGAGGTTTAATTTTTCGCTTAATATGAAGCCTACCGTGCCCATTTCGTTGTTTTCACACAGGTAAACTACACTCCTCTTAAAGCAATCATCTTGCATGAATGGTTCTGCAATTAAGATATTACCTTGGTCAGGAGACAGTTTGTTTAATTCAGAAATTCTCTTTTTGAAAGGGTCAAAATCCATTGCAACAATATTCGGAATAAAAAGATACAAGAAAACATTTTAATCTAGGCAATTGATAATTTATCTCAAGAATTGGGCAATGTTTTTAAAGTGAATAGATACATTTGCTGAAAACACACGGCAGTTTCAGCTGTTGTTATTCTAAATTGACTGTTGATGAAAAATATTAGAGAAGATATGAGAGACCTACGGAGGGACTTCAATTATGGAACTTTAGATGCACAAGATGTACCACTCAATCCTTTTGATTTATTAAAAGTGTGGTTGGATGATGCTGTAAAGCTGAAAATAAAGGATGCTAATGCTTTTGTTTTGTCAACCTCAGTAAATAATCAGCCAGATTCACGAGTTGTATTAATTCGTGACATATCGGATAAGGCGATTCATTTTTATACAAACTATGGAAGTAAAAAGGCATCTGAATTAGCAAGTAATTCAAAAGCTGCGATGAATATTTTCTGGCCCGATATGGATCGACAAATTCGAATGCAAGTTGAAGTTAAAAAACTAGATGAAAAGCTTTCTGATGATTACTTTAAAACTCGACCACGTAAGAGTCAAATAGGAGCGTGGGCTTCTACTCAAAGTGAGAAGCTTGAATCGAGGGAGAAACTAAAAGAAAACTTGCTTGCGTTAGAAAAGCAATTTGAAGGACAAGAAGTTCCAAGACCTGATTTTTGGGGAGGCTTTGAATTAGTGCCAAGTTATTTTGAATTTTGGCAGGGTAGACCAAGTAGATTACACGATCGAATAATTTATGAAGGTAGTGCAAGCGATTGGAAAACTGCACGGTTGTATCCTTAATAAATAATCTGAAAAATAGAAGTAATGAAAAGAATTGTCCACAAGGCAGTCCTTTTTTTATTGATTTGAACTAACTTTTTGCAGTTTGATTTTAGCTCTTCATTTTTATCAATTTTGTGGTGAAGAGGCACTGCTTCGAAAAAGGTAAGTAACCAAAGCAAGCCGCATATAATTGAAGACAATAAATGCAACCAATTAAACTCGGTTAAAATTTGAAATGCTATTATTCCTGTTTGCGCAAACATTATAGGAGCAACAATAAATGTTACTAGTTGTGTATAATGTATATGCCATTTTATCAAATCTTTGTCGCTGAAATATAAAAAACTAGGATAAACAATTAATTGAATCATCCAAATAAGGACAACTGCCCCAAAATCTACAATGACTCGCGCTATTTCAATGTTCATTTTGTCTTATAATTGCGGTAGATAAAGGCCCAGTAGATTAAAATAGGGTGAACAACAATTAATCGAACCCATGCAACCCAAGGGTCTAAACAGATTGATTCTGAAATACAACTTCCCATTTCAATAAAGTAGATATGAGTAGGTAAAAAGGCAAATAGCATTAAAATTATGCCATGCATAGCCCACTTTCTAGTTATACGAAATAGTAAGCCGATAGCTAGAATAACTTCAGCTAAACCACTTAGCAGGTTCAATTCGTTTACATAAACCAAATAAGGAGGAATTAGAGGGATATAAATCTCTGGTTCTACAAAATGATTTATTCCTCCCGTGAAATAAGCGAAAAACAGGCTGTAGAATCCTATTTTTTTAGGCAGTGAGTTTCCAGTTGGTTGTTTCATGAACAGTTTTTAAAATCAAGAAGAATGGAATCCACCAAATTAAGTCATTCGTGTATAAGGTATAGCTAAACTCAAATGGAACGCTTTCTAAGATAAAGTAATTCATCAAAAAGCCAAGTGGCCCAAATATTTTACCTAAAAAACCAACCAATATAATTGGCCAATGACGGATTACGTCATAACTAGCCAACCAATACCCAATGCCGTAAACCCCTACAATCATTCCCATTCCTTGCCATATGGTGAGGTTGTCAGGCACCTGCATCTTGGTTATTTCAAAGAAGTGTTCAGGAAGCAGAACTACCCATGCTCCCCATATTACATTGTATACTGCGGCCAATTTTAGCACCGCTCCCATCCACGTTTTTTGTTTCATATCCTTAAGTACAAATAGAACATTTAAAAGTTTAGAATCAGTTATTTTGTAAAAGCAAAATGAACATGCAAAAACTGCCACAATATTTAGCGAAATATGCCTTTCGCGAAGAGTTGATTTCGACAGCTCCAGATCATGCGCTGGGAATAATTGTAGTTATACCGGCTCATGACGAATTCGATTTGATCAAGGGTGTATCTAGTTTGCAAAATTGTGATAGGCCAAGTTGTGCAGTAGAAGTAATAGTTGTATTCAATGCGTCTGAGAATTCCTCAAATACTATCCTTAAAACGAACAACATAGCAAAAGAAAAATTAGAAATGTGGCATGTAGGTATAGAAAATGCTAGGTTTAGCTTGTATTGTTTGGAGGAGAATTCTTTACCTAAGAAACATGCCGGTGTAGGATTAGCGCGTAAAATTGGAATGGACGAAGCAATTAGAAGATTTGGCAAGGTTAACCACCCAGATGGAATTGTTGTTTGTTTCGACGCTGATTCTCAATGCCAGCCAAACTACCTTGTTGAAATTGAAAATCACTTTGCCCTCACTACAACGTCAGGTGCCTGTTCCATTCATTTTGAACACCCAATTTCAGGAGCTGACTTTTCAAGCGATATTTATTCAGGTATAGAGAATTACGAATTGCACTTAAGGTATTATAAAAACGGGCTTGCATACGCTAAATTACCATTCGCGTATCATACCATTGGCTCTTCAATGGCTGTAAGAGCAATGGCTTATTGCGCGCAGGGTGGTATGAATAGAAGAAAAGCTGGAGAAGATTTTTACTTCTTGCAAAAGTTTATCGATGCAGGTGTATTAACCGAATTAAAGACTACCATGGTTGTTCCTTCACCGAGACCTTCTCATCGAGTACCGTTTGGAACAGGAAGAGCAATTCAAGAAATGATGGACCTGGAAAGGGAAATTCATAAGAGTTATGCTTTCGATTGTTTTGAACTACTTAAAGATTGCTTTCAAGATGTTGGTCGGTTTTATAAATCAAATTTGGGTGCTAACAAGTTATTAGTTGCCTTTGTTGGTAATCAGGAATGGGAAGAAAGATTAACTGAAATTCGTTCTCAATCTACTTCACGAGAACGTTTTGAGAAACGTTTCTTTCGTTGGTTGAATGCTTTTCAAACCTTAAAATTTATTCATTTTTTGAGAGATAATTATTTTGAGAATAAACCGCTAGAAACTGAAGTGCCGAAACTGTTAGAGAGGTTCGGAATTGTAAACTCGCAAAATACGTTACTTGAAGAATTAAGACGATTGGATCGAACTTAATTTAATTGGGTTTTTCTTAGAGATTCGATCTGATTATACAATCTGCCGTTCACAACCTTATATCCTGATTCTATTAAGGTAAAAATATCTTTTTCTCGCGATATATGGTAGTTGGAACTTACTTGAGCGGATCGGAAATGATTAATGCCTCCAATTTCTTTTATAGGGTCAAATTTTAAGAAATTGATATGGCTTTTTGCAGGAAGTTCTAACAGAATAGAGATCATTTCTTCGTTGGCACAACTGATCAACTCTAGAGTAGAAATTGTTCTTCTCTCCAAAAAATAAACAGTTTTCATCACTTTTTCGAACGTTTGTTCGCTGTATTTAGCTAGGATTATCAACGCATCATCAGAAGAATAATCTAATAATAGTCGCCATTCAAATCGGTTTATCCGTTTGGTGTAAAGGAATTCAGAAAAATCTTCATCAAATAATTCTAATTCCTGATAAGTAAGATAACGATATGTTAAATTCGATTCGATAGGCTAAATGTATAGCAGATAATCGAATTAGCCAAATGTTTATTTCTGAACTACGTCCGTTTCTAATTCAATAATTCGCGCTCTTAATTTTGGAGAGATGACAGTACTTTTTAGTGTTTCGGGATCAAAAGCAACCAATGTTTGTAATGCTTTTGCTGCAGGGAATTCTCCTTTTTTATTAGTTGCTGTTATAACAGATTCAAAGGTAAAACTTTTTGTGCCAAGTTTAGAAATTCGAGTATATACGTGAAGTTTTTCGCCAAACAAAACCGGCCTTAAGAAATCAATTTCCACTCTTGCAACAAGAACGTTTAGCTCTTGGATTGAATTAAATACGTCTAATAACTCTTGTGAATATGCAATTCTTGATTCTTCCAAAAAGTTCAAATAACGCGCATTATTTACATGTTGAAGCGCATCTATGTCCATAAAGCGCACAGGAATTTCTAGGGTATGTTTGAAATCGCTAAGTTGATTGTTTTGCATAATTTTTTTTTTCAAATTTCAACATTGTTTGGAACTAACGCACAAAATCAGAGGGACGTCTATTAGCTTTGGAATCTCAATATTTGCTAGTAAGTCCGAGTATTTAAGAGAGAGTATCCAAGAAAATAGCTTCGAAAGTGCTTTAATGCAATTGAAGGATTTAAAAGCAATTTTAATAGGACTTCACAAGGAAGCAAATAAAATGGCATAAAAAAAGCCATTTCGTACTTAAAAGGGCTTTTTTTATAAATATTGTGCTTATTTAATCTCCATCATTTCGATGTCAAAGATTAAATCCTTCCCTGCTAAAGGATGATTTGCATCTAATACAACTTCGTTTTCCATCACATCAGCAACAACTAATACTTGAGTTCTGCCATCTTGCTGAGTAGCTTCTAGCTGCATGCCCACTTCAGGTGTCATACCTTCAGGTAGTTGATCTTTGGCGACTTTAATCATTGCTTCTTCATTCACAGGACCATAAGCCTCTGCCGAAGGAATTTCTACTTTTTTAGTTTCGCCAACCTTCATACCTTGAACTGCTGAATCAAAACCTGCAATCATTTGTCCTGCTCCAACCTCAAATTCAATTGGTTCTCTTTCTTTTGAACTATCAAAAATAGTTTCGTCAGCCAACGTTCCTGTATAATGAACTTTTACTGTATTTCCTTTTCCTGCTTGAGACATACACTCTTTTTTAAATTATAAATTCAATTTTTGCAAAAATAAGTTTATCAAAAAAGTTAACCTAAAAATTTAACGGTTAATATGCGCATTTAACGCAAGATTTACTCTGAGGACGCAATAATAACCGTCCCATTGGAATTATTTCATAACACCTAACACATATCCCAAATTTTGGGCTCTCTATTTTCTGCAATGCTTGTTTTAAATCATCAAACCTCAAACTTGCTTTTCTTAATGCAGCTTCATTTACACTTTTGTTATTAATTGCATCCATTCTGCTAATTCTACCAATGGCGTTTTCAGTAGAGATTGGTTGAACCATCTCTTTCAAATCTTGAATTTCCTGACCTAGCTTTTGGATCTCTTTTTCTATTTTTTCTTTTAGAATTGCTTTTTCTTCCAGTTTCATTCTATAGATTTGAATAAATATACCTTAAACGATGAACATTGAGAAATTGATTCAAAGTGCAAAGAAGTCAAGTTGGGGAAGAATGAAATTAAACTTTGTCCTTCAGCGTTTCATTCCATTTAATCGTCCTCACGGTTTAAAAGTTGTCCATATTGCTGATAACGAGGTAAGAGTAAGGATTCCTTATTGGCGAATTAATCAAAACCATTTGAAAGGTATTCATGCATGTTGTTTGGCAACTGCGGCAGAGTATAGTTCAGGATTTCTTTTGTTGTATAAACTTGGAATGGAAAACTATCGGATAATCATGGAGTCTATGGAAGTGAGTTACAAGTATCAGGGAAAGACGGACGCTTTTGCAACATTCACTATTGACGAAGATGATTTTAAATCTAATGTCTTACAGCCACTTAAGTCTGAAGGGGTCGTGTATAAAAAGTGCACAATAGAAGTACACGATTCAAACAAAAAATTGCTCTGTGTAGCAACAACCAATTGGCAAATAAAGACTTGGAATAAAGTTAAAACAAAGGCGAACTAAAAGAGAAATGATACAATTAAATTAAAAGTTAATTTGCGATTCTAGAATCACCAAGTTTATTTTTCAGGTCGACCATTTTAATGGCGGTAACTGCTGCTTCATCCCCTTTGTTTCCTAGTCTTCCTCCACTTCGGTCAATACTTTGTTGCTCAGTATTATCCGTAAGTACACCAAAAATAACGGGAGTATTGTATTTTAAACTTACATCCTTTATTCCTTGAGCTACACCTTCGCAAACAAAATCAAAATGTTTTGTCTCACCTTGTATGACACACCCAAGGCAAATGACCGCTTCAACAGCTTTGTTCTCTAATACTAGCTGAGCTCCTAAAGGTAATTCAAAAGCGCCGGGAACAAAGTGAATGTGAATGTTCGACTCGAGAACACCGTGCTTTAAGAGCGTATTTTTAGCACCTTCTAGAAGTCCTAATGTAATTTTGTCATTCCACTCAGAAACAACAATTCCCAATGTCATTGCTGAGCCATTGGGAACGCTGTTAAAAACGTATTCAGAAAGATTATTTCCTTCAGTTGCCATTATTAAAGTTTAGCTTCTGCTCGTGCAATAAATTTGTCAATATCATTTGCTTCAGGAGACTTCTTGTATTCTTCTTTAATCTTAGTGTAATTCTCAGCTGCTGCCTTGTAGTCACCAAGCAATTCCTGAGCTCTAGCAGCCTTCATTAGAAACAATGGAGTCGTAAACTCATTAGTTTTCCTGTTCGCAGCTTTTTCATATTGGTCGATTGCTTTGTCGGTATTTTCAAGCTCAAGCAATGCGTCACCTTTTGCACCAATAGCTAAGGTTGCTAAAATTTCATCGTCTCCGTCAAATTGATTTAACGCATCAATAGCAGATTCAAACTGTCCCATATTTAAAAACGACATTCCTAAATAGTAGTTGGCTAAATCTCCAGCTTTTGTACTTCCATATTTATCAGCAATTTCAATAAAGCCTGCAAAGTCTGCTCTTCCATCAATTGATACGTTGAAAGAATCTAACCTGAAGTACTTTTCTGCCATAAACATTTCCTCTCTAGCTTCCTCTTCCAATGGGCTTAAATAAAGACTGTTGTATGCAAAATAACTTGCAATTAGAACAATTATTCCACCCACTAATCCGGTGATTAAACTTTTATTCTGGTCAATGAACGTTTCTGTTTTACTATAAACCTCTTGAACGTCTACAATTAACTCTTCGTTTTTTGGTGTATGCTTAGCCATTTGTTACTCTTTTAAGAATGGGCAAAAATAGGTTTTTTTCACTCAATTCAAATTAATTTTTTTTAGCATTTTTCGTTGTAGCTTTAGGTATTTTTGCCAGACGATGCATCTAAATAATTTACAACTTTTAAACTTTAAAAACTACGAAGAGGTAAGTCTTTCGCTTTCACCTCAGATTAACTGCTTTCTAGGAAATAACGGTCAAGGAAAAACAAATCTTTTAGATGCCATTTATTACCTTTCATTTAGCAAAAGCTTTTTCAATCCAATTGATTCCCAGTTAATCAGAGATGAAGAAGGATTTATGACCTTAACTGGCGAATTTAGCAGAGAAGATGAGCTGGAAAAAATTCATATCGGATTAAAAAAAGGTCAAAAAAAGCAGGTAAAACGAAATAAGAAGGTCTACGAGAGAATTGCAGATCACATTGGACTAATTCCTTTGGTAATGATTTCTCCTTCGGATTCTCTCCTGATTATTGAGGGAAGCGAGGTTCGACGAAAGTTTTTGGATTTAATTATCTCGCAGTATAATAGAAGGTATTTGGATGATTTGATTCAATACAATAAAGCACTTTCTCAACGCAATAGGTTGTTGAAAAAGTTTATGGAAATTCGAAGGTTTGAGGAGGAAAGTTTGGCCATTTGGGATGAGCAATTGATGAACTACGGAGTGCCTGTTTTCGAAGCTCGGAGTCAATTTATTGTTGAATTTCTCCCTTTATTTCAAAAGTATTATCAGTTTATTAGTGGTAATGAAGAGGTGGTAAGTATGGATTATATCTCTCAATTAAATGATGCTTCATTTTCTGATAATCTATTAAATTCGAGAGATAAGGATAGGAGGTTGACGTATACCTCTACAGGGATTCACAAAGATGACTTAGGATTTAATTTGGGCGATAAACCCTTAAAAAAGTTTGGTTCACAAGGCCAGCAAAAAACATTTTTACTTTCCCTGAAATTAGCTCAGGCAGAGTTTTTAAAAGATCACAAGAAGATTGCTCCAATCTTACTTTTGGATGATATTTATGATAAATTAGACGAAGAAAGGGTAGCTAAATTGATGACAGTAGTTCAAAAGGATTGGTTCGGTCAAGTATTTATAACAGATACTCATTTGGATCGATTGCCTAGTTTGTTCAATGAACTGAAAGTAGAATTTAAAGCATTTTCAATTGAAAAAGGGGAGGTAAAAAATGTCAAATGAAAAAGAAAAGCCATTGAAACAATTGGTTGATAAAATGTTACGATCATATGGCTTGGGAGACAAGCTAGATGAGATGAGTTTAGTGAAAAGTTGGGAAGAGTTAGTAGGGAAAATGATAGCGAATCACACCAAAGAAATTTATTTTAATAAAGGGGTATTATTTGTTAAACTTGATTCTTCAACTTTACGTCAAGAATTAAGTTATGTAAAAAGTGATTTAATACAAAGACTAAACGATAAGGCAGGTAAAGTAATGGTGAAAGATATCCACTTAAAATGATCCAATTCATTGCAGATAAATATTTGGCTCAGAAGCTAAAAAGAGTAAATAGGAAGATTGGTGCAATAAACTTGGCAACTGCTAAGACAGCCTTGTTGGTTTATGATGCTAGCAATTCTTCAGTTGAGAAAAAAGTACGAGATTTTGCTCGTTTTCTGAAAGAAGAAGGAGTAAAAACTGACACTGCCGGATTTTATAAGTTAAAAAGCAAGGATGACAAGAGACCTCAAGATGAGTTAAGTTACATTTATTACGACAAAAAGTGCTTGAATAGGCTTGGTTTTCCTAAGGATAATCGAATTCTAAAAGTAATCGGAAAGGAATATCATTTGATGATTGATTTGAATTTTACATCGATTTTTAGTTTAAAAGTTATTTCTACCTTATCTAAGGCTCATTTTAAAATTGGTCGCGCGAATGGTTATCAGAACGATATTTGTGACCTTACAATTAGCACAGATAACAAAGAATTGGATTTCTTTCTAGGTCAGACAACGACTTATTTGAAAATGATAAATAAGAAATAAAATGGATAAAATTAAAGGTACAGGAGTCGCATTGGTTACTCCATTTTTAGCCGATGGGACAATTGATTTTGATGGCCTTTCGAATTTGGTAAATCATGTAATTAATGGTGGACTAGATTATCTTGTAGTTTTAGGAACTACAGGAGAAACGGCTACCTTAAATACGGAAGAGAAAGATCATGTCTTAGCTCATGTTAAATCTGTCAACAATGGAAGATTACCGATTGTTATTGGCATTGGTGGCAACAATACAGCAGGTGTTGTAGACGAGTTTGAGCGAGTTGAATTAGCAGGTGTAGATGCTATCCTGTCTGCAAGCCCATATTACAACAAGCCAACTCAAGAAGGCATTTACCAGCATTACAAGGTGCTTTCAGAGCATTCACCTTTGCCATTGATTTTGTACAATGTGCCGGGTAGAACAGCCTCAAATATGACAGCGGATACAACTTTACGCTTGGCTCATGATTTTGAAAATATTGTTGCCATGAAGGAAGCATCAGGTGATTTGAATCAAGTTATGGAAATTGCAAAAGGTAAACCTGCTGACTTTTTATTGATCTCCGGAGAAGATGCATTGAATTTTCCAACCATTACTTGCGGTGGAGCAGGAGTAATTTCAGTATTAGCTAACTCTCAACCAAAATTGACTTCAGATATTGTAAACGCAAGTTTGAAAGCTGAAAACGATAAAGCAAGAAATTTACATTTTAAATCTCTAGACTTCACAAATCTACTTTTTACAGAAGGAAACCCTGCAGGTGTAAAAGCTGCTTTAAAGTTGCAGGGCATTTGTGGTGAGGAAGTTAGAATGCCTTTATTGAAGGCTTCCGACAAATTGTTCGATGAATTGAAGTTGGAGCTAAAGAGTTTAGTTTAAGTCTTCTTAAACCCGGACTTTACAAATTTCCCAAAAGAGTCTCTTCCTTGTTTTGAGGCAAGCGATTTCAATTCACTCCAAATACTTTGGTTCTTTTTGGCTTCGTTAATTTCTTTCTGAATGTTTCTTGCTTCTAATGGTTCACCCTGAATGCCGAGGTCAGTATTTCCTTTTGGTTCTTCCATTAAGTCATCAGCGATACCGAAGCGTTTCTTAGCTTCTTTTTTGTAACCCAACTGCTCTTGTAGCATGCCTAAATTATTTTGGGCTACCGCATCTTCAGGATCTAGTTCTATGCATTTTTCATAATCAGCAATGGCCTCTTGGGTCAATTTAAAGTGACCTCGAATATAGGCCCTGCTTGAATATCGATAAGGTTTTTTAGGTTGCAACCGCACAGCCTCATCCATATTAGCTAAAGATTCTTTTTTCTTTCCCAGATGAAAGTAAACTACACCTCTTTCGCTCCAATAATCTCCGATAGTGGGTTCAGCTTTAACTAATGCATTAAAAATACTCAACGATTTGTCGAGATTTCCTGCTCTTAATTCCTCAACTCCTTTATCAAATTTTTGTTGATATTTATTCATACTTATTTAACGTTAAATGTATTGTAATGTTTAAATTAGGGAACAAAATTAAGGTCAAAAAATGAGTAAACATAAAACTGTATTGGTATTTGGTGCAACCGGATTAGTGGGGCAGAAATTGGTTAATTTACTAGTTGATGATGAGAGATATATAGTTGTTCGAGTTGCCAATAGACGAACTAAAAATTACACGAATGCTAAAATAGAAGAAGTGCTTGTCGATTTTGATCATCTTGCAAAGTATGCCGATTCATTTAAAGTTGATGATGTATTTATTTGTCTAGGAACCACGATTAAAAAGGCGGGATCAAAGTCGGCTTTTGAAAAGGTAGATTTGGAATACCCAACTGAAATTGCACGGATGGCTAAACAAAACCAAGTTGCACATCTTGTGCATATTTCAGCAATCGGAGCGAATTCAAAATCAAGTAATTTTTATACTAAAACTAAAGGAAGGGCAGAAGAAGCTGTTTGGCAAGTCGGGCCTGAAAATTCTTATGCAGTTAGACCATCAATGCTTTTTGGAGACCGAGAGGAGTTCCGTTTAGGGGAAAAAATTGGAATAGCCTTGATGAAAACTTTAGGTTTTCTGATGGTTGGGCCAGCAAATAAGTATAAAGGTATTTATGATGAAGAGGTAGCTCAAGCCATGATTTTTATAGCAAATGCGGCACCAAAGCAAAAGGCTTTTAATTCATCTGAATTAAAAGCGATTGCGACAAATTTTTAAACAATTTAAGAGTGAATATACAGGAAAGAGAATTTAAAAGAGTGGTAATTATTGGAGGTGGTTTTGGCGGTCTGCACATTGCCAAAGAGCTTGAAAATAAGAACTTTAAAGTTGCGATATTAGATAAAAATAACTATCACACTTTTCAACCGTTATTATACCAAGCTTGGTTTGTATAGATGTTTGATCACCTGATTTCATTAGTAGGATTTAGAAATCGAGTAATTACCTTTTTTAACTGTAGTTACAATTACTTTAGCTTTGATCTTCGAGCTCGTCTAATTATTAGAAAATTTCAGCGAAATTAATTTCCAATGTGAAACACTGCTTTTACAAATAAGTCTGTCAAGAATAAGAAATAATCGCAGTATTGCAAGGAGAAACGCTAATAAATTCACAAATTTGTTGAAACTTTAAAATTTAATTAATGTCTGACGATAAAAAGATAATTTTTTCGATGGTTAACTTAACAAAGTCACTGCCATCGGGGAAACCCATACTTAAAAATATATACCTTTCTTTCTTTTACGGAGCTAAAATCGGAATCATTGGTCTGAATGGTTCTGGTAAATCTACCTTAATGAGAATCATTGCGGGAGAAGAAAAGAGCGGATATGCAGGTGATGTTGTTTTCTCTGAAGGATATTCAGTTGGAATGTTGTCTCAAGAACCGCAATTAGACGATACAAAAACGGTAAAAGAAATAGTTGAAGAAGGAGCTGCTGAAACAGTGGCCGTTTTGAAAGCTTACGAAGAATGTAATGCAAAATTTGGAGAACCAGAGATTTTAGAGAACCCTGATAAGATGGAAGAGTTGATGAAAGAGCAAGAGCGTCTTTCAACACAAATCGATGCGCTGAATGCTTGGGAATTAGATACAAAGTTAGAAAGAGCAATGGATGCTCTTCGTTGTCCTGAGCCAGACGCTTTGGTTGCCAATTTATCTGGAGGAGAAAGAAGAAGAGTCGCACTTTGTAGATTGTTATTACAAGAGCCCGACATTTTACTATTAGATGAGCCAACTAACCACTTGGATGCAGAATCTGTATTTTGGTTAGAGCAGCATTTACAGCAGTATAAAGGAACTGTAATTGCGGTAACTCACGATAGGTATTTCTTAGACAATGCAGCAGGTTGGATTTTAGAACTAGACAGAGGACAGGGAATTCCTTACGAAGGAAACTATACTTCATGGTTAGAGCAAAAATCGAAGAGACTTAAAGCGGAAGAGAAAACTGAAAGTAAAAGAAGAAAGAACTTAGAGAAGGAACTGGAGTGGTCTCGAATGAATCCGAAGGCAAAGCGCAGCAAGTCAAAAGCTCGTTTGGCGAACTATGATAAGCTGATGGCAGATGGTGGTAAAGAGGAAGTTCAACAATTAGAAATCCCAATTCCAAATGGTCAGCGTTTAGGAAATGAAGTGATTGAGGCAGTTAATGTTTCAAAAGGTTTTGGCGACAGATTGTTGTACGAAAACTTGAACTTTAAATTGCCGCCTGCAGGTATTGTAGGAATTGTTGGGCCAAACGGTGCAGGTAAAACAACCTTGTTTAAAATGATAATGGGCGAAGAAACGCCTGATTCAGGAGATTTTAAAGTTGGTTCAACGGTTGAACTGGGTTATGTAGATCAAGCGCATGAAGATTTAGATTTAGAACAAACCGTTTTTGAAGTAGTTGCTGGCGGTAACGACCAAATGGAAATTGGCGGTAAGATTGTAAATTCAAGAGCTTATTTATCTCGTTTCAACTTTAACGGTGGTGATCAGAATAAGAAAGTAGGAGTGCTTTCTGGTGGAGAAAGAAACCGACTGCATTTAGCATTGACCTTAAAAATTGAGGCGAACGTTTTACTTCTCGATGAGCCAACGAATGATATTGACGTTAATACATTGAGAGCATTAGAAGAAGGTATAGAAAACTTTGCAGGTTGTGCGGTAGTTATTTCTCACGACAGATGGTTCTTGGATAGGATTTGTACGCACATTTTAGCTTTTGAAGGCGATGCAAGTGTGTATTTCTTTGAAGGAGGGTTTTCCGAATACGAAGAGAATAAGAGAAAACGTTTGGGAGATCAACCGACAAAGTTTAAGTATAGAAAACTGGTGAAATAAAATTTGGCTAAAGGATTAAGGAATAAAGATGAAGGTCAACTCTTTGATCTTATTTCCTTAATCCTTTATTGGAATAATCTAAAGATTTTTTTTATTATGAAAGTTAGTATCCCTAAAGGAATGAGAGATTTTTCGCCACAAGTAATGGCGAAGAGGAACTATATATTTGAAACGATTCGAAAATCATTTCAATTGTACGGTTTTGAGCAGATTGAAACTCCAACCATGGAGAACAGAGAAACGTTGACGGGGAAGTATGGGGATGAAGGAGATAGTTTAATTTTTAACGTTTTACAAAGAGGAGATAAATTAACTAAGGCTCTTTTAAATTCAGAATTAAAAGCTGCTAATAAAGCTGATTTTGATAATGTAACATTTTTCAACAGAAATGTATCTAATGTGGCAGATATGGCCCTCCGCTATGACTTAACTGTCCCGTTTGCACGATACGTTGTACAGCACCAGAACGAAATTGCTTTTCCATTTAAGCGGTATCAAATTCAACCTGTTTGGCGGGCAGACCGGCCGCAAAAAGGCCGTTATCGAGAGTTTTACCAGTGCGATGCGGACATTATTGGTTCAGATTCTTTGTTGAATGAAGTGGAGCTAGTAAAGTTGTTCGATGAGGTATTGAGCAATTTAGGACTGAAAAGTTTTTCGATTAATCTAAACAACCGTAAAATATTAAGCGGCATAGCTGAAGTGATTGGAAGACCTGAAATGATTATTCCGATTACAGTTGCAATAGATAAGCTAGAGAAAATTGGTTTAGATAAAGTAAACGAAGAACTTTCTCAAAGAGGTTTGTCTGGAGTGGAGTTGGAGAAAATTCAACCACTATTCAGAATTGAAGGCAGCAACGATGAAAAGTTAAATCAGTTAGGCTTATTCTTAGCAGGTTCAGAAATTGGTTTGAAAGGAATTGAAGAAACAAAGTTTATTTTAGATACGATAAACTCATTAGGTTTAAATAAAGGAGTTTTAGAAGTTGACGTTACTTTGGCACGAGGATTAGACTATTATACAGGAGCTATTTTCGAAGTAGTTTCTAACGAAGCAAAAATGGGCAGTATATGTGGAGGCGGCCGCTATGCAGATTTAACAGGAATATTTGGCCTTCCAAACATGTCAGGAGTTGGAATTTCTTTCGGAGCAGATCGTATTTACGATGTTCTAGAAGAGTTGAAACTCTTTCCAGAATCAGCTAATTCAACAACCCAAGTCTTATTGATCAACTTTGGAGATAAGGAAGCAGGTTACTGTTTAGGTGTGTTACAAAAGTTGAGAGCGGAAGGAATTCGTGCAGAATTGTACCCAGACGCTGCAAAAATGAAAAAGCAAATGAAATATGCCAACGACAAACAAATTCCGTTTGTAGTAATGGTTGGTGAAGATGAAATGAATTCAGGTCAACTGAGTTTAAAGAATATGGAAAGCGGAGAACAGTCAAAAGTATCTGTTGAAGAAATAATAAAATCGATTAATTAGTAATTACTAATTGTCAATTACTAATTAAATATGGTACATCAAATTACATCAGGCTTTTTAAGTTTAACAGACATCAAACAGCTAATTGATTCAAACTCTAACTTGGAATTGAGTCAAGAATCTACTGACAAGATTATTGCGTGTAGAGAATACTTAGATGATAAAGTGAAACGTTCTGATAACCCAATTTATGGTATTAATACTGGCTTTGGTTCTTTATGTGATACGGTTATTGGTAAAGAGAGTTTAGAGCAACTGCAGTGGAACTTGGTAACGTCTCATGCCTGTGGAATGGGAGATGAGGTTCCACATGAGATTGTCAAACTGATGATTTTGCTAAAAATTCAAGGAATTTCCCAAGGTCACTCAGGAGTGCAGTTGGTTACAGTTCAGCGATTAATTGATTTTTATAATGAAGGTGTTTATCCAGTTATTTATGAGCAAGGAAGTTTAGGTGCATCTGGTGATTTAGCCCCTTTAGCACATTTGAGCTTACCCTTGTTAGGAGAAGGCGAGGTTGACTTTAAAGGAGAGCGAATTTCGGGTAAGGAACTGAACAAAAAAATGGAATGGGAAGCTATTCGACTGCAATCGAAAGAAGGCTTAGCCTTGCTAAATGGCACGCAGTTTATGTCTGCCTATTCTACTAATTTATTGTTGAGGTTAAATCACCTATCTGCTTGGTGCGATTTATCTGCTGCGGCTTCTATTGATGCTTATCATGGCAGAGTAGACCCTTTAGATGAATTGGTGCATATGGTGCGGCCGCATGAAGGTCAGCTAGCCACTGCAAAAGCAATTTTAGCAAACTTAGAAGGAAGTGAAATTGTGAAGCGCTACAAAGCGCATGTCCAAGATCCGTATTGTTTTAGGTGTGCTCCTCAAGTTCACGGAGCATCGAAGGATGCTATAACGTATGCTACAAAAGTGGTTGAAACGGAGATTAATTCCGTAACGGATAATCCTACAATTTTTATAGAGGAGGACAAAGTGATTTCTGCAGGGAACTTTCACGGTCAACCATTGGCATTGGTGTTGGACTTTTTGGCTATCGCAACTGCAGAATTAGCATCGATTTCGGAGAGAAGAGTTTACAAATTGGTTTCTGGAACTCGAGGGTTACCTGCTTTTTTAGTTCATAAGCCCGGTTTAAACTCGGGTTTTATGATTGCTCAATATTCTGCTGCTTCGGCAGTAAGTCAAAACAAGCAATTGGCAACTCCAGCTTCGGTAGATACCATTGATTCCTCAAACGGACAAGAAGACCATGTAAGCATGGGTGCGAATGCTGCAACCAAATTGAAAAGAGTAGTGGACAATCTTGAAAAAATTGTGGGAGTGGAGTGGTTTACCGCCTGTCAAGGACTGGATTTTAGAAAAGAAAAAAGCTCAACTAAAGTAGAAGCAATGAAGTCGAAGTTTAGAAAAGATGTTGCTTTTATTGAAGAAGATCTGGTAATGTATCCGCTGATGAAAAAGAGTAGGGAGTTTGTTGCGAATAATTAAATCTGTTTAATTATCTTGAGTTCAAGATAATTTCTTTGCTAGATACAAACCTTTAAAATCGACTACTCTTTACAATGAAAGGCAGATAGAAGTAAGAAAGTTACGTGGTATATTTCCTTATAAAAGCAAAGACTAAGACTTCGCTTATATTTTACAAATCCTCAAAAATAACATCCGAAAATCCACCGGCTGGCTTCACTTCTTCTGGTTTGTCCGTTTCAGTTTTTTCAGAACTACTTTCTGCAGATTCTCTTTTTT
>JAOKCF010000008.1 GCA_028245195.1 Vicingaceae bacterium | reverse complement strand
TGAACGTACCACTTAAGCCCGCCGTAAGCAAGAAAAAGACCATGATTGTACCGTGAATAGTTACAAGCGCCAAATATTTGTCTGGAGCAAGAATACCCTCAGGTGCCCAACTACCTAAAATTGGCTCTAAAAATGCAAAACTTTCCCCTGGATAACCGAGTTGAAGTCTAAAAATCATTGACATAATCATACCAATAAGCCCCATTAAAGACCCGGTTAAGAAGAATTGCTTTGCAATCATCTTATGATCGGTACTAAATATGTACTTAAATAAAAAATCGTTATCCTCGTGGCGTGCTGTTGCTCCCATATCCTATTAATTTATCTTAATTAATTTAACACTGAAAGTTGAGTGCTTTCTCCTACTTTGGTTTGGGTAGTATCCATCTGTGGGCTTTCCTCTGACTGAACATCTATACTTTGTTCAACTGCTAAAAACTCCTTTTGTTCACTCAACCATTTGTTGTAATCCTCTTCGCTTACAACTTTAATTTCCATTTTCATATTATAATGAGCCGCGCCACAAATTTTGTTACAAAGCAAATAATATTCGAAGTCTTCATTTCCCGTAATTTCTTTCATTTCAGCCGTAGTTTTATTTGGCTTAAATTGAAATCTTGTAGTCATTCCAGGCACGCAATTCATTTGTGCTCTAAAGTGTGGCATGTAGGCTGAATGAATTACATCTTGAGCTCTAAAGTAGAATTGTACGTTTTTATTCACCGGTAAGTAAAATTCAGCTTTTACATACTTATCATCGGCTGCGCTAGCATCAGAGGAATCAATTCCTAAGAAATTTATACCTTCAATAAATCTCACGTTCGCTTTACCAAACTTCTGATCTTCTCCGGGATATCTTGCAGTCCAGTCAAATTGTCTAGCATACAATTCAATTTCAATCTTATCATCCTCAGCTGTAAGAGGAGTAGTTATATCATTCCATATACTTAAACCATAAAGAATTAAGATTAATAGTACAGTTGCTGGAATAGCAGTCCACAGAATCTCTAGCTTATTGCTATGTGAAAAGTAAGTCGCTTTTCTATTCTTATCATACGCATATTTCCATGCGAAATAGAATAACAGAATATGCGTAATAACAAACACAGGAGTAATTACAATCCATGTAATATCCATCAAATTATCCACAATTTCACCGTGCTCAGAGGCAGCAACAGGAAGCATTCTATCGCCCCACGCTACTAGTTGCCAAATAATGAAAGCGAAGTACGCAATCAAAAATACTGGCATCAATCTAGCCTGAAATCTGTTCTCTCTCGCATTTGGCATGTAAGAATTTTCTCCTTTGGCAACAGAAACCATATTTAGTACACTTACTACTTTACTAATGGCAATAATTCCTAGTACTACTAATAATAAAATCAACAAATCAGTCATTATCTTCTATTTAATCTTTTAGATATGTAAATGATTACTTTCATCCAAGAATGGATGGTTCACTACCGATATAGGCGCTTTAGAGAAAGCTCTAAATACAACAAATAAAAACAGTCCTAAAAATCCTAATGCCATTCCAAGTTCCATCCAACCAAGATGTGCATGACTTCCAAGGCTACCTGGCATAATCATCATGTAAACATCTAACCAGTGTCCTACAAAAATGATAAAACCAACTACTATTAAATAACCTATTTGTCTTTTAGCATCTCTAGAAATTAACATAATCATCGGGAATAGGAAATTCGTAAAGAATATTCCGAAAAACAACCACTTGTAGTGCTCAATTCTTGTAATGTAATAGGTTACCTCTTCAGGAATATTTGAGTACCAGATAAGCATAAATTGAGAGAACCATAGGTACGTCCACAAGAAGCTAATTGCAAACATCCATTTCCCAGCATCGTGAATATGACTCTTGTTTACATTCGGCAAATAACCTTTGTTCTTCAACCAAATTGACATCAACACAAAAACAATCATAAAACTTACCCACATCCCGGAGAATACATACCATCCGAATAAAGTAGAGAACCAGTGTGTATCAATAGACATAATCCAATCCCACGATGCAGTAGAAGATGTAAATGCGAAGAATACAAGGAAAATAGCCGCATAGGTCATGTTCTTAAAATGAATCTTAGTTCCCCCTTGAGCATCTTCTAACAACGATCTTTTTCTAAAAAGGTTAGCAAAATAACACCAAACTCCAATGTAAATCAATGTTCTGATCCAAAAGAAAGGCTGGTTTAAATAAGCTGATTTTCCTGCGATAATGTGATCGTACTTCACATTCTTAATAGCTCCATCCGTCACTTCGTGCATATACTCAGGATGCGGTGTTCCCATGGTTGCCTCCATAACAAATTCATACATAACAGAAATATCCATCCAGTGATATACGTGATGTAAATGGAAAGTTCCTGCTGCAAAAAATACAATAAGAATAGCAGACCCAACAAATATATATTGTGAAATACCCTCAATTACTCTTTTTAAAGCAATCATATAACTTGCCTCCGTTGCATACTGCAGAGCCAAAAAGAACAATGCTCCTAAACTAATTGCGAAATAGAAAAAGCCATTTACAAAAATATTTGCCCAAAAGCGGTTATGGTGATCAGAAGTGTCTGTAGCGTAACCTAAGACCATAGCAATAAATCCTATCAGCATCAATACTGAGAATATAAGTTTTGCACGTTTTGTAAAAATAAAATCCATCGTTTAATTTTTTCGTCTGTTCTGGTTTGAATTTCTATTCAGCAATTTCTGCTATTGGTTCTTCTGTTTTGTTAGCTAAAGGATCTTTACCCTGAACCGTTTGCACGTAAGCTACAATCTTCCATCTGTCACTTTCACGAATTAAGCTTGAGTGAGGTCCCATCGCATTTAAGCCATACATAATAGCGTGATAAATATGCCCTTCTGACAATTCACTCATAGATCTGTTTCCACGTCTGTTTGGTGTGTTATCTGCATAAGAGGGAACAGCGCCGTATATAGCATTCTGAATAGAACCTTCTCCTAGTCCCTTTTTCCCATGACAATGAGCACAAAATGAAGTGTACAATTTTTGACCTTCTTTAATTGTTTTCTCAGTTAACTTCAAAGGATTGGATAATTGTTGCCCTGCCATTTCATAACCCTCATTTGTATTTGGATATGGATAAGGCTTATATCCTCTAGGAATAGCTCCAATCGGAGCCTTTCTTGCAGTAGATGAATCCGGAAATTCATAATCTACATAAGTTTCGATGGCTGGAGAACGATACATGTCAGGCATGTATTCTACTCCTGGACTTTGAGGGTCCTCACAAGCAACAAAGAACATTGTTCCGATAGTTGCCATAAATATTGTATTGATAATTCGTTTCATTCTGTCTCTATTCAAAATAATAGTTCCGCTTATCTTTCTTCAATTAAAATTGTCCCTGTCTTCTGCAATTCTTCAGTCAAATCTTCAACCGACATTCCAAAATCTGATGGGTGAATTTCCATAACAAACCTATCATTAGTTGTTTCAGGGTATGGATTTCTAGCAGTCACACCAGGCAATGTCCAGTTCCTAATAAAATAAGTTAATGCCATTCCATGTGCAGCAAGTAATACTGTAAACTCAAAAGAAATTGGCACAAAAGCTGGAATGTTTTGATAGAAAAAGTCATTCGGCTTTCCTCCAATATTCATTGGCCAATCTACAATCATAAAGTAATACATTCCTGCCAAAGCTAATGAAAGACCAACCAAACCATAAATAAAAGCACAAATTGCTAATCTAGTTTGTTTGATTCCTATTACAGGATCTATTCCATGAATTGGAAATGGCGAGAAAACATCTCTTATGTAAATACCTTTTGCGACTAACTCCTTAGCTCCGGCTAACAAAGTCATATCGTCGTCATACATTGCGTATATAGTTTTATTGTCCTTCATCTTAAATCTTTTTTAATGCTCCTCAGTAGTTGGTTGGTTTTTGTACTGTTCTCCTGAAGATTTCAAGATTGTTTTCAATTCATTCAATGGTAATACAGGGAAGAATCTCGCGAATAATAAAAACAACACAAAGAAAATTCCAATCGTACCTATAAAACATCCAATATCAACAAATGTGGGGTGGAACATCGTCCAACTTGAAGGCAAGTAATCTCTGTGCAATGAAGTCACAATAATTACAAAACGCTCAAACCACATACCGATGTTTACTACAATCGACATAAAGAATGTAAAGCCAATACTCGTTCTCAATTTCTTAAACCAGAAGACTTGGGGCGACACTACGTTACACGTCATCATGGCCCAATAAGCCCACCAATAAGGTCCGGTAGCTCTGTTGATAAAAGCATATGCCTCATATTCAACACCAGAATACCAAGAAATAAATAATTCAGTCAAATAAGCAACCCCTACAATAGAACCTGTAACGATAATTACAATGTTCATGTATTCGATGTGCTTGATAGTAATATAATTTTCTAAATGCATCACTTTTCTCATGATAATCAATAGCGTTTGCACCATAGCAAAGCCTGAGAATACCGCCCCAGACACAAAGTAGGGAGGAAAGATAGTTGTATGCCAACCAGGGATTACCGATGTAGCAAAATCCATGGATACGATAGAGTGAACTGAGAACACAAGAGGAGTCGCTAAACCTGCAAGCACCAATGAAATCTCTTCAAATCGGTTCCAAGCCTTCGCATTTCCAGTCCATCCAAATGCCAATAAGCTGTATACTTTTTTAGGTACAACTTGGGTTACTTTATCTCTAATTGTTGCAAAATCAGGAATTAATCCAATGTACCAAAAGACCAATGAAACAGAGAAGTATGTACTAATCGCGAATACATCCCATAATAAAGGAGAGTTAAAGTTTACCCAAAGGGATCCAAATTGATTCGGTAGCGGAAAAACAAAATATGCTAACCAAATTCTACCCATATGAATACCTGGCCATACTGCTGCCATCATTACAGCGAAGATGGTCATTGCCTCTGCCGAACGGTTAATTGCCATTCTCCATTTCTGTCTAAAAAGTAGAAGCACTGCAGATATTAATGTACCTGCGTGACCAATACCAACCCACCAAACGAAGTTAGTAATGTCCCATGCCCAACCTACTGTTTTATTTAAACCCCAAGTTCCGATTCCTGTTCCTATTAAATATAAGATACAGCCAATACCCCAAGCTGCCATAACGGCTGCAATCCCAATAGCTATCCACCATGAACGGTTGGCTTTTCCAACTACGGAAGCCATCACATCATCAGTAATCTGACTGTATGACTTCTCACCTAGTATTAACGGTTCTCTTATCGCTGCTTCTTGATGCATTCTATCTTGTTTTAAGCAATATTTGGTTCTACGTTTCTCACCTTAGTCTGGTAATATACGTTTGATTGTGTTCCAACTTCTTCAATAACTCTATATGCTCGGTTACCTTGTGAAGCTGCTAGTACTTTACTTGATTTGTCGTTGTAATCTCCGAAAGTGATCGCATTCGTAGGGCAAGCTGAAGAACAAGCCGTTTCGATGTCACCATCCATAACAGGTCTTGATTCTTTTTTAGCGTCTAACTTTCCAGTTTGAATTCGTTGAACACAAAGACTACATTTCTCCATTACACCTCTCGCTCTAACCGTAACGTCTGGATTTAACACCATTCTTCCTAAGTCATCTTGAGCTGGATTTAAGTCTGCGAATTTATCATAGCCCATGTAATTAAACCAGTTAAAACGTCTTACCTTATAAGGACAGTTATTCGCACAATATCTTGTACCAATACATCTGTTATACGTCATTTGGTTTAACCCTTCATTACTATGAGTAGTTGCCGCAACAGGACAAACGGTTTCACATGGAGCATGATTACAATGCTGACACATCATAGGTTGGTGAACTACCTGAGGATTATCCTCTGGGCTCTCCATTTCACCGAAATTCCTGTCTTCTACAGATTCTGGACTTGAACTAAAATAGCGATCTATTCGCATCCAGTGCATTTCTCTAGCACGACGAATTTCATCTTTCCCCACTACCGGTACGTTATTCTCAGAATTACAAGAAGTAACACAAGAACCACAACCAATACATGAATTTAAGTCGATACTCATACCCCAATGGTGTCCTGCAGTAGCAACCGGATGAGCTGCCCATAGATCAACATCATTAATGTTTATTGGCCCTTCATGAGTAGCCAACATATGAGCTGGATTAAAATCGTCTTTTACTCCAGTTTGGAAAACATCTAATGTTGTTTCGCGAACAACAGAAGTTCTTCCCATTACTGTTTGGTGAGTTTGTGTTGTTGCAATTTGGTATTTATCCCCTGCCGCTTCCATTGAAACATCAGTTGAATAATTTTGCATGCCTTTCATTGCTGAATAAGCATTAAAACCAATTACCTCATTGCTCTTGCCTATTGTTTGGCCATAGCCTAAAGCAACTGAAAGTGTTCCCGGAGCTTGGCCCGGCTGAGCAACAACAGGAATGTTCTCGAATGTAACACCGTTTATTGTAATGTTAATTGTATCGGCATCCTTTTGCTCACCATATTCAGTTGCAAATCCATTCTCCCTTGCCTCCGCAGGGTTCATTGCGATATAGTTGTCCCAAGTGATTTTTGAGATTGGATCTGGAAGCTCTTGCAACCAAGGATTGTGTGATTGATTACCATTTCCAATTCCTACTTTAGAGTAAAACTCTATTTCTAAATCTGATGACTTTATTTTTGCAATTGCAGTTATAGCTGAAGATGCTTTATCTGTAAAAGTTGCAGAAACGGTTTCAGAAGTTTTTGCGCTAAAATAACCTGCTTCCAACGTTTTGTTCCAAAAATCTTCAAATGATAAAGTTTTCGATTGCATTGGAAAAGCAACTGCACTCCAAGTAGCTTTAATATAGTTATAGTAATTACCATCCATCCCCATCCAAGAGATCAAACAATCTTGAAATTGCTTTGTATCAAAAAGTGAGCTAATAGAAGGTTGTGTTATCGAATAATGTCCTGCAACTGCATTCGCGTCATTCCATGACTCTAAATAGTGTGCCGCAGCACCTACCATTTTAGCTTCAACTGACGTTTCATTGGGTCTACTTGCAAAAACAATAGATGTTTTTGCTTTGCTCATGGCCCCTTTAAAGTCCATTTCAGATGGCATGTTGTAAACAGGATTTGCTCCGTCGATGATTAATACATCTACTGATCCTCCTTTTAATTCTTTTACTAAACCTGCAACATCAGCATCCACTCCTTGTCTTTGGAACGATGGTTTATCAATGTTGATTGTTTTACCATAATTGCCTAACATTTCGTTAATGGCAATTACTATATTTTGAATGTTTTTATCATTTGAACCACAAAGAACAATCGACTCTCCTTTATTAGCCATCAAATGCTCTACAGCCATTTTTACTTTTGGTGCGGCTCCCGTTTTATTATCATTCAAATAATTATAAATAGCTACAACTGTCTTTCCATACTCAGATGGCTTCATCGGCATTCTAACATCCGCATTTGAACCACTTAATGAAAGTGATGCTTCAAATTGAAAATGCTTTGACATCCAACCATTTTCAGGTTTTCTACCTTTAGCATATTGCGAAGTTAACTCAAGTGAAGATGGGAAGCTGTTCATAAAATCCGCACCAATACTAACAATTGATTTAGCTTTAGATAGATTATACGTAGGAAGAGCAGCAACTCCGAAAGTCTCATTATTTGCTTCTAGCATTCCACTTGCAGAGACTGCATCGTATGAAACATGCTTGATATCTGATGAAGGATTAGCTGCAACAAATTCACCTACCAGCTTTTTAGTTGAAGGACTTGTTATGGTATTTGTTAAGATACGAACCTTGCCACCTTTTGCCAATACTTCAGCAAGTTGTTTTTTAACGGTACTGTTAAATTTAGGCCAAGTTGTTGGCTCTCCTCCAATTTGCGGCGCTCTATATCTTTTCTCATCATACAATGATAAGACCGAAGAATTTACTCTTGCATTGATCGCTCCAACAGTTAAAGGTGACTTTTTATTCCCTTCAATTTTAATTGGGCGACCTTCTCTTGTTTTAACAACAATATCACAATAATCGAATCCGTCAGAATAATTTGTTGCGAAATAATTTGCAACACCTGGGTTCGTTTTATCTCCTTTAATTACGTGAGGTATAACCTTGTTTACTGGTGCTTCACAGGCCGCTAAAGAAGCAGCTGTTACTCCAAACCCAAGATACTTCAAGAAATCTCTTCTAGATGTATTTGAATTCTCCAACAACCCCTCATCCCCTAAGAAATCCTCCGCAGGTAAGTATTCGTTGAATTCTTGTGATTTTACCTTTTGAAAAGCTGTCGAGTCATTTAACTCCTCAACTCCTTTCCAATATTTTTTATTATTTGACATAAGCTTTATACTGCTTCTTGGTAAATCTTAATAATGACATTTTGCACACTCAATACCTCCCAATTCAGAAACGGTAATTGTACCGTCTTCTAAATATTGCTTTTTCAACTCTTCAGGAAGTCTATTGTGAATTTCATCGTAATAACCGTTATCGGCCATTTGAACTTTTGTTTCTCTATGGCAATTAATACACCATCCCATTGTTAACTCCGCATACTGCTTACCAACTGTGTATGTTTCGACAGGACCATGACACTTTTCACAAGCAATTTTACCAATAGCAACGTGTTGAGAGTGGTTAAAATAAACGTGGTCAGGTAAATTGTGAACTTTCACCCACTTAATTGGCTTTTGATTTGGACCATATGTTTTAGTAACAGGATCAAAATCTAAGGCTGCGTAAATTTTACCTATTTCTTCTTTACCGTACTGCGGCCCTTCTTGAATATAGGTGTGACAGTTCATACATAAATTTGGAGAAGGTATTCCTGCTGACTTAGAATAGGAGGCACTATTGTGACAATAGTTACAATCAATTCCGTTTGTACCTGCATGCAATTCATGGGAAAACTTGATAGGTTGTTCCGGCTCATATCCTTGGTAAACTCCCACTCCAAAAGCAGAGTCCCATCCACCTTTGGCGAAAAGCGCCAAACAAACAATTCCCATTAAAGCAAAAATTGTTTTGTTTTGAGAAATTGTCAACCCTAACGCTTGAGTCATAGTAGTTTCCTCAGGCATATCTTCACCTGCTTCTCTTGCTTTCGCAGCGGTAAAGATGTACTGCACTTTTCTAAGTAAAATAATTAAAATTAAAAACAAGACTACAATTCCCGCAATGGCGTAACCTGACATCCCTTCATCTTCGACAACAACAGTTGGCGGAACAACAACTGCAACAACAGGCGCCGCTTCCGCATACACTTTTAAGTAATCCAAAATTGCATCAATCTGAACATTGGTTACCGGCTGAGCAGGCATGATAACTTTATTGTACTGCTCGTAAACTGAGATAGCCTGAGCATCTCCTGTTGCAATTAAAGCACTTGAATTTTTAATCCACTTGTACAACCACTCCCGCTCATACTTGTCGTAAACGCCTGCTAAACCTGGACCAACCAATTGATTTGCGCCGGGACTATGACATGAAGCACAGTAGCTTTTAAATAGTTTTTCTCCATCCTCTTGCGCTTGCAGTGTCGTTGATGACAAACTCATTGCTAACAAAAAAGAAAACAGACCAAGAAAAATATTGGTTGGCTTTTTGAATGATATTACGTTCATATTTTGTTAATTAGGTTTTATCTTATTAAACCGTTTTGAGGTAAACCCATTTTTTACCAATCGCAAATTTAACCACAAGTCTCATTGTTGCCATGTTAATCGCAGAAAATTAAAGCAGTACTTGCTAATTTAGAATCGTTCTAAATCATTCTTAACAATTGTTAAAATCCAGAAAGCCCATTTGGCTCGAACTTAGTTATCTTTGTTAAAAAATAAAGGTTAATGAAGTTTCTTTTTGCATTATCAATAATATTTTCTTGCTTCAGTTTAAACGCTCAAGATAGTCTTAAGCCTTTTCCAAGAAAGATTAAAGAAGCTCATGTTCGATTCGATTCTTTAAGCCAAACTGCAATTACAGATTCGGCACCAAAAGTGAATGGACTAGTGGAAAATAAAGACGAAAAAATTGACTTATTGATAGAAGATTACCTAGAAAATAAGAAATACAAAGGTTATCGCATTCAAATTTTTTCAAGCTCTAACAATAAGCTAGATGCAATTCAGGCAAAATCTGAATTTCTGAAAAGCTTCCCAGATATTAAAAGTTATTTGGTATACCAAGCACCTAATTTTAAAGTAAGGGTGGGTGATTTATTAGACCGATTGCAGGCAAATAAGCAACTCTTATTAATTCAACAGACTTTCCCAAACGCTTTCTTAGTGAAATGTGAAGTTGACCCGAACGTAAAAAAATAAGCTCACTTTCGCTTCTCTTCAAAAAATAACCGCAACAAGTCTTTACAATCTTCTGCCATTATTCCGCTAACTACTCCTGTTTTTGGATGAAACAAAGCCGTCTTATCGATAGCTTGTTGACGAGGCCTTTCGTCATTTGCGCCATAAACTATTCTCTTCAATTGTGTCCAATACGATGCTCCTGCGCACATCACACATGGCTCCAATGTAACGTACAATGTGCATTCTTTTAAATATTTCCCTCCCAAAAAATCAGCAGCTGCAGTAAAAGCTTGCATTTCTGCGTGCGCTGTTACGTCATTCAAAGTTTCAGTTAAGTTATGTGCTCTTGCAATAATCTTAAAATCATGCACAACAATTGCCCCGATTGGAATCTCATCTTTATCAAATGCCAGGTTCGCCTCGTTTAAGGCTTGCTTCATAAAATAGTTATCGTCGAAAGGTTGAATCATATTTTACAGATTGAATTTGAAATGTGAAATTAGAAAACGATGAAGAACTGACAGGCCATAAAGCGAATAAGTTGATAAAACGATGAAGTACTGCGTTTTTATATCCCTTGCCAATCATCATCCTGTCAGCTACGGCTGTTAGCATTGACTTCGTTAATTTCGCACAAAATAATTAGAGCATGTTTAGAACACACAACTGCGGAGAATTACGCATTGAAAATCTTAACGATACAGTAAAATTATCGGGCTGGGTTCAAAAATCTAGAGAGTTTGGCGGAATGACGTTCATTGACTTGAGAGATCGCTATGGGATTACTCAACTTGCATTTAACCTTGAAGTAAACGCTGATCTTTGCGAAGAAGCAAGAAAATTAGGGAGAGAGTTTGTAATTCAAGTTGAGGGGGTAGTTATTGAGAGAAGTAACAAAAACGAGAATATTCCTACCGGAGATGTAGAAATTAATGTAACGAAGTTGACCGTTTTAAATGCTTCTAAGACTCCTCCATTTACCATTGAAAATGAAACCGACGGCGGAGAAGAATTAAGAATGAAATACCGTTATTTAGATTTACGACGAAATCCAGTTCAGGAAAAACTTTTCCTTAGAAGTAAGTTGGCGAAGGAGGTAAGAAACTATCTAGATGGTGCCGATTTTATTGAAGTTGAAACTCCGGTATTGATCAAGTCTACTCCTGAAGGTGCTCGTGATTTCATTGTTCCGTCCCGAATGAATGAAGGTCAGTTTTACGCGCTTCCACAATCGCCACAGACATTTAAGCAATTGTTAATGGTATCTGGATTTGACCGATACTTTCAAATTGTGAAGTGTTTTAGGGATGAAGACTTAAGAGCAGACCGTCAGCCGGAATTCACACAAATTGACTGTGAAATGACTTTTGTAGAGCAAGAAGATATCCTAAGTACTTTCGAACACATGACGCGCTACCTTTTCAAAACGGTAAAGGGAATTGAATTGAAAGATTTCCCAAGGATGGACTATGCTGAAGCGATGCAACGTTATGGTTCCGACAAACCGGATATTCGTTTTGGAATGGAGTTTCACGAACTGAATGAGGTAACTCAAAACTTAGGCTTCCAAGTTTTTGACGAAGCAAAGCTGGTGGTTGGAATTTGCGCCAAAGGTTGTGCAAGCTACACCAGAAAGCAACTTGATGCTTTAACCGACTTTGTAAAAAGACCTCAAGTTGGTGCCAAAGGCTTGGTGTACGCTAAAATGAATGAAGATGGTAGCATCAAATCATCTGTAGATAAATTTTATACCGAAGAACAAAAGCAAGCTTGGGCCGAACAAGTAGGAGCTAAGAGTGGCGACCTTATTTTAATTATTTCCGGAAATGTTGATCAAAGTCGTTCTGCCATGAGCGAGCTAAGACTGCACTTAGGAGCAGAATTAGGATTAAGAGACAAAAAGGCTTTTGCTCCACTTTGGGTAACGGATTTTCCTTTATTGGAATGGGACGAGGAGACAAAAAGATTCCATGCAATGCATCATCCTTTTACCTCTCCAAAATTAGAAGACTTGGATAAACTAGAATCAGCTCCTGGTGAGGTTCGAGCAAATGCATACGACATGGTAATAAATGGTGTGGAAGTTGGCGGTGGTTCCATTCGAATTCACGACAGATCCACGCAAGAAAAAATGCTAAGCCTATTAGGTTTTACGGTAGAAGAGGCAAAGGCCCAGTTTGGATTCCTCATGGATGCGTTTGAATACGGTGCACCTCCGCACGGTGGAATTGCCCTAGGATTTGACAGAATGTGTGCACTTTTTGGAGGGTCTGACTCCATTCGAGATTACATTGCTTTTCCAAAAAACAACAGCGGAAGAGACGTTATGATTGACGCACCCGCTCCAGTTAGCAAAGAACAGCTAGACGAACTGTTTTTATCACAAAAGCAACGCAAATAGTCCTTTAAATTACCTTTGGTAACTATATTTACTGTATGATACATTCAATGACTGGCTATGGGAAAGCCGAAGGAATAATTGGAAATAAAAAAATTACCATTCAACTGCGTTCGCTGAACAGCAAGCAGGCCGATGTTAGCGTAAAGGTTCCATCTATTTTTAAAGACCAAGAATTGATCTTTAGAAAGGAAATAGCAAAAGAACTTCAGCGTGGTAAAATAGAAATGTATTTATCTTATGAATCAAATGAGAAAGACAATAGCTACGAAGTTGATGAAGAAGTTTTTCAACGCTACTACAACCAGTTAAGCGCGCTAAACGGCAAGTTTAAAGTGGATAATTCTAACTTGACGGCGACTATTTTAAAAATGCCGGAAATTCTAAAAGCCCGAGAAAAAACGGTAAATAAAAACGACAATGCTGCGCTACTGGAGTTGCTCCAAAAGTCACTTGCTGACATCAACAGTTTTAGGACAGACGAAGGCAAAACATTGGAGGCAGATTTAACAGAACACGTGAACGAGATTGAAGGTTTGTTAACAGAAGCCTTGAAATATGAGGAGGAGCGAACTGCAATGGTTCGAGCACGAATTTTATCCAACTTGGAAGATTCTCAGCAAAAAGACAAGGTAGACATGGATCGTTTTGAGCAGGAAATGATTTTCTATATGGAAAAGTACGATATCTCGGAAGAAAAAGTACGCCTAAAGGCCCATTGTGATTATTTTAAGAAAACCATATCTGAAGGAGAAGGCCAAGGAAAGAAGCTTGGTTTTATTTCACAAGAAATTGGAAGAGAAGTGAATACTTTGGGTTCTAAATCTAATCACGCACAAATGCAGAAGTTGGTTGTTCAAATGAAAGATAAATTAGAAAAAATCAAAGAGCAAGTATTAAACGTATTGTAATGAACAAATGCATCATTTTTTCGGCACCATCTGGAGCAGGCAAAACGACTATTGTTAGGCGATTATTAGCGGAGAGGTTACCTTTGGAGTTTTCTATTTCTGCTGCCACAAGAGAAAAGAGGGGCACCGAAATAGACGGCCAAGATTACTACTTCTTATCGGTGGAAGAGTTTAAGAGTAAAATCCAAAAAGAAGCTTTTGTGGAATGGGAAGAGGTTTACGAAGACCATTTTTACGGCACCTTAAAAGTTGAAGTTGAACGAATTTGGAAAAGTGGTAAGGCAGTTATTTTCGATGTAGATGTGGTTGGAGGAATAAACCTCAAAAAACATTTTGGAGAAGATGCAGTTTCGATTTTTGTAATGCCTCCTAGCATGAAAATATTAGAAGAGAGATTAAAAGGAAGAGGAACAGATAGTTCGGAGCGAATAGAAAAACGACTAGCAAAAGCCAAGCAAGAACTTATTACCGCAGACCAATTCGACTATGCAGTGCTGAACGATGAGCTTGAAAAAGCGATTGGAGCTGCAAACATAATCGTGAAAAAATTCCTTGGATCATGAAAAAAATCGGGCTATTCTTTGGCACTTACAATCCTGTTCATGTAGGGCACATGGTAATTGCCAACTACATGGTGGAGTTCACAGACATGGATGAAGTTTGGATGGTAGTAACTCCTCAAAATCCCTTCAAGCAAAAAGACTCCATTTTAAAAGACTACGATAGATTGCATTTAATGCAACTGGCTATTGGAGATGACCCAAGGCTAAAAGCTTCCAACATTGAGTTTGATTTACCTCAACCAAATTACACGGTAGATACCTTGGTTTATTTGAGAGAGAAATTCCCAGAAAATAACTTTGCCCTAATTATGGGGGCGGACAACTTGAACCATTTTCATAAATGGAAAAACCACGAAGTCATTTTAGAAAACCATGAATTGTATGTGTATCCGAGAATAAATTCCAACGAAGGAGGAGATTTAAAAGACCATTATAAAGTAAACTATATTGAAGCTCCAGTAATGAAGATTTCATCCTCTTTTATTCGAAAAGCTATCAAAGATAAGAGAAACGTTCAGCACTTCATGCCATCAAAGGTTTCTGAATATATTGCTGAGACATTACTATACAAATAAGCTTTCCAGTTTTATCTCGTCATATACTCAGAAGACGATATGGAATACAACTTTATTTATCTATAATAATCATTGCAGGCTTAGCTTCATTAATGTTAAAATTTATTTGATAAGATTTAAATCCATCAATGTCAATATATGAAATCCGATTTTCAGGTACTAAGAAGCCAGGAATTTTGTCAGTTAGCAATTCTACTTTATAGAGGCCTTCAATCTTTGTTAATTGTCGTCGAAAAGTCCCATTTTCGGTGACCTCAATATACCTAACTTCCCCTAGCGGGTTAGTAACCTTTAGTGTTAATAGATTATAATTGAAGGAAGTTATTTTACTAAATCTTGCCTTATTTAGAATTATTCTACCCTCAATAATGCACTTTTCAGTGAGCGGCACACTTATTTCTTTCTCTTCAGTGTGCACAAATAATAAATTAGTTTCAGTGATGTTGATATTGGATTTACCCATGGGATTAAAGCTAACACTATAGTTACCTAAAGGAATGTTCTCGAAAAACACTGAACCTTTACTATCAGTAATCGAAACACCACTAATTTGATGAATAGTTTCGTTATCACCTTCTATTTTAATCAAGACATCAGAGATAAAAATCTCCGAGCTGTCCTTCATTCTATTCCCATTCTCATCAAAAAACACATTGATCGCTAAATCTCTGTATGATAAAGCCGGTTGATCAAATCCGAATTCTTTTCTTAAGCTAATTCCAGCGTTAGTAAAAACTGATTTCGATACTCGGTCTTCTAAATTGCTAGAATATGAAGATAAATTTAAAAAAGTTGTGAAGAAAAGTCCATGATCTAGAGAGAGGGTCGAATTTAAAAAACAACTTGCAATTGAAACTTTAGCCTCAGTATAATTAACATAATTTGCATTAAAATTTAACAGGAGTTGCTCATTAAAAACCCTTTTGTTTAATCTATACCCGGCATAGAAACTTGAAGAATTACTCAAGGTTAAATAATTCAAACCCAATGGGCTCGGCGAAAATATTCCCTTATTCAATCTGAATGTTACCGTTGACTCATTTTTGTTTTGAATATTAATTCCAACCTGTGTCAAATCCCCTCGTTCGTTAATTTGACTCAATGTAGGATTATTAAAAAACGTATAACCCGATTGAAAAAAAGCAGTTAATCTTACATTATCAACCTTACCACTAATCCTAGTGATCACTCGTGGAGAAGCATAATACTTAAGATTTAACGGGTTTCCGCTAGTCTGATTGAATTCAGTAGTTAATTCCGTATAGTAATAATGAACACCTGTAGTAACATGGGTATTAAAAATTTTGTAATTGTAATTTAAATAAGATCTACTTATATCTAGATAGTTTGTATTTATTAAACGTCCAAAAAAAGACTCTGATGCCGAATTTTTCCTTCGATTATAAAGAAGTGAGATACTGTTATTTTTTCTAATATCTTTTGACAACGTAAGGTTCTGATTTAGCTGTCCATTAGGAGCTCCAGCATGGTATCTTGTTCTTGAAAGAGATCTAGCTCTTATGTTCCATCCCCTTATACTTATATCATACATTGCGTTAACAGCCCATCCTGAAATTGAAGTGTCAGGCAGAAATACATTTCTGCCAGATTCAAAATCAGACGAGTCATAAATATTATTTCTCAAGGACCTTGACAAACCAAAAGAGAGGTTGTGACTCTTAATATTTGTTGCTATCGAGATGCTCGCATCAAATTTATCTACAAGATTAGTTTGGTCATTTGAATAAATAATGGCCGGTTGAATTCGTATGTTATTATATTTGATCTGACCTTTTGAACTATAACTGTATTTATTTAGAAAAAGATTTTTTACAACCCCAAAATCAATAGAAAAATCTTTACCGGTGAATAAATCTGTTTTAACCTGGATACCCCTGCCAAATTCTCTATAAAAATCCCCTCCGATACTTTCATCTCCTATTCTAAATACAGAGTTATCTCTTTGGTAAATAACGCTCATTCTGCTAAACCTCCAAATGTCTGCAATATTACTGCGATTATTTATGTTATACGCTAGTAAAGAGTATCCTATACTTTCATTTTTTGAGAAATCTAAATTTCCCCATGTCTTTAACGAATAACCAAGATTTCCAGTTCCTCCAAAGTTAAATGCACCTAATTCCATATTCAATGGACTTGTAGAGTATAGCGATGTTACCTTGTAAGAGTTTTCATAAGTACTAGTATAAATTCTATTCTCTTTTGTAACTGTTTCATTTTTTACTCGTACCAAAAACCTGTTATCTTCCATCACATTAGAGATGGGTCTTATAATTGGTATTCTGATGGTGGTATCACTAAACTTGGTCAATTCAATAACTCTATTCATCCCGAATTGTAGATGTTGCGAACCCAAAACATCTATTTGAAATACCCTCGAGAAATTGCTATTATTAGCTAAGTATAGGTTTATATTTTTTTCAATCTCGTAACTCATCCATACAGGGTTGTCTAATTTCGACTTTATGAGCCAGCTGCCACTTTTTTTTATCTTGACGAAAGAAACTGCTTGAAAATCTATTTTGGTATTTGATAGCGTATTTACAGGAAAAAAGATTGCCTGCACGGTTGTTGTCTTCCCGCCATCTACACTTTTAAAATCTATAATGAATGGTATAGTTAAGGTTGTGTCACTTGCGGGAGATAAATTAATAGTAATATCCCCAGAGTCTAGTGGTTTTAAAAACCCACTAGAAGAAAATACACGTATTTCTCCCTTCAACTTAGAGCTAGTCTGATTTCTTACAACTAGGGTTTTCCAAATGATTTTACTTTCGACGACAGCCTCCTTCCGTTTTCTAAAGTAAAAATTTGGATTAACATCGTTGCCGAATTCTAATTGACTGTCGGATTCATACCCGTCATTTAAATTATCTAGAAATGTATCAACATCGATAGTATAAGGAATAGAATCTAAATTTTGTGCATAAACAGTTCCACAGCAAAAAATAAAACTGGTAAGTAAAAGTTTAAAATGTAGGCTCCAACGTATATTCAATTTCAACTGTATAATAGTCTGATGCTTGGTCATAAAGCTTCCCAGTGCAATTGACTGTTCCAAACTCAAACTGGATTGCGACTTGGTGAGTTCTCCAATCGCAAGGAAATGTGTTACTACTCATTAAAGTTTGACTGAATGAAGATAGTAACACAGGTGGAAGAAAACTTGACAAACCTAGACCTATTTCATTTGAAGCGGTAAGAGCTACGGTGTTAATATCTATACTATTACCGTTAACTCCTTCCATCTCCGTTGCAACTCCATTGGCAGTTCTAAAACTCAAAGAGAATCCTGTCAAAGGTCCACTGGCGCCAACATCATTGAGGTCACTTATCGTTACCCCAATGACAAGCCCAGCCGGTATAGTTATACCATCATTTATTTCATCAAAAGAATTTGCACTAACTTCTATATTGCTAGGACTCACAAAAGACAACCTGGCTGTATTCCAATCCTGCGCCACAACGGAACAATTTCCTAATATCAGAAATGTAAAAAGCTGGGCTGCGCCTTTTGAAAAAGAATCACGGAGCAATTGATAGGTCAAGAAGAACATTTGTAACATATCGATCTGGCGTTTGGTCAATATCTATTAAAGGAACTGTTGCGCCTAGAATTGCAGCTGTATTTGCCTCCCAATTAATGGTGATAATATTGTCCAACACATCCCCTGCATTTGTAGCACCAGCTGCACCAGCTGCAGCGCTACCTATTACAGTGACAGGAAAAGCAGGTAAGGGTATGGCTGCAGCATTAGCTGTAGCAGGATCTGTTAATTCAACTCCAAATGTGTGGTTTCCTGCTGATGTTATTTGAAATCCAGCATATGTTAATGCAAGAGTATTTGCAGGATTATCAACTCCAATGAAATTAGCATCTTCTGCCCCCATATCCAATTGCCACCTTGTAGAGGAGGCTACCGTGAGTCTGGTGTCATAAAAAGCACCATTAGGTATACCTGTTTCGTAATCATCAATTCTATTAAAAACAAACTCTATATTACCCCCATCTTCTACGTTCAATCGCAAAATCTGGTTTAGTGTCAGCGCTACAGGTATAACTGCTCTATCCGATACAGGTTGACAAAAGGAATTTGATGAGAATAACCCTAACAATGTTACTAAGGTTAAATTTAAGCTTGTCTTGTTTTTCATAATGTTATTGTTTTGAAGTTAACTTATTCGTGTAAATTTTTTATTTTAAAATATTAATTAGTTTTAGGCCAAAATTACATAAAAGAACCTTTAAATGAAAATAATTCCAATTTCCTTACTAATTCTCTTTCTCTGTTCAAGTCTCCGTTCAACTCTATTTGCTCAAGATTTCGAGGTTGCTCCAGTTGTTTTAAATTACACTGCAACAACCGAAAACCCTCAGTCAATTAACTTGTATATTACAAACCACGACGAAACCCCAAACACCTATAAACTTAATTTCTCAGACGAGTATTTTGGACAAGATGGTGAAAGAAAATATATTAAAGCAGGTTCTACTGTAAATAGCTGTTACAAATGGATATCCTTAGATAACGAAGAAATACTCGTTGGCCCCGAACAAACAGGCACAATTACGCTGACGCTGACTCCAAATAATCCTGGCGCGAATAAAACGAAATGGATGACGGCATTTGTAAGTATAAAAAAAGACAACAATGCAGATCTCTACAATAGCAATTCGACTGAGACCGGAATAAAATTAATTCCTCGTATTGCTGTCAAAATAATACAAAATTTTAAGGAAAAATCTAATGTTACGTTTGAAATTTTAGATAGCACAATCTTTTTCAATAAAGCAAATAATATGTTGTCGTTAAAATTTAAAAATACAACTGAGGGTGAGGTGAAACAATTTAAATATCTCTATTCATCCTACTCTGAAGTATCAAATAAAGAATTCCAATCGTCCCCAATAACGACTACTCTTTATCCAAATCAGATAAAAACCATATCATATAATCTAAACAATTTTGGTAAAGGAGCATATGAATGTTTATTCCTAATTGACCCTGGTGTCCTAGGAACTTCAAAAGCAGTCAGAAAACGTATAATTATAGAATGAAATTAGTAACACTTTTCGCTTTGCTTGCATGTCTTAGTCAATCAGATTTAATTAGCGGTCAAACGGATACAGTGACGACCTTCTATGATAACAAATCACAAAAAGAAATTTATCAAACCGATGATGGTGTTAAAAATGGCCCTTATCAAATTTTTCATGATTCAGGAGAATTGTGGCAAGTTGGCAACTACAGCAACGGGGAGTTGATAGATGAATGGAGCGTTTACAATCATAATGGAATTCTAATACAAAGCTCACAATATGTCAAAAACGTGCTACATGGACAACAAAAATATTATTTCGACAACGGGGTTATAAAACAATTGCTTATTTTCAAGGAAGGAGTCTTAGATGGAGCTGCGCAACTATATGCTAATCAAAGCTTGCTTTCCAATAGCTATCTTTCGGAAGTAATAAGATTTAAGGATGGAAAAAAAAATGGAAGATACATCAAGTATAACGAAGTAGGAGATTCAGTTATAATTGGCCAGTTCAAGTCAGACTTAAGATCAGGAGTTTGGAAACATTATAATGAGACCGGTAGCCTAATTAAAGAAGAAAAGTTTATAAATGATATTTCCAAAAACACTTTTTATTATTATATAACCGGAGAATTAAAAAAGCAGACATTTTCACTTAATGATTCAATAAGTATACAGTTTGGTTATTACGAATCAGGCGAATTAAAGTCAAAATTAGACTTATTGAATTCAAGTGCACACGGCAATTACATTGAGTACTACATATCAGGATTAGAAAAGATGACTGGAAAATTTTTTGAGAACCGAAAAACGGGAAAATGGGAATTTTTTCTTGAAGACAAAACAAAAAAAGAATACAATTACAATTAATTAGCCTCTTTTTAAATTCCCTTTGAATTTAAAATTATTAAATTTTGTAACTGATAAAAATATTCCCCCTTTATCATATCACCGCTAATAGAAGATTGAAAGACGGTATGCCGGTATTTTTGATGATTTCAAAGCTACTTTTTCAAAAATCCCGCTTATTTTTTAATTAAATCATCAAAAATATGGCAAAATAAAAATATGAACTTCCTAAATGTATAATTGGTAGATAATCATAAATACATTGAATCTAACTTCACAAATTAGAAGTTATTATTACTAATTGTTTCCAATTATTTTAAACCCTTCCAACCAATTCAACATAAAGTTTAGTCAAGTCCTTCTCCGCACGACCAGCAATCTCTAAAATCTCGACAATAGAAACCGGGTGTAAATTATCAGGATTACATTCATCGGTCAGAACAGAAATAGCAACACAAGGCATGCTCATGTGATTGGCTACGACGACTTCAGGAACAGTTGACATTCCAACAGCGTCTGTTCCAATAGTTCTTAAATATCGATACTCTGCTCTGGTTTCGAGGTTTGGCCCAGCAACAGGAGTATATACTCCCTCGTGCAGCGTTATCCCTTTTTCCTTTGCGATAACTTTCAATAAAGCATTTATCTCCTTATTATAAGGCTGGCTCATATCAGGGAATCTCGGACCTAGCTCATCAAAGTTTTTCCCTCGAAGAGGGTTGTCAGGCAACATATTAATGTGATCATCAATTAACATAAGCTCGCCTTTTTTAAAATTAGGATTTACCGTGCCTGCTGCATTAGAAATTAAAAGTATTTCAATACCCAACAAATTCATTACTCGAATTGGATATGTTATTTCTCTTACAGAATAACCTTCATAATAATGAAACCGTCCTTGCATGGCCAATACTTTCTTGCCATTTAAATTTCCATAAATCAATTTCCCAGAATGAGACTCCACCGTGGAAACTGGGAAATTGGGAATATCTGCATAATCAATTATTTCTTCGGCATCAATTTGAAGCGCTAGATTGCCTAAACCTGTCCCCAAAACAATTCCAATTGTAGCTTCTGTAACTCCTCTTGATTTTATGTAATCTGCTGCTGCTCTTATATTTTCCATATGCTTTATCTTAAACTATAACCGGATTTTTCCAAATCTTCTAACGTGTCCAAATCTATTAATTCTTTCAATAAAGTCACCGATAAATCCTTCGTTTTTGCCTGTTGAATTGTTTCTTCCAATACGGTTTCGGTGCTCCAGTTTACATTTTCAAACAACTCCGGGTGGAAGTTATTGGTGCCTAGTAAGTAATACCCGCCATCGTTAGCAGGTCCAATTACTAAATCGCAACTGTTTAGTTCTTGAAAAGCTTGGCGAATTGTTTCTGCATCTAAATCAAAGCAATCACTCCCTATAATGAGTACTCTCCCTTTCTCTTTAAAAACGTTGTGAAAAGCGCTTGTAATTTTTTCTCCTAAATCTCCTTCCGCCTGAAGTTTCTTCTCGACATTCTCCTTCGCCCAACCATCCTTTACCGGTATACTTTGAGAATAAAATACATGCCTTTTACACTGCACTTTTAATGCTTCTTGTTGGCATTTTTGCATTAAGTCGCTGTAAACTTCTAGCGCTTTTTCATCCCCAATAGAAGCAGCCAAACGCGTTTTAACCGTTCCTAAAACAGCATTCTTTACAAATATGATAAGGTGGTTTTGCATGTTAGGCAACTGTTCCTTGACAACTCGACCCTGCTCCCGCAGTGCAGCCGTAACAATGCTGATTGATTAGGATGGTGCGAGCTGCTAATTTCTCTAAATCAAAATCATTGATGTGTTGAGCACTCTTATCTGCTACTTTCATATCTAACATCTGGTTAAAGTCGCAATCGTACATATAACCGTCCCAATCTACGGAGATGGTGTTTTTACACATGACTCCATCAACCGCTGCAGGATTAAAAGCCATCACCAATTTTTCCATGTATTCTTCATAGTTATCGCTCGCCACTAAGTAGTCTAGAAATCGACTAATAGGAATATTTGTTATGGCAAAAAGGTTGTGAAAGTCAATGTCAAAATCCTTCTTTAAGTTCTTCTTAAACTCATTTTCTAACTCCCCTTGATCGCTTGGCAAAAATGCTCCATTTGGGTTGTAAACTAAATCTAATTTTAGGTCGCTTCCTTCCAAGCCATAACCTACAGCATTTAATTCTTGTAATGCTTTGATTGATTTTGCAAAAACCCCGTCCCCTCGCTGAGCATCTGTTTTGCCGGCCTGATAGTACGGCAAAGAAGAAACTACGTGAACATTATGCTTTTTGAAAAATTCGGGTAAATCGTAATGTTTTTTGTTAGCCTGAATGATTGTTAAATTAGAACGAACAATGATTTCTTGAACTCCTATTTTTGATAACTCTTCTACAAACCATCGAAAAAGAGGGTTCATTTCAGGAGCTCCGCCTGTAAGATCAACAGTTGGTATTTTATTCACTTTCAAAATTTCAATGCATCGAACTAAATGCTCTTTGGTCATAATCTCCTTGCGATCAGGCCCAGCATCCACATGGCAATGCTTGCAAACCTGATTGCACATGTACCCCAAGTTGATTTGAAAAATTTCTAGCTTATTCGGTTTTAAAGGGAATTGATTGAGCGGTTTAAGCTTTTCTACAAAAGTTGGAAGTTCTGTTTTAAACGGCTCACCTGCCAATACCTTTAATTGATTCTCAATCATCGCTAGCTTATTCCCGCTAGCTTTAAGTGACTTAATCATAAATAAATTCCAATTTTTAATTCAACTACATGGATTGCTTCTTCACCTTGTTCATCATTTGAACACCGTGAACTAGAGTTGCGCCACTTTTGATTGCTGCCCCAACATGCACTGCTTCCATCATTTGAGCTTCGCTTATGCCTTTACTTAATGCGTCTTCCGTATATGCATCAATACAATATGGACACATTTCTGTATGTGCAACAGCCAATGCAATTAAAGATTTTTCTCTAGCAGTTAATGCCCCTTCTTTAAATACCTCTCCATAGTAATCAAAGAACTTTTCTGCCAATTTTGGTTCAAAATCAGCGATATCCCCGAATTTTTTTAAATCTTTTGGATTGTAATATGACTTTTCCATGTAATAATCTTGTTTATACTTTATTTATTAATATTCCAGTTGTATTCTTTAAAACTGATATTATTTGATGTAAATTTTGTTGTTGAGTACTTATTAAGGTAGTCCTTAACAGTTCCGTTTTTAGTAAAGTCATCTTTATACCAGTCAAATAGTTTTGATATTTGAGCTTTATCTGCTGTTATGTTGTTTTTGGATGAATTATTTATAAATTCTTTTGCTACTTTGTCTAATTTGCCATCTAATCCTTCTGCAAAATATGCTGTATTAGATAGCTTGGGACATGATATAGAAGCGCAGTTCACAGCAAAATGAATTCGTGGGTCAAAAAACTTTTCCCGCAGAATATCGTGTTCAATATTATTGAGAGAGTACTTCTCTCCTTTGATATTGATAAATTTTAAATCCCAAGCTTTCCCGCCATTTACGTTCATAATTGACTTTAAGGGATAGTTGTTAAGCATTAATTTAATGGTATAAGCGTTGTATGCATTAATCCAATACGACATGGCTTCACTACGAGTCCAGTTTGCGTCCGGGTTTGTTGCTGAAAGAGAATTTAGATAGGCATCTAAAGCTACTAGGTCTTTCTTAAACCCCTCATAATTCACATTGCCCTGAGCTGTTACATGCTTTTGAAGTAGCCTGTCCCAAGAAGAGTGATCTAATTTAGGCTCACCGACACCTGCAAATGAAACTAATGAGCACAATAGAAAAATGAGGGCAGTCGTAATACTTTTCATATGTTAATTTTAAGGTGTAAATCTAATGAAAGAGAGAAACTACGAATGTCGATTGTTTCACAAAGTCAAAGACAATGATAAAATACAACAAACATTAACAGCTACGATGATATGAGGTCAACTAAACTCTTGTATGTATTCGCAAGTTGTTCCGATAAGTCTGAAGTACTAACCCAAAGTGCCTTTTCAATTGCTTCCTCTTTTTGAGGAGTCAATTGCTCGTTGCCTGCATAGTCCATTATGAACCAGTATGTCGTCTTTAAAATTCGTTCTTCATTCTGAACATACACATGATACGTATTGGGTAATTGACTCCCTAATTTTAAATTTTTAATCCCACACTCCTCTTCCACTTCTCTTAAGGCCGACTGTTCGGGAGTTTCCCCCGCTTCCATTTTGCCTTTTGGTAAATCCCACTTACCTAATCTATAAATAAATAAAAGCTCTCCAAGAGAATTCTGAACCTTGCCACCTGCAGCACTAATCAAAGAAAACTGATCTTGAAAAAGAGCCCAAAGAGACGCTGCATCTTTTGAATATAAAAACACGTGTTGCTCTACTTCTTTCTGCTTTAGTAACCATTCAATAACAAAGATTAGTTCATCAACATCTGGTTCATTCAATTCAAAAAATGATTCAAATTGTTGATTACTTTTCACTTTTTCTTCGATAAAAATCGAATGCTCATCTGTAAAAACTTGATACCTTTGCACCCATGCAAATTAATAAAGAAACGGCGAAAAGTGTAGCGGAATGTTTGCTTCAAATAAAAGCTATCGAACTAAATAAAATTCAACCATTTAAATGGGCGTCAGGATGGAAATCTCCCATCTACTGTGACAACAGAAAGACACTTTCTTATCCAAAAGTGAGAACTTTTATCCGTCAGAAGTACATTGAAACGATTCAAGAAAAGTTTGGACAAGTAGATGTTATTGCCGGAGTTGCTACAGGTGGAATTGCCCAAGCAGCATTAATCGCGCAAGAATTAGAACTCCCTTTAATCTACGTGCGATCCTCTTCTAAAGGGCACGGCTTGCAAAACCTTATTGAAGGAGTTGTAGAATCGGGTCAAAGAGTTGTGGTAATTGAAGACTTAATTTCAACAGGAATGAGTAGCTTAAAAGCAGTAGACGCCCTTCGACAAAAAGGATGTCAAGTAGTTGGTATGGTTGCCATTTTTAGCTACGGATTTGACACCGCCGCTCAAAACTTTAAAGACTATACCTGTCCCCTTTTCACCTTGAGTGACTACGATTCTATGATTGAAGTAGCAGCAGAAGAAGGATATATAAACACTGAAGATATTAAATCATTAAAAGGCTGGAGGAAAGATCCTGCAAATTGGAACGTATTAGTATGACAACAATAGAAACCGAAAAGAAAATTTCCCCAAATCGCCCTGAGCTAATTTTTGCTTTCCTTAGCGATATGAACAACTTTGAGAAGCTGATGCCTGAGGGAAAAATTGAAAAATGGGAATCAACAGATGACCAGTGCGAATTCACCATTAAGGGAATGGCTAGAATTGGGTTGAAAAATGAAACCGCAACTGCTCCGAATCATCTGAAAGTTTCTTCATTTGGGAAGGTTCCGTTTACCTTTGATTTAGACATTAATCTGAAAGAGCAAGCCGATCAACAAACAGAAGTAAGCATGATTTTTAATGGAGAAATCAATCCATTTATGAAAATGATGGTTGAGAAACCGTTGAGAAATTTTTTCAACTACCTCGTAACAAAAGCTGCCGAAACAAAGTTTTAATATAAAAAACTTAGCTCTTTTAAATCATAGCTTTTCAGCTTACCATTTCTGTTAACTTGTAATTTGCCAAGAGGTAATACTCCTAGAATTACACCAAAAAACTCTCCCTCTGCATCTTTGTATTGCAGTGGCTTTCCATAACCGTGCAAAAAATCCAAATATAATTGGTTTACATTCAATTGCCCTATGGTAAATTGAACGTAATTAGAACGGAACACTTGCAAGAATTCCTCTAATAATGCTTGACGGTCCCATGAGCGGTCTAGTTCCAGTTTCAGCGAAGTTGCTGGCCTCTGAAAATTACTGAATACCTCTTGGTTGATATTGATTCCAATTCCAATAACTGAATGACTAATTTCTTGTCCTTGAATACTATTTTCGATTAAAACTCCAGCTATTTTTTTCCCTTCAACCAAAATGTCATTGGGCCACTTTATTTTAACATCATCCACTGCCATTGTGTCCAGCCATTCTTTCAAGCTAATTGCAACAAGTTGACTCAATTGAAATTGATTATCAACTTCCAATTTAGGAGATATTACAATACTGAATTGAAGGTTTTTACCTTGTTTTGATTCCCATTTTTGACCTAGCTGCCCCTTCCCCTTTTCTTGATAATCGGTGCTAATTACGGTTCCCTCAACTATGTTTTTTTGACGTAAGAGTTCAAAGGCATAGATATTGGTTGAATGAATCGAATTTAGATGAATAAATTGAAATTGAAATTCGCTCGAATCCATTTATTTTAACGGCTTTTAGCCTGCAAAGGAACAAAAATTTGAGGGTTTAATTTCTTACTTTTATCTCTTCGATACGGATTAAACTATATGGCGAAAGCAAAAAAGCAGTTAAATGCAGACGAATTGACACAGTTAGTTGTCAAGGGCATTCAAGAAAAAAAAGGCGAAAACATTGTAACACTTGACCTTAGAGGTCTAGACGGAGCCGTTACAGATTACTACGTAGTGTGTGAAGCGACTTCTACAACTCAAGTTGGTGCAATTGCCGATTCCATAGAAAAAGAGGTAAGAGAAGCATGCGGTGAAAAACCTTGGCATGTTGAAGGAACAGAAAACCTAGAATGGGTGTTACTAGATTATGTTAATGTGGTAGCACATGTTTTTCAACCCAACAAAAGAGAGTTTTTCAGTATTGAAGAATTGTGGGCAGATGCAAAGATTAAAGAAATACGAGCGGAGTATTAAGATACAACATGGAGAATAAGAATAAAAACGGTGCGCCTTCACCTCAAAAAGGAAGCCCCAAGAAAGGGCCTAAAAAGCAATTTAATTTTTACTGGATTTACGGAATCATTGGAGCCTTACTTTTAGGCCTTCAATTATTTCAATTGGGCGGTGGAGAAAAGCGCACGACTTGGAACAAGTTTGCCAACGAAATGCTTAAAACGAATGAGGTCGACCGCCTTTTAGTGGTAACCACCAATGGCGAATCTCGGGTAGAAATATTTATTAAGCAGGATGCCTTAACATTAGAAAAGTACAAAGCTGTAAGTGAAAAAGGTGGCGGTAACATGGGTGCAAGAACTGCCCAATATTACATGGAAATAGGAACTATTGAGCAATTTAACAATGACTTAAATCGAGTACAAGATGGATTGCCAGAGTCAGAAAGATTGCAAGTTGACTACGACAAAAGAACTAACTGGGCAGGTGATTTAATCGGTTGGTTGCTACCAATTGCTATTTTAATTGGTTTCTGGGTTTTCATTATGAAAAGAATGTCTGGCGGCGCAGGAGGCGCAGGAGGTCAACTATTCAACATCGGAAAGTCAAAGGCTACTTTATTCGACAAAGCTAAAAATGTTAAAGTCTCCTTTAAGGACGTCGCAGGATTAGCAGAGGCAAAAGTAGAAATAGAAGAGATTGTTGAGTTTTTAAAGAACCCAGAGCGCTACACAGAATTAGGAGCAAAAATTCCAAAAGGAGCGCTATTAGTAGGACCTCCTGGAACAGGAAAAACCTTATTAGCAAAAGCTGTAGCAGGTGAAGCTCAAGTTCCTTTCTTTAGCCTTTCAGGTTCTGATTTCGTAGAAATGTTTGTTGGTGTGGGAGCATCTAGAGTTCGTGATCTATTCAAACAAGCCAAAGAAAAATCTCCTGCAATTGTTTTTATTGATGAGATTGATGCAGTTGGTAGAGCTCGTGGGAAAAATATGGCTCAAGGCGGAAACGACGAAAGAGAGAACACATTGAATCAATTACTTACTGAAATGGATGGTTTTGGAACCAATAGTGGAGTAATTTTATTGGCAGCTACAAACAGAGCTGAAGTTTTAGATAAAGCACTCTTAAGACCAGGTAGATTTGACAGGCAAATTAGTGTAGACCTTCCTGATTTAAATGAAAGAATTGAAATTTTCAAGGTTCACGAGAAACCATTGAAAACCGACGATACTGTCGACTTGATATTTCTAGGAAAACAAACTCCCGGCTTTTCAGGAGCTGACATTGCGAATATTTGTAATGAAGCTGCTTTAATTGCAGCGAGAAAGAAAAAGAAGAAAATTGGGCATCAAGATTTCTTAGATGCTATAGATCGTGTTATTGGCGGATTAGAGAAAAAAAATAAAATCATCACTTCGGAAGAAAAAGAAGTTATTGCTTATCACGAAGCAGGGCATGCTGCAGTTAGTTGGTTAACTAAATATGCCAACCCTTTAGTAAAAGTTACTATAGTGCCAAGAGGAAGATCTTTGGGAGCTGCTTGGTATTTACCTGAAGAAAGACAAATTACTACCAAAGAGCAAATGCTCGATGAAATGTGCGCTGCTTTAGGCGGAAGAGCTGCAGAGGAAATTGTATTTGGAGCTATATCCACAGGTGCCTTAAGTGACTTAGAAAAAATTACCAAGCAAGCATATGCTATGGTTTCTGTTTATGGTTTGAATGATAAAATAGGGAACATTAGTTTTTATGACTCTTCAGGACAAAGCGAATATAGTTTTAGCAAACCTTACAGTGAAAAGACTGGCCAAATTATTGACGAAGAAGTTAGTAAAATGGTTGAAGAGGCGTATGTGAGAACCAAGAAGATTTTGTTAGAGAACAAGGACAAACTTGCCTTACTTGCACAGAAATTACTCGAAAAAGAAGTGATTTATAAGGATGACTTAGAAGCTATATTTGGTGAACGTTCTTTTGGACAAAAAAGCCGAGTAGATACCTTGATGGAGGAAAATGAAAAGGCTAAAGCTTTTGAAAAGGAAAACATCTCTAAATCTAAGTCAAAAGCAAAGGCTGTTAATTCAAAAACTAAGGCTGATTCTAGCAGCGATTCCAAAGTTGTTAGTAACGGTAAACCCAAAAGTAGTAAAGGAAAAAAGGACCAATCAAATTCTCAAGAAGAAGGCAAGACAAAAGAAAAGTCTGCCCCTAAAGAGGAAAAAGCTGAATAATTTTCTACTTTTAGAAAATGTCAGTAAACTGGGTCAAAATTTATTCTACAACACAATTACACAAAGCTGAAATTGTGCGGGCAGTATTAGAAGATCATGATATTCATACAACTGAGATGAATAAAATGGATTCTATGCATACTCACTTATCTGTTGGCGAAATTGAAGTATTCGTAAATCAAGACAACGCAATACGCGCTACTCATCTCATAACCAAACACGATCTGTGAGCAATTTTAACGAACGTTTACTGACCGGAGTTTTATTTGTAGTTGTGCTCTTGAGTTCTATTTACCAAAGTGAACTAGCTTCGTCTATTCTTTTCTTTGTGATTATTCTACTTTGCCAACGTGAGTTTTATACATTTTTTAAAGCGGGTGATGTCAAACCACAAAGCTTAGTAGGAGTCATTGGTGGGCTCGGGTTCTTCTTAGCTTCTGTTGTTGCATCCCAAACCCACCTAACCTTCAATACCTTATTTCTAATTGTTCCTTTAATCTTCATTGTGTTCATTTTTGAACTATTTAGAAATAGAAAAGATCCAATTGCAAACATTGGTTACACCATTTTAGGAATCATATATATTGCCGTTCCGTTTACGCTACTTCACCAAATATCATATTACACCGATTTCCAATTTGGCGATACTTATAATTACGAGGTACTCATTGGTTATTTTTTTATCCTTTGGGCGAACGATACTGGCGCCTATTTGGTTGGACGAAAATTTGGACGAAGAAAGCTATTCGAGCGCATTTCGCCTAAAAAAACGTGGGAAGGTTCTTTAGGTGGCGTATTTTTTGGGTTACTATTAGGGTATGTAAATTCTCAACTTTTTGAAGGGTTAGATACAATAACTTGGATGATTCTTGCAGTAATTGTAGTTGTGTTTGGATCTCTTGGCGACTTAGTTGAGTCCTTATTTAAAAGAAGTTTGGGTATTAAGGATTCAGGAAAAATATTACCTGGCCACGGTGGTGTGCTAGATCGCTTTGATGGCATATTTATTTCTGCACCAATGGTATATACCTTTTTGAAGATTTTAAGCATTTGGTAATATGAAGCGTGAGATTATTTTTATTGTTTCACTTTTTCTACTTTCTTGTGAAACTCCTGCCCCAAAAAAGACCAACCCTAAACCAGCCTCAGTAGCATCCGATTCTAATTCAACCCTTCGAGTAAAACCTCTAAGCACTGAAAAAACGCACGAAGGTGGTGTGGACAAAACAAAGCTAAATTTTAAATAGGCTATTTTCTGCGAGGTTAATAAGTGTTTCTTAAGCACGGACTAATTGTATTTTTCTTCACTATTTTTGATACTAAAATCTATCGCATGACTTTTCATAAAGAAGGCTACCCAACACTTGGGTTTATTATTGTTGTTATTGCCATTATTAACGCCATAACGCATTACTTTTTTGGCGACTATGTATTGGTAACTGGCTTTGGCTATTTGCTCTCTGCGTTCTTATTCATTGTTGTAGTGCAGTTTTTCAGAAAGCCTAGTAAAACAATTGAAATCAATGAAAACCAAATTCTTTCACCCTGTGATGGAAAGGTAGTGGTTATGGAAGAGGTACTGGAGGACGAGGTACTGAACGAAAAAAGAAGACAGATTTCAATTTTCATGTCGCCCTCAAATGTGCACAACAACCTTTACCCTATAGGTGGAAAACTATCTTTTTACAAATATCATGCTGGTAAATTTTTAGTGGCGTGGCATCCAAAATCTTCAACAGAGAATGAAAGAACAACTGCTGTAATTGAAGATGCAAAGGGTAGAAAAGTTTTGTTCCGCCAAATTGCTGGGGCACTTGCTCGTAGAATTGTTTTTTACGGAAAAACAGGAGAAAGTTATACCCAAGGCAGCGAATGTGGGTTTATTAAATTTGGTTCAAGAGTAGATTTATTTTTACCACTCGACGCAAAAATAAAAGTGAATTTAGAGCAAAAAGTGACTGGCGGTAAAACCGTTATTGCTGAGTTTGTTTAGGTCCTTTAGCCATTGCAAGTAAAAGAATACCAGCCAAAACAAACTACTATTATTATTTCCCGAGTTTGGAAACTTTCACTTTCAAAATGAATGTTCAACTTAGTACTCCCACTCTAAACTGGCGATTCTTACCGATTAGCTTTTATACCATTTAGTTTTGCCTAGTTCTTGAGCATTTAGGTAGTCTATATTCTTCTTCCATAATTGGATAGATTCTGCGACTTTCCAATACGAAACCGTAATTCCAACATCTTCTCGAGCACTATCCATACCCATAAAACCAGGTTGTTTTTTTGCTAATTCTTCCATTTCAGTTGCCATTGCTCCATAACCTTCAGAACTTGCCAAAGTGGAAGTGAATATAACTGTGTAATAAGGAACAAAGTTTTCAGTTTTCACTTCTAGCTATTCGTTTGTTTGTCAATAGATTCTTCATGAATAGAATGGTATAAAGTAGAAATAAATTTCTCGCTTAAATTCATTGCTTTACCAGACTTTAAGGTGCGCTCCAAAATTTCTTGCCATCGCTGCACTTGTAAAATCGTCACCTTGTTTTGCTTTTTATATACTCCTATCTCTTCTGAAATATTCATGCGTTGCGCTAAAAGCTCCACGATAGAATCATCAATCCTATCAATCTTAGAACGAAGTGTCTCGAGTTGATTTTGAAACTCTTTATTTTTAATGTCGGCACTCTTAAAAACTAAATTATCCCACAGTAGTTTCAAATGGGCTGGCGTAACTTGCTGACTTGCGTCACTCAATGCCTTATCAGGATTACAATGTGTTTCAATCATTAATCCATCCATATCTAAGTCCAACACTCGCTGTGCTACATGTGGAATTAAACCTGGGCTTCCGGTAATGTGACTTACATCGCAAATCAAAGGAATTTCTGGATTGTCTGTTTTAAACTGAACGGCCAAGTCCCAAGCTGGGGCGTTTCGATATGGCTTGTTATCTGCCAAGTGAAACCCTCGGTGAATGGCGCCCATTTTAGATATGCCAGCCTTAGCAATTCGTTCTACAGCACCGGACCATAATGAGACGTCAGGGTTCAAAGGATTTTTAACAAAAACAGGAATATCCGCTCCTTCCAAAGCATCTGCAATGGCTTGCACCGAAAAAGGATTTACTGTAGTTCTTGCGCCAATCCATAATACATCAATTCCTGCTTTTAGGCAAGCTTCTACGTGCGCAGGGCTCGCCACCTCTGTCGTTACCTTAAATCCAAATTCCTCTCTAATATCTACTAGCCATTTTAACCCTTCCTCGCCTACACCTTCAAACGTATTGGGCCGTGTTCTTGGTTTCCAAATTCCCGCTCTAAAAATTGTATTAGGAAAATGCTCTTTTATACCTGTTGCTGTTGTTCTCAACTGGTCATAACTTTCTGCACTGCAAGGACCAAAAAATTGATACGGTCGGTCTCCGCTAAGCCAAGATATGTTGTGAAGATTTGATTCGCTAACCATTAGAGAATGTTTTTTAATTCTAACAAACTATGAATAACAAAAGTTGCAGCTTCATCCTTTTGAAGTTCTTTCGTAAAATAAACTTGATCCATTCCGACCTCCTTTGCTCCCAATACATCAGGACCATAGTCGTCGCCAATCATAATACTATTTTCTGCAGTGGCTCCCGACTTTTCAAAAGCGTAATCAAAAATCCGCTTATCAGGCTTTCTGTAGCCTAATCCATCAGAAACAACTACTTCGGTAAAGTATTTATCCAATCCACTGTTATTAATTTTTACTTGCTGTGCTTCCACAAATCCGTTTGTAATAACATGCATTTCATAGTTTGGCTTCAAATAATCTAACACTTCCTTTGAATGAGGAATCAAATTAGGTTTTGATGAGCACAAAGCAACATAGTCGTCATTAAATGAAAGTGCGAAAACTGGGTTGTCGTAATTAAATAATTTGAACGTATTGTGAAATCGCTTTAGCCGCAATTCGTCTTTGGGAATCTGTCCTATTCTATAAACGGCCCATAATTTATGATTAATTTCAAGGTATTCTTGAAAAAACGCACCAAACTCAACACCTAATTTAGAAAGTAAATCATGCTTTTCGTACAAGTCTCGAATGGCTTCTTCAGAGTTTCTGTCAAAATCCCAAAGTGTGCGATCTAAGTCCCAAAATAAGTGTTTGTATTTTTTCATGAATCGATAAAAAGACTCCAAAAGGAGGTTAAGATGAATGACCAAACTACAAGGCAAACAAAAAAAATCGGCAAAGTTCTTTTAGCTCTTGGAAAATAATAGGAAGCCAATAATGCTCCTACAGGTATGCTTAAAATCAATGGTGTCAATATCGCAATTCCCAAAAGTCCATATTTAGATTTAATATTTACAATTAGCCTGTTTCGTTTATTGAAAAGCTTCTTCTTTTTTGGTTTAAACACCTTGTGCCACCAAGCAACTAAGAATTTGCCAGCAAAAAAGAAGAGTACAAAACCTGCGTATCCACCAGTAATGGTGATTGTGATTGTTTCCAAGAAACTATGACCAGCTAACAATGCCGCACTTGGCGAAAAGAAAAACTTTAACGTGCTAAAGACTAATAGCCCTAATATTTTGGTGAATTCGAGCATCGCTCTTACTCCTTAGGTCCAAATGCTAAATCTCCAGCATCACCTAAGCCTGGAACAATGTATGATTGAGCAGTCATTTCTTGATCTACTGCACCTAACCAAATGGTGCAATTAGCAGGCATATTTTTCTTGGTAAACTCCATGCCCTCTGCACTAGAAATTAGAGAAACAACGTGGCAATGTTTTGGCTTTCCTTTTTCTAAAAGGGACTTGTATGCCAACACCATAGATGATCCGGTTGCTAGCATTGGATCAGAAAGAATGATTGTTTTACCTTCAATAGAAGGACAAGCTAAATATTCCAATTCAATGTCGAATGTTCCATCTTTATGGTGCTTTCTATACGCAGAAATATAACCGTTACCCGCATTGTCTAATGTATTTAATAAACCTTGGTGCATTGGTAAGCCAGCTCTTAGTATGGTAATTAAAATGGGCTGTTCTGCGATTAACATGTCTTCAGACACGCCTAAAGGAGTCGTAACCTCGGTTTTAGTGTATTTCAATTCTTTCGAAATCTCGTAAGCGAAAATCTCTCCACAACGCTCTAAATTTCTTCGAAACCGTAACCGATCTTTTTGAATTTTCTGATCTCTGATTTCAGATAAAAACTGATTAAACACTGAATTACTCTCCTCAGAAAGAATACGAACTTTTGGCATGACAGGTATTTTTGAATTGATAAAGGTAAGTTTTTAAGCGTTGAAATTTTCCTTAGAAACAGCATATTCTATAACTTCCTCGTATACTTTTCGCCAGCCTTCCCACTCCTCTTCTTCACTCAAACTCTCATTGTGCCATAGACTTACAAATGTACCTTCCACCAGTTTTATCTCATCTATAATTTTTTTGCTTTCTGTAATGGCAACATCTGGCTCTAAGTTTAAATAGTATTTCAACGTTGCTTCCATCACTTGGAAAGGAAAAACAGTTAGTTTACACTCAACTTCCCCATCTAAATCATAAAAAGGATAAGGGGTGCACGTGCCAGCTCTAAACCCAAGTTCAGAAGCAAATCCCATGGTATAGTCCTCTTCAATATCGGTTTCTAACAAGTTCCTGTAGGTTTCAGGTAAGCTCAATTTTAAAAAATGCTGTCGGCTTCTTTTCACATCTGTTTTAATGATGTCTTTTAATCGATTAATCTCGGTCAATAACTTTGACCGATCCTTGTTTGAGCCAAATGAAGGGTGAATTCCAATATCGGCGTAATCAGAAAGTGATTTAATGAGACTTTTAAAGTACCTATTCTGATATGGTAAATTCTTGTCATTCAATCCGTAATCTCCAATTAAAATAAAATAAATGGCTTTTAAGCTATACTTCTTTTGCAACGCTAATTGATAATCGTAGGTGTCGAACGGGTCGCTCTTTTTTCCAAAAATGACTTTTAATTGAGTAGCGAATCGACTAAAGTCAAGCTTTAGCAAACTCTTTCCAATACTACCAATGGTTCGCAACAAGCCCTTATGCTTGTAAGCATAGGCATTATCAATGTCAATTGTTGGCAAGTACTTAAACTTTCTTTTTGGGAATGCTGACTCAGGAAACTTTTCTTGTAGCACTTTTTTCAATAGCAGTACCCATCGATCTACAACCGCAAGCTTCAAGAAACCTGCTTTAGCAGCCAAGCTGTCCTTTGCGGTAAAGCGGTCGTACTGATCGCGCATGTGTGGCAAGTATTCCTCATACCGGCTCAGCATGTAGAAAGTTGCGGCAAAAACATCAAACTCTAGTGTTTCATTGCGAACCGGAAAAATAGTTGGAGTGTCCTGAATTAATTTAGATTGCAAAGCCTTTTCAGATATTCCACTTTGCTCTAACAGACCATCAGCAGTGAAGTGTAGTTCCTCTCCTAGCGGTCTTGTTAAATAGGAAAACTTCGCTCTCTTATGTTCTGCAAAAATAGCCGCATCTGAAGTTAAGGTATATTCCACAGCCAGGTAGTTTTTAAAAATGGTTTTAAAAACGTAGCGGTTTCTTGGAGTTATTTTGGGAACGTAAACTAATAACATAATTACATCATACCTTCATCAGCAAAACTATAATATTTATCATTAGCAATTATAATGTGATCCAAAGCTCGAATATCAAAAAGCTTTCCTGCTTCCACATTTTTCTTTGTCAATTGAATCTCAGCTGCACTTGGCGTTAAGTTACCTGAAGGGTGATTGTGACATAGTATAATACTTGAACCCAACTTCTCTGAAAAAGGTTTAAAAATGAGCTTAGGGTCTGCTATTGTAGCAGCAACACCCCCGCTACTTACTGTTGACTTATGAATTACTTTGTTTCCTTGATTCAGAATTACAACCCAAAATTCTTCATGCTTTAAATCGGACAGCAGTGGCGACATAATTTCATAAATATCTCCACTAGACGTAATCTTTGGGTTCTTAATTACCTCTGTGAGCTTTCGTCTGCGTCCCAATTCTAAAGCAGCAGCAATGGTAATTGCTTTAGCTTCTCCAATACCTTTAAATTTCATTAAATCTCCCAAATCAATCCTACCCAATTCATTTAAATTATTGTTGACTGCAGACAAGATTCGTTTTGATAATTCAACCGCGGACTCATTTTTATTACCTGAGCCGATTAAGATTGCAATTAACTCAGCATCGCTAAGTGATGACTTTCCTTTGAGCGCAAACTTCTCTCTTGGGCTGTCTTCCTCTGCCCATGCTTTTATGGTTAAATTGCCTTCATGCTCCATTGGGGTTAAAAGTAATAAGAAATGTAGTTTTGAGCCTAACTTAGCTGGAAACAAAAAGACAGACTTCAACGTCTTATCACTATGAAATCAGGAACAAAATATCTTTTACCCATACTCTTCCTTTTAGCTTGTCATCCATACAAAAGCTACCAAGAGAGCCTTCGTGAGCCTGAAAAAATTACTAAACTTAAATTGTCGAATGGTAGTTTTGTAACTACTCCGCAGCAAATTGAAGAGTTTGAAAACCCAGAAAAGCTTTTTATGTTTAGTAATGAAATCGCAACTGTACAAACATAAATAGGTCAATTAAAAAACTTGAAACGCCTTGTTTTGAGCAATAATAACATAGATTCTTTACCAGCAGAAATTGGAGATTTAGAAAACTTGCGCGAATTGTACTTGGAATTCAACAATCTAAACCATTTGCCTCCAAAAATAGGAAAGCTATCTAATCTCCGAATATTGATGGTTGGACGAAATAATTTAATCCAGATACCACCTGAAATTGTTAACCTTACTGGCTTAACAGAGCTAAATATTGCTAGAAGTTGAGGCTACTTGCGATTGCCTGATACTTTTTGCCGACTACAAAAATTAGATAATTTATATTTAGATGAAACTCAGTTGGCACCGTCTTGTTTGACTGTTATGAGGAGGCCAAATTTTAGAATTGCTAGGTCTAGCTATTGACTTCTTGGAGCGAAAATATAAAACCGATAACCGACCACTAAAGACCGTTCCAAATACCAAATTGTTTGCTCAGCATGTGTGTCTGATTTATCTGCCTTTGGAGTAATGGCAATGTCCCACATAGAAGCAAAACCTCCTTGCAATGTTGCTCGAGCAAAAAAGCAACGGTAGAACACAAATTCTGGAGCAATAAACGCATGGGCGCCAACTCCTGAAAAGTGCGGACGATCATCATTACTTCTTCCAAATGTCATTGAATTTGTCCACGGCATGTCAACACCGAAGCCAATTCCTGAAACCAGCTTAACTCCAATTTTTTCTTCAAAAATAGAATACATAACGTCGTGTCTTTCAAGATTAAAGTTCAGCACGTTAAACCCATCAGAATGTTCCATTCGTACGTAATAATTATCAATCGTTACCTCATCTCCGTCCTCATAATTGGCATAGCTAGTAGACACGCTATTGTCAACATTCCCACTAAAACGTGCAGAAGATCCTTGCTTTGTTCTGTACTTCATGTGATCCCAACCTGCCGCAATTGCGTATTTGTCGTTTAGAAAAAACCCTACTCTGAAGTTGAACTGAGGTATGGTAAACAACAAAGGGTTGTAATAATTTGAACCGAATTTTTTCTGTGGAAGATCGGTCGCTTCAACATCTGATAAAGTAAAAACGTAACCAGGCCCTTTCCAGCTAATGTCACTTTTTGCATATTCAGTTCTGTTATACCCCCAAAAGAAAAAGAATTTGTGCTTGTTATTGGTCAAAGAAAAATCCTTGCTTAAAGAGCTTTTCTCTTGTGCAACCAAGACATTGCCTGCTAAAATTGCAGTTAGCAATAAAGTTAAAAGTCTCACCTAGTTGTTTGACGTTAAATAATTTTCAAGTGCGCTATCAAATTCTGCTTTAGCTGCAGCAACTGAACCATAACTCTCTCCATCTACAGCCATGTCAGTTCCTTTTACCGTTCCTAAAAGCGTGAATCCATCTCCACTTGCAGCTTTTTCAAAAGCCTCTTTATTTGATGGATTTATCGAGATAACGACTCTACTTTGGGCCTCACCGAATAAGTAGGCATCTTTTCTAAAATTTGAATCTGTTGAAACGTCAAAGCCTAAGTTATTTGGCATTGCAGCTTCCATCAAAGTGATGAACAATCCGCCGTCTGCGCAATCGTGAGCAGATTCAACAATACCGGATTTAATCATACCCTTCAATGTATTTTGCAAGTTGTATTCTGTTTCTAAATCAAAGAATGGTGCAGGAGAGTTTTTCTCTTTATGAAAAGCATATAAGTATTCAGAAGAGCTAATGTCATTTTTTGCTTCACCTAACAAGTAAACTAAATCTCCTTCATTTTGAAATGCCAACGTAGTTAAACTCTCTTTTGAAGTAAGAATTCCCATCATTCCAATGGTTGGTGTTGGGAAAACTGGAACATCCACTCCGTCTTGTGCACTTTGGTTGTAGAAACTTACATTTCCACCAGTAACCGGCGTTTTAAACTTTAAACATGCAGCGCTCATTCCCTTAATCGCTCCAACAAACTGCCAGTACACTTCTGGGTTATAAGGGTTTCCAAAGTTCAAGCAATTTGTAATTGCTGAAGGCTCTCCACCTGAACAAACAATATTTCTTGCAGACTCAGCTACTGCGATAGCACAACCTTTTTCTGGATCTGCATGCACGTAACGTGAATTACAATCGACCGTAAAGGCAAGAGCCTTATCAGTGTCCTTTATGCTAACCACACCTGCATCTGTTGGCTTATTGGTGCTCATGTTAATGGTACCCACCATGCTGTCGTATTGTTCCATTACCCATTTTTTAGAGGCAATATTTGGATGGTTCCATAAAAACTTTGCTACCTTCTTTGGGTCTTTTGGTTCTTCAATCGAATCAATAGAAAAATTTTTATTTTGTTGGTAATAAGCCGGCTCTTTGTATTCTCTTTCATAAACTGGAGCTCCTCCGCCTAATATCAGAGACTCTCCAGGAACATCTGCCACTTTAATTCCCTTGGCATAATATTCCAATCTGCCTCCTTCTACTACTTCTCCAATCTGAACACAGTTCAAATCCCACTTATCAAAAATGGCTTGAACTTCAGCATCTCTTCCCTTTTTAACAACGACTAACATCCGCTCTTGCGACTCAGAAAGTAAAATTTCAAAAGGCAACATTCCTTCTTGTCGACAAGGAACCTTATCGAGGTCGATTATCATTCCAAAACCTTCTTTACCAGACATTTCTGAGGTAGAACAGGTAATTCCTGCTGCTCCCATGTCTTGCATTCCTATGATTGCATCGGTTTCTGCTAATTCTAAAGATGCTTCCAGTAATAGTTTTTCTTGGAAAGGATCTCCAACTTGAACAGCTGGTAAATCTTCCATAGAGTCCTCAGTAATATCCTTAGACGCAAATGCTGCTCCATGTATTCCATCCTTTCCTGTAGATGAACCCACAATAAAAACTGGGTTCCCAACACCGTAACTCGTTGCCGAAATCATAGTACCAGTTTTCATAATACCTGCCGACATTGCATTTACCAAAGGGTTGGTATTGTAACATTCATCAAAGAATAATTCTCCTCCAACAACAGGAATTCCGAAAGAATTACCATAGTCTCCGATCCCTTTTACTACTCCTTTTACCAACCACTTTGTTCGGTCTAGGTCAATGTTTCCAAATCGCAAAGAGTTCAACTGTACAATAGGCCTTGCACCCATGGTAAATATATCTCTGTTAATCCCACCCACTCCAGTTGCAGCACCTTGGTATGGCTCTAACGCAGAAGGGTGATTGTGAGATTCAATTTTAAAAGCACATGCTAATCCATCTCCAATGTCTACTAAGCCGGCATTTTCTTCACCAGCTTCCGCCAACATATGCGCCCCTTCTTTTGGTAACGTTTTTAACCATTTAATCGAATTTTTGTAAGAGCAATGTTCCGACCACATAACGGAGTAGATACTCACTTCTGTAAAGTTCGGTGTTCTTCCTAAAATCTCTTTAATGCGTTCAAATTCTTCCTTTAGTAATCCTAGCTCCATTGCTGTTTCTAGACTTGCTTCTGCTAAATGGTTTTCAGTAGTTTCCATGGTATTTATAGGGCAATTTTATACCCTACAAAAGTAACTTTTTTATACGGGTTCAAACTGCAATCTTAACTTTTATTGCACGTTGCTTTGCAGAATAAACTACATTTGAGTTCTATGGTTTTGGGCTACATCTCCTTGTTTTTAGCGCTTGCTGCATTTATCTTTTGGATAAACAAAGAGGCTTTTTTTACTTTAGGAAGTTTACCTAAGAGGCATGGCTATTTAGCATTCGCACTAAAAGTGTTTTCAGGAATTGCGCTTTGGTTGGTTTACACGTATTACTATACCAACAGAATAGATGCGGACATCTATAAGTATTTCGACGATGCCGCTCATTTATTTAAGTCCACTCAAAACGATTGGATGCTTCGGCTTAAGCTAATCACAGGCTTTCAAAATGACTTAGAAATTAAATCATTTTTATCAGGCACTAATTTTTGGGACAGTGAATCTGAACTTTTTTTTAATGACAATAGAACAATCATTAGAATTCACTTAGCATTATGTCATTTATCCGGCGGTCTGTATCTGTTTCATGTAATTTTTTTCTCTTTCATCTCATTTATTGGCTCCACTGCTCTTTTTCATTTTTTTAACCGCAACGTAACTCTGCCTAATTGGGTATTATTCATCTGTTGCTTTTGTGTTCCTTCCGTATTATTTTGGGCCTCTGCTCCTCTAAAAGAAAGTTTAATCATTTTTGGTTTGGGAACTCTTCTTTTTGGAATTCAGAGAGTAAAAGAAAGGATGAACACTCATTCGATTCTATGGCTAACGATTGGATTGTTGAATTTACTTAGCTTGAAAAATTATATTTTATTCGCTTTCCTTCCCGGGCTTTGGTTTTGGTTGACCACAACTGGTAAAACAAATCGTTCTATTCAAGTGAAGTTCCTTTGGATTCACTTTTTGCTTGGCCTATTCTTATTCTCCAACAAAGTAATTCAAGCCCTAGAACAAAAGCAACTTCAATTTAAGGCACTAATTGAAAAAAATGGAGCGAATAGCGCAATAGGCTTAAACTCTTTCGACTCTACTCTTAGCTTAATTTACACAATCCCTCAAGCACTTTTTAATGTGCTAATAATACCTTTTTACCCAGTGAATTGGAGTCCATTTTCGCTATTTAACGGCATAGAACATATAATCTTTCTTTCACTAATTTTTTTCCCATTTATCTATAAGAAAAGGTTACTTGAAGGCGAACAAAGGCTGGTGCTGATTTGTGTTTCCTTTTTAGTTGTTGGAAGTTGTATTATAGGCTTAACAGTTCCGGTTGTAGGAGGAATAGTCCGATATAAGGGGCCATTAATCCCATCCTATTTAATCGCTATACTTACTTTCACCAACTTTTCTAAAATAGCTCAAAAACTCAAATGAAAACAATTTATTTAATCCTTTTTAGCTTCTCCGTGCTGATTATGAACTCTTGTTATTACACTGAAACTGCCGATATACTTATTCATAATGCCAAAATTTATTCGGTAAACGAAAATTTTGATGTTTTTGAAGCCATGGCTATTAAAGATGGGAAAATTATTGATATTGGCCCTAACAACGAATTGAAAAATAGGTACGAATCAAAAGAAATTATTGATGCAAAGTTGAAAATAATTTACCCTGGATTGATTGATGCTCATTGTCATTTTTTATGGTATGGAAATACCTTTAACGAAGTTGATTTGGTAGGCTCAAAAAGCTGGCAGGAGGCACTAGAACGTATTCAAAAATTCGCAAAAACAAATAAAAACGAATGGATTGTAGGAAGAGGCTGGGATCAGAACGATTGGGCAGAGAAAGAGTTCCCAAACAATTCTGAGTTAAACAGAAGATTCCCAAACACTCCGGTTTTTCTAACTCGAATTGACTTTCATGCTGCTATGGCCAATAACAAAGCATTAGAAATTGCAGGAATTAAGAACGAAACAATAGTGGAGGGTGGTGTTATTGCTTTGGAAGATGGATACCTTACTGGTCTGCTAATTGACAAAGCAATTACACTTGTTTCTGAAAAGCTCCCAAAAATGAGCACTGAGGCGATGGCCTTTGCTTTAAAAAAGGCTCAAGAAATGTGTTTCGAAAAAGGCTTAACCTCTGTAGCAGACGCATATTTAGAAAATGACATGGTGCATGTAATTGATAGCATGCAGCAAAGTGGAGAGCTGACAATGAACATTTATGGAATGTTAGTCCCCTCAGAAGAGAACCGCAATGAGTTCCTAGAAAATGGCCCTTATGTTACTAAAAAGCTAAATATCCATGCCTTCAAATTTTTCGCTGATGGGGCCTTAGGCTCTCGTGGGGCAAAACTAATTGAGCCTTACCATGACGATGCACTAAATAGTGGACTATCTACTTTAGACACTGCTGAATTTTTAGCAGACTTAAAGCTCATGTTTGAAAAAGGTTATCAAGTAAACACGCATTGCATAGGCGATGGAGCAAACCGACAAGTTTTAGATGCTTATGCCGAGGTGCTGAAAGGCACCAATGACAAAAGGTGGAGAATTGAACATGCTCAAATTTTAACTCCTTCAGATTTTGAAAAGTTCAGAAAATTTACCATCATTCCTTCTGTGCAACCCACACACGCAACGTCTGATATGCCATGGGCACAAGAGAGATTAGGTAAAGAACGAATGAAAAACTCCTATGCTTATAAGAAGTTACTTTCTATGAATGGAATTATTGCTTTAGGAACAGACTTCCCTATTGAAGACATTGACCCATTAAAAACTTTTTATGCAGCTACTATTAGAAAAAATGTTGTTGGGAAACCAAATAGCGGTTTTCAAACTGAAAATGCTTTAAGCAGAGAAGAAGCCATTCGTGGAATGACCATATGGGCAGCAGTAGCTAACTTTGAAGATACGCTAAGAGGAAGTCTAGAAAAAGGAAAAGTAGCTGACTTTGTAATCTTAGATAAAGATTTAATGGAAATAGAGGAATCTAAAATTTTACAAACCAAAGTTATTGCTACATATATTGATGGAAATGTTGTTTTTAGTCGTTAAATAGCAATTTAAAATTGGACTTCTTGATATTTAAATGGGATTTCCAATTCATGTTCAACTAATTCTCCAACGGATAGAATATCGTCATCTCCTTCCTCGTATTTCCACTTTACTATAAACTTTTTCCCACTGTCATATAGTGACTTAAACACTAACATCAATTCAACCAACTGCTTTTGCGACGCTGAATTTAAGTACTCCACTTCACATATTAAAGTTGTCTTATCAGCTAGATTTTGACAATACTCTTTGCTCCAATCTATAAAAAGGCTTATAAAACTCTATTGCATCTGCAGGATAACATTTACCTTAAAGGTATAAGGTTCCGGTTTCTTGATTGAAGTTTATTTCCGGAGTTTGTAAAAACGGTTCTATGCTAAGTATTTCCATTATTCAATTTCTAACCAAATTTGTCCTTCTTTTTTCTCTGAAAACGAATATTCAAGGGTCGAATCGTTCAACTTTCTAAGCGTTATCAAACCCAACCCTCCTTCGGTAAAAAGGATTTTTTTGTATGATGCATCGAGCTATTCTTCAGGAATTGCAAATATGCTATCGAAAATAGTTTTTACAGATAATTTGTTCTTCAAAATTATACGATTTGCTGTATTTATTAAAATATGTTGACCGCCATCCTTTACTCTAAAAAAACACTACTTTCGACATCTCCATAATTGTTTTCAGCATATTGAGAGACATTTTGCACCATCACCACAGGCGATGAAAATACGGACTTCAAATAAGTTGAATCGAGATTATTAAAATATTGATAAATGAATGTATTCCCCATTTTAAGAAATGAATCAGCCAGTCCAAGAGTTACTGGCCCCCAATATTCAAGCTGATCCTTATCGTAAGGCAGGTTCTAAAGTTCTTTTTTATGTTCTATGTCGCTAGTAACATTCACATAATCACATCTAATACTTTGCCTTCAATAAAGGCTAACCTAAATAACATGTTACTAATAAACTCAATTAAAACGGACCAAATCAATACTTTATTCGTTTTTAAATGGCTATCCGATTATACTTGCAAGATACGCAATAGCCCGCTTAAAGTTTCACTGCGTTTTAGATGATAATTAAGAAAGTGCTCATTCCCTATTTTAATAAAGCTACTCGCCAGGGTTATCTAATTAAGTGACTTAAGACTTCTTCATGCTCTGGAAATTCATTTATAAGCGACTTATCGGCCATCTCGAAATCATTAAAGTCGAACCCAAATGAAACTGTACACCCTACTAATGCAAAACTTCTGTTTTCTTTTACCTCTGAAGCAAACCATGTATTTGCTGGAACCAAACACTGAAGTACCTCTCCTTTATCTATTCTGTTTCCAACGTCTTGTGAAGAATATTTTCCTTTATTATCGATCATATGAATGGTAATTGGATCTCCTGCGTAAAAATGCCATAACTCATCAGACTTAATCCGATGAAAAGCGGAGAAATTTTCTCGTTCCAATAAAAAATAAATACCTGTACACAAACTTCTCTCCCCTTTCCAATGAGGGTCTATATTTTCTAACTTTACATTGAGCTGTGATCGGTATGTTTCTTTATAGTAGCCTCCTTCTGGATGTGGTAATAATTCTAAGTTCTTTACCCAATAGTCTTTACTTTTCATATAGCTAATTTCTCTTAACGATACACAAAAAAACATTTTTAGTTTTATATTTACTGTAAATCTTCAAAACTATGCTAACAAGAATCTTCGATTTACACTACCACCAGTTATCCAACTATCCTAAAGATGACGCGCTTACCGATAAGATTGATGGAAAATGGGTTCCAATAAGTACTCAATCCATGATTGAGCAAGCCGAAGAATTGGCTTCTGGGTTAATTGAATTGGGTTTACAAGCTGGAGATAAGGTGGGAATAATCGCCAACAATAGATCAGAATGGTTAATTACAGACCTAGGTATTTTGATCGCAGGGATGATTAATGTTCCCATTTATCCAACTATTACAGAAGAAGACTACGAGTATATTCTGAACAATGCTGAAGTGAAAATTTGCTTTGTTTCAGATGAAGATTTATTCAAAAAAGTAAGCTCTGTTAAAGCAAAAGTTTCAAGCCTGGAGCGCTTGTATTCATATAATAACGTTTCTGACTGTGACCATTGGACTGCTGTAAAAGAGTTAGGAAAGGGTAAGAATATTGAAAAAATAAAAGAGATAAGAAGCTCTGTAAAAGAAGATGATTTAGCTACACTAATTTATACTTCAGGAACAACAGGGAGACCCAAAGGAGTGATGCTTACGCATAAAAATTTAGTAAGTAACTCTCTAGCTTCTAGGAAACGATTACCCCTAGTTAGTGATTCGAAGTCATTGAGCTTTTTACCGCTTTGTCATGTGTATGAACGAATGATTAGTTACTTATATTTCTATACAGGAACCTCCATTTATTATGCGGAATCTTTAGAAACAATTGGAGATAATTTGCGAGAAGTAAAGCCGGATGTTTTTACTGCAGTTCCAAGATTACTTGAAAAAGTGTATGATAAAATTGTTGCTAAAGGAACTGAATTAACAGGTATTAAAAGAGCGTTATTCTTTTGGGCCTTAGGTCTTGGTCAGAAATATGAATTGAACGGAGCCAACGGTGCTTTTTACGAGTTTCAACTAAAGTTAGCCAACAAAATTATATTTAATAAGTGGAGAGAAGCGCTAGGTGGAAATGCTAAAGCAGTCGCTTCAGGTGCAGCAGCTCTGCAACCAAGGCTAGCTAGAGTATTCTTGGCAGCTCAAATTCCAGTTATGGAAGGTTACGGTCTAACTGAAACCTCACCTGTACTTGCAGTAAACGAGGAAGCTAATGATGGAGTTCGAATTGGAACATGTGGAAGACCCCTTGACAACGTTCAAATTAAAATTGCCGATGACCTAGAAATCTTGGCAAAAGGACCAAACGTAATGTTGGGCTACTACAAAAATGAAGAAGCTACAAAAGAAGTATTCACGGAAGACGGTTGGTTTAAAACGGGAGACTTAGGAACATTAGTAGAAGGACAATATTTAAAAATTACAGGAAGAAAAAAGGAAACTTTTAAAACTTCAGGAGGTAAATATGTTGCGCCACAACTTCTAGAAAACAAAATGAAAGAATCCAGTTTTATTGAGCAAATTATGGTAGTTGGAGAGTCGGAGAAACATCCTGCAGCTATTGTTCAGCCTTCTTTCGATTTTTTAAAGGAATGGTGTAAACGTAAAGACATTCCTTACACAACAGGTGCTGAAATGATTAAAATGGTACGAATTCATAATAGGATTATGAAAGAAGTTGAGATTTATAATGAAAGTTTTGCTCAGTTTGAACAAGTTAAAAAAATAATTCTAGCTCCATCCGTTTGGGGAATTGATACAGGTGAAATGACCCCAACCATGAAAATTAAACGACAAGTACTGATGGAAAATTTCAATGATGAAATCGAAATTTGCTACAGAGCAAAATAAAAGTTCAAGCATAAAAGTCCTGCCAACTATTTGGCAGGACTTTTTTATGACTAAACCTGGACCTTAAAAGTTGTGGCTAACTCCTATACTAATTGTTGTTCCAGGATTTAAACTACTAAAAACTTGATTCGTTGCATCGTAAGAACGATAAAAACTTTCTCTTTTATCATTCAATAGGTTGGAGACCTTCAGGTCAACAACTGTGTTTTGCTCTTCTCCTAATTTCTTGTTAATTCCCAGGTTCACGCTGTGAAATGGTTCTTGGTAAATATCTGGAAATCTACCAGACCCTACTATTTCTAATGCAGGACCTTTAACATTATAGAACACACCTGCAGTTAAACCGCTTTCAATGTTTTTATAGCTTAATCCAAAGTTTACCACATAAGGAGCTTGTCCTGCCATTTGTCTTGTTCGTTCTATAGTTTCCCCTTCTTTCTCAAAAATATTACGAGCATCATATTCTCTGTCTGTCATGTCAACTCTTGATCTCACTAGAGTTAAATTGCCACTTACGCTCCAGTTTTTTAAGCTTTCAGCAATAAAATCTAACCCATGAGTAGCTTCAAGTTCTATCCCTAAGATTCTTCCATTTCCTACATTTCGAGGTTGAAACTCGCTTGTGGTTAATTGTTGCGGAATTCGAACTAACTCAATTGGGTTCTCAAAGTTCTTGAAGAATGCACTTGCAGACAAAATTTGCCCCCTTTCCATAAATTTCTCCCATCTTAAATCAACGTTATCGATATTTGTTTGGATTAATTCTCCATCCCAATCATCGTATTGGAAAAGGCTACCATTAAAAATTCTGTTTGTTAATGGATCAATTATCTGAGCAAACGACAATTCTTTAAATGATGGCCGAGCAATAGTTCTAGCGTATGCAAAACGAAAATTTTGCTGTTCCTTTGCTGCGTATATCAAATTTAATGTAGGAAAAATATCTAAAGATTCTAGTACCTTTTCATTATCCAAAATATTTCCATTTGGGTCTCCTGCTGCTCCTGCAATATCTCTACCTGTATGCCACTGAGTATACTGCTCTGCTCTAATTCCAACAACTGCCTTTAAATTAGAAGAAACTGTAAATTCATTTGAAATGTACACTCCAATGTTTTGTATTGATGATTCGTATGCATTGGAATTTATTTCTCTATTAGCTGGCAAATAGTGAACCCCGTTTGGTCTATTTGGATGAATATTGGAAGGGTCTAAAATTTGGTTTGCGTCATTCCCTTCCCATCGTTGAGTTAGAGTTGATCTCAATTGCATATCGTAACCCAAAATCTCATAATCTCTTGCTTTTGCGGTATAACTTACACCAAATTTCAATTTTGCTTTCTCATTGAACAATTTATATTTCTTTGTTAAGTCAGTTTTTGCAGAAAGATTCACTTCCACTAAGTTTCTCCAAATTCTTGAAGGTAAGCCACCATCTCCGGGGCTCAGCTGATAGCCATTATCACCTCTTGTAAAAGCTGTCTTTCGAATATCTGGATCTTCAGATGTTGAAAGAGTTGGAGAAACTCTCCAATCTAGTTCCCAATCATTATTTTCAAGCACGTGTGTTCCGTTAATAATAATGTTAGTTAATGACCTTTCGTTGTACTCTAAATTATCTGAGTTAGCAGAGAAACCTGATTGACCCACTCCTAATGGATTATTCTCAATGTTAAATTTACCTGCCTTACTTGTACCATTTTGCAATCTCAAGATCGAAAGTCTATACTTTGATGAATTCGTTTTGTATGCCAAACCTCCCATAATTCCTACGAGTACATTTTTCTCACCAAGCTCACCCGTTTGTGTGTTAGCATTAACCATTTCATAAACATTGGCCTCTGTTGCCTTTTGATACTCGCTATATTCTACTTCATCATAATAAGTATAATCAGTTTTATAAGATAATGAGAAAACATAACCCAACTTCTTCCCGGTGTAGTTCGAAGTATCTTTCCTATCCTTTAAGTCGATTTGGTTACCGTATGAAAACCCTAAACTGTAATCTAATAAACTAGTATTTCGTGAAGCTCCTAACGTTGGATCAAAAGATCCCACAAAAGAATTGATTTCTTCATCCGTAGCTCCATTGTTTGGTGTTGGAGTGTAATTTCGAAAACCAGAACTAGGAATTTCTCTCTGACCATTATCCATCCCAAGAGCATCCGTACTGCTACCATCGTAACTCAGGTAATTAGAATTAAAGTGCATACTTGGGTTATAGCCAAGTCCGATAGAAGTATTTATCGTTTCTTCTTCTGGAAAAGCTTTTGTTTCTACATTTAAGATTCCTCCAGCAAAATCAGCCGGCATATCGGCTGTAAAATTTTTTGAAACTAAAATATTGTCAATCAAATTACTTGGAAAAATATCCATTTGAAGACTGTTTTTATCTGGATCTAATCCCGGAATATCCATTCCATTTAAAGTAACTTTTGAATACCTGTCTCCAAGACCCCTAACGTAAATATATTTTCCCCCTTCTATGGAAACTCCTGTAACCCTTTTTGCAGCCTCTGCCGCATTCCCGTCACCTGTTAAAGCTAATTTTTCAGAAGAAATCCCATCCATCATGGTAACAGAATTGCTCTTGATTCTATTCATCGCCTGCTCATTTTTTCTTGATGCAGTCGCCTGAACTACAACTTCACCAACATCAATAGCAGCAGACTTTAATCGAATTGAACCCATATTATTTACTTCTCCTTCTTTTACAACAATACCTTTAATAGTTATCGACTGATAAGAAATATAACTAACCTCTACATCGTAAGTTCCCGGCATTATTGGAATAGAAAAATTTCCATCCAAATCAGTTGAACTTCCTGCGCTGACACTTCTAACAATAGCATTTGCTCCAATAATGGTTTCATTATTCTCATCATCAACAACAACTCCTCTTATCGTTCCTGTTTGAGCGAATGTGAAAATGGTAAAACAACTAATAATGGTAAGTAAGATATATTTCATGTCGGGTTTTTTATGATGCTGTAAAACTATAAAAACAGACCCGAGCAACGTCGAGTCTGTTTTATAATATTTTTATTTTTTCCTATAATCCTGTGGTCTTTCCTGCATTTGCAGCCCAAGTCCAAGTAAATGCTAAAATGTTTGCTTTACCTGTAGCATTGGCTGTTGTTGATGCACTTATCCCTGTTTTAGAAGATGCATCAGCTATGTAGTTTCCTAAATCAGCAGGAACAACATGCAATGTAACGTTTGTGAACAATACCAATGGGTTATCAACAGTTCTATTTATTTGTTGATTTGCTCCAATGCCGCTAATGTGAATATTTTCTAAACTAACTTGTGAGTTAGCATCAGTATTAATTAGATCTCTCGAAAAATTCATATTTGCTACATCAGAAGCTACAACTGTTCCATTTTTAATGGTGTGAGAACCATTTGCTGAACCTTCAGGTCCGTCTAACTCAAATGAATGTCCTGCAACTGTAATTACTACAAAGTTATCTAACGTTCCTTTCCAACCTTGATCTGTGTCAATCCCGTCATCACCTACGTTCCAAACTAATGCATTTGTTACATTTACAGAACCTCCGAACCACTCGATTCCATCATCTTGGTTTCCAACAACCTCAATATTACTAATTGACGTTCCACTTCCAACTCCTCCTAAAGTAAGACCATTGATTTCATTTCCTGAACCAATGTTCGTTCCACCATGACGAATTGAAACGTAGTTCAAAACACCTGAATTATCGTTAGAATCTGTACCACCATATAATCCATTTGCATCAGAAGTGGGTATTCCCTCAATCTGCGCTTCAGGTGTTGATGCAGATATAGGAGCTTTACCCAGAATGATTAATCCACCCCACTTCCCATTCTGATCTGGGTCCAAGTTTGGAGAAGCTATCGATTCTGAAGTAATTTGATCATCCGCTGAGGTAAAAATAATTGGTTCTGCCGCCTTTCCATTTGCTGCAATTTTACCCCCTCTTGCAACTACCAATACACTAGCATTTACTCCTGTTCCAGCTTCACCTTTAATTACTGTTCCTGCATTTATAGTTAACGTAGCTCCATTTTCTACAGAAATTCTTCCTGTTAACAAATAAACATTGTCTTTTGTCCAGGTAACATCTGAAGTAATATTTGTTGATACACGTATAGTGTTTAACGAATTCTGCTCGATTGGCTTCACTGGTTCTTCTTCATCATCCTTACATGAGTTTAAAGAGACTGATAAGATACACGCTGCAGCTGCGCCCATTATTAATTTTCTTGTTAGTTTAAAATTTTTCATTTTGTTAGTTTTAGTTTCAGTAAAATTTCGATGCAAAAGAACAACTGTTTATTAATTGCAATATATCCTTGCAGTTATTAAAAACTTATCCGTTGTTTAATTTAATGTTAAGGCAGAAATAGGTCTATTTCACTCACAAAAGCTAAGTTTAACTACCTTTGAAGAGCGATCTTGACAAGATCAATAATATTAATCTTGAATTAACATGAAAGCTTATCGTATCATCTAACTTAGCCCTATTAGCAAAAGGATAATAACCGCCATGAAAAACGAAAAAATACTGATTGTAGATGACGAGGCCGACATTTTAGAAATTGTTGGCTACAACCTTAAAAAAGAGGGGTTTGAAGTGTTAACAGCCGAGAATGGTAAACGAGCCATTGAAATTGCTATTGAAGAAAAACCAAGCCTAATTATATTGGATGTTATGATGCCAGAAATGGATGGAATGGAAACGTGTTATCAAATGAGAAATATTCCTGCATTAAAAAATACCTTAATCACGTTTCTTTCTGCGAGAGGAGAAGATTACTCGCAAATTGCAGGATTTGATGCCGGTGCAGATGATTACATTACCAAGCCAGTTAAACCAAGAGTTTTAATTAGTAAGGTAAAGGCCATTTTGCGAAGAAAAGGTGGTGGTGAAACTGTGTTAGAAGATATTGAAGCAGGTGGAATTTCTATAGATAGAGAACGGTACTTAATCAAACAGGGTGTCAAGGAAATCAATTTACCAAAAAAAGAATTCGAATTACTCTCCTTGTTAATGAGTAAGCCCGGAAAAGTTTTTACGAGAGAAGCCATAATGAATCAGATTTGGGGTGGAGAAGTTGTTGTTGGAGATCGCACGATTGATGTTCACATTAGAAAGCTTAGAGAAAAACTAGGAGAGGAGCTAATCAAAACCATTAAAGGAGTCGGATATAAATTTGAAACCTAATGTTTCTCGTTCTTCCCGAAATTTACTAGCTTTAAACATGCGAAATATTAGCCCAAAAGCCCTTTCTTTTAGACTCGCCCTGCTGATTTCTTCAGTTGTTTTAATTATTGTTAGCACCATTAATTTCTATTCTAACGACGTCGACATCTTCTTTATATTCTTGCTGTTTGTTAGTAGTATCGCCATTTCATATGGGGTTATTTTTTGGGGAATCTCTCAGTTTATTGACAAGAAATTTAGACTCATTTACAAAACCATTCATAACTTAAAATTGGGTCTTAAGCGGGAGCCTTTAACCTTAGATATGAGTGAAGACATATTCGGAAAGATAAGAGAAGAGGTAATTGAATGGGATAAAAACAATCGAAAAGAAATAGAACGATTAACGGATCAAGAGGAATTTAGAAGAGATTTTTTAGGAAATGTATCGCATGAGTTAAAGACCCCCATATTCAGCATACAAGGGTATATTTTAACACTTTTAGAAGGAGGTTTAGAAGACGATACGATTAACCGAAGTTTTCTTCAAAAGGCAGAGAAAAGCCTCAATAGAATGATTGAGATGGTTGATGATTTAGACGAAATTGCTAAGTTAGAGTCCAATAGAATTGAATTAAACCTTCAAGCATTCAATATCGTTAACTTGGCGAATGAGGTAGTTGAAGCCGTAGAATACAAAGCCAAGAAAAAAGGAATAAAACTTAGCGTTTCCAACGAGTCAAGCAGTGTAATGGTAAAAGCAGACGCAGCCAAAATCACTCAAGTTATTACCAACTTGCTAATGAACTCAATTAATTATGGCAAAGAAGGAGGGAAAACAAACATTCGCCTTTACGACTTAGCGGAGAATATTTTGGTTGAAGTAAAAGATAATGGTAAGGGTATTGCTGAAGAACAATTACCGCGACTTTTTGAACGTTTCTATAGGGTGGACAAAGGACGCTCTAGAGCAGATGGAGGTTCTGGACTAGGATTAGCTATTGTTAAACACATTTTAGAAGCACATAAACAAACAATCAACGTAAGCAGCACACTGGGACAAGGAGCAACCTTTTCCTTCACTCTCAAAAAGGCATAAATTCAATTTTCTGAGTTATTTTTGAATTACTTGCAATACACATGCAACTAATGCTTGATTATTTACATCTATTACAACGTGTAAAACTTTGGATAAAAAGATACTAAAATAAATGAGCGAAGAAGAAATGCTTAGAGGCTGTCAAGCCAATGATGAGCAAGCTCAAAAGTTTTTGTTTGATAGGTATTCAAAAATTATGACAGGGGTTTGTTTGCGTTATGCTAATAGCTATGAAGAAGCGCAAGATATTTTGCAGGACGGATTCATTAAGGTTTTTAAAAAAATTGGAATGTTTTCCGGAAAGGGTTCTTTAGAAGGATGGGTACGCAGAATAATGGTGAATACCTCATTAGATTACCTTAGAAGTATAAAAAATCAACGATTTAATGTTACTATTGATGATGTGAGCTACAAACTAAAAGAAGACGAAGCAATTAATAGTGAACTAAATAAAAAAGATTTGCTACAGTTGGTGCAGTCTTTGCCAATCGGCTACCGAACAGTGTTCAACATGTATGCGATAGAAGGATACACGCATCGAGAAATCGGTGAAGAATTGAACATTTCGGAGAATACTTCAAAATCTCAATATTCGAGAGCGAGAGGTATTCTTCAAAAGAAACTTGAAAATTTGATTTAAAAGAGAAAAATTTGAAACAGCAAAATAACAACATAGAAGAATTGTTTAAGGACAAACTTCACAACTTGGAAGCGGACCCTGGCGCTAATGCGTGGGCCAAAGTCCAGTCTGAAATTTCTTCCGGTGCGGCAAGCAGCTCTGTAACAGGAGGCAAAAGCTCATGGGTTTCTTCAGCTATTGTTGGGGTAGTTATAACAGCGGTGGTAGTTGGAAGCTACTTCATTTTTAATAATGAAGGAGAGAAGAAAATACAACCGAAACATGAAACAACAGAAAATCCTCGAATTAATTCAGACTTTAAAGAAGGGTCAAAAAAAGAAGAACAATTATTAGATAATCTCAATGAGACTAATACTTCCACAAATAATGAAACTAAGGACGTAAAGGAAACGAGTGCTCCTTTGCAGGCTGTTAGTGATGACCCAAAAAAGCCGAATTTTTCAACTGTCCTAACTAAAGAAGTGCAGGTTGACAAGGCCACACAAATAATTAATAAAAAAACTATTGATGAAATTTTAGCCGAATATCAGCAATTCATAGAGGAGCAGACCGCGGCAAGAAAAAATTCAACAAGCACAAATAACACAGTAAATTCAAAAACTACGGAGCCATCGAATAATGTGAGAGCATCAGATGCTGAAGTACCGAATTCGTCAACAATTGACAATGAGGTAAAAATTGGTGTAATTGAAGAACAAAAGCGGATAGCATCACAAGTTAGTTTTCCCAATGCTTTTTCTGCAAACTTTGACGGTACCAACGATGAATTTCAATTGATTGTTGAACAATCAATTACGATTGACAACCTGCAAGTAAATATTTTGAACAGCTCAGGAACTATTGTCGGTGTATTCAATGGAATATATAATGGATGGAATGGCAAACTAAAAAATGGCTCTTTTGCTCCTGAAGGAGTATATATTTATCAAGCTATAATCTATCTAGACGGAAAGCAAATTCCAAAACAAGGAAGTTTCAACCTTATAAGATAACCGATGAATTAATTTTAACTAAAAATGCTACCTTAACGAATTAGGGTGGCATTTTATATTATAGCAATAACTGACTAGTAATTCAAATTAGGACGCAACCACTTTTCGCAGGCCTCAATCGTTTTACCTTTTCTCAGGGCATAATCTTCCATTTGATCCTTCTGTACCTTTCCTAAACCAAAGTACTTCGAATTCTCGTTGGCAAAATATAACCCGCTAACTGCTGCGGTTGGCAGCATAGCGTAGCTTTCAGTTAAAGTAATACCCAACTTTTCTGCATCCAATAATCTAAATATTGTTTCTTTCTCTGAATGGTCAGGACAAGCAGGATAACCTGCTGCTGGGCGAATGCCTCTGTACCTCTCTTTTATTAATTCTTCATTGTTGAGTCCTTCGTTTTCAGCATAGCCCCAATGATTAACTCTCACTTCTTTATGTAAACGTTCTGCAAAAGCTTCTGCCAATCGATCTGCCAGTGCTTTTATCATAATACTATTATAATCATCATGATCTGCCTCAAACCTAGCTATGTGTTCATCAATTCCAATACCAGCAGTCAAAGCAAATGCTCCAATGTAATCTTCCCTTCCACTATTATGTGGAGCGATAAAATCAGACAAAGCTATATTTGGCACCTTAGCAGCTTTTTTCCCTTGTTGCCTTAGTGTATGCAAGGTTTCGAATGAATCACTACTCTCTGCTTTTAACTGAATGTCATCTCCTGTAGAATTTGCTTTCCAAAAACCTATAACTCCTCTTGCTTGCAACCAATTTTCGCTCACAATTTTCTCTAGCATTGCCTTAGCATCGATAAATAATTTTTGAGCCTCATCTCCTACTACTTCGTCCTCTAAAATATTAGGATACTTCCCAGCCAATTCCCATGTTTGAAAAAATGGTGTCCAGTCTACAAATGGAATTAAGTCATTTATGGAGTAGTTATCAAATACCTTGGTACCTGTGAAACTTGGGGTTTTGATATCCGTAGACTTCCAATTTATTTCGAAGGCATTTTTTCGAGCATCCTCAATTGAAATCATCTTTTTCTGATTTCGCTTCGCTTCGAATTGATCTCTAATTATTGAATACTCTTCTTTTAAGTCAGAGAAGAATTTATCTTTTACTACCTTATCCTTCGTTAACAAACTCCCTGCAACAGGCACAGAGCGAGAAGCATCTAAAACGTGAACGACAGGAAACTCATATTCAGGAGCTATTTTAACCGCCGTATGGGCTTTTGAAGTAGTTGCTCCACCAATTAAAAGAGGCGCGTTAAACCCTTGTCGTTTCATTTCACTTGCCACATGCACCATCTCATCTAAAGAGGGGGTAATCAAACCACTTAACCCAATCATGTCCACATCCATATCGATAGCTTTCTGTAGAATCTTATCAGCTGGAATCATCACTCCCATGTCAATTACCTCGTAATTATTACAAGCTAATACAACCCCAACAATATTTTTCCCAATATCGTGTACGTCTCCTTTAACCGTTGCCAAAAGAATTTTTCCTGCATTCTTTGCAACATCTCCTGAACGTAACTTCTCCTCCTCTATATACGGTAATAAATGTGCAACTGCCTTTTTCATTACTCGTGCACTTTTCACTACTTGTGGCAGGAACATTTTCCCTGCTCCAAACAAATCCCCAACTACATTCATTCCGTCCATCAAAGGCCCTTCAATAACCTCTAGGGGCTTCTCATAATGTTGACGAGCTTCCTCTGTGTCAGCAACAATATTCTCAACTATTCCTTTTACCAAAGAATGACTTAAACGTTCTTGAACCGTTCCCTTTCGCCACTCCTCATTTTTTACTATTACTTTCCCTCCCTTGGCTACACTTTCTGCGATTTCCGTTAATCTTTCAGTTGAATCTTCTCGCCTATTCAGCAACACATCTTCTACGTGGTCTAAAAGGTCTTTTGGAATGTCGTCGTACACTTCAATCATCCCTGCATTTAGAATCCCCATGTCAAGACCATTCTTAATAGCGTGGAATAAAAAAGCTGAATTTATAGCCTCACGAACTACATTATTCCCTCTGAAAGAAAATGAAACATTCGAAACCCCTCCGCTTACTAGTGCCCCAGGCAGGTTTTCCTTAATCCATTTGGTAGCCTTAATAAAATCAACTGCGTAATTATTGTGTTCCTCTAGCCCAGTGCCTATCGTTAATATATTTGGATCAAAAATGATATCCTCTGCAGGAAACTTTACTTTTTCTGTTAAAATCTTGTATGCCCTTTCGCAAATTTCAATTCTTCTTTCAAAATTGTCTGCCTGTCCTTTTTCATCGAACGCCATAACAATTACTGCTGCTCCGTATCTTCTTACCGTTTTAGCCTGTTGAATGAAATTTTCTTCTCCTTCTTTTAAACTGATGGAGTTTACGATACACTTTCCTTGCACACACTTTAAGCCTGCCTCAATCACAGAAAACTTAGAAGAGTCAATCATTACAGGAACCCTAGAAATATCCGGATCAGATGCAATCATATTCAAAAAGGTTTTCATCGCCTCTTCTGAGTCCAACATCCCTTCGTCCATGTTGACATCAATAATTTGAGCTCCTCCTTCAACTTGCTGCAAGGCAACGCTTAAAGCTTCTTCGTAGTTATCTTCTTTAATTAATCTCTTAAATATTAGCGAACCGGTAACATTTGTTCTTTCTCCAACGTTCACGAAATTGCTTTCTTTGAAAATGGTGAGGGGTTCTAAACCAGAGTATCTCGGCAATTTTTTAATTGTTGCCCTCTTTCTTGGCGAATACTTTTGAGCAATCTTAGCTATTTCAGCTATGTGTTCAGGAGTTGTTCCACAACACCCTCCAATAATATTTACAAACCCACTGGAGATAAAATCTTCAATAAATCCGCCCATTTGTTCGGCAGTTTGGTCGTATTCACCGAAAGCGTTCGGTAGCCCTGCATTTGGATGTGCTGATGTAAAAAATTCTGTTTTGTTGGCGACTGTCTCCAAATAAGGTCGTAATTCTTTTGCACCTAATGCACAGTTAAACCCAACTGATAATAATGGCAAATGACTAATTGAAATCAGAAATGCTTCAGCCGTTTGACCGGATAGTGTTCTTCCAGAAGCATCTGTAATAGTTCCAGAAACCATTATTGGCAATTCCTTACCAGTGTTTTCAAAATAATCTGAACACGCAAACAATGCCGCTTTGCAGTTTAAAGTGTCAAAAACAGTTTCAATCAATAAAACATCTGACCCGCCTTCAACTAGGCCTTTAATTTGGAGATAGTAGGCGTCTTTCAATTCATCAAAAGAAGTATTCCGAAATTCTGGACGGTTTACATCCGGTGAAAGAGAGGCAGTTCTATTGGTTGGACCAATAGAACCTGCTACATATCTTGGTTTATTTGGCTCCTTTGCAGTGAACTTATCTGCCACCTCTTTCGCAATTTTTGCAGATTCGTAGTTCAATTGATAAACAGCATCCTCCAACCCATAATCTAACTGAGCAATGGTAGTTCCTGAAAACGTGTTAGTTTCAACAATGTCTGAACCAGCAGCATAATACAATGCATGAATTTCCTTGATGATCTGAGGCTGGGTGATAGACAACAAGTCATTGTTCCCCTTCAAAGACATTGCGTGGTCCTTAAATTGATTTCCTCTAAAATCCTCTTCACTTAGTTTATGTCGTTGAATCATCGTGCCCATTGCACCATCCAATACTAGAATTCTATCTTTTAATACATCTCTTATATCTTGTTTCATTGTAAAACTAAAAAAGCCCTTATTCATTCAGTTCAGAATGACAAGGGCTAGTGTCGTTTCGAACTTATCTTAATCCGCCAGCTGGCGAAACAGGAATTGGCACTAGGGTATAACCGTTTGCCAAGGTTTCAAAGGGCCTGTCCCTCCACCTTTCTTGATAAATTATAAAATAAGAACTTCTAAGCTTGCGCTTGATTCGATTTTTTAATGTGCTTGTAAGTAAAATAACCTGCAATTGCTATAATAATATATGGCACAAACATAATGTAGATTATTCCGCCATTTATTCCTTTTCCCATTGCATCTTCACCACTCTGCATATTTGACTCTAACACAGCCTTGCACATTGCACACTGTGCATCCGCATCAACAACAAATACTAGCGAAATCAGTATTAAGACACCTAAAGAAAGAAATGGTTTTTTCATTGACACAAAAGTAAGCACAGACTGTTTAGGATTGAAATATTTTAACTTTACTTAATAGGTAATCTAATAAATTTAGTGAATTCTTACATCTACCGTTTACTAGATTCTAAATGCATAGGTATAAACTTGCCTAGTCTAAGTCTATCAGATATCAACCATCACTAATAATAAGGAGAAATCATCAAGTAAACTACAACTCCTGTTACCGTAACATATAACCATAATGGCAATGTAATTCGGGCAATCTTTCTATGCTTGTCGAACTTTGCCGTCAAAGCTCGACTAAAAGTAATCAGCACCAATGGAACAATTGCAATCGCCAAAACAATATGGGTTGACAGAATGACCAAGTAAATTACTTTTATCGTGCCTTCTCCTCCAAAAGGAGTTGACTCTGTTAAAGCATGATACGTCACATAACTTAGTAAAAATAATACCGATAATACCAAGGCAGAAAGCATGATTCGCTTGTGTATCTGTTTATTGCCATTTTTAATGGCAATGAAACCTGCGACTAAAAGTATGGATGTGGTGCCATTTAAAAATGCATTTAACATAGGAAGGTAATACACTTCTTCACCAACAGAAAAGTTCTTTGGCAACAAGTAAAGTATGGCTACTAAAACGGGAACCACAATCGATAAAACGATAATTAATCTTTTTGTACTGGTAGCGTTGACATTCATGGAACCTACTTATTCTTTAAGGGTGCATATTCCTCTCTGTAGAGTATTTCAATTGCATCCATGCAATCTTCAACATCTCTAGTACTTGTTCCATCAAATATTCCTCGAATTCGACCTAATCTGTCTATTAAAAAAAAGTTTGTTGAATGCAAGAATCCACCTTCCGCGTCGAAATCTTTCATAGCATTAGCAAAGTATCCATTTCTTGCTATACTAGCGATGTCTTCTTTAGGACCGGTAACAAACTCCCATACCGAATCAATGTTATGTACTTTTTTTGAGTATTCAAACAGTACCTCAACAGAGTCGTGTTCCGGATTTATAGTGTGAGATAGCAATCCAAAATCTGATCGATCGTAAAAATGTTTTTGCAACTCTAACATGTGAACCGCCATTTTAGGACAAATGGTTGGACAAGTGGCAAAGAAGAAATCTGCTACATATATTTTACCTTCATAATCCTTGCTAGTTACCTTCTCACCTAGGTGATTCGTAAACTCAAAATAAGGGATGGTGTGGTAAATAGTATCAACTCCGTTCTCAGCCATACTCTTAGGACCAAATACTTGTGGCGGCTTAAAGTTATGAGACCCTGAGTGCAGCATAAAAAAGAAAATAGTGGGTACCAAAAGAATGGTGAATAATATTGTACCCTTCTGAAGCCTCTTAAAATTCATAGAAATTATTTAGAGCAATCCATGTGTATCGTGCACATAAACTGCCTCATTAAGCGCTAGGATGATTAAATACAATACCAATACAACATATGGTAAAATGACCATATATATAAAATTCTTGTATTCGTGTTTTAGATGCATATAATATGCAACAATGTAATACGCCTTTATGAGGGTAAGTAAAATAAACGTCCATTTAACGAAAGGCCAAGCAAGTCCAATTTCATTCCAGACTAAACCAAGTGTAACTTCAACTGCGGTAATTCCTAAAAGCACCCAAAAAATAACCCAAATCATTTTTCTCTGAACCTTTCCTTCAGCCTCTGAGTGATGTTGTACGTATTCTCTTGTTCTATCAAAATCCATATCCTGAAAATTCTAAATCGTTATCAATAATTATATTAAGTAGAAAAAGGTAAAAACAAATACCCAAACTAAATCGACAAAATGCCAATATAGCCCGACCTTCTCTACCATGTCATAATAGCCTCTCTTCTCGTATGTGCCTTTTAACACATTTACGAAAATGATAAAGTTTATTACAACTCCACTAAACACGTGAGTCCCGTGAAATCCAGTAATAAAGAAGAAAAAGTCTCCAAACAAAGGCAAACCATATTCATTAACTGTTAAATTGGCGCCATAAACCTCAACTCCATTTTTCAACATTGCTGCCGCTTCAGCTCCTGAAACCATTACTTGTTCTTTCCCAGGCAAATAAAAAGCTTCTTTTGCAGCATCAACCCATTGAACAATCGTTCCGTCTGCCAATTGAAATGCTCCTAATTCTGTTCCATGAATAAAATGATACCATTCCCAAGCTTGTGAGCCAACAAAGATTAACCCTCCAACAATTGTCCAAGCCATCCATTTAGTAACATTCTTCTTGTCCATTCTATGGCCCGCCTCAACAGCTAGAACCATAGTAACAGAACTCATAATTAATATGAAGGTCATTAGCGCCACATACAACAATGGATGATCTCCATGCATGAATGGGAAATGCGTAAACACTCTTTCCGCAACTGGCCAAGATTCTGCAAAACTATGACGCATAAAGCCATAAGAAATAAGAAGTCCTGAGAAAGTAAATGCATCAGAAACTAGGAAGAACCACATCATGATTTTTCCATAACTGACATTAAAAGGTGAACTTCCACCACCCCAAAGTGTCTTCGAATCAATAGAAGGAGAATGTCCTGCCATAGTACAATTATTAAATTATCATTCTAAAAAAAATATACAAGTAGACCCACATTGCACCCATAAAGTGCCAGTATGCAGAACACACTTGCAAACCTAATAAATTTTCTGAGTTATATCTATCTTTCATTGCACTAAAAATGACGATTAGCAATGCAATTATACCACCTGCTAAATGCAGCAAGTGAAGTCCTGAGATAATGTATAAAAATGACCCTGAAGGATTAGATGAAGGCCCTGTTAAAAAGATATCATTCTCAACTAACTGAGTATATCCTAAAAATTGAGTGTAAACAAAAGCTGCACCAGTGGCTAATGTTAACCACAAAAATGTTTTAAGCTTTTGTTGGTTGTTTTTCTTTGCAAAAAACAATCCGAGAACCATGAAAACACTACTAATTACTGCAATAATTGAACTCCCCAAAAACTCATCTGGCATGTCATAATGCAACCAAACCCCATCTCCCTTTCTGACTATAACTGCACTTGTAAATCCTGCAAAAAGCATTACAATACTTGCCATCCCAAACCACAACAGTGGTTTCATTACTTTTTTTCTTTTCTCTTCTTGAAAATCTTTTTCGCTGAGAGTAAATTGGTCTTCCATAACTTAAATTTTATCAAGGTACCATGCCAGTAAAACAACTGGCACATATATAAAGGAAGCAAACATGACTTTTGTTGCAGCTTTATCAGATTTATTTTTAAATAATTGAATCGCAGGGTAAATCATAATAATTCCAGCAACAATAATAAAAAATAGCGCTATGTTACCTGTGAAACCAAAAACAACAGGAAGAATACTGACTAGTAAAAGAAACAATGAATACAACAGAATTAAAAAAGCAGACGTAAAGTCTTTACCACCTTTGGAAGGCAATAAATAAAACCCAGCCTTTGCATAGTCATCGCTAGCCTTCCAAGCAATTGCCCAAAAGTGAGGAAATTGCCACATAAATTGCAGCGCAAATAGAAGCCCTGGTTCTAATCCAAAATGTCCTGTAGCAGCAACCCACCCAAGCATGGGTGGAATAGCTCCTGGAAATGCTCCTACAAAAACCGCCCAAGGGGTTTTTTGCTTTAGCATAGTATATACGGCTACATATAAAATTAATGAGATGAGCGCTAGTATTCCTGACAATTGATTCAAGAAAAACCAAAGAATTGAAATTCCGGCAGCACCAGTAATCCCAGCTACCAATAACGCCTCGTTTTTGGTCATTCTGCCTGTAACCAGGGGACGAACTTTTGTCCGGTCCATTAATTTATCTAAGTCTTTTTCAACAAGTTGATTATAACCATTTGACGAACCAGTAACCAAAAACCCACCAATGCACAACCACGTTAGGTCAACCCAAACAATTGTATCAGCTGCTATTAAATAACCCAGAATAGCCGAAAAAACTACCAATGACGCTAAACGAAGCTTAAAGAAAGCAGCGTAATCAGCCAGCTTACTTGAAAGTGTGGCAGGAATGGAAAGCTCATTTTCTGTTGTCAAATCCATAAAAGATTTATGCTTTTTTGCAGGTTACAAAAGTACGCAACCTTGTCTTAATAGAATTTACTCCGACACAATTAACTTGACAATTATTCTGCTTATGAAGACGATTTTTTTTAAAAACAAATACTTCTACTCCCCATCACTCTAGTAATCAAAATACTTATTGAATAGGTTAGAGTGCAACCGAAGCATAAAAAAATTAGTTGACGAGCTGGAGTTTTCTATGTTCTCTTCTCTTGCTATGTGAGAAAGAGAAAGGGTCGTATTCGCTTTTTTGCAGATCAGGTAAGAAACGGATGCTTCTAAATATTTAACGACAATTTTCTGACCCTGGGCCAATGCGTTTTCATACTCCAACTCTCTTGATGTATTAGACAACTGGAGACTTTCACCAAAGTTTTGACCAAAATTCGACCTCCCTTGGTTGTTTTGATGGTAATTCAATGCAAAATTCCATCGATCAACTTCATAGTTCGCTCTTGATACAAATTCATAAAAATTAGCTCCTAATGGGTGAGCTAATGACAAATTATCATGAGAATAGGCTTGAGTAGAGTTGCTATGGGCGTAAGTATATGGACGAACTAAGTTAAACTCTGCTCTAGTTTGAAAACCTTCAATTTTAAACAAATCGAAAGCAGTCCACCCTAATTGAATTCCGTATTTGTTAGCCCACCAACCCGACCGGATAGAGTCGTTGGGGTTTCTCCATTGATCAAAATCTGCCCTAAGTTCTGCTAATAAGAATTCATCAAAGAGCAATTGCGAATACAATACATGGTTTTTGGAAATCGTTAATTTCAAGTTTGCTCCTACTAATGCGTTATCCGAAGACCCAACCGAGAACTCAACCGGTCGATAAAAAATAAATGGGTTGGCATAATTTACATCAAAACCCCTCGTGTAATTGCCCTCTTCTGCACCCCAAATGATAGTTTCAAAAAGGCCAACACTAAGCCATTTTGTGGCTCTCCAATCTAAATAATGTGTGGCATTGTATTTTTTCTGATACAACTCTTTCCTTCCTTCTACTTGGAAAATGTTACGGTGACTTGAAAAGATATTTGTGTACTGTATGTTCCAAAATTTAGTTTGAATTTTTAAATATGGATATGCACTCGTAGCATCCGCTAGAAGCAATGAACGGTAACCGTCTCCAATAAAATTTCTGCCATATCCAGCTTCAAAACTAAAATATTTATTCGCTCTATAGTTTAAAAACCCTGATGTATAGCTATTTCTAATGTAATCATTCGTAAATCCTGAAGACACTCCCATTCCTGGAACAACTTTATTTTTCTCGATGTAGCGATTTTGATAATCTAAATATTGCTGATGATTTAACAAATAACTGATTCCAGCATTCCATTTTTTATGCTTGAACCTCCCCTCTGCACCCGCACCAAATCCTTTAGGCTGCCGTGAGTTTGATTCTTGAGAAACAATTGATAAATCGACTAGAGGACGAATTGTAAACTGTGTTTCCTTTGAATTTCTAAAAAGCAAAGAATAGCCAACTAGGGAGTCAGAATAGCTTCTTTTAAGCGCAGTATGTCGCTTACTACCTTTCGTATATTCTTCCTTTAACCGTTTGTATTGAAACAAATTACAATCATTTACCTGCTGCGAAAAAACTATTTCACACAGCAGAAGGTTGACTATAATTAGCACAGAACGCATAGTCAACTAACTTTTCGTCTTAGTAGGAATTATAAATAGAGCACCCAAGAAAACTAGTACGACACCAGCCATAATTAAAAAGGTCACGCTAGTATTCATTATTGGAATTAAAACAGCATATGCGATTAAAACTGCATTAAAGATATAAATAACCCAAGCTGTTTGGGCATGGTTTAAGCCCAAATTTAGTAACCTGTGATGCAAATGATTGCTGTCTGCAGAGAATGGGGATATGCCTTTTGCTATCCGAATAGAAAAAATGCGCAATGTATCAATCAATGGATAAGAAAGCACTGCCATTGCAAATATAGGCTTAGATATGTGCTTCATTTCTCCAGGCAAAGCAGAGAAGTCAAACTCGATTACTCGAATTGCAAGAACACAAATAATTAACCCCACTGTTAAAGAACCAGAGTCGCCCATAAAAATATTGGCAGGATAAAAATTAAATCGTAAAAACCCGAGCAAGGCTCCTGCTAACGAAAAGGAAATAATGGCGTCCACCATCGAGCTTGCTAGTAAAAACCAAATTCCAAATGCAACAGCCGCAATACAACCTACTCCTCCGGCCAATCCATCTACTCCATCAATAAGGTTAAAAGCATTGATAACCAAAACATAAGTAAATATGGTTAGCGCAATACTAGCCCATTCAGGTATTTCTCTAATCTCAAAAATTCCGTAAAGGCTCGTTATTCTTATATCTGCCATGAGTGTCATGATAAACGCTACAAGCAAGTGACCAATAAGTTTTTTAATGGCAGCTGTTCCGATAATATCGTCTTTGATACCAATAAAGAACATAACCAAAACACTTGGTATCAAATATTTCACATATCCAATGTCTTCAATAGGATAGCAAATCATGAAAGAAAATAGAGTCCCTGCAAAAATCATAATTCCTCCCATGGACGGAATACTCTTTTTATGCAATTTTCGACTTTCGTTTGGGTCATCAAATAAATGCTTCAGTTGGGCTACTCTTATAAACGAAGGTGTTGAGAGCAGTACGATAAAAAAAGAAATCATGATAGCCAAAGCAATCTCCATAGTGTGAAATTAGGATATTTAGATTTAGTAATTGGTATAAATATTTTCTAAATTAGTACTTAATCCGAAATAAATAAAATTAGATTGTAGTGCTAATGCGCCCGTCTCAAAAGAGCTTTTCGACTGAGGAATGGCATCAAAGTTTTCGACTATCCTCATTTGAACGCCTAATTGTAACGTAAAATTAAAAGCCGGATTCACAATAAAACTTTGGCGAAAATCGATAACTGTTATATCTACATTCCCGTTCAAAATGACATTTGCAGCCGCCCGAGTTAGAATTCGTTTGTGTTGAAATTGTGCAATCCCTATTACTTCTGACGATTCGTAATAAACCGGGTGAGCCAATGATTCACTGTAGTGAGTAAATAGGTTACTCCCATTTTGATTTGAAATCTTGTTAAACTCAGCCTGAAACATAATGTTTTTATATGGAAAAACTTTCGTGCCTACCTGATAGTTTACATTTCCTGATTGTAATGCCAACTGCCCGTAAAGCTGGATGGTTTCAAGTAACCTGTAGTTCACATTTAACCCAACCTTATTGTTTCCTTTGGCCTTATCGCTTTCTAATAAAGTGTTTAAGAAGATTACAGGAACCCTATAATTCACTCCAACTGGAATATTTCCTGAGGTGTCCAAGCTTGGAAAAATAGTGCTCTCGAAAAGCGCAACATTAAACTTGTAATGAGGCGAAAACTCTAAAAAATGAGTCGCTGCTTGTTTTCGTTCGAAGAGCCCTTCAGATTTAGTAGTCGACTCTAGCCTATTCAAATCTTGGTGTAAGGTGTATAAGTTTTGATATTGTAACTTACCTTTGAACCAATTGGTATTAATCCTCAAAAAAGGAGAGTTAAATGCCACGTCTGATAATAATAAAGATCGATGCCCTTCGCCAACAAAATGCTTTCCTGTGCCAAACTGAATATTGACTCTATCGTTTGGCGAAACACTCAAATAAGCAGACGCCTTTGCAAAGTCGAAGCCAGAATCTTTAAACGTTTTAACCCTCCCTTGACCAAAAGCAACGCCACTTAGTCTTGTTCTTTCGTGCAAGTAATATGGCAAAACTGCCTGATTTTCGCGAAAAGTGGACTCTAATGCCACTTTTTCTCCAAACTGCAACCTAGCTGAAAACCCGCGGATATTTTTATACAATTTAGGATTATCTCGATTATCCAGCTGATCGTCAACACCTAGTTCAAAATTTACTATTGGATCAATGGTTAGCTTAAAGTTTGCCGAATCCAACTTGATAAAGTGTTCGCGAAACAATCTCTTCGCTAACCAAGACCGTTCACTTTTTACTATTCGTAAGGCGTCTACCTTATCGGCGTTCTTCGAATCTCTAGCTAATAATGGTTTAAAACTAGAATGAATGATTTGGTCGGAAGCTGTAATGGCTCGATTTAGCTCTATACTAAACGTGTGATTTAAAGGTATGTTTAGGTTTTGAGATATCGCAAAAAAGGGAATTAAAAAATTAATCCCCAACAGTATGATTCTATTCTTGAAAGTATTAACCCAATTCAAACTTCATCGTTTTCACATCTTTGTATACTGCCTCAATACCTTGTTTCAATTCAATTTTATGCTTCCATCCAACAGAATGCAACTTGCTAACGTCCATTAATTTTCGTGGTGTTCCGTCAGGCTTTGAGGCATCAAACTTCAATTTACCTGCAAACCCAACTACATCCTTTATGGTTAGCGCAAGATCCTTAATAGAAATATCTTCCCCCGTTCCAATGTTAAACCACTCTTCCCCATCGTATTCCTGCATTAAAACAAAACATGCTTCTGCTAAATCGTCCACGTGTAAAAACTCTCTTTTCGGACTTCCACTTCCCCAAATCTCTACTGATTCCGCATTTTCTTGTTTCGCAACGTGAAATTTTCTCAATAAAGCCGGTAGCACGTGAGAGTTGTTTAAGTCGTAATTATCATTTGGCCCATATAAATTCGTAGGCATAGCAGAAATGAAATTACATCCATATTGCTTTCGATAATTTTCACACATTTTAATCCCTGCAATTTTTGCAATTGCATAGGGCTCATTGGTGTACTCTAACGTATCAGTCAATAAATATTCTTCTTTCAATGGTTGTGGTGCCATTTTGGGATAAATACATGAGGATCCTAAAAACAATAATTTATCAACCTTATTTATGTGTGAAGCGTGAATAATATTCGCTTCAATCATAAGGTTATCGTATAAAAAATCAGCTCTAAGTATGTTATTTGCTTGAATACCTCCCACTTTTGCTGCGGCCAAAAAAACGTAGCTTGGCTTCTCTTCTTCAAAAAAGTCATTTACCGCTTTTTGATTTCTTAAATCCAGCTCAGCAGAAGTTTTAACAATTAGATTAAAGAATCCCTGTTGCTCTAACTTTCTAACAATAGCTGAACCGACCATTCCTCGATGACCAGCGACATAAATTTTGTCAGTCCTATTCATGAAAATCGTAAACTTTATGACCTCCTTCCATTAAGTACTTGTCTCTTTTAAAAAGTGCCAAGTCAGACTGAACCATATCTTTTACTAAATCGTCTAGTGAGTGTGTTGGTGTCCAACCTAACTCTCTTTTAGCTTTAGAAGCATCTCCAATTAACAGTTCTACTTCCGTTGGTCGAAAGTATTTTGGATCCACCTTTACAATAACTTTACCGTTTGCTTTGTTTGTTCCTGTTTCGTTGACTCCCTCTCCTTTCCACTCAATTTTAATACCTAATTCTTTAAAAGAGCGGGTAACAAACTCTCTCACGGTAATCATTTTTCCAGTTGCTAAAACGTAATCGTCTGCTACATCTACTTGCAACATTCTCCACATTCCTTCCACATAATCCTTAGCATGTCCCCAGTCTCTTTGTGCATCTAAATTGCCCAAGTAAACAGTATCCTGCATGCTCAAACTAATTCTTGCCGCCGCCCTCGTTATTTTTCGAGTTACGAACGTTTCTCCCCGCGTTGGGCTTTCATGATTAAAAAGAATTCCATTACATGCAAACATGCCGTAAGCTTCTCGGTAGTTTTTCACAATCCAAAAACCATATAATTTTGCAACAGCGTATGGGCTTCTTGGGTAAAATGGAGTTGTTTCTTTTTGCGGAACTTCTTGCACTTTCCCGTATAATTCAGAAGTAGACGCTTGATAAAAACGAGTTTTCTTTTCCATCTTCAAAATCCGTATGGCTTCCAAAATTCTTAAGGTGCCCATGGCATCTGAATTTGCTGTATATTCCGGTGTTTCAAAAGACACTTTCACATGAGATTGTGCTGCCAAGTTATAAATTTCATCCGGCTGAACTTCTTGAATAATGCGTGTTAAATTAGAGGAGTCTGTAAGGTCTCCAAAATGCAACTTAAGCTTTACTCCTTTTTCGTGAGGATCTTGATATAGGTGATCAATTCGATCGGTATTAAATAGAGAACTTCTTCTTTTAATCCCATGAACCTCATACCCCTTATCCAAAAGCAATTCAGCTAAATAAGCTCCATCCTGTCCTGTTATACCCGTAATTAGCGCTACTCTACTCATAATATATTTTTTACATCTACAATATTAACTCTTTTCAAAAAACTACTAACTAGTCTTTTGATACCAAAAACCACTTATTCAATAGGTCTTTTCTATTGTATTTCATGACAGTTTTTGTTTCCCAATCAATCACTTTTCCTCCCATTGCTTCAACGATTGCTTGTCCTGCAGCTGTGTCCCACTCCATTGTTGGCGCAAAACGAGGGTAATCGTCTGCTAAGCCTTCTGCAACCATACACAGCTTTAGAGAACTCCCAACTGAAATCATTTCAATTTCTCCTTGTTCGACTCTTTTTGCTTCAATAAATTCTTCTGTTTCCGCTGACTTATGTGAACGACTGCCAACAATCGTGTATTTTCTGTCAACCGCTTTTGGCAGTTTCGTTTTATCATTCAACAGTGCCTCTATGCTTGCGACTTTAAGTTCAGAAAACCCTTCGACTTTAAAAGATCCTATTCCTTGAGCACCAATATATAAATCGTCTTTTACAGGAACGTAGATAATTCCCATAATAGCCTTTTGCTCATGAATTAAAGCAATGTTTACCGTGAACTCTCCATTTCTTTTTACAAACTCCTTAGTCCCATCAAGGGGGTCAATCATCCAAAAGTAGTCCCAATCTTTTCGTTCTTCAAACGGAATGTCCCTTCCTTCTTCACTTAAAATTGGAATTCCGGTTTCTTTCAAAATCTCCATAATGGTCAAGTGCGACTGTTTATCTGCTTCGGTCAGGGGAGACTTATCATCTTTATGCTCCACAGCAAAGTCCGAATTGTATATTTCTAAAATTGCTTTTCCCGCTAATAAAGATGCGCGACTGCACAATTCTAACAACTCTTTCTTTTTCTGTAATTCCATTCTATAACTTCTAAAGAAATTTTTTAATTGTTATGATTCAGGCGTCTATTAGACCCATCATGGATTCAAATATCTTCATACCATCTGTATTACCTAGTGTAGGGTCTGCCGCTCGTTCTGGGTGAGGCATCATTCCGAATACATTCCTCCCTTCATTACAAACTCCTGCAATATTCTCTAAAGAGTCATTTGGGTTAGCTTCATCCGAAACGTTGCCGTTAATGTCACAATACCTATAAATTACCTGATTGTTGTGAATAATTTTGCTTAGCATATCTTCGGGGGCATAATACCTTCCTTCAGCATGAGCAATAGGAATTTTCAAAACGTCATCCGTTGAAACTCCTTGATTTATAATAGAGGCATTATTATCGGCATTCAAGTATACATTTTTACACGTAAACTTTTGATGATTGTTGTGCAATAGAGTTCCAGGTAATAGTTTTGATTCGCACAAAATTTGAAATCCATTACAAATACCCATTACGTAACCCCCTCTGGTAGCATGTTTTTGAACCTCGCCCATGACTGGGGAGTAATTAGCAATTGCTCCTGAACGCAAATAATCTCCGAATGAGAACCCCCCAGGAAGAATAACAAAATCCACCCCTTTTAAATCCGCATCCTTGTGCCATAGGCGCTCTACCTTGTAACCCATTGTGCTCTCTAACACATAAATCATGTCTTGATCACAATTAGATCCGGGAAAAGTTATTACTCCAAACTTCATTCTATTTCTTTTCTACAAAAGTAAAAAAATCAAATCATAGGCTTACGCTCTATTCTCTTAAAATTTTAACCATACCAGCACAACAATGAAAAGCAGTGACACTATGTCTAGCAGCCATTTTCGACCATATGTTTTGTGATAATATGAAAGGAATATTGACAAAATAGGCACTATGCTTATCCAAAATACGGCATTCCGAAGGGTTAAAAATAATACAAGTTGAAGAATAACGTATACTGCTATTGCTAGAAGTTGATTTCGTTGACGGACGACAAATTTTGTTCGGTCAAAATATAACTTAAGTGCTCCAATCAGTGAGAACAAGCAAAACAGCACTAAAGGAATTAAAGTATTGGTAAATGAAATCATCGACTCAATGTTGCTGAAATTAATATTCGGAACCGCAATAGAGACATCAAGCAGATAAGAGAAGCAGAATAAATAGAATAATACCAGTAAAATCCCTACCAGCACAACAGCATAATCTCGGACTTCAAAAGGTCTAAAAAATGCCATAGTAAGCACAGGTATTAAGAAGATAAACAAACTAGGGTAGAAGAGAATACTAGCAATACTCAATATAAGTGAAGATAAAAACAACAGTCCTAGAACAGATTTTTGGTTGTGGATTTGGAGTACTAATGACAAACTTATGAGCGAAAGTAAAACAGCAAAAGAATCTACAATAGATATGCTAGATACGATGCTTGCGCTCAAACCAAGCGAGGCAAATAATATAAAAGGAAGAGAATTACCTTCTACAAAACGTTGCACTTTGTTAATTCGAAAAACCACATACGCATCTATAAAGACAAAAATTATAAATATAGCATTTAGCCAATAATTGTTTTTTATTGATGCAATGTCGAGCAACGCGTAATTCCCCCCAAAGTGAATTGCCTCAGCATGTCCCATTGATAACCAAACCAATACCATTCCCAACACAATGAAAATAAGATTGATCAATATGTTCTGAGGGATTTTAAATAGCAAAGCTTAATGTTAGGTTAAAAAAGTAATTTAAAATTACAATTCTTTATTATTTTTGTGTTTTAATTAAAATAAGCGATTATGAGCTGGAATGATATAGTATATGGATTAGGTGATATTTTAACTGCAACCTTCGAAGTGCTACCTACACTAGGAAATTTGCCTAATATCTTGTTTTCAGGAGTAATCTTTGCCGGCTTAGTTTATTGGATTCTCGAATTAAAGAAATACAAGGCTACTGCCAAAAAGAATGGAACAATAGAGTAAAACTCTAATATTCCATTAAATCAAATCCAATATCTTTTCTATGATACTTTCCCTCATACAAAATACGATCAGCATTTCGGTAAGACTTTGTTAATGCATCTTTGAAGTTTTCGCCTAATGCGGATATTGCTAATATTCTTCCGCCATTAGTCAAAATCTTTCCACATACTTCTTTCGTGCCGGAGTGAAAAGCTAAGCAATCACCCAAGTGATCAAAACCTGTCATTTCTTTCCCTTTATCATAGGACTCAGGGTAACCTTCTGCCACTAACATCACTGTTGTTGCTGCATTTTCCTCAAACTCTATTTTTAATTGATTTAATGTTCCTTCGGCGCAAGCGTTTAAAAGGTCTACCAAGTCCGATTTGATTCTAGGCATTACTACTTCAGTCTCCGGGTCTCCCATTCTTACATTATACTCAATCACAAATGGCTCATTGTTCACAATCATTAACCCAATAAAAAGGAACCCTTTATAATCGATTTTCTCTTTATTCAAACCACTAACACTTGGCTCAACAACCCTATTTTTAATCCTTTCTTTTAATTGAGTATTCATAAATGGAACAGGTGATACAGCTCCCATACCTCCTGTATTCAAGCCGGTGTCTCCCTCTCCAATTCGCTTATAATCCTTTGCTTCAGGTAAAATCTGATAGTTTGCGCCATCGGTAAGCACAAAAACCGACATTTCAATACCATCTAAATATTCTTCAATCACAACATTGGAACTTGCTGCACCGAATTTCGCATCAATTAACATTGACTTTAACTCGCTCTTAGCTTCATCCAAATCATTCAATATTAAAACCCCTTTGCCTCCTGCTAGCCCATCTGCCTTTAAAACGTAAGGAGGGTTCAAACTCTCTAAAAACGAATAGCCATCTGTTAATGTTGAAGCGGTAAAAGACTTAAATTGAGCAGTAGGAACATCGTTGCGAATCATAAAATCTTTCGCAAACTCTTTACTCCCCTCCAATTGGGCTCCGTATTTAGCAGGTCCTATAGTTTTAAGCTCAGAGAACTCAGCTTTAGACCTAAAATAATCAACGATTCCCTCTACTAAAGGAGCTTCAGGCCCGACCACAATCATTCTAATGTGGTGTTTCCTAACGCAATCTGCAATGGCATCAAAATCACTGACGCCAATATTCAAATTCGTTCCAACATCAATTGTTCCGGCATTCCCCGGAGCGATATAGAGGTTACTAGTTTTTGGGCTTTGTTTTAACTTCCAAGCAATTGCATGTTCTCGACCACCTGAACCTAGAATTAGGATGTTCATTTGTTTTTTTTACAAAGAAACGAATTCAATTAGCAAAATTGAGTTTATTATTGACTCTCCTCTTTGTATTTTTTCACCACCCACTTAACATATTTCTTGTCATACGTGAACCATGTTGATTGCTCATTGATGTATAACTTGGCCGCGGGTGACAATGCGCAGTTTCATCAACATTCCCATCCCCTTCTTTAAAGAGTTCAATATCCAATTGATAAAAAAATTTTCCGCTTATAGAAATAGATGAATCCGTTTTTGCAACCACAGCTATCGATTTTTCGATCTAACCACTCTTAAAAAAAGACACGTTGCAAACCGACCCGAGTTCAAGGGTTAATTTGAAACTTCCACTACTCAAGTTTTCTGCTGCTTGTTGCAACTCATTGTCTTTATATACTTCTATCTTGACAGCCTTCAATATACTTTGCTTATGCACCACTACGCCATGAATAGTCAGTGAGTCAGTTTGTTGAGCACTGGTGCTTAAGCACGCTAAAACAAAAAATAAAGAGATAATGTATTTCATAAAACCCTGTAGCCTTTATATTCCTAACGAATATAAAGGCTACAGGGTTTTAATTTAACTAACTATTTTACAGTCCTAGCAAAACTTCATCAGGATCTTTACCTCCGAAAATAATTTTCGAAGGATTCTCAATCATTTCTTTGACTTTTACTAAAAAGCCAACAGATTCTTTCCCGTCAATAATTCTATGATCATAGGACAAGGCAAGATACATTATTGGTCTTATTTTAACCTCGCCATTTATTGCCATTGGACGCTCAACGATGTTATGCATCCCTAAAATTGCTGACTGTGGAGGGTTAATTATTGGAGTACTCATCATGCTTCCAAAAACACCGCCGTTTGTAATCGTAAATGTTCCGCCAGTCATTTCATCCATAGACAGTTTACCGTCTCTTGCTTTAAGGGCTAAACGTTTTATATCCGCTTCGATTTCAGCTAAACTCATTTGTTCTGCATTTCTTACCACAGGAACCATCAATCCTTTTGGAGAACTTACAGCAATGCCAATATCTGCGTAATTATGGAAAACCATTTCATTCCCATCAATCATTCCATTTACCTTCGGAAAGTGATTTAATGCTTCGGTAACCGCTTTTGTGAAGAATGACATAAACCCTAAGTTCACATTGTGATGCTCTCTGAAGCGTTCTTTCATTCTACTTCTCAAGGCCATTACTTCAGTCATGTCCACTTCATTAAAAGTAGTTAACATGGCTGTTTCGTTCTTAACAGCAACCAACCTTTCTGCTACCTTTCTTCTCAAAGAAGACATTTTCTCTCTAGATTGATCTCTTGAACCTCCCCATCCTTGAGTTGACGCTGCAGGAATTCCAGCTGACATCGCGTTTACGACATCTTGTTTCGTAATTCTTCCTCCTTTCCCTGTTCCACTTATTTGACTTCCAGAGATATTATTCTCAGCCATCACCTTTTTTGCTGACGGTGAAGGATGACCTGCTGCATGTGAAGTTGCTTCAGGAGCAGACGATGCCTTTGTAACTTCCGCTTTTGGTGCAGGAACAGCCTCTTCCTTTTTCTCCTCTTTCGGAGCTGAACTTCCGGCAGGAGCTTCAGCAGACGTATCAATTTCTGCTATAATTTGACCCACCTCAACAACGTCTCCCTCTGCAGCTTTTAAGCTAATCGTTCCACTTGCAGTAGCAGTTAACTCTAACGTTGCTTTGTCTGAATCAATTTCAGCAATTACATCATCAATTTCAACATAATCTCCGTCGGCAACAGACCATGAAGCAATATCAACTTCTGAGATAGACTCACCTGGACTAGGAACTTTTACTTCTTCCATTTTTTTATTTTTTAGCTGAATAACTCAACGTTTGTTTAATAATTTTTGCTTGTCTCATTTCAAATACTTTAGACGACCCTGATGCCGGACTTGCACTAGAATGACGACTAATTAATTTCCAATCTGAAGATTGACTAGTGGTTGTTTTAATAAACCTCCAAGAGCCCATATTCTCTGGCTCTTCTTGCGACCATACTAAGTTTTCCATATTTGGATAACCTCTCAATAATTCGTCAAATTGCTTTTGAGGAAAAGGGTACAACTGCTCCAGTCTAACAATTGTTAAGTCATCTGCCCCTTTTTCATCTCTTGCTTTTCTTAACTCGTAAAAAAGCTTACCAGAACAACAAACTATTGTTTTTACCTTTTTGCTATTTATCTCTTCAGCTATTATTTCTTGAAAGCCACCCGTTGCCAATTCTTCCACAGTCGAAACCGCTTCAGGATGTCGCAATAAGCTTTTGGGCGTCATAATCACCAAAGGTGTTCTAAATTCTCTTTTTAATTGTCTTCTCAAAATGTGAAAGAAGTTAGCAGGAGTTGTGCAGTTTGCAATTTGCATGTTGTTATCCCCGCAAAGTGTCAAGTATCTCTCTAAACGGGCACTTGAATGCTCTGACCCTTGCCCTTCATATCCGTGGGGCAACAATAACACCAAGCCACTTTTTGAGCGCCATTTATCCTCAGCAGCACTTAAAAACTGATCAATAATAATTTGTGCTCCATTGTTAAAATCTCCGAATTGAGCTTCCCAAATTGTTAACGTATTTGGCATTGCCATGGCATAACCATATTCAAACCCAAGAACCCCATATTCAGAAAGTAACGAGTTATATATATCGAACCTACCTTGCTTCTCACTGATGTTCGCCAATGGGATATACTCCTCCTCAGAATCCTCTACCTTAATTACAGCGTGGCGGTGTGAAAATGTACCTCTCTCGACATCTTGACCTGAAATACGAACTGCATGTCCATCCTCTAAAAGTGACCCATATGCCAATGTTTCAGCCATTCCCCAATCCAACTCGTTAGATTCTTCAATCATCGTTCGACGATCTTCCATCAACTTCATCGATTTCTTGAAAAACGCTTTGTTTTCAGGAAGGGTGACTAACTTTTTAGCTAATTTCATTAGGTTGCCCTTCGCAACACCTGTATCAATCGATTTCTCAAAATCTTCATCCGTTGAAGGTCTGATTCCTGCCCAAGTAGCCTCTAAAAAGTTAGTAATTTTTGCTTTGTGTATTTCTTTTGAGTCTTTTAACCTCTCTTGTAATAAATCATTGAATTCAGCAGCATTTGACTTTGCTTCCTCCTTTGTAATAATTCCTTTTTCAGCTAGCTGGCTCAAATAGATATCGCGAGGGTTATTGTGTTTTGAAATAGCCTTGTATAAAATAGGTTGGGTAAAGCGAGGCTCATCTCCTTCATTGTGCCCATATTTACGGTAACACAATAAATCTACAAATACATCTCTTTTGTATTTATTACGGTATTCTAGTGCCAATTTAATGGTGTGAACCACCGCCTCAACATCGTCTCCATTAACATGAAAAACAGGGCAAAGTGTAACCTTAGCGACATCTGTGCAGTAGGTACTTGAACGACCATCCAAGTAGTTCGTTGTAAACCCAATTTGATTGTTAATGACAATATGAATAGTACCTCCTGTTTTGTAGCCTTCAAGATTTGCCATTTGAACTACTTCGTAAGCAATTCCCTGCCCCGCCAAGGCTGCATCTCCATGGATTATAATTGGTGCAATTTTGTCATCACTCCCTAAATAATCGTCCACTTTTGCTCTTGCAATACCTTCTACTATAGGGTCAACTGCCTCTAGGTGAGAAGGGTTTGGGGATAAAGTCATTTTGACTTGCTTTCCACTATCCGTTTTAACATCACACGTGTAACCTAAATGGTATTTTACATCACCATCAAACAGGTTGTCTTCGTATTCTTTACCTTCAAACTCACTGAAGATTGCATCATATGTTTTATTGAAAATATTTGCCAATACGTTCAATCGACCACGGTGTGCCATTCCAACAATAAACTCCTCAATTCCCATTTTGGCGCCCATTTCAATTACTGCATCTAACGCAGGAATCAAGGCTTCGCCTCCTTCTAATGAAAAACGTTTTTGACCGACAAACTTTTTATGCAAAAACTGCTCAAACATAACCGCTTGACTCAGCTTTTTTAGCATGTGCTTTCGCTCATCATTTGTAAACTCTGGTTGGTTTCTATTTGATTCTAGCTTTTCTTGTAACCACCTTACCTTTTCTGGCTTTCTAATGTATCGGTATTCGATTCCTATGGAGCAGCAATACGTATCTTCAAGGTGAGAGATGATCTGCTCTAGGGTAGCATCCTGAAGGCCAATTTCTGTACCTGCATGAAACTTGTCCTTTAAATCACTCTTAGATAACCCAAAGTTTTCTAATGCTAATGTTGGAGAGTACTTCCTTCTTTCTCTTACAGGATTTGTTTTTGTAAATAAATGGCCTCTTGTGCGATAACCATTAATTAAATTTAAAACCTTAAACTCTTTATCAGTAGAAATTGCAGCTGTATAAGTCCCGTTTGAACCTAAAGCAGTCGCAGGAACTTCATCTTCGTAGTTTTTTCTTGCAAATTCAAATCCTTCAAAGAATTTCGCCCAGCCTTCGTCCACAGACTGAGGGTTGTTTAGGTAATTTTGGTAGAGCCTTTCCACAGCTGAAACATCAGCGTTGCTCAAATAAGAAAACTTATCCATAAATTATTGTAAGGTGAATAATCACGGGGCAAATTTAATAATTCTGCTCGACCCTATGTAAAATCATCTAGATATTACTTTGTTGAGAAAAAAGCTGACGCGTAACAACTTTCAGTAATTCCCTCTCAAAAATTAAATGTGTCAATTCAATTGCGACATCGGCCTCTTCATCTCCCAAAAGTAAACTCCGAACCTTCTTTTCATCAATGTCTATGGCGTACAAAAGTGAAAAGAATCGATTTGAGTCTAGTTCCAACATTCGAAAGATGATGGGTTTGATCTGGTTGAATAATTCTTCGAACGCCGTATCCTGATTCCCACTAAATTCTATTTTTTCATCGTATAGTTGAAAGTCCTTTTGAATTTGCGAAACAACCTTATCAATTATGAGCTGATCGTTTTTGTATCGAAGTAACTCTGAAGAGGAAATTATAGCCATGAATAAAAAAATTATGCAAGGCTAAATTTAGGTTTTTAGGAACTAATTTTACTCTAAACGGTTTGATAATTAAGAACTAGATAAAATGGAGAAAAAAGTTTTACTCGGCGGCGGAAGTGGATTAGTTGGCAAAAGGTTAAACCAATTGTTAACAGCTAAAGGTTACGATGTTTGGATCTTAAGCCGCAGCTCTAAGGGAAAGAAAAATACCATTGAATGGGATGTAAAAAATCAACAATTAGATTCCTCTGCAATAGCAGATTTCAACCACATTATTAACTTAACCGGAGCAGGAATAGTTGATGAACCTTGGACGGACGAACGTAAAAAGGAAATTATTGATAGTAGAGTAAAGAGCACAGAATTACTATCAAAATCAATTTCTCAAAATTCTAATAAACCAGTATCATTTGTTTCCGCTTCTGCAGTTGGTTACTATGGCTTTGTAACCGGAGAATCTTTTTTTAAAGAAACGGACGAAGCAGGAACTGATTTTTTAGCAGAGACCTGTAAGTTGTGGGAGCAAAGCACAGATTCTATAAAAAAATTAGACATCCCAATAGCATTAGTTCGCATTGGTATTGTATTAGATAAAAATGGAGGAGCATTAAAAGAAATGGCTAAACCTGTTAAATTATTTGCCGGCGCCGCCCTAGGAACTGGCAAGCAATATTTACCTTGGATTCACATTGAGGACTTGTGCCGCATGTTCATTCATGCGATGGAGAATAAACTAGAAGGTCCTTTTAATGCAGGCGCTCCGAATCAAGTGAACAACAAAACCTTCACGAAAGTATTAGCTAAAGTATTAAACAGACCTTTCTTCTTGCCCAACGTTCCAGCTTTTGTTATGAAATTACTTTTAGGAACTCGAGCTCTTTTGGTTTTGGAAGGTAGCAGGGTTTCTCCAGAAAAAATTGAGCAAACTGGTTTTAAGTTTGAGTTTACGAAGTTGGAAGAGGCGCTGAGGGAAATTTATGGGTAAGGCCTACTTCTTCCGCATCATCAGCATCTCTGCTAATTCTAAAAGTGGTTGTTTCAAGTCAGCAGTTGCTTCAATTTGATTCAAGGCCGCTAAGCTTTCATCGAAATAGTTTTGCTTGGCAGATTTGGTCAAGGCCGGAATATTGAGTTCATTGTACACCTCCAAAACTCCTGCAACCCTTTCTTCATCAGAAGTACTGCTAGTCATTAAATTCTCAATTTGACCTGATTGTTTTTTATCCGCTTTCTCCAAAGCCGTCAGCATGAGAAAAGTTTTCTTATTCGAAATAATATCCCCTCCTACTCGCTTTCCAAAATCTTCTTGCTTAGCATAACAGTCTAAAAAGTCGTCTTGAATTTGAAAGGCAATTCCAATTTTTTCACCAAACTCATAAATCAATTTTGCATCTTTTACAGAAGCTCCAGATTCAAATGCTCCTAACTGCAGACTACAAGCCAATAAAACCCCGGTTTTCAATCGAATCATTTCAATATAATTCTCTGCAGTTACGTCGTCGAGAGTCTCAAAGTTCATGTCGAACTGCTGCCCTTCACAAACCTCAATAGCTGTTTGGTTAAAAACCGCTAACATTTGACTTAATTTCTCAGGATTCCCTTTTGCTAGTAGCTGATAAGCTTGCACAAACATGACATCGCCAGAAAGTATAGCAACATCTCTGTTCCATTTAGCGTGAACTGCAGGCTTTCCCCGGCGAATAGGTGCTTCGTCCATTATATCGTCGTGCACCAACGTGAAATTGTGAAACACTTCTACAGCCATAGCTAAATTCATGGCCTTTTTCAAATCGCCACCAAAAAGCTGGGCTGCTAACAGACATAACGTTGGCCTGATTCGCTTCCCTCCCAAAGTCATGGTATAACTTATAGGATCATATAATTCATTTGGGTTACCTGAAAAGTCAAAAGCATTTATTTCAGCCTCAACTTGTTTACTTAATTCCTGCCAAGAATAGATCATATTTATAAAAAGTAGGAAGCATTATCAATTACTTTCTTTAACCCTTCTTCTAGCGAAAATGGCTCTTTCCCGAGCAATTGCAGCATTTTACCTGTATCAGGCTGCCTTCTAGTCATATCTCCTTCCTCTAAAGCAGGTAAGTGAACAATTTTAGACTTGGAATCAGAAACTTTTATAATCATTTCCGCTAATTCCAAAACTGTTAAAATCTTATCTGACCCAATGTTTACAACATCATTCATCACTTCATCTTTCGTAAAGGCGTTAACACAAGCTTGAATATTATCATCTACAAAGCAGAATGTTCTTGTTTGAGAACCATCTCCATAAATAGTGATTTCTTCATTTTTAAGCGCTGCTGCAATAAATTTCGACACCACAAAATCTTTACTTTGAAGTGGCCCATAGGTATTGAAGAATCTAAAAATAGTGTAGTCTAAATCATACTCTTGTTTGTAGGATTTAAGAAATGCTTCACCAACATTTTTAACAATAGCATACGGCAACCTAGAGTTTAATGGCGTTGTATATTCATGCTGTGGTAACTCCACTGGCTCTCCATATACCTCTGAAGAGGATGAAAAGAAAATTCTTTTAACAGATGTGTTCTTGCAAAGGTCCAAGACATTTCTCAACCCCTTCAAATCATCCAATACCATAATTGGATTTTCTATAGTACGTTTTACTCCAACAACTGCTGCATAATGAAACACATAATCAAAGCTATTTCCGTAAAAAATACTAGAAATAACCTGGTTATCATTTACATCACCTTTTATAAATTTAACGTTATCCAACTTTGGAATACGATTAACGTCACCTGTCAATAGATTATCAACTATGGTAATTACATTGCCTTTATCTTCAGCTAGTTTGTAAGCTAATGAACTCCCGATAAATCCTGCTCCTCCTGTAATTAAAATTTTCCTCTTACCCACTTTATACTAAGTTCATTAAATATGTGCCGTAACCACTTTTCAAAAGTGGCTCAGCTAATTTTTTCAACTGTGCCTTATCGATAAATTCCTGGCGATAGGCAATTTCTTCTAAACAACCTATCTTCAAACCTTGTCGCTCTTCAATAACCTCAACAAACTGGCCTGCTTGCATTAAAGAAGTAAATGTTCCGGTATCTAACCAAGCAGTTCCTCGATCTAAAATCGCAACTTGCAGTTTTCCTCTTTTCAAGTAAACCTTATTTACATCAGTAATTTCATACTCTCCTCTTTTACTTGGTTCTAGTTCCTTTGCAATTTTGATAACTTCATTATCATAAAAGTACAACCCCGGAACAGCAAAATTTGATTTAGGCTTTTCAGGTTTTTCTTCTATAGAAATAGCAACTTGATTGTCATCAAATTCTACCACTCCATATCGCTCTGGATCTGATACATGATACGCATAAACAATTCCTCCGTCAGGGTTATTGTTTGCTTGCAGAAGCTTGCCCATTCCGCTACCGTAAAAAATGTTGTCACCCAAAATTAAGGCCACTTTATCATTCCCAATAAACTCTTCCCCAATTACAAACGCTTGTGCTAAACCATTTGGAATTTCTTGTATCGCATATTCAAACTTGCAGCCAAACTGAGATCCATCTCCCAATAGTTTCTTAAAACTCGAATTGTCATACGGAGTTGTAATGATTAAAATTTCATTAATCCCAGCGTTCATTAAAACCGACAATGGATAATATATCATTGGTTTATCGTAAACCGGCATTAGTTGCTTGCTTACTGCCAACGTTAATGGATGAAGTCTTGTGCCAGATCCTCCGGCTAATACTATTCCTTTCATATTTTGCTTACACGTTTCCGTTTATTGAAATGCCAAATTAAGAATCCCTTATCTCTTTTATTTCTAGCTCATCTAAGTCAATGTCTTCTTCTTCATCTATTAACACAACAATAGACTCTGACTTAAATGCTTTTGTTGTTACCCAATGATCGAAGAGCAACAATAAAGAAGGCAACAAAATCAAGTTCGAAGCCATGGCAATTAATAAAGTAAGAGAAACCAATAGCCCTAAAGCAATTGTACCGCCAAATTGAGATGCTGTAAATACTCCAAAACCGAAAAACAGTACAATTGAAGTGTAGATCATGCTCACTCCAGTTTCTTTTAGTGCACTAATTGCCGCTTCTCTCAAGTTGAGTGAATGCTTGCTTAACTCTTGGCGGTATTTTGCTAAGAAATGAATGGTATCATCTACTGAAATACCAAATGCAATACTAAAAATTAAAATAGTCGAGGGCTTAATCGATATTCCAAAATAACCCATAATAGAAGCGGTTAACAATAGTGGTAATAAATTAGGAACAAGACTAACTAGAACCATTCTTGCTGAAGAAAATAAAATTGCCATGATAATTGCAATTAATACAATGGCAATGCCTAGGCTTAAAAATAAATTCTTTACCAAGTAATTGGTGCCTGCTAGCCAAACCACTGATGTTCCGGTAAAATTAACAGTATACTTCTCAGGTGGAAAAATCGAATCTACTTTAGGCTTTAACTCTGACAAAATAGTTTCCATTCTATTGGAGCCAACGTCTGCCATTTGAGCTGTAATTCGTGTAATTTGCCGGTTACTGTCTAAATAAGACTTCAACAAACCTTCGTTTTCTCCGTTTCCAGAAGTTAAATAGGGCCCTAAAAAACTCTTTTCCTGATTATTAAATAAGGAGTACTTATCAGGGTTTCCACCATAGTATCCTTGCTTAGCAAACTTCAATCCTTCAACTATAGAAAGTGGCTTTGAAAATTCAGGGTACTCCCCTAAAAGGCTTTGCAACTTATCGATTCGCTTTAATGTTGACAATTGTGTAGCTCCGCCTTTTTTATCAGTTTCTACGGTAACCTCAAAGGGTAAAACTCCATGAAAATTTTCTTCAAAAAACTTTAAATCCAAATAAACAGGGTCTTGTCGCGGTAAATCATCGGCTATATTACCGGTTGTTTTCATCAAGGTAACTCCGTAGGCTGCGATAACAATAATAAGAGCGGTGGTAATGAAAACAACTTTTCTATGCAGTGTAACAATGTTTACGAGGTAATTTACCACAACTTGCACCCATTGGCGTTCGAGATGCTTTACATGCCTTTCCTTTAGTGGTTTTTGAAAACTTAAAATAATAGGCAGCATCGTAATCGATACCACAAAGACCGATAAAATCCCGAAAGTAGCTACAATTCCAAATTCAATTAAAATAGTGCTGTCCGTAAAAATAAACGTTCCAAAACCAAGTGAAGTAGTAGTGTTGGTTAAAAATATGGCATTCCCAATTTTATTAATCGTCGTTTTTAATGCCTTTGCTTTATTCCCATGCCGCTTGTATTCTTGATGGTATTTGTTGATGATAAAAATACAATTTGGTATTCCGATGACAATAATTAACGGAGGCATTAAACCTGTTAAAATGGTGATGTCAAACCCTAAAATTGCCTGAATCCCCACGGACCAAACTACTCCAACCAATACAATTACCATAGAAAAGGCCATTGCCTTGAAAGACCTAAAAAACAACAACAAAATGAGGGAAGTTATCAGTACTGCAAGTAAAATAAAGAGCTTTATTTCCGCACTTACTTTTGTTGTATTGTTTGCTCTAATAAATGGCAGGCCAGAATAGCGCACTTCAAGATTTGTATTTGCCTTGAAAATGTCAATTTCAGCATGCAAATCATCCATTAACAACTTACGATCTTTCGAGTCCAATAGCTCACGATCAAGTGTAAGAGCCATTAAGGTGGTCTTTTTATCTTCACTGTAGATAAATCCTTCGTAAAACGGCAGCTGATACACTTGATTTAATACATTGTCGAGTTCTACCTGAGATTGAGGCTCTCTAGCAATAACTGGATAGGGAACAAGCCGTTTGTTGACTTTGTCTTTTTCCAAACCGTAAACATTTGCCATTGAAACCAACTTATCGATGCCTTCAACCTCCTTTAACCGTTTAGAAAGTTGGTGCCACTCTTGAAAGTTTTTCAACTCATACAATTGCTCATCTTTTACGCCAATTACCATGATGCTTCCATCTTGTCCGAATCGCTCCTTAAATTGATTAAAGACCTGCAATGTGGAGTCTGTTTCGGGCAACATTTGCGCCATTTCATAACTCATTTTCACCGATCTGCTGTGGTAACCAAAAAAAGCAGTTAGCACTGCAATTATAAAAATAAATAAAACGCGCTGCCTTAAAATAAAACTAGAAAAGGATTCCCACATAAGTAAAAAAGCAAAATTTTGTACTGCCAAAATTAGTGTTTCAGCAAGGTGCAAATATCGAAATTTAATAGTAGCCTAGAAAATTAGGCAAGTTGAACAAGAAATTGCAAATTTAACCTTTAAAAAACGAGCTTTTTATGCCAATAGATTTTCCGAAAAATGCTGACGAAGTATTAAATGTTTTAGATTTAATTGGAACATTAGTTTTTGTAATTAGTGGCTCTGTGACCGCATATTCCAAGAAGTTAGACCTAGTTGGTGCTGCTTTTATTGCCTTTGTAACCGCTGTGAGCGGCGGAACTGTCAGAGACTTATTACTAGGCACTACACCGTTAGAATGGATGCAAAACACTATTTACATTTACGTTATTCTGAGTGGAGTTGGCATCACTTTTTTGTTTAAAGGATGGGTTAGAAAGTTGAGAAAAACTCTATTTCTGTTTGATACCATTTGAATTGGAGTGTTCGCAATATTGGGGTTGAGCAAAGCATTAATGCTAGAAGTCCCGGCACCAATAGCAGTCATGATGGGGATGTTCTCAGCTTTTCTGGGTGGAGTTATTCGAGACATCTTGATTAATGAAATACCGTTAATTTTCAGAAAAGAAATTTATGCTATGGCCTGCGTTGCCGGAGGTACAGCATTTGTTTTTCTGCAAGATGTATTAAGCTTCGAGTGGAATGTGGTGGCAACAATTTCCCTCATAATTGCAATAAGAATAATTGTCATTAAGTTTAAGATAGGTCTTTCAGGAATAGATAATTCGAAAGAAAGAATTTTTACAAAAACCGAATAACTACAGCTGGCACCCTATTTGCATAACAGCATATGATTGAAAAATGACCGTATGAATTGGAAAAAAGTAACCCTAGGTTTATGTGTATTTATTGCCGGCTTTTCTGCTTGCAATAAAGCTACTTTGCCAAAGCAACAGAAAGTATTTATTAAAAACTACAACACCTACGAAGCCGACTGGGAAACCATTGAAGAAATGGAGCAGAAAGACTTGGGAAGCACTATTATTAGCAAGGTAGACTCTATTTTAATTAAAGCTCTTGAGGAAGAAAACACGGCTCAAATTTTCAAAGCTTTAGCATATCGGTCAAAGTACACCAATCAAATTGAAGAAGAGTCTAATTTGAAAATATTTGCCCAGTATGAAACGCAAATCAAAAACTCCAGCTTCCCTTTAAAGCAACTTTTACATTCTGCTGCAGCTGAATTATATCATCAGTATTACAATCAAAACAGGTGGAAAATCCAAAACAGAAGCACTACTCAAAGTTTTGACAAACAAGACTTGAGAACTTGGAGTTTAGCTGACATTCTTGAAAAAGTAGAAGAACATTATCAAAATTCATTAACCGAAAAAGAAGATTTATTAAGCTACCCCATTGACAATTTACAAGCTATTTTACACTTGCCAGATACTAAGCAATCCAAAAATCAATTTGATGGGAAAAGCTTGCAACCAACACTCTTTGACTTTTTGGCAAACCGAGCTTTGCAGTATTATCAGCAAAACGAAGGCCGAATCAGCACTCCCCAAGATGAGTTCAAAATAGATCGCTATCCGATTTACAGTTCAACTAGCGAGTTTATAAAAATTGAGTTTAACAGTTCTGACACTAATTCAAACGATTTTAAAACGGCTTTACTTTTTCAAGAATTAATTGGAGCGCACCTTGACGATGCAAATAAATCTCCACTACTTCATGTTGAACTTTCTCGGTTAAGACATTATTATTCTACTTCGCAAAAAGAAAAAAAGGACGAGTTATACTTGAGCTCTTTAAAGGTTCTAAAGGAAAACTTTAGCGATACTGAGAATGCAAAAGAAATTGAATACGCAGTAGCGAAATACCATTTCGATTTAGGCTCAAATTATGCTAAAAAAGAAAGTGAAAAGTGCAGGTGGGAACTAAAAAAGGCTTTTCAAATAAGTTCTGCCGCATCTGAAGGTGAATCCTATGGAACAGTTCAATGTCAACATCTCAAAAACCAAATTGAGCTCAAAAGTTTGAGGTTACAAACCGAGAAAGTGTATTTGCCTTCTGAAGCAATTCAATATAAAGTAAGTGCAAAAAACTTAGATAGTTTAGTTTTTAGTGTAATTCGAATACCCAATACCATAGAAAATTTTCAAAACCTTAACGAAACAACTGAGGAATATATGAAGAGGCTTTCGAAAGTAAAGAGTATCCGGAAGTGGAAGGCGCCATTGAGTAACCCGGGAGATTATCGTGAACACAGTTACCATTTTAATTTAGACCCCTTATCAAAAGGCAAGTACTTAATAGTTGCTTCAACTGACTCTGACTTTTCAAGCCAACCAGCAACCACTAATTACATAGAATTTCAAGTTAGCGAATTGAGTTTTATTAGTAAAAACGAAAACAAAGGAGTGGTTGATTTTTACCTGTTAAATCGCTCGACGGGAAAACCAACACCAAATGCAAAATTGACACAGTATTTTTTAGATTACAACTACAACAACAGAAAAAATCAACTTAGAATATCAGGCACCCATCAACCGGATAACGATGGCTTTGTCCAAATTAATGCTGCAGAGAGTGAGCGAGTTTTTAATGTGCTAGTCACTACTCAAAATGATACGTTAAATAGCAGTAGCTCTTTCTACCCTAGAAATTATGCACGAACGGATCAAAAGAGAATAAAGACTTTTTTATTTAGTGACAGAGCGATTTACCGCCCTGGGCAAACGGTCTACTTCAAGGGAATTGTTGTTGAACGAGGAAGGAAATCGAATGCCATTCAAGCCAACCTCTCCAATGAAGTAAAGTTGATGAATGTAAATGGTGAATTAGTTTCAGAGTTGAAGGTTAAAACCAATGATTACGGATCATTTGAAGGAAGTTTTGTACTTCCAAGTTCAGGGTTGAATGGTAATTATAGAATTCAAACTGAAGGGGGATTACACTATTTCTCAGTAGAAGAATACAAACGACCCACTTTTGAAATTACCTTGGATACCAGCAATGAGTCTGCTACCATTAATCAAAACATTACCGTTACTGGAAATATTATCGCGTTTTCAGGAGCAAAAATTTCTGATGCAAAAGTTACCTATAGAGTTCAACGCAGAACTAGTTTCCCTTGGTGGGGTTATTCTTGGCGACCAATGCCAAGAACGGCAGATAAAGAGATTGCAAGTGGTAAAGTTATTGCAGATTCTGACGGTAAGTTTACGTTTGATTTTTTTGCCGCTGCCGATGAGCACGTAGCTAGTAAATGGAACCCCAACTTCAATTTCGAAATTACCATAGACGCCACAAGTCCGAGTGGAGAAACACAAAGTTTGAGTAAAACCCTTACGCTTGGAACAAAAGCAGTTTACCTCAGCAGTAATTTGAAAGGTAGCTTGCAATTGAATGAAATAAAAAAGTTTGTAATTCACGCGAAAAACATTCAGGGAGTTGAAGTAGATCAAAAATTGAACTTTGTTTTGTATCAACTTAAAGCGCCTAAAAATTTAGTTCGAAAAAATTATTGGGAGGATGCTGAATATTTTGACAACAAGATTCAAGTTAAAAAAAGGAATAGCCTGCACGAGTTCGAGCGAGGCCAAGAATTACTAAAAGGAACAATTGAGAGTAACGCACAATATAACGTGATTGGTGATTTGCCTGTTGGAGCATACGAATTGGTGGCAACGACAATAAATGGAGATTCATCACAATTCGGACATCGATTTGAATTGTTTGATGAAAATTCAAAACTGCTATCAATTCCAAGCGCTTTTGAATTTAAGTCGCTAAGAATGCAAGCAGAACCTGGAGAGGAAGTGAGTTTTTTAATTGGTACAAGCTTGAAAAATCTTCAATTATTGTATGAGGTTCATGCAGATGGCAAACGAATCTCTCAAAAATGGATTACGTTGAACAATGAGCAGCGAAAAATGACACTTCCAATAAAAGAGAGTTACCGAGGTGGAGTTCAAGTGAGTTTTGTTGGAGTTTATAACAACAGAGAAATAAAAGAAACCCAAACGATTTCAGTTCCTTACACTGATAAAAGGCTACAACTAACCTTAGGAACCTATCGCAACAAAGTACAACCTGGTAGCAAAGAAAAATGGACCATGACTATTAGCGGCATGAAAGGGGAAAAGTTAGCCGCCGAATTATTAGCAGGCATTTATGACCAGTCGTTGGATCAGTTTAAAACCCAAAACTGGGCCATGAACTTATACGACAAGAACGGAAGCGTAGCTACTTGGCAGACTGATGGAACATTTGGTTGGGGTAATACTAGTCAATATGGGTACGAGCGAAACTATGTTCAAATCCCTCGACGGGTCTTTCCAAGTTTGAATTGGTTTGGGTTTAGTTTAGGAAGCAACAACCGTCTACAATACATTGATGGGATGACCATGTCAATGAACAAGAGTGTTAAATATAAGGCGGAACATATGATGGAGCAAGAAATGGTGATTGATGATGCAGCTATGAGGCAAGCTTCGCTAAAAAAATCCGCAACGACTGCGGATTCACCGCCGGCTCCAACTCTGCTTGTAAAAAGCAATTCACCAACTTCGAATCCCATACGCTCTGACTTTAGAGAAACCGCCTTCTTCTATCCTCAATTGCGAACAGACGCTACCGGTGCAGTTTCTTTTGAATTTGAAATGCCAGATGCATTAACCAAATGGAAATTTAAAGCCTTGGCGCATACCAAAGATTTGAAAGTTGGAACAACGGAAACCTCCATTCAAACTCAAAAAGAGTTAATGGTTTCACCAACGATACCTCGCTTTTTTAGAGAAGGCGATCAACTGAATGTTAAAGTTTTGGTAACCAAATTGAGTGAAAAACCTCAAAACGGAACTGCTTCCATCCAATTCTTCGATGCCTTTACGAACCAAGCTATCATCATTGCAAATGGCCCGGCTGCAGAACAAAAGTTCAATTTATTCTCCGATAAGAGCACTGCTTTAACATGGAGTATTCGAATACCAAATGGTATTAAAGCTATTAAATACCAAGTAAAGGCTAATTCCGAGACATTTAGCGACGGAGAAGAAAAAGTAATTCCTGTTTTACCAAACAGAAAGTTAGTCACCGAATCTCTACCATTAGCGTTAAGAGGTAATCGGCAGATGCAGTTTGTTTTTAATAAATTGATAGACAGTGACTCTAAGACGTTAACCCACGAATCATTTACTTTAGAGTTTACTTCAAATCCTGCTTGGTATGCCGTTCAAGCATTGCCTTATGTGGTTGAATCTACCTCAAAATGTTCGGAGCAAATTTTTGCGAGACTTTATGCCAACTTATTGGCTCAAAAAATAGCCAGTAGCAACCCAAGGATTCAAGAAGTATTTGAATTATGGAGAGACTTGGATTCGAAAGGGCTGACTTCAAAATTAATGCAAAACCAAGAATTAAAGAGCATTCTAATTGAAGAAACGCCATGGTTACGGCAAGCAAAATCTGAAACGGAACAAAAAAAGAGGATTGCTCTATTGTTTGATTTTAATAAAATGGCTTCTGAGAAAGAGGCTGCATTAAATAAACTAAAGGAATTGCAATTACCCAACGGAGGATGGTCTTGGTACAAAGGCATGCGCGACAACCGTTACATTACGCAATACATTATTGAAGGTTTTGGACACTTGAAACAACTAGGCGTTGACCTTTCTATGGACCCTGGAATGGAAAATTTACTTCGAAATGGACTAACCTATTTAGACAACAGAATTATAGAAGATTATGATGAGTTGAAAAAACTCAATCAAAACATTTCTAAAAATCATTTGAATCAAATTCAAATTCACTATTTGTACACGCGAAGTTTCTTTTTGGACATAGATGCTCCAGAGAATTCGACAGCACTGAACTATTATTTAAAACAAGCAGAACAGTACTGGGTAGGCCGAAACCTATACCTAAAAGGGATGCAAGCCTTGGCATTAAGTAGAATAAATCCTGCCTCTAACGTAGCTAAGAAAATTGTTGCATCGCTGCGAGACAATGCTCTGCAAACCGAGAAAATGGGAATGTACTGGAAGGAAAACCAAGCAGGCTATTATTGGCATGAATCACCAATTGAAACGCAAGCTATGATGGTGGAAGTATTTCACGAAATAGCAAAAGACAAAAATGCAGTGGAAGAACTGCGTATTTGGCTATTAAAAGAAAAACAGACTCAAATGTGGTCAAATTCTAAAGCTACTGCTTTGGCCTGTTATGCCCTTTTAATAAATAATGTGGAAGCTTTAGCGAGCGGACCGTCGGTTTCCATAAAAGTAGGTTCACAAAACTTGAAACCAACGGACGTGGAGGCCGGAACAGGTTACTTTAAAGAAGTTTGGAGTAAAAGTGAAGTAAGAGCCGAGCTAGGTGTTATTAAAATAAACAAACCATCAGATGGTATAGCTTGGGGAGCGGCCTATTGGCAGTATTACGAAGACTCTGATCAGATTACTTCAGCCGAAGTAGAAGAATTTTCCGTGTCAAAAACTATTTTTAAAGTCGTTGTGACTGAAGACGGAGAGAAAATAATTCCGACGGATAGCTCTGGAATAGAAGTTGGCGATAGAATTAGAATTCGTCTGCGAATTGAATCGAAACAAAATTTAGAGTTTGTACATGTGAAAGATATGAGAGCTTCGGGTTTTAAACCCATCAATGTAATTTCAAAGTACAAGTATCAAGATGGGTTAGGTTATTATGAAAGTACGAAGGATGCATCAACTAACTTTTTTATGGACCAAGTAAACAAAGGTGTTTATGCTTTTGAGTACGACTTAAGGGCAACTGTTAGTGGTGATTTTTCTAACGGAGTTTGCACCATGCAGTGTTTATATGCTTCTGAATTTTCTTCCCACAGCAAAGGTAAAAGACTGAAAATTAAAAATTAATGTATGAGCTTTCTGACATTTGACCAAACAACAAATCAACTAACATGAAAAAAATACAACTTATCAGTGCGCTTGCTATAGCAACGAGTATCATCGCTTGTGGCGGAGGAGAGTCTTCCGGAACTGACAATGTCGAAACTTCAGATTCTACACGTGTATATTATTCTAATATGGAGCAAGTGACCCTCTTTGACTTTGGAGTTGATGCCAACATACAACTACCAAAAGAGGACATAGGTCCCCGTAAAATTGAAAATTCGGCTACAGAAAGTATAACGATTGCGGTGAATGATAAATTTGGAATTGAAATCAATCCATTTGGTTTAACCGTTTCGGAAAAGAAAGAAGAATTAGACGGAAACTTGGTTTACACTATAGAATATATTGAAGAAACAGCAGATAAAATCATTTACAAAAAAAGCATTACTGATAACGAAGAGATAAAAGCAGAACATCCCTTCTTTTTAACAAAAAACATTGGAGGTGAACTTTACTCTGTTCAAAGTCTGCCTAATGTATTTAGTAAAAAGGCAATTGACAAAATGATTCTTTCAGCTGAAAGTCTCGCAGCTATCAATCCTAGTTAATAGTTACGTTAAATCATAAAAAAAGCCCCACATCCATAACGAATATGGGGCTTTTTTATAAATTCATTTATTATTTACCCAAAGTGTTCAGGAACAAAAACCTGAGAAGGGTTCATTACAATAACCGGGATTTGAAATTCATTATTAAATACCTCAATTTCTCCACTTCCTTTGAAAAGATCTGGCAAGAACCCTCCGTCTCCAGAAGCGTTCACAATTGCAATCATGTCTGCATCTATGTCGCTTGAATACTGTAAAAGTTGTGGAATAAACTTTCCATGTTCAGGAGCAATTTCTACCTCATACTTCACTTTTCGCTCAGTAAAATATTGTTTCGCAAAGGCTAATTCTTGCTTCACTTTGGTCATGATAAACTCATCCTTTTCATTCGCTATAAAGATGTGTATTGTTGCTTGAAAGTGCTTTGCTATACTAGCTGTAATTGAAAGCTTAGATTTTGTTTCTTGAGAAAACTTAATTGGCAATACTAAGTCTTTAATGCTTCCATTAGACTTTTTACCTTGGTTAACAACAAATGGCAATTTAGAATGACCTATTACCTTTAATGCATAACTACCTGTTAAATGCTGAATTCCTTTAATTCCATGAGTTCCCATAACCACTAACATCGCCCCTACTTCTTCTCCGACTTCTGGAATTCTATCAAAAATACTTCCCTTTCTTATTTCAAAAGAAACAGGAATTCCATATGTACTTGATGCGCTTTCTGATAATTCTTTCAATTTACCTTCCGCCTCAGTTCTGGCTTTTTCACTAGAAATTACGTGAAGTAAAACTACTTCTCCTTTAAAACTCTTTGCAACAGTTGCAGCATAAGATATTGCCGTATCTGCAACTTGCGAAAAATCATGTGGTACGAGAACTTTATATCTGTTATCCATTGGTAGTAATATTTTTATTAAGCTCTTCAAATATAGCTAATCTATTAAAATATTCAAAGATTAAATTTGAGCTTAGAGACAAACTAATTATTTGTTGCCAGATTACACTACTTATAGCGTATTCTCTAAGTGTATGTCAAACTTTACCAAGTCGCCAAACTGCTGAATTTGTTCCAGTACCTCTTCAGCAGTTAAACCAATCATGCGCTCCGTGCCAAACTTCTCCACCGCAAAGGACGCCAAAGCGCTTCCGTGAATCAAATCGCTCTTCATGTTATCGAAAGAAATATCGTCTGTCGCAGCTAAATAACCTATAAAACCACCTGCAAAAGTGTCTCCTGAGCCTGTTGGGTCAAACACATCTTCTAATGGTAAATTTGGTGCAAAAAATACTTCATTTTGATGAAACAACAATGCTCCATGCTCTCCTTTTTTAATGATTACAAACTTGGGACCCATTCCCATTATTTTCTTAGCTGCTTTAACTAGCGAATACTCTTCTGAAAGCTGACGGGCCTCTTCATCATTAATAGAAAGAACATCTACCAACTTTAAGGTTTCCTTTAATTGCGGCATCATCATTTCCATCCAAAAGTTCATTGTATCCATTACAATTAACTTTGGCCTATTCTTCAATCTTTCAATAACGCTTTTTTGAATCGTTGGAACTAAATTCCCAAGCACTAAATACTTACAGCCCTGATACTCCTCTGGAATAATTGGATCAAAGTTTTCTAACACATTTAACCGAGTATCTATTGTATCCCGAGCATTTATGTCATTATGATACTTCCCAGACTAGGAAAACGTTTTTTCTCCTTCTTTTACTTGTAATCCTTTTGTATCTAAACCATGCTCTTCCAACATCGTGATGTACTCTTTTGGAAAGTCCTCACCTACCACAGAAACTACATTTACTTTTTTTATAAAATTGGTTGCCGAAAGTCCTATTTAGATTGCCGAACCACCTAAAATTTTATCCGTTTTGCCAAACGGCGTCTTAATGGCATCAAAGAATACTGTTCCAACAGTTAATAAATCCATTTGAATATTTTTTTGCAAAGATATTCTTAAATACTAAACCTCCACTATAGAATACTTACAATCCAAGAATGGAAAGCTTGCTGATATCGCAACCTTTTAAGGCATGAACTAAAAAAAGACAAGCCATACAGACTGCCTTTCTTTAATATTGATAATTTTTAGATTCATCCCTTGGCTTTACAAAGCAACTGATAGGTTTGGTAATTCTATGAAGAGTGTACCTTAACTTAATACCTCGTTTATAATTGATGCAAGATATCTTTTGCTTGAAGTAAATCTAGCCTTGGGCCAAATTGTGTGACCACCTTTGAAGAAGCTAAAGAGGCCAATTTACCTGCATCTGCAAAGCTTCTTCCATTTGTAATTCCTGCTAAAAACGCCCCTGCAAAAAGGTCTCCAGCTCCATTTGTATCAATTGCTCTAACCTTGTATGGCTCAATGTCTACAAAGGTATCTCCATCATAAATCATGGCTCCATTGGAGCCTTGTGTAATGACAAACCTTTTAGCATCTTTCTTTAGGGCATCTCTTGCTTCTAACAAGTTATCTTTTCCTGTGTAAAGCATCGCTTCTTCTTCGTTGCAAAATAATAAGTCAACACTAGACCCAACTACTGATTCCATTGGCTCCTTAAAGTATTTCACCATTGAAGGGTCTGAAAATGTAAGAGCGGTTTTTACCCCGTTCTCTTCGGCTATTTTTTTCGAATGCCTCATGGCATCTTGACCATTTTCTGACGTCACGAGGTAGCCCTCAATGTATAAATACTCGCTGTCCTTTAATGCATGCTCTGTAATCTGCGCTCTGGAATAATCTGCTGTTATACCTAGGAAAGTGTTCATTGTTCTGGAAGCATCTTCCGTTGTCATCACCAAACATTTTCCAGTAATTCCATTTTCCAAAGCATGACCTTGCAAATTGGAGTCTACTCCGTTCGCTTTTAAATCGTCTCGGTAAAAAGTCCCTAACTCATCATTGGCTACTTTACAAGAATAATAGCTTGACCCACCAAACTGAGCAACTGCAATAATTGAGTTAGCTGCAGAGCCACCACATTGCATGTTACTGTTATTCATATTAATTGCCTTAGAAATTCTAGACTGACTTTCTTCATCGACCAAGGTCATAAAGCCTTTTTCAATATTATGTTCCAGAAGAAACTGATCGTTTACTTCCGTCACAATATCCACTAAAGCATTTCCTATTCCGAATACATTGTATTTTTTACTCATTGCTCTTAATATTTACCAGTTTTGTTGCCTTTTTTACTTAGCAGCTAATATCCACTAACAATTTTATAATCAAGCAACTAGTATTAAAAAATATATATTTTCAGGCAAAGGTATTGTTTAATTCAAAACTTTCGGGTAATATTGCCCTCCCAATCGTAAAAAAGATAACATTCCTCCTTAGCTCAGTTGGTTAGAGCATCTGACTGTTAATCAGAGGGTCCTTGGTTCGAGCCCAAGAGGAGGAGCAAA
>JAOKCF010000007.1 GCA_028245195.1 Vicingaceae bacterium | reverse complement strand
GGCACAAAAGACCATTATGTTGGGGTTTTGAAAGGGAGCATTTTAAGTGAATGTCCGGAAGCTACCATTGTTGATATTTCACACGAAATTCCTACTTACGATATTTTAAAAGCAGCGTACACTTTAAAAAACGCATTTTCTGACTTCCCAGAAGGAACGATTCACATTATTGGGGTGAATCCAGAAATTAGTGAAAAGGCAGTGAGTTTAGTTGTGGTGCTCAAAGGACAATACTTTATTGGTGCCGATAATGGAATCTTTTCCTTGATTTTTGATGAGAAACCTAAAAAAATGTTTGAAATAGGCATCATGGTAAATCCAGATGCACTAACCTTTCCTACCAAGGACATATTTACCAAAGCAGCCTGTCACATTATAAAAGGTGGCACCTTAGAAATGATCGGAAAGGTTACGACCGAATGGAACGAAAAAGGATTATTTAGAGCCGTTTCTGTTGGCAACATTATAAAAGGAATGGCCATACACATTGACCATTACGGTAACATTATCACAAATATTGACAATGCTTTCTTTAAAACCTTTGGTCAGGGTAGAGAGTTTAAAATTGAGTTCCGAAGGGGAGATTACGACATTACTTCCATTAGCAAAGTGTATAGCGATGTTCCGGAAGGAGAAAAGTTAGCACTCTTTAGTTCCATTGGAATGTTAGAAATTGCTATGAACAAAGGAAACGCAAGCAAGCTACTCGGTATGCAGGAATCTGATATTGTTAGAATAGAATTTTATGATCGTTAGAATAGTTAAGTTAACCTTTCGTGAAGAGGAAATAGAGACTTTTAAACTAGTGTTGGAGGAATCGAAAGAACACATTCGAGCTTTTCCTGGAGTATTGCATTTGCAAATGCTACAATCTTCCGATAACCCGTGTATATTTTTTACTTATAGTCATTGGGAAAATGTTCAAGCACTAGAAAACTATAGGCATTCTGACTTGTTCAAAAATGCGTGGTCCAAAACCAAACCACTTTTTGCAGAGAAAGCGGAAGCGTGGAGCACCGATCAGTTACACCTATTACTCTAATATGGAAAATGAGCTAATATCAATCATAATGCCGGTTAAAAATGCCGGATTGTATCTCGAAGATTGTATTATTAGCATTCAAGGTCAAACGGAGCAGAATTGGGAACTCATTGCAGTGAATGATTGTTCCACAGACAATAGCGAAGACATTTTGAACTGGTTTAGTGCCGTTGATGAGCGTATTCAATACATTAAAAATAAAGGTAGTGGAATCATTGACGCCTTAAAGTGTGGTTATGCCTTAAGCCATGGAAATCTAATTCATAGAATGGATGCTGACGACTTAATGTTGCCCGAAAAGTTGGCTTTACTAAAAGATAAATTACAGCAGCAAGGTAAAGGGACAATAGCAACTGGTAAGGTAGAATATTTTGCCGCAGAGGGAGTGAATGAAGGTTATTTGAACTACCAAAATTGGCTAAACAACCTTTGCGAAACGAATTCGCACTGGAAGGAGTTATTTAAAGAATGTGTTATTGCCTCTCCGAATTGGTTGATGTATCGATCCGATTTTGAGAAATGCGGTGCATTCAACTCCGAAATTTACCCTGAGGATTATGATTTGGTTTTTAGGATGTATAAGGCAGGCTTGAAAGTTGCGGGATTAGATGCTATTACTCACCTTTGGCGTGACCATAAAGAACGAAGCAGCAGAAATGACGAAAAATATGCTGCGTGCACCTTTTTCGAGATTAAGTTACGTTACTTCTTAAGCCTTAAATACAACTCAAATAGACCATTATTAGTTTGGGGAGCGGGAAAGAAAGGAAAGGATTTAGCAAAAAAATTACAAGCATTGGAGATTCCTTTTACTTGGGTGAGTAACAATCCTAAAAAGCATGGCAAAGAAATTTACGACCAACTTATGGAATCGTTTGAAAGTATTGCTACTAAAGATAGTCCTCAAATAATAATTACGGTTGCATTGAAAAATGCAAAATCAGAAATCATTGAATTTTTAGAAAAGCTAAATCTTGAAGAAGGTCAAAATTTTTTCTTTTTTAGCTAGTGATTAATGAAACTGCACCTGCATTAAAACTTTTCCCTTCCATTATACAGGCATCCATTTCATGAGATTCGTTCGCCGTAAAAAGACCTCCTTTTCCCGCATTGAATAAGTGATAATCTTCTAGAAGCTTCTAGAAGCTGAACTGCTGCTTCAACTGCATCAACTGCTAATTTCCCTTGCTCCAACATTTCAAATCCTATTTCCTCTGCCTTTTTTAAAGTACTTTTATAAGAAGCTTCTAATTCTTGTGTCATCATACCTTTCAGTAAGGTACCTGCACCACCATGAATGGCGATTAAAAATGTTTACATATCTAAATTATTTAATCTTGAAAATTACAATTTGAATTTCGATATTAACACAAAAACAAACTGATGATGGAAAAACAAAAAGTAAATACACCTCTTACAGTTTTTGTTTTAAGTGTAGTAACATGTGCCTTTTGGATTACAACACAAGTCGTTGATGTATATTGTTTTGCGGTGGTGGGTGCCATTTTTGAAATTCTTTGGCTTCCTATGATTGGGTTGTTGTTTGCGTTACCCGTGGTTTCTTTCATTTTTTTAATCAGGGGTAAATTCCAACTTCGTTCGCTGCGTCTTTATTCCTTTTTAATAACCTTGATTACTTTGTTATTTATGACCTTAAACAACTAAAGATTACCTTCTTTTTTTAACCAAAAGTTATCCTTGTAAAATAGCCACACTATGGCTTTAGTTAAACGAAATTAGTCTCATTTCGCTTTCAAAACCAGATCGAATATCACCGTTAAACTCGGTCTCTAAGCCTTTGTGTTGTCTAAATATTAACCCAACACCCGTGGCATGTGTCTCAATTTCTAAAATTTGCTCAATCAAGTTTTCTTCTTCATATTGCAAAATGCTAACCGTTGAATCATAATGTAAATTACCGTTTGATAATGGTTCATTGACGGCAGTATACTCGTAATCTTTCACAGCACTAATATTTAGAACATTGGTATTAAACCTCTTTCTTAAAGCAATGGGAAATACCAATGGTACAGTAACCAAATTATTGTCCAATACCTCAAACCTGTAATCGGTCAGTGTTCTTTTGGTTAATCTGTTGATTCGCCATGGTAAGGTATCTGCTGCCCTAGTATAAATTTCAACAATAAACGTTTCTTGGTTGGCAGCACCTCTTTCTAAATTAGCAATATATTCTCTTTGCTGTAAACTCACAAGTTTCGTTGTGACACTAAACTCATCGAAAATGGTGCTATCTATTTGGTAAATTGCTTCTTAGCCAACTCTTAAGCTAACGTATTCTATCCAAATGAAAGGAACAACAACAGAATCTCCATTATCCTGATTACAGGCCGATAAAAATATGGCAAACACAAAAATTAGAGTAACCCTCTTCATTTTATCTGGTTATAAAACCACCACCCAATAAGTCTTTCCCTTCGTAAAAAACAGCCGACTGACCAGGGGCAATTCCTTTTACATCTTCATAAAAATCTACCTCAATCTCCCCTGAATCGTTTACAACTGCGCGGCTCATCATACCCGAATCTTTGTAGCGAACTTTGGTTAAAATTTCTTCTTGCTCAGGCAGTTTATCATATTTGATAAAGTTCGGTCGACGAACGGTCATGGTTTTTCGATTCAAATCTTCTTTTTGGCCCAATACTACGGTATTATCTTCAGGATTTATCCGAATGACGTACAACGGCTCTCCTGTGGCAATTCCTAAACCTTTTCTTTGTCCGATGGTGTAAAAGGGATATCCTTCATGCTGCCCCAACACATTTCCTTGCATGTCAATTAAATCACCGCCTTTTACTTGCTCTTCTAAACCAGAAACTTTACGTTTTAAAAATCCACGGTAATCGTTATCTGGTACGAAACAAATCTCATAGCTTTCGCTTTTCTTCGCCAAATCTTCATGTCCTCTGTCTAATGCCATTTTTCGAATCTCAGGCTTGGTGAATTTACCTAGCGGAAATTTAGTTCTCGCCAATGCTTTTTGAGATAGACCCCACAATACGTAAGATTGGTCTTTGTTCTCATCTTTTCCTTTTGAAATTACGTAACGACCGTTTTCTTCTCGCACATTGGCATAATGCCCTGTTGCAATAAATTCACAACCTAACTGATCCGCTCTTCGGAGTAATGCGTCCCATTTAATATGAGTGTTGCACAACACACAAGGGTTTGGTGTTCGACCGGCCGTATATTCGCTTACAAAATTGTCGATGATGTAATCTCCAAACTCTTCTCTAATGTCAATAATCATATGGTAAAAACCATAATTAACCGCTAAAATTCGAGCATCATTAATATCATCTAAACTGCAACAACCGGTTGTTTTCTTGTTATTTCCGCCAGAGGAGGCATAGTCCCATGTTTTCATGGTCACGCCAATAACTTCGTAGCCTTCTTCGTGCAACAACATGGCACAAACGGAGCTATCAATTCCGCCACTCATGGCTACTAATACTTTTCCTTTACTCATAATTTATGGTTCCTCTTAAATCTTCAAATTCCAAAATCTCTTTTCGGTTTCCGCTATATTGGTCTAAGTTTTCCAATATCATTTGTAAATCTACAGGATTTTTCAAGCTCCCATGATCATATTTCAACACCTTATCCACCGTTTCGTTCTCTCCAAAATAAATCCAGTCACCGAACTTGTCCCCATAACTATAGTTACCTTGAATAATCTTGTTGCCTTCAAGATCACGGATTACAGCAAAACCGTGCAATTTCCCTGCTACAAAGTTTGACGAATCCTTAACTTTTCCATTTTCATAAAACATTCTATACGGCCCATCCATCTGATTGCAGTAATAATTCATTTCTCCAGAAATGTTACCGCTCATATAATACGTTCGCCAAATGCCTACTTTTTTACCCATTTCGTAGTCGCCTTTTTCAACAACCTTATCCTCTGCTCCAAAAGTTAACCAAGTAGAATCCTTCAATTTATCGATGTATTTCCCTTCTGCTAACTTCTCTCCTGTGGAATAAAACATGCTCGTAAAAACAATTGTTGGCGTGCGGTAAATCATTTTTGTTTGAAGTTTTCCGTCACCGTAATAATGGTAAAAAATACCGTAGGGCGAATCATTTTCAAATTGACCAACGTATCGAACAGAGCCATCGTTGTAATAGCCTTTCCATTTACCAACTTTCTGTCCTATTGCATTTTTTTGGTTCAGTTCAGTTTGTTCTTGCGCTGATAATGGCTGGGCAAAAAATATGGCCAAAAGCAATAAGGTAGAATAAAAACGAATTTTCATAAGGCAAAGTTAAACATTCATTAAAAGATGAGACGCTTCTCAAGTTCAAGAATTGTACCACGCATTTTAACTCTTATTCAACAGAATCGACTACTTTTACAGGATGCAATCATTTCTTACTCGAATAGCAAAGTATTCAATTAAAAAACATGGAGATAAGCTAGGTAATTTAACCCTTGTTTTACCGAATAGAAGGGCAATTGTTTTTTTAAAAGAAGAGTTTAAGAAGGAATTAAAAAAGGCAAGTTGGTTACCTCAGTTTTTTAGTTTGGAGGACTTCATTCAGCAACTTGGCAACTACAACCTACTCGACCCAACTGATTTAATTTTCAATCTGTACAAAGTTCATCAAGAAATAGAAGGTTCGGCAGCTGAAACTTTTGAAGAGTTTATGGGCTGGGGCAGCACGCTGCTGCAAGATTTCAATGAAATTGATCGGTATTTAGTTAACGCACAAGACTTATATGGTTTTTTAACCGAAGCAAAAGCACTGGAAACTTGGAACGTTGAGAACAATGAACTTACTGAATTTCAGCATAAATATTTGCGTTTTTGGAATAAATTAGGTGAGTATTACAGCCTTTTTAATCAGCATCTAAAAGCTGAAGGAGCTGCCTACCAAGGATTGGGGTTTAGGTCAGTAGCTGAGCAGTTGGCGAAAAAAGAGGAACCCAAAAACAAGTTTGAGAACGTCATCTTTGCAGGTTTTAATGCACTAACTGAGGCAGAAAAGGGAATCATTGATTACTACGTTCAAGAGCATGCCGCAGAGACAATTTGGGATGCCGATGAGTACTATTTAAACGACAAATTTCAGGAGGCGGGAACCTTTTTGAGAAACCATCGATCGAAAGCCAAAGGAGCGTTTAATTGGATTGGTGAAGATTTGTTAACGGAACCAAAAAACATTACCGTTTATGGGGTAATGGGCAACATTGGACAAGCCAAGTTAATTGGAAACTTAATTGATGCTAATAAAGAACAAGAAACGGCGGTGGTACTCTCTGACGAAAGTTTGCTAGTGCCTTGCTTAGAAGGTTTACCGCAAGGAATATCAGCTACCAACGTAACCATGGGCTACCCCATTACAAGTGCTACCGTTTACAGCTGGTTAGCAAGCTATCTAGACTTATACGCCAAGTTCAACCAATCAACAGAAAAGAATGCCTTTTACCATAAAAATGTTACGGAGTTTTTGCAGCACAACGTGCAACAGCACTTTAATAAAGCGGTAAGAACAGAGGTGGAAAGACTTACGAAGCGAATGAGTCAAGAAAAAAGCATTTTTGTACCGTTTATCGAGTTTGAAGCGTTAAACCAAGCGCTAGGTTTTACTGCTTTTGGGCTTGAAAAGAATACTGCAGTGCTATTGGCGCAGACAGTACTGCAATTAATACAAGCACTTCGATTGGCCGGAAAAGACAGTTTAGATTCGTTGAATATAGAATGTTTGGCGGAATTAGAGAAGAGTTTTAACCGATTAGAACGCTTGAGTCAAAAAGAAAAAGAGTTAACAGAAATTGAGAATTTAATAGAAATTTTCAAGCAAATTGTGAGCAAGCAAAGCATTTCATTTGTAGGTAAGCCTTTGGGTGGCTTGCAAATTATGGGAGTATTAGAAAGTAGAACATTAGACTTTGAAAATGTAATAATTAGCAGTGTAAACGAAGGTACGTTACCTTCTGGAAAGTCCCAAAACTCATTTATTCCATTCGATATTAAACACAAGTTTGGTTTGCCTTCTCACCAAGAAAAAGATGCCATTTTTGCCTATCACTTTTACCGTTTATTACAGCGGGCTAGTAACATTTCCATCTTGTACAACAGCAAAGTAGACCAATTAGAAGGTGGAGAACGCAGCCGATTTATTGAGCAACTGCTGCATGAATTTCCTCGCAAAAACCCCCAATCAACCATTCAAGAAATTAACGTTTCGCCAAAACCATTGGCCAATCCCATTCAGCCCATTTCAATTCCGTTAACGGATGATATTCGAGAAAAAATGAGGTGTAAGCTAGAGCACAAACTTTCTGCCTCTGCATTGAATTTGTATTTGGCTTGCCCCCTTAGTTTTTACTATCGCTACGTTATTGGCTTAAAAGAAGAGGATTCTTTTCAAGAAAAAATTGAAGACCATATGCTGGGGCAGTTGGTACATGAAAGTTTAAAAACCTTATACGAACCCTTGATTAACAAAACGTTGATAAAGGAAGATTTAAAAACTATTTACAGCAAAATTGACAAAAAACTAGCTAAAGAGTTTAAGAAACAATTAAATACCAATGCCGCAACTGGAAATCACAAGTTAACCTTTGAGGTGGCCAAAAAATTTATTCAGCATCAAATACAACATGACCTGGCCGATATTGCAAAAGGGCACAAAATTGTAATTAAAGAGTTAGAAGAAGAACACAGTTGCAGCATTCCCTTAAAAATCAACAACACGTTAGAAGTGGGTTTTAATCTATTTGGAAAAATTGACCGGATTGATGAATTTAACGGTGAGGTGCGAATCATTGATTATAAAACAGGCGGCACAGCATTAAAAGATCTTAAAAATAAAAAATTGGAACAGCTTTTGGAAAATGACAGTCCTAAATCGGTGCAGTTGATGCTTTACAAATACATGTATCGGAAAAATACTGGGCAAGAGGTTGACTCTGGAATTCTTTCATTGAAAAATATTTCGAGCGGTTACCTAGCACTAGACAACAAAGATTGGGTAGAGATTTTTGAAGGTTTATTAAAAATGGTTGCATATGAAATACTTGCAGATGCGGCAGATTTGCAACACAATAAAGAGAGCAAGTATTGTAGTTTTTGCAACTAAAAAGAGGAACCATTAACAACAGCTCCTCTCCTTGGGAATAAATGTAAGATATCTACCACAAAAGTCTCACATGTATTAGACGCCTTAACGAATGAAATAGTTGCTTGATTTTGATGATATTTGAAAAATGAAACATTTAACGTTGCTTAGTATTGTTCTCCTTAGCTGCCTGATGGCTACTGCTAAGGCCCAACGAACATGTGGATTTGATGCAATTCAAGAACAAATTTCTCAACACCAAAACTACGACAACTATCTACTTAACAAAAACTTAAGCTACAAAAAATTTAAGCAAAGCAAGGCAGATACTGTTATTCGTATTCCTGTTGTTGTTCATGTTATTCACCGTTTAAGTTCAGAGAATATTTCCACCTCTCAAATTAATTCGCAGCTAGCAGTTTTAAATAAAGATTTTAGAAAATTGAATGCTGATACCACCAATGCAGTTAGTTGGAGCAAAGCAGATGTGAAGTTTGAATTTATATTGGCAACTAAAGATCCCAATGGAAATCCGTCGAACGGAATTACTAGAACCGCAACCACAGTAGATAATATTTGCAATACGAATCAGTATTTCAGTTTAGTTCCTGCATGGAACAGAGATCGGTATTTGAACATTTGGGTATGTGATGTAGGAAACAACCTATTAGGATTTGCTTGGCCCCCGAATGCTCCTAATGTTTCACCACAGGAAGATGGAGTTGTAATTGGGAGTAATTATTTTGGAACAACTGGCACAGCGAAGGCCCCATGGAACTTAGGGAGAACTACCACGCATGAAATAGGCCACTTTTTTGATTTATTGCACCCATGGGGCAGCGACTTAAGCCCAAGTTGCAACACCGATGATTTAGTGAGCGATACTCCAAATCAGAATGCTCCAGAATATGATTGTGGCTCAAGGTTTAGCTGTAATTCTGCCGACCAAATGAGTAACTTTTTACAATATGTAGACGATGCATGCATGGGAAATTTTACCCTCGGTCAAAAAACAAGAATGCGAACAGCCCTCTATACGCAAAGAGATTCTTTGCAGTTTGGTGCTCTTTTTGAAATCACATCTGTTTCAGAATTATCTTCCACATTCAACCCTTTAATTTTTCCCAATCCAAGTAACGGAACTTTTCAGGTAAAACTGCCAGAGAACACCAATCTTAATCAAGTAGAAATTGAGGTTATTGACCTTACTGGTAAATTGGTGAAGTGCGAAACAAAAAAGGGCTTCAACGGTTTAGTAATTGACTTTAATTCCGCACCATCAGGTGTTTATTTTGTGAGCGTAAAAAATGGTGAATTCAGTTCAACAAAAAAGCTTGTAAGACACTAAAAGCTGTTAATTTTGAAGTATTTTTTGAGTACACTATGACCGTAAAAAATATATTACAAAGCAATATAGCTAAAGAGTTTAAGCAAATTGCAAAGAAGGTTTATAACGAAGAAAGAATTACGGAAGAGGAAGCAGTATTGCTTTTTGAAAAGGCCGATTTGAACTACTTGGGCAGTTTAGCCAATCATATCCGAGAAAGGAAGCACGGGTCAACGACCTATTTCAACAAGAACTTCCACATAGAACCGACTAACATTTGTGTGTTTGATTGTAAGTTTTGTGCCTATTCTAAATTATTACGCAAAAAAGGAGATGACGATGCCTGGGAAATGGATGAGGAGCAGATTTACGATAAGATTCGCTCATACAATAACCAAGAGGTCACTGAAGTTCACATTGTAGGTGGTGTGCACCCAAAAATGGGCTTACAGTACTTTGCAGATCTAATTAAAAACATTAAAAAAATTCGCCCAAGCTTGCACGTAAAAGCGTTTACAGCAGTTGAATTAGAGTACATGTGCAGAAAAGCAAAGGTTTCTTACCAACTAGGGTTACAGTTGCTAAAAGATCACGGTCAAGATTCCTTACCAGGTGGTGGAGCTGAAATTTTTGCTGAGGCAATTCGAGAAGAAATTTGTAAGGATAAATGTACTTCAGCCGAATGGTTAGAAATTCATGAAACGGCTCACAAAGTGGGCATGCCGTCGAATGCTACCATGTTGTATGGCCATATTGAAAGCTATGCAGATCGAGTTGATCATATGAACCGATTAAGAACACTGCAAGACAAAACTGGTGGGTTCAATACCTTTATTCCGTTGAAGTATAGAAATGGAAACAACCAAATGTCGCACATAGGCGAAGTTTCTGTTTTAGAAGATTTGAGAACGTATGCTGTTGCTCGAATTTTTATGGACAACTTTCCACACATGAAAGCCTATTGGCCAATGATTGGTCGCCAAACAGCTCAGTTAACGTTGAATTATGGGGTAAATGACATTGATGGAACCATTGATGATTCTACCAAGATTTATTCTATGGCTGGAGCTGAAGAACAATCGCCGAACATGACGACAGAGGAACTGGTGAACTTGGTAAAACAAGTAAACCGCAAACCAGTTGAACGAGATAGCGTGTACAATGTGATAAAAGACTACTCAGAGGTAGTTTTTGAGCCGGCGAAGGTGGAAGCAGAAGCTTAATCCCACTCCTTTTTCTTAATGGTGGTCTACCAATCGTAATTGGTATTAATATAGCCTAAATCATAACAGTAATAATAGGTTCGTTCGTCTTTTGTTTTCTTTAATTTAGATACTATTTTTTCATAGCCTCTTCTACAGATTTCGCAGTATCCAAAACCGTTTTTTCCAGAGGAATCGGTTTCCAATTAAATGTTTTCATTGTTTCGCTAATATCACCGTTAAAAGTATTCCCAATAAACGGGAGCATACCTTTGAGATCATTGTTAAACTTAGCCATAAATCGAAGTAAAAAATTTGGTGCAAGTTTCGTACTAACCTTAGAGTAGCCGTTCTCCTTCAAAATTTCAGCCATCTCTACCCCTTTGTGTGCTTTTTCAGAACTAACAATAAAACGTTTTCCATTTGCTTTTTCATTTTTTAAAGCCGCTACATGAATCGCTGCCACATCTCTAACGTCAGACATGTTAATCGCAAACCGAGGTAGTAGAGGCATTTTACCGCTAATAAGTTGTTTATACATCCCCATTGATTCGCCATTCAAATTTCCTGAAAGAGTTGGTCCATATATTGGTCCAGGGTTTATTGTTACTAATTCCAAAAGCTGGTCACCTTCTTGATTATTGATAAATTCCCAGGCACTTTGCTCAGCAAGAGTTTTACTTTTCAAATATGCGGAAACACCTTTTGCCTTCACATTTGTCCAACTATTCTGATTAATTTCTACAATCCCTTTAGCATCATTCATCATCGCAACCATGGAAGAAGTTAATACAATTCGTTTGATGCCTGCTTTTTTGGCTGCTCTTAACGCACGTTGTGTTCCCTCAACTGCAGGTTTTATTAAATCGTTCTCATCCTTGGGTTCGCTTGTAACAAATGGTGAAGCAACATGTAACAAATAATCACACCCCTCCATTGCCTGCTGCCAACCTTCATCTTTCAAAAGATTTAGTTCACAATATTCTAGATTTCCCTTTGGGTCAATTACTTTTTTAATAGCCTTAGTCACTTGATCAGTTTTAGATAAACTTCTGACAGATCCTTTAACAGAATATCCATTTTTTAATAGTTCAGCTGCACAATGTTGGCCAACATATCCCGAAACACCCGTTACCAATACTTTCTTCATATTCGATTTATTTATTACTTTTGTTTTGCAAGTAAAAATACATAATTACTTTTGTTTTGCAAGTAATACTTAATATTTTGGTAAAATGAATAATAATTTTCGTTGTAATTGCCCCATTACAAGTGCATTAGATATTGTAGGAGATAAATGGACATTGGTTATTATTAAACAGATGCTTTTGGAAGGAAAAAAAACATTTAAAGATTTCTCTGCTAGCGATGAAGCCGTTGCCTCCAATATTTTGTCCTCAAGACTTAAAATGCTTGAAGAATTTAAGATGATCAGTAAGGAAAAACTGCCTCACAATAAGAAAACGAACATTTATCTATTAACCGAAAAAGGTCTTGGACTGACTCCAACAATTGTAGAACTCACGCTTTGGAGTGACGGTAATATTAGAGAATATCATTCATCTATAATCTCAGATAGTCGCTTAGAAATGGTAAAGAATAATAAAGAGAAATCTATCAAAATTATAGTGGAAAGTTACAAACAAAACACTGGCTACAACAAAACCTAAACTGCATTAAAACGCAGTTTAGCCAAAACGTTATAAACAAACAAAATCAGGAGTAACTTATATACCACAAGAAACATTTGAAGAAGATCTTGAAGACTATATGAAAGTTATTCTAGAAGACATTCCTGGTATTCCAATTAAGTTCAACATGACTCCAAATGAAATAACTTCTACTTATGAAGTAACAAATGAACCAAGTCCAAATAGCATGACTTAACTAAATCTTTAACTGTTGTATAGCCTTCTGCCCTAGCCTATCTGCCGGCTAAACTCTCCCAAGATAATTGCCGTAGCAATTGAAACGTTCAAAGATTCAGCTTTACCCACCATCGGAATTTTCAATAACTGCGTCACCTTTGCAGTTAATTCACCGCTCATGCCTTTCGATTCATTACCCACAACTAAAACACAAGGCGATGTGATTTTTGTTTGGTACAGATTCTCACCTTTCAAATGTGCAGCATAAATTGGAGTTGAAGATGGCAATTCTCCTACATATTGAAACAAATCTTGCACCACCACATTCATTCTGAAAATAGAGCCCATAGTGGCTTGCACCACTTTTGGGCTAAAATGATCGACACAATCGAGAGAACACACCATTGATTTTACGCCCAAAGCATCTGCCGTTCGGATGATAGTTCCCAAATTACCCGGGTCTTGAACGTTCTCTGCCATTAATGTAATAGGCGAATCGAACCTTACACTTTCTGTAGGTATTTCAACAACTGCCATCACTCCCGGTGCTGTTTTAAAGGCTGAAATTCGTTGCATCGTTCGACTGTCGCAGTGTTTCAATTCAACTTGCTCAGAATTAAACTCTATACTTGCCACAACATACTTTACCTTGAAATCTGAAGTAATAGCTTCCTCCACCATTTTTACACCTTCTACAATAAACAAACCTTCTGCGTTGCGGAACTTCTTCTGATGCAATGAAACGATTATTTTTTCTTCCCTTTTAGTTAGGCTCATCATATTGACTAATTTCGCTTTTTATATGAAGAATCAGCGATACTCTTCTTTTATATTGAATTTCAAAAATACCTTTTTGTTAGGGCTTGTCGTGTTGTTTTCATTGAATGCTTGTCGTTCAACAAAACTTTTAAAGGATGATCAACTATTATTGACTTCTGTAAACATAGAAACAGAGGGTAAAAAGAAGTATAATGACGACTTAAAAAGTATATCCAAGCAACAACCTAATCGAAAACTATTAGGTGTTTTCAGAATATATCTAGGAATTCATAACCTCTTCAATAAAAAAGAAGATTCTAAGATAAAAAACAAATTAGGCGAACCTCCAGTTGTCTACGACTCTACATTGAATGAAAAATCAGCAGATTTAATGCATCGGTTTCTTAACAATAAGGGGTATTACGAAAATACTGTTTCGGTTGAAGCAGATACCCAAAAACGTTGGTTTTCTAAAAAGCCTTCTCAAAAAGTCGAGCTAAACTTTAAAGTTTCAAAAAATCAACAGTATCTGATCTCAAGTATTCAAGAGAGCATTAAAGATGAAAAAATTAGAAAACTAGTCCTCGCAGAAAAGAATAAAAGTGTTCTTAAAGTATATGACCCTTTTAACATTGACAAACTAAATGAAGAACGTTTAAGAATCGAACGTCTGTTGAAAAACAAAGGTTATTATGAGTTCTCCAGAGAATATATTTTATTTGAAGCAGATACATCTCAAAAAACAAAATCTGCATCGGTAACCATAAAAATTAAAAACCCAACATTTAATTATTTCAATACAGACTCCTTAATTGAAGGTTCTCACCAAACTTTTTTAATTAATAATGTATTTGTTCAAATGGAATCGCCAAATGGCAAATTGATAGTATCAGATACTACTTTTTCAGAAAATATGACCTTTCTTGGGTTGTCTGGAAAATATAAAGAAAAAGCAATCTCTAAAATAACCTACTTGCGCCCAGGTGGACTATTTAGTTTAAAGAATCAAGAAGAAACCTATCGAAATCTCGCAGGACTTAGAGTTTTCTCCTATGTAAATATTCAATATTCACCTGATTATTATTCCAACGGAAATGTATTGAATGCAACCATTACCTTACGGCCTAGAAAGCAGAAATCAATTACTGTAGAAACTGAAGGAACCAACAACGGCGGAAACTTAGGGGTTAATGCTACGGTAAATTTTCAAAACAACAACACCTTCAAGGGAGCCGAAATTTTAAACGTGAGTTTCAATGGTGGTTTAGAAGCACAAACTATTTTTACAAATGAAGAACAACGACAGCTGTGGGACGGAGCTTTACCTTTTAACACGTTAGAATTTGGACCCAAAGTAAGTCTAGAAGTTCCCAGATTCTTATTGCCTTTTGTTTCCGACAAAATATCACAAAGAGGAAATCCAAGAACCTCGTTTAACGCATCATACAACCTACAAGAACGACCAGATTATCGCAGAAACGTTTACAAAACATACATATCCTACACCTGGAATGAATCAGCAACAAAAACACACATTATCCAACCGTTCGATTTAAGTTACATTAAACTAGACCCTTCTCAAAACTTTTCCGAGGTGTTAAATAACATTCAAAATCCGTTTTTACGAAACAGTTATACGGATAACTTTATTTTATCCTTAAAGTACACCTTCATTTTAAACACTCAAAATTCCAATAAGTTAAAAAATCATGTTTATTTCAGAGGGAATATAGAAACTGCCGGAAACCTCTTAGCTGCAGCCTCTAAATCATGGAATAATAATATCAACGAAGATGGTTCACAAAACATAGCAGGTATTCGATATGCTCAATACATTAAAGCAGATATAGATCTTCGTTATTATCAGAAATTTAATTGGAATAAAATTGTTTATCGTTTTTCTTCAGGTATTGGATTGCCGCACGGGAATAGTATTGCCATGCCCTTTGAAAAGAGTTTTTATGCCGGTGGAGCAAATGGGTTAAGAGCTTGGCGAGCTAGAGAATTGGGTCCAGGAAACCTACCCGACTCTATTGAGCGAAACGTAGATCAGATTGGAAACGTTAATCTTGAGGGGAATGTTGAATGGAGAATACCTATCACCAAAATTATTGAAGGAGCATTCTTTGTAGATGCAGGTAACATCTGGAATTATCAGCAACAAGGAACCATAGACGAAACAGAATTTAAATTTGACAGGCTTTGGGACGGCACTGCCATTGGCTTTGGAGTTGGATTACGTCTAAATTTTAGCTTTTTCATTTTGCGGTTTGATGGAGCAACGAAACTAAAAGACCCATCAGCAGAAAACCCGAATTTACTTGAGCCCCACTGGAATCAAACCAATCTTAATTTAGGAATTGGTTACCCCTTTTAACATTTAACATTGAATACCTTTCAGTTTATTTAAAACTTATCAGCTCTAAGATAACCTTCATTTCAAGGAAGTTACTGGTGAATTAAAAACTAACAAAATGAAAAATTAAAGTTTATATTTTTATTAGCTTTGTCCCTCTTTTACAACTTTGATTATATATGTCTATCAACAATATTGAAGATCTTTTAGGATCGGATGCAGATTCGCTTTTAAACCACACTTGCTCAACAATCTCCAAAGACTTACTACACTTGCCAGGAGAGGATTTTGTAGATCGTGTATTTAAGGAAACGAATAGGAGTAATCAAGTACTAAAAAGCTTACAAACACTTTACGGTCATGGAAGACTAGCCAACACTGGCTACCTTTCTATGTTACCTGTAGATCAAGGAATTGAGCACACAGCAGGAGCTTCTTTTGCACCTAATCCAATTTATTTTGACCCAGAAAATATCGTAAAATTAGCTATCGAAGGTGGTTGCAATGCAGTGGCTTCAACATTTGGAGTATTAGCCTCTGTTTCAAGAAAATATGCTCACAAAATCCCATTCATTGTAAAGCTAAATCACAATGAAATGTTGACTTACCCAAACACCTATTCTCAGATTTCATTTGGTTCGGTTGAGGAAGCATGGAATTTAGGAGCAACAGCAGTTGGAGCGACCATTTATTTTGGTTCTGAGGATAGCAACAGACAAATAATAGAAATTGTACAAGCATTCGAAAGAGCGCATGAATTGGGAATGGCAACCATTTTATGGTGCTACCTTAGAAATAACGCTTTCAAAAAAGACGGCATAGATTATCATACTTCAACTGACATAACTGCTCAAGCAAATCACTTAGGAGTTACCATTCAAGCAGATATTATAAAGCAAAAATTACCTACAAACCACGGTGGTTTCAATGCAATTAATTTTGCAAAAACTCACCCTAAGATGTATTCTGAGTTAACTACTGATCATCCGATAGATTTGTGTCGTTATCAAGTAGCGAATTGCTATATGGGAAGAGCTGGATTAATCAATTCAGGAGGCGCTTCATCTGGAGCATCCGATTTAGCGGAAGCTGTAACAACAGCAGTTGTGAATAAAAGAGCTGGTGGACATGGTTTGATTTCAGGAAGAAAAGCATTCCAAAAACCAGTTGAGGAAGGAGTTCAACTATTGAACTCTATTCAAGATGTGTATTTGAATAAAGATATTACAATCGCTTAAATGAGTAAAGAAAAAACACCTTCTATGGGTTGGTTTAAAAGAATAAAGCACGGTATATTAACTCCTACTAAGGAGAAAAAAGAAACTCCAGAAGGATTATGGTACAAGTGCCCTAGTTGTAATTCAGTAGTTCCTCAAGACGATCACTTAGACAACATGTGGGTTTGTCAAGAGTGTAATCATCACGAAAGAGTTACAGCCGAAAATTATTTTGATCTCATTTTTGATAACCAGAAATGGTCAGAAATCAATAAAAACTTAACATCTGGTGATCCTTTAGATTTCAAAGACACTAAGAAGTATACAGATCGACTTGTTGCAACGCAGAAAAAGACGAAACTTAAAGACGCTTGTAGAACGGCTCACGGAACAGTTGAGGGCGAGAAACTGATGATTGCTGCAATGGATTTTAGTTTTATTGGAGGCTCAATGGGCTCAGTTGTTGGAGAGAAAATAGCAAGAGCTATTGATTACGCCATAAAGAATGATATTCCATTCATGATGATTTCGAAGTCTGGTGGAGCAAGAATGATGGAAGCTGCATTTTCATTAATGCAAATGGCAAAAACTTCAGCTAAATTAACCCAACTAGCAGCAGCTAACCTGCCCTATTTCTCATTCCTTACCGACCCTACTACAGGTGGTGTTACCGCATCATTCGCCATGTTGGGCGACTTAAACTTTTCTGAACCTAAGGCTTTAATTGGCTTTGCAGGACCTAGAGTAGTGAAAGAGACCATTGGTAAAGATTTGCCAGAAGGATTTCAACGATCAGAGTTTTTATTGGAACACGGATTTTTAGATTTTATCGTAGAAAGAAAAAATTTAAAATCTAAAATGGCACAACTATTAAGAATGTTTAAAAAGGGTGAAAACTAAAGCATTTTTTTTTTACATTTGCACTCTCAAATTTTATAGGAAATAAGACATGACGCTTAGCACTGAAAATAAACAAGAAATCTTCGAAAAATTCGGAAAAAGTAAAACCAATACAGGTTCTACTGAAGGACAAGTAGCTCTTTTTACAGAAAGAATCAACCATTTAACAGGCCATCTGAAACAAAATAAGAAAGATTTTGCTACAGAAAGAGCATTAGTTACTTTGGTAGGTAAGAGGAGAAAACTTTTAGATTACCTAAAAAATAAAGATATCGTAAAGTATAGAGAATTGATTAAGGAGTTAGGAATCAGAAAATAAATGATTCTCAGTAACTTTTTAGCATTCATTAAATAAAATTTCAATAAAGGGGGAACGTTTGAAACGATTCCCCCTTTACTATTTATAATAAATTGTAAACAATGTCAATGAAAGCAATAACACAGACAATGACACTTCCCGATGGGCGGGAAATTAGCTTAGAAACAGGAAAGTTAGCTAAGCAAGCAGACGGTTCAATCGTCTTAAAAATGGGTAAAACAATGCTTCTAGCAACAGTAGTTGCTGAGCAATCAGCCGGCGAAGACGTCGACTTTTTACCTTTAATGGTTGATTACAGGGAGAAATTCTCTGCAATCGGAAGATTCCCCGGTGGATTCTTAAAAAGAGAAAATAGACCATCTGATGGTGAAGTCTTAGTTTCTAGATTAGTTGATAGAGCTTTAAGACCTTTATTTCCATCTGATTTTCACGCAAGTACAATCGTAACGATTTCACTTATATCAGCTGAAGAAAATGTAGCAACAGATTCTTTAGCTTGCTTAGCTGCTTCGGCTGCAATTATGGTTTCAGACATTCCTTTTCAAGAGGCTACATCTGAAGTTCGAATTGCAAGAATTGATGGAGCTTGGAGAATTAATCCAAACTTAGATGAGCTTGCAAGTGCAGATATCGATTTGATGATTGCAGGTACTATGGAAAGCGTAGTAATGGTTGAAGGTGAAATGCTAGAAGTTTCTGAAGCAGAAATGTTAGAAGGAATTAAAGAGGCGCACAAAGCCATTCAAGTTCAATGTAAATTGCAGAATGATTTAGCTGCATTGGTTGAAAAGTCTAAAACGAAAAGAGAATACAATCATGAGAAGTCTGATGAAGACTTAATGAAAAAAATTCACGACTTCGCTTACGATCGATGTTTTGCAATTGCTAAAGAAGGCAATGCCGACAAATACAAAAGAGGAGCTAACTTTAAAGCCGTAAAAGATGATTTCATTGCCACGTTAGATGCAGACTTTGTTAAAGAGAACGGATTCTTATTGAAGCAGTACTTCGGAAAAGCCCAAAAAGAAGCTGTAAGAAATGTTGTATTGAAAGAGAAGATTAGACTTGACGGAAGAAAAACAACTGAAATTAGACCTATCTGGACTGAAATTGATTATTTACCAGGTTCTCACGGTTCAGCTGTGTTTACAAGGGGTGAAACTCAATCGTTAGTTTCTGTTACTTTAGGTAGTAAAATGGACGAGCAAAGAGTTGACCGTGCCTTAATCACAGATTCAGAAAAATTCATTTTACATTACAACTTCCCTTCTTTCTCAACAGGAGAAGCTAGACCAAACAGAGGTCCAGGTAGAAGAGAAATTGGTCACGGTAACTTAGCCATGAGAGCTTTGAAACCAATGATTCCAAAAGGAACAGAAAATCCATATACCATCAGAGTTGTTTCTGATATTTTAGAATCTAACGGCTCTTCTTCTATGGCTTCAGTTTGTGGGGGCTCATTAGCGTTAATGGATGCAGGTGTAAAATTGAAGAAGCCAGTTTCAGGCATTGCCATGGGATTAATCAGTGGCACGGACGGAAACTATGCTGTATTATCTGATATCTTAGGAGATGAAGATCACTTAGGAGACATGGACTTTAAAGTTACAGGTACTGCAGATGGAATTACTGCTTGTCAAATGGACATCAAAGTAAAAGGTCTTTCTTTCCAAGTTTTAGAAGAAGCATTAGCTCAAGCTAAAGATGGTAGATTACACATTTTAGGTGAAATGAATAAAACCATTTCTAAACCTGAAGATGATTACAAAGCAAATGCTCCAAGAATCGTTCAATTAAAAATTCCTAAAGAAATGATTGGTGCTGTAATTGGACCAGGAGGAAAAATCATTCAAGCTATTCAAGAAGAAACTGGAACTACTGTTGTTTTAGAAGAAGTGGATAACATGGGAGTAATTGATATAGTTTCAACTAGCAAAGATAGTTCAGATGCTGCTGTTGCTAGAATTAAAGCAATTACTGCGATTCCAGAGGTAGGCGAAACTTACAAGGGTAAAGTAAAATCAATCGTTGCATTTGGTGCATTTGTTGAAATTTTACCTGGACAGGACGGTTTATTGCATATTTCTGAAATTGCTCACAACAGGGTAGAAAAAGTGGAAGATGAATTGAAAGAAGGCGATATGATTGATGTGCAGTTAGTTGCTATCGATCCTAAAACTAGAAAATTCAAATTATCTAGAAAAGCTTTACTTCCAAAGCCAGAGAAGAAAGAAGACTAAGGTTCTCCTAACCATAAAGCAAAGCCCTCTAGGTCTGTTACACTGAATTCAGTCAACGTGTATGATGTCCTAAAGGGCTTTTTTGTGCGTTAACTTTTTCACATTTCTTAGTGTTCAAGTCCAATTATTGCTCAATTATGAATCGAAATACCTCAACTATGAATTCGATCATTCCTGTCCACAAAAAACAAACCATATTTACATCGAAATAGTTGTTTAACTTCTGCTTTTAAGTCCTTTTGCGTCTTGTACCACCGTACGACCAAAAGCGCTTTATTTGTATATTAATGCATCCTTTTTATCGTTTAAATTTCAAATATTGTGCTAAGCTTGTCAAAATATGTTAAAATGTGATGTTTTTGCTTATATTTAAAAGCAGATTCTATCTCAATATTTACAAATTAACCAACCAAAGGGAATGAGACAACTCAAGATTTCTAAGAGCATCACCAATCGACAAACTATTTCACTTGATAGGTATTTACAAGAAATTGGCAAGGTTGACTTAATTACGGCTGAAGAAGAAGTTGCGTTGGCCATTCGAATCAGAGAAGGAGATGCAATTGCCTTAGAAAAACTTACCAAAGCAAATCTTCGTTTCGTCGTCTCAGTAGCTAAGCAATACCAAAATCAAGGCTTAGGTTTATCAGACTTAATTAACGAAGGAAATTTGGGGTTGATTAAAGCAGCCCAAAAATTTGACGAAACAAGAGGATTTAAATTCATATCTTATGCCGTATGGTGGATTCGTCAATCTATTATGCAAGCTATTGCTGAGCAGTCTAGAATCGTCCGTTTACCGTTAAATAAAATTGGAAACATTAATAAGGTTAGAAAAGTATTTAATGAGTTAGAGCAGAAATACGAAAGAGAACCTTTACCACACGAAATTGCAGCTTGCGTTGACATTTCAGATCAAGATATTTTAAGCTCAATCAAAAATAACAGACGCCACGTTTCAATGGATGCTCCTTTAAGTTCAGATGACGAGAGTGGCAGCATGTACGACTTACTAAAAAACTCTTTAACTCCTGATCCAGATAAATCCTTATTAACAGAATCTCTTTGTAATGAAGTGCAACAATCACTAACTTTTTTAACTTGCAGGGAAGCAGAAATACTCCGTTTGTTTTTTGGACTCAACGGAACCCGTCCGCACTCGTTAGAAGAAATTGGGATGAAGTACGAGCTAACGAGAGAAAGGGTTCGTCAGATTAAAGAAAAAGCAGTTCGACGATTAAAAGTGAACAGTCACACAAAAATCTTAAAATCTTACTTGGGCTAGACCTCATATATGTTAATAATCGCCTATTTTTGTAAAAAAAGATGGCTCATAAAATTGCTCCTTCCATTTTAGCAGCGGACTTCTCTAACCTACAGTCTGCCTGTGATATAATCGAAAATAGTTCTGCTGACTGGTACCACATTGATGTAATGGATGGTGTTTTTGTACCCAACATATCATTCGGTATGCCGGTAATTAAAGCCATTAAACCACTTTCCACTAAACCATTTGATGTTCATTTGATGATTGTTGATCCAGATCGCTACATCAAAGACTTTAAGGCTGTTGGTGCCGATATTCTAACGGTACATTACGAAGCTTGTAATCACCTTCACCGAACACTTCAATCGATTAAAGCAGAAGGCATGCAAGCTGGTGTTGCGTTGAACCCTCATACTCCTGTTTCTGTATTGGAAGATGTGATTAAGGACATTGACTTAGTTTGTATCATGTCTGTAAACCCAGGATTTGGCGGACAGTCATTTATCGAACAAACCTACAGTAAGGTTCTTAAATTGAGACGAATGATTGATGAAAGCGATGCAACTACCCTAATTGAAATCGATGGTGGAGTAACCTCAGCCAATGCAAAAAGATTAACAGATGCAGGAGCAGAAGTATTGGTAGCAGGAAGTTTTGTTTTCAAATCTTCCAATCCAAAAAATACGTGTAACGAATTGAAAGATTTGGTAAGTTAAATCTTTACCAACTCTTCTGTTTCCGTATACAACAGATACGCCTCAACTTCAGTTTTACTAATTTCTTGTAGAACGGATTGATATTCTCTCATTTGCTCATGGTGAGCATCATTCTTTTCTCCGGTTTTAAAATCGAGAATTACCGTTTTATTATCCCAAAAAACCACTCGATCTGGTCGAAGGAGTTTCCCCGACTTACTCAGCATGCTAGCTTCTTGCTTTACAGCATACCGAGAATCAAAAAAGGGCTGTATTTTTGAATTCATTATAATTTGATTGAGCTTCCGCCCCATTGTTTGAAACTCTAACTCGTTCAACGATCCATCAGCCTTATACCGTTGAAGAACCTCTTTTATATCTGCTATGCTTACTATTTCTCCTAAAATTTCGTGCATTAAAATACCATATTGAATAGGCTCGTTCTGCTTCCAGGTTGATTGACTACTTGCACTAATATTAATCTTGTCACTCCATGGTGAGGAAAGATAATTCAGTGGATAGTCCTCTTTATTTAATTCATGTATTGATAAGTTTGTAAGAAATTCCCCCCAACTTACTCTGCCTTTACTCGGTTCTAAGTCGTTTTGTTCAACAAAATCATGGATTAATTGCGGTAACTTCACCAACCTAGGATTTGAAGGCTGACCTTTAGGTGGTGTAAATTGGTTCGTTAACAGAAAAAGCGCATCCACAGTTCTCGTAAACGCAACATAATTATCACACATGAAGTCAATTTGTAATTTCTCTAACTCCGTTTCATAGGCTGCAGAAAGCTCAGAATCTCTCAAATTGCTATTGAATTCCACCAACGCATAGGGCAGTTTCACCGAAGGCTCTGTAGCAGTTTTGGTCCATATGACATTTGTTCGAAATGGTCCGTGCTGCGCTATTTCTTGTTCCGCAAATGGAATGATACAAATTGGGAACTCCAATCCTTTTGACTTGTGTATGGTCATTATACTCACCGCATTGGTTTCATCTGAAGTTGAAATACTAAACCGCTCTTGATTCTCTTCCCACCAATCCAAAAAACTTTGGATATTCCCCTTATTCGATTTAAAATAATCAAATACTGCATCTTGAAAAAATTGAAGATATACATTGTACGTTTTGTCCAATCCAAACTTTCGAATGATTTCTTCAAAGAACTCATGAGAAGCTAATAACTTTAGATCCTCAACTTCAATTGTAAGCCCGGTTTCGTTCAAAAGACCTTTTGTGGTCATTCCAGTAGCTTCCGTTGTATAGTATTTATGCAGTGATTCAGAAAGAAATTGCTGTTCTACTAAGAACTCAATTACTTCTTTCCGATAAAGATGTATTTGAGGTTGAAAAATCCATTGGGCAAAACGCACCAAAAAATTAACGGTTGTATCGTTCCTAAGCAATAACGCTTCACTAGACAAAACATTAATATTATTCGCCTTTAAAAATTCGGCAGCATCTCTCCCCTGCGACTTTTTACGCACTAAGATTGCAATATCTTTAAGCTGATAGCCATTTTCCAAGCTGCGTTCTATTATATTCAAAATAATTTGCTCATAAATCGGCAATCGATCTTCTTTCTTTTCCCCTTCTACAAATTGTATTTCAACATACCCTCCTCTTTTCTTCTCTACTATTTCTTGCTGATGCCCCTCAAAAATAGCTTTGATCTTTGGGGTTAAGTTGGAGTCATTTTTAACAAATTCGAAAAAGGCGTTATTAAAATTCACCACTTCGCTAAGCGAACGATAGTTAGTTGCCAAATTTGTTTGATTATATTGAAATTCAAGCGTTTGCATTCGCTCCTGATACAATTCATTTTGTTGAATTTCAGGCAAGATATAATTCGGCATTTCTGAGAACTGCTGCACTTCCCCACCCCTAAATCGGTAAATGGCCTGTTTTGCGTCTCCTACAATTAAATTTTCGAACCCTTGAGCCAAAGAATTTTCCACCAAGGGCAACAAATTAGAGAACTGTAGAACTGACGTATCTTGAAACTCATCAATCATCAAGTACTGATACTTATCTCCCAAACGCTCATAAATAAAAGGCATGGGCTCGTGTTCAACAATAGAAGAAATCAATTGATTGAAATCTGAAATATTCAAGATTTTTTCTTCTTTCTTATATTCATTGAGCCGTTTCTCAATGTGATTTAATAAACTTAACGAATGAAGATATTTCGAAGTCTCATTGACAGCTAAGTAGTTTTTTATGTTATCGGTGTAATAATTTACTCCTTTATGAAACAACTCCGTTAACTGGTCCTTAATTCCGTCAATAGCTGCCGCTTGGTTAGCTGTGCATTTCCCAGCACACCACTTATCCTCCTCCACTGTTTTGATTGCAGTACTTTTTGGAGGAAGGTTTGAAAGGTCAAATTCTTGGAAACGGTGAAAGAAATTGCATATAGCAGCTCTATTGGAAAAAGAAGCTTTTTCTGCTCCGCTAGCAACAATTAAATCCATTGCCTCCTTTCCTATTGTCTTAATTTCCTTTTCAAATTCAGATAACCTTCGATTATTTAGTTTTAGGGTATCCGAATATGTTTCGGGTGATACTTCTCTTAGTTCTTTTAGGTATGGAAATGATTGCTCTTGGAAAAATTGCATGGCAAATTGAAACATTTCTTTGTCAATCTTCCACGTCTTTTCATCTTCCATACGAGAAAAAGCAAATTGAATCAAAAGCTCAGTCAACGCTTCATCAATGCCAAGCTTATCAATTAATAAATCTATCACTTCATTTAAAACGTCAGAAGCTTCTAGTTCAACTTTAAACGTAGGAGAGAGACCTAAATCTTTTGCAAAGGTTCGAACCAAACGGTGTGTAAACTTATCGATGGTGCTAATACTAAAATCAGCATAAGAGTGCAAAATAGCCGTTAAGATTTGCTGACACTTTAATACCAATTCTTCTTTTGTAAGACCCGTTGCTGCTTGCAAGCTTTCTAATAGGTCGACAACTCTTTCATCTTGATTACCAATTTGCTTTAGTGCCTTCAAGATTCTTTGCTTCATCTCAAATGTAGCCTTGTTGGTAAACGTAATCGCTAATATTCGTGAAAAGCCATACAGGTCTTCACTGGTTAAGCAAATCCTTAAAAACTCTTGTACTAAGGTGTAAGTTTTCCCTGAGCCAGCAGAAGATTTGTATACATTAAACTTTCCTTTCATCGCTATTTATTTAAAAGTTTTAAAGCTTGTTGAACTTTTATATCCATCGATTCTTCAGCGTCAATCCAATAAATTATTTGTCCTTTTTTTTCCATTCTTCGATACCAGGTCATTTGTTTTTTAGCAAACCTACGAATGGCTTGAACAAGACCTTCGAACATTTCATCATAACTTACTTTACCTTGCATGTAAGCAGAAAGAAATCGATATTCCAAACCATAATAGTCCAATTGTTCATGACTCACTCCTTGGTTTAATAAACGCTCTGCTTCCTCCATCATTCCCTCTTGTAATCTAACCTCAAGTCGTTCACTAATTCTCTTTCGTAAATTTTCGCGTTCCATTCTTAGTCCAATTATTTTAAACTTCTTCACCGGGCTTAATTGCAACTCCACATGCTGTGATTTAAACAGCTCAATCTCTATTGCTCGTATGGTTCGCTCTCGATCTATAAGATCAGTGTTGTTATGAACATTTTTAATAAGACTAGTTAGTCGGTTAATCAGTTCCTTTTGACTCAAAACTGTTAATTCCTCTCGCAGCGAAGTATTTTCAGGAACCTCGAGCATTTTTTCTTTTGCCAAAGCAGCTTCTAGATACAGACCCGTTCCTCCACATAAAATAGCAGTTTTTCCTTTTCTAATTATCGCTTCATACGAAATATAAAAATCCTGCTGAAAATCGAACACATTATAAGCATCACCCGCTTGTTTAATATCAATTAAGTGAAATGGAACTTGTTTGCCATCCACTATGTAGTCCTTTAAATCTTTCCCAGTCCCTAAATCCATGTCACGATATACTTGCCGACTATCTGCACTGATTATTTCACCATCTAACTTATCTGAAAGTTGAACAGCTAACTGAGTCTTTCCAACAGCAGTTGGACCTAAAATAACAATTAAACTCATATTCTTTAAACTGCTCCTAAATTAAACAAGCCTTTTTTTAAAGTGAATTATAAAAAGGATTATCTTTATATATGGCACAAAAATTTACATCAAAAAAATGGCAATAGGGGCATCCTTTGGGGATCCTATACGTCAATCATTAAACGATAATCAGTTGCAAAACAATATGAGATTTTCAACTGACTTAACTTTTTACTTTTAAAAATAGAAAATGAAAAATTTTAAATACAACAAAATATTATTCAGTGCATTAGTAATTTTAATATTATCATTTTCATCTTGTAAAGATGATGACGATGACACAATAAGTCCTGTAACAGTAACGGAAGAGTACACGGCTACTATTAACTTAACTCAATATGTTGATGGAGTTGTATTGCAAATGAACACTGCAGGCCATCCTTATGAAAATGCGTTGATACAACAATTCAATGTAACCAAGTTGCAGTATTTGATTTCAGATGTGACATTCACAAAGGACGATGGAACTAAGATTGTAGATGGAGGATATCACTACGTAACACTAGAAGACTCGTCAACTTTACAATACACATTAAACACAAAAATTCCTGAAGGCACGTATACTTCAATTGGGTTCACTTTTGGTTTTGATGAAGAAGACAACGTTTCAGGAGCTTATATCGACCTAAACACCCTTGGTTGGAATTGGCCCGTTATGTTAGGTGGTGGTTACCACTTTTTAAGATTGGAAGGCGATTATTTAGATAATACAAACACTTCTGCCGAGTTCAAAACACATATGGGAACTGCAAGCGATGACTCTACTATGCCGCGAACAAATGAAATCAACCATTTTGATGTCACATTGCCTAATTCAAAAATTTTAATTAGTAGTGACTTTAGCTTCGATATTGAAATGAACATAGAAGAATGGTACACTAATCCAATAGATTGGGATTTTAATGTTTGGAATGCTCCAGTAATGCCAATTTCTGCAGCACAAAAAGCGTTAAACAGTAATGGAAGTTCTGTGTTTAATTTTAAGCAATAGTAAATGAAACGCATTTTAAACTATACCTTAGTTATCATCATCCTCTTAGCTTCGTGCCGAGAGGATGACGATACTATTGATAAAGAAATCCCTCCTGCTAGCAGAAGTCCTACACCTTATGCACTCGAGCTACCACCTCACTTCAATTATATTAACTCACCTATAATTCCTGTAGACAATTCACTTACGTTGGAAGGAGTAGCTTTGGGAAAAAAGTTGTTCTTTGAAAGAATGCTATCTAGGGACAATAGTATTTCATGTGCCTCTTGCCATGCCCCTTTAGAAGCATTTAATGATCAAGGGATGGTCAAAAGTATAGGCGTAGGAGGCACACTGAGCATCAGAAATGCGATGCCGTTATTTAATTTAGCCTGGGGTTCTGTTACTTCCAGGCGCTTCAATTGGCATGGTTCCGTTACTACTCTAGAACAACAAGCTTTGGGGCCAGTAAGAGACCCTCTTGAAATGCAAGAGACATGGATAAATGTAGCTTCTAAATTGCAAGGTGCAAACGATTATCCCCGACTTTTTAAAAGAGCATTTGGAACAAACATTATAGATTCTAATTTGGTTGTAAAAGCCATCGCCCAATTTGAGAGAACACTAATTAGTGGTGATTCAAAATTTGACAGATATTTTCTAGAGACTCAAGAAGGAATCAATACTCCTGGTGACAACTCTCTTACCTCGGCAGAATCTAGAGGTTTTGATATTTTTATGGCAGAAGGAACGGGAGACTGCTTTCATTGTCATGGCACTCCTTTTCAGATTTTATGGACTACCAATGAATTTGTAAATAATGGTCTAGATGCCAACCCTGACTCCGGGCTTGCTTGGATTACAAAAAACCCATTAGATGTTGGCAAATTTAAAACGCCGTCTTTAAGAAACTTAGCATTCACAGCACCCTACATGCATGACGGTCGTTTTGCTACCCTAGATGAAGTCGTTGAGTTTTACAATTCTGGAATAAACGTTAACTCACCTAATATTGATGGGAGACAAAAGCCTAGAAATCTAACAACGCAGCAAAAAACTGATTTAATAGCCTTTCTCAATACCTTGAACGACTCAAGTTTTATTACTAATCCAGCTTTTAGGCCTTAATTATAATTAACTTTAGTACGATTCATTTCTATCATCTTCTCCCGATTCAAATTTTCTTCTGAATTATCAGTCAAAGCATGGAGAGGGAGTTTCTCACCATCTATAGTTCGTTTATAACACTTTAGTTTGTCTTTAAAAACCGAAGATTTGTAAATAGACTTTCCTATCAACATTCGAACACATTCTTGAACTCCTTCTACTATCGAAGGGTGAGGATGAATCATATGAGCCAGCTCATCAATTCCTTTATTCATATACATTAACAAGGATACCGATTGAATAGCAGAAGAAGCATGTTCTCCAACTGCTCTCATTCCAAGAACCTTCATGTCATCATCATCAGAAACAATTATTTTAAAAAAACCGGTGGTCTTCCGCATAGCGATTGCTCTAGCAATCATAGAGTAATCAATTTTTGATACCCGTATAGGAATTTTTAATTCTTGAGCTTTCTGCTCGCTTAACCCTACAGCAGCAACCTCAGGACTTAGGAACATTATTGTTGAAATATTTTCATAGTGAATTGGTTTCACTGGAAAATCTGCGAACATTTTAACTACAGCATGTCTTGCTTCTCGCTCACCTACATTTACTAGTGCCATATGACCAGAAACGTCACCAACTGCATAAATATTCGAAATATTAGTTCTAGTATCTTCATCTCCAATGTGAACACCTCTTTTACTCATTTTAACTCCACAGCTGTCTAATTCCAACTCGTCAACATTTGGAACTCGACCAATGGATAGCATCGCCTTTTCCACTTGAATTACTTCCGTACTTCCGTCTGCATTTTCTATCTCATACTCTACTGCATCACCCAAGTGATCCATTCGGACTAATTTTGCACCTCGATGTATGGTAACTCCATTACGTTCTAGACTTGTCGCAACGACATCAGCAATATCTTCATCTTCAAAAGGTAAAATACGCTCTGCTCTATCAATTAAGTACACTTTAGTTTGACCAAAATTCGAAAACATGGTTGCAAATTCACAACCAATAACACCTGCTCCAAGAATCACCAAGCTTTTAGGAAATTCATCTAAATGTAAAATACCATCGGAGGTTAAAATAACCTCCTCGTCAACTTTTATTGTAGGTAGTTTTCTTGGTCTACTTCCTGTTGCTATAATGGTATTCTCTGCATATGCAGTTATCGATTTACCATCATTTTTTTGAATTAAAATTTCTTTCTTAGATGCAAAACTAGCCTTCCCTTTCTCATAATTAATCAGACCAGTTTCGGCATGAATAATTCTTAAATGGCAAGAAAATTGGAATTTTCGCTCAAAAATAGCTTCGTTAATAATTTCTTTTACCTTAGAAAAGGGCATATTAATTCTACTGTAAGTGCCGATTTCGTCATTAACAGTTTTAACCTTATTGGATAGCTCCCACATGGTTTTTGACGCTAAAGCTCCATCGTAAATTCCGTAACCACCCAGTTTATCTTTTTCTACCAATAGCACTTTCTTGCCAAAGTCTATGGCTCTCATGGCAGCTGCATAGCCCGAAGGTCCACCGCCAATTACACACAAGTCATATTTTTCCACGGTGTTCAAAATTTATTATCGCCATATTGGTTTCATAACAAATGTAACAAAGCTTAATGGTTGGTGAACGTTTGTTCTATACTTTCTTAACAGAAGATTGTGAGTTATTATTGCATTCAATTTGTGCCAAATTTTCACAAAAAAAGCCATCTTAATTTTTAAGTTGGCTTTTAATATTTTTGACAACTAATTATACTAGTCTAGTACCTCAATTAATTCCACATCAAAAATTAATGTTGAAAATGGAGCTCCAGGTCTTGGTGCTGATCCATATGCGATTTTTGAAGGAATAATCAATCTTGCTTTACCACCTTCTTTCATCATGGCGATTCCTTCGTCCCACCCTTTAATTACTTGGCCTCCTCCCAAGTCAAAATCAAAAGGACCGTAAGGTCTTTGTGGGTTGTAAATTCCATTTGCTTTAGCAGCTTCTTCTACAGAAGTATCAAAGTACTTACCATCTAAAAACATTCCTTCGTAATTTACTTTCACTTTCTTGCCAGAAACAGCTTGTTTACCTGATCCTTTTTTCTTCGAAATGAAAATTAATCCTGATTCAGTTGGCTCAGTAGTAATATTATTATCTTCTAAATATTTAGCTAAAATTACCATCTCATTTGCCTCAGCTTCTGAATTTTTTGCATCTGCTTCTGATTGCATTTCTTCCATTGATTGAATATTTGTTAATCCAACTGTGAAATACAACATAGCCGCAGAATCAATAAAATCAGGGCTTGAAGGCATACCTGCTGTTTTCATGAAGAAGCTATCAGCATTTACAATAATTGCCGCACTATCTCCCTTTCTCATATTCATAAAAGCAGTCAAAATATCTCCGACATATTTTCCTGAATCTGCTCTTAACTGAACAGGTTGTCCGTTAAGGCCTGTATCAAATAAAGTTGAATCTTCAGTTCCATAAGTCATGCTCATGGTAAGAATGTCTCCATTTGCCGCCTGACGAGATTCTTTGTTCTTAGTGTAATATTTTACATATAAACCTTCTTCTACCTTGTCATATCCAGGGTATTGATTTGTTGTTTTGTTACCACAAGAAACTGCAGCCATAGCAACTGCAATTATGCTTAATCTAAATCCTAATTTTTTCATTTAATTAATTACTTTTATAATGTTAACATCGTAAATTACAGCAGTATAGGGAGGGACAATTCCCGCTAAGGAACCTTCCTCCCCAAAAGCATGGCGCGAAGGTAATATAATTTTCACTCTTTCTCCCTCTTTTCGCCCGCTTAATGCAGTTTGAAAACCCTTAATCATTTGATACTCTCTACCAAAAGTAAATGTCGGCGTCACTGACTTCTCGCGAGTATCGTCAAACACATACCCATTTAAAAAATAACCTTTGTAATGAATGCTGACTTCGCTTCCAAGTTTTATTGGAATGCTGTCCGTCTCAATAAGTATTTGCCTATATACTCCTTCCAAAGTATCTAAAGTTCCTGAAAGATTGCTAAGGTACTTTTGCACAGCCGCCTGCTCATTCAGTTCTCGTCTAGAAATAAAAGTTTGTTTTACTTTTTCAGCCTCAAGTTTCTCATAATTATTTATCAACTTTAATGAAAGTAACAATTTTCCCTCATTAGACTGTAGCACTTTGTAAAACTTAAAATATTCATTGAATAGGGATCGATCAATTTTTAATAAAACACTATCCTGAACATAGAAGTTTCTGAAAACAGAATCTAAAATATGTGAAGATGGTTCAATGAAATAATGGTAATCTTCAACGTAATGCAGCGTATCGCCTTTCTCGCTTAGAACCATTAACTGCATTTCCAAAACATCTTTTTCACCAATTGTCTTTTCGTTTCCTACTTGAAGGTACTTGTACGAAATATCATCAGAATATTTTTTAAATTTTAATGAAGGTTTTTTACAAGAAAATAGTCCAACTAAAAAAACTAAAACTAGTATTCTCATTTCTTAGCGACCAAATGAATATTATATAAGAGGGTTGTTTGACTATATATTGCTGCGTTATCCCCACTGATTCCATGCGCTAAGTGAGCAGGCAAAATCAAATAGGCCTTCTCTCCTACTCTCATTTTTTTTATGCCCTCGTGTAAACCTGATTCTACGTTATCGTAATCCACAATAAATTCTTGTAAGGTTCCTTCTGGAGATTGATACAATGTATCTCCTTCTAACGAAGTTAAAGTAAAGGCAATAAATGCAAAATCTTTGCTTGCAATGCTATCTCCCTCATTTGTTTTAAAAATGTAATAACGCAAACCTGTGCCAGTTGAATCGAACGGCACCCCGACACTATCTATAAAGGTTGATATCCTATCCTTTTCCTTTTTCAGAAATTCTATGTGAGAAATAATCATTCTTTTTTCGTAATCCTTCGACTTTTCGAATGGAAGTACCTTCCCTTTCTGTTGATCTCTGCAAGAGATTACTGATACTATGATACCTATAAATAAAAGACTACGCATTCAGTTCCTTTTCATATTCAGGAAAAATTTCTTCCAATTTCTTCACTGTTTCCATAACTCCAACATCACTTATTCCTCCTGCTGCATTAAAATGACCTCCACCACTGAAATATTTTGATGACAGTTCATTAACTCTAAAATCTCCCTTTGATCTGAATGACATTTTTACTTTTCCATCTTTTTCAGTAATAAGAATAGACATTCGGATGTTTGCTACTGTAAGCGGATAATTTACTATCCCCTCGGTATCTCCCTTTTGAAAATTAAATTGATTTAAATCTTCTTCTGGCAGATAAATAATAGCAGCATTATACTTCTCATATACCTTAAAACGCTGGACTAAAACAAAACCTAAAAGTTTAAGGCGATCTATAGAGTAATTATTATAAATGTTTTCATGAATTTTTCCAGGGTTAATTCCAACTTCAATCAGCTCAGCCACAACATTGTGAGTATGTTTCGAAGTACTAGAAAATCGAAAACTTCCAGTATCTGTTACAATTCCGGTATACATAGCTTCACCCAATTCTATTGATAATTTTTCCGTGCCTTTTAATCCATAAATAAAATCATAAATCAATTGACACGTTGAGCTTGCACTTGTTTCTGAAAGTTGAAAATTCGAAAAATCATCAGGATCCTGATGATGATCAATGTTAATAATATAGGCGTCTTGATTCAAGTGGAATGCTTTTTCCAAATCACCCATTCTACTTGGAGTATTAAAATCTAAACAACAAATTAAATCTGCCTTTTTAAGCTCCTGATTAACAATATCTTCATTTTCCTGATAATTTAAAATTGTATCAAAACCACTTAACCAGGATAAAAATTTAGGAGCAGGGTCTGGCGTGATCACTTGAACATGGCCGATATAATTTTTTAAGTAATGGTAAAGAGCCAAAGAAGAACCTACGGAATCACCATCAGGCGAGCGATGTGACAGTATAACTGTATGCTTACTATTCTTGATTTTACTTTCAACTTCCCTCCAATTTTTCATACTTCAAAAGTAGATATTCTAAAGTGTTTTTATAAATTGCAATAGCTAAACATTTATTGAAGGTAACAGGCTGATAAGAAAGTTTAATTTGAATAAAATAATTAAATTATGAGTAGACAGTATTAATAAAGATTAAATCAAATTATGAATAAGAAAGTTCAAAATTAGTTATGGCAGCAATCGTAGGAGCAGCTGCAGGTGCATTAGCATGAGTATTATTTGCACCAGAATCAGGAAAAAAATTAAAGAAAAATTAAAGAAAAAAGCGAATCGATTAAAAGATGAATTTGCTGAGGGTATAGAAAACTTTGCATCTAAGGGAATGGATAGCGCGAATGAATTGAAAGATGACTTAATGGAATCCGCGCATAACATTCTAAACGACAAAGCCTAATTAATGATAAATAAAGAAGAGATAAAAGAAATCATTCAAGAATCTAAGAGCTTCTTGGATGGTCAACTTGAGCTAAACCGATTAAAGGTTACTTGGAGTGGTTCACAACCCACTGCAGAGTCTCCAAAATCTGCATCAGGATTGGGTGCTTCAATAATTACAGGAATCTCATTACTATCAGAACAGTTTTGAGAGCTTGCTTTTAATTATATGATATAGTTCCCCCAAGTAGCATAGCTATGAGAACCGGGATTTTGAACTTGCGAAGAATTCCCATCACCAAAATTCCAAGCAAAAATGGTGTTCGAAGAAATTTGGGTAGAACTATTGATGAACCGAAACTGAACGGGTGTAAACCCAAAATTATCATCGCCTGTAGGTAACTGATTAGAAGCAAATGGATTTGCTTCTAGCACTACTAAACCTATTATGGTAAAGGCTGCAGAACTATCTGTAATTGATTTCTGCTCAGCTCTAACTTTCTCAACATCAATTTTCTAATGTATTTCACCGGAGCACTTCCATAACTTAAAAATTCTTCGTGAAACTTTTTTAAGTCAAATTCCTCACTCATTTTTTCCTGTAATTCTTCCCGAAGTTGCATGATTTCGTAATAACCGCTGAAATAACTGCACAATTGTACCTGAGATAATCTGGCTCTTCGCCATTTTCCTTCGGCCTCCGATTTTTCTTGAAACGCCTCTCTCATTAATAATTGCATGGCATCAGCTTCGGTATAGTCTAACATCTGTATACCGTAATCCAAAATGGTATTACAAACTGTTCTCAAGTTCCACTTATAGTACATCAGTCCCATTTCCAACTGGTCTCCGCCGTAACCAGCTTCTAACATCATTCTTTCAGCATATACAGCCCATCCTTCAATCATTGCTCCATTGCCCATAATACTTTTAATCAAGCTATGAGATTGATTACTAAACACTAATTGTGTATAGTGCCCTGGAATAGCCTCATGAATATTTAAAATTTGAAACGTGTAGTTGTTGTATTCCTTTAAGTAACTCTCCGCCTCCTCAGGATTATAGTGGTCCAGTGGAGTCACATTGTAATAGGTTTCTGCATCAGCATCGTATGGACCTGGAGTTGAAATAGAGGCACCTGTAAACCCCCTCATGTATTCCGGTGTTTCTCGAACAACCAGTGGCTTTTTAGTATCTAACGTAATCAAATCATTCTCATTCACAAAAGCGACTAATTCAGGAATTTGCTGACGAATTGATGTCATAAATGAATCCCTATGGACATGCGATTTCGCAACTTCGTTAATCACCATTTGAATTTGGTCAAAACGCCCACCTGGTTTCTCTACGTCTCCAAAATACTTTTCCCAAAGCATGTCCGATAAGCGAAACATTTTTTCATGTAAATCACCTTTCTCTTCAACAGCAGCTTCAAATACCTCATTCGCCGAATATGCAGATTGAATTTCAGCATCAAACTTTTTGCTGTATAAGTCTTTCCCAATTCTAAAGCTTATAAAAGTAGCAGAATCGGCTAATTTGTTGATGTAATTTACTTGTAGAAAATTTTTGTAATCGTCAATTGCAACAATGGCTTTATCCACCTTATCTGTAAACGCCTGTTTGAACTTTTCGTCTTTTGAGGAAGCATTTAAGGAGTCTAGCAACGTTTTGTTAAATATTGTTTTTGAACCATCTAGTTGTTGTATTGCTAAATTAGTGTGAACCTCTGTTGGTCGATTAATATTAATTTTAGCTTGTGCATAATATGCTTCAACATGATTTAACTTTTCACTAAGGTCTTCAAGTCTTTTTTCAATGGAGTGTTTTTGAAAGTTAATTACTTGAAAAAATATCCCTCCAAGATTATAAGAAGAAGGGTTCCATTCCCCACTTTTGAAATCGTTTAAATAAAAAAAGGTGTTCTTCAAATCATCTTCGATTAAGTGGTAGTCAATTTTATCATAATCAGTTAGTTGGCTGTAATCGAAAGCACCTAATTTATTTAGCCAAACCTCTGCAAAATTCAATTCAGATTGAGATCGCGCTTCATTTGGAATGGGTAATTTTTCATCGAAATCGTGCATGCCTTGAAAGGAAGCAGAAATTGGATTCATGTTCCACATGGAATCAATAAATTCAGATTTAAACTTTTCAAAGTCTTGACCTTCGGCTATTGAGTTAGTAACCTTTTCTTGTTGACCTCCGCATGCTAAAAGTCCTATAAAAAATATACAATAGACTAATTCCTTCATCGTCATTTCTTTTAATCAAAGGTAATAGAATGACTGGATTGATTAAACATCTTAATAACAATCGACAAGAAAAAAAATTTATACAAAAAGCCGTAAGTTTAGCACAAAACAATATTTGTATGAATAAATTCACCTTTCTATTTGCTGTAACCATTGCTCTGTCTGCATGTAATGAAAAACATTCAACCGAAAAAGATAGCGCGTTAGAAAATACACCTCGAGAAGAAATTACCCTAAATGACTATCCTGAAGTAAGAAAAGATACAATCGTAGAGGATTATTTTGGAACTCGGATTTCCGATCCATACAGGTGGCTTGAAAATGATACATCAGAAGAAACCGGAGCTTGGGTAAAGGCGCAAAATGAAGTAACTTTTGACTATTTGAAACAAATTCCCTTTAGGGAAGACATTGAAGCGCGATTAACTGAACTTTGGAATTACGAAAAGGCTAGTGCTCCCTTTAAAAAAGGAGACAACTACTTCATGTATAAAAACGATGGTATTCAAAATCAAAGTGTCTTATATATTCAAAAAGGTCTGGATGGAGAACAACAAGTATTGTTGGATCCCAATACCATGTCTGAAGAAGGAACAACCTCACTTAATGGAATGGGGTTCTCTAAAGACAATAGGCACATGGCTTACGGAATTTCCAAAGCAGGCTCAGATTGGGTAGAAATACAAGTAATGGATTTAGAAACAAAAACTTTACTCAAAGACATCGTAAACTGGGTAAAATTTAGTGGTATTTCTTGGTATAAAAATGGTTTCTACTATAGTTCATATGATCCACCTACTGAAGGTTCAGACTATTCAGGAAAAAATGAATTTCATAAAATTTATTATCACACATTGGGTAGTTCTCAAAAAGAAGACCAGTTGGTTTATGAAGACAAGCAACATCCTCAACGAAATGCAGGAGCAGGGATTACAGACGATGAAGCATACTTGTACATATCTACTTCAGAGTCTACTAATGGAAACTCCTTAATGGTAAAAAATCTGGGCAATGATGATGACTTCGTTACCTTAGTTGACAACTACGAAACAGACAATTATATTTTAGACCACCTCGGTAATGGTAAGTTTTTAGTTAATACAAATTATAACGCACCCAATAATCGAATTTGTTTGGTAGACATTAAAAATCCAAGTCAAGAGAATTGGGTAGATTTTATACCAGAAAAAGACTACGTTCTGAGGGGTGTATCATTAGCAGGCGAAAAAATGATTGCCAACTACATGAAAAATGTCAAAACCAAATTGGAAGTCTACGATTCCATAGCCAACTATTTGTATGATATAGAATTACCAGGACTAGGAATTGCAAGCTTTAATGGTGACAAAGACGAAAGCACCGCTTTTTATTCGTACACCTCTTTCACTACTCCAACAGAAATATATAAGTACGATTTGGAGGAAAATAAAAGTGAGTTATTCTTTAAACCGAAAACAGCTTTCAACGGAAGTGAATATGAAACAGAACAGGTACTTTATCCTTCCAAAGACGGAACCAAAATACCAATGTTTATAACGTATAAGAAAGGAACAAAATTAGACGGAAGAAACCCAACCTTTTTATATGGTTATGGTGGGTTTAACATTAGCATTACGCCAAGGTTTTCAGCTATTAATACGGTATTTTTAGAGCAAGGTGGCATTTACGCTGTTGCCAATTTACGAGGCGGTAGTGAATTTGGAGAAGACTGGCACACGGCAGGTTGGAGACTGAACAAGCAAAATGTATTTGACGATTTTATTTCAGCAGCAGAGTATTTAATAGCGGCAAAGTATACTAGTTCTGAAAAGTTGGCCATACATGGTAGATCAAATGGAGGTTTATTAGCAGGTGCAGTTATGACTCAGCGTCCAGATCTAATGAAAGTTTCAATACCGGGAGTTGGAGTATTAGACATGATGCGCTACCACAAGTTTACAATTGGTTGGGCATGGGCAGGAGAGTATGGGAGAAGTGATGCAGACGAAGAAAACTTTAAAAATTTACTTTCCTATTCTCCTTTGCACAACGTTAAAAAAGACACGAAATACCCTGCAACTATGGTCTTAACAGGTGATCATGATGATCGGGTTGTTCCTGCTCATAGCATGAAGTTTATTTCTGAGTTACAAGCGAAACATGAAGGCGATAACCCGGTTTTGGTGAGAGTAGATGTAAATGCTGGCCACGGCGCAGGAAAACCAACCGAAAAAGTAATTGAAGAGTGGGCTGATGTATGGAGCTTTGTGCTTTGGAACACAAATACTCAAGTCAATTTTAATACACAAACGGAAAATGATGAGAAATAGAATAATAATAGCCTTTCTTTTAGTAGGCTTTAGCGGATGTAAGGAAGTGGATAAATTAACTCAGTTTACAATGAGTTTTAACAATCAAGTAACAATTCCTACCAACACCATAATTAACATACCTGTTAGTTTGTCAACACCAGACATCCCAACCAATTCTCAGGCGACTTTCGCAGACAAAGAAACAAGTGCCGCATCGATTGATGAAATTAAGCTACAATCAATGTCTTTAACCATAGTAACTCCAGCAGATAGCAATTTTAACTTTTTTAAATCGATTGAAGTGTTTATTAATTCAGATGGGTTATCTGAAGTAGCTCTGGGCTCAAATCCAGATGTCGCTGACGGAATAACTACATTAAATTTGACTACCACAGATGTAAACATTAAAGATTACATTACTGCTGAAAAATTCTCGATAAGGATTGCCACTACTACTGACCAAGCAATTGGACAAGACCATGAATTAAACATTAATGCAGTATTTCTAATTGATGCCAAAGTATTGGGACAATAATTACCAAATGAGAGTATCATAAAAAAAGGTGCTCTTTAAAAGAGCACCTTTTTTGTTTCTGTTTACTTATTAAATCAAACAAGTTCAGAGTGCCCATAAATAGTTAATAAACGGGATGTACATTCATTTCTACTCCCCTTCTAGGTAAGCTCTCAAATATTCAAAATGCGAATTCAAATCACCATTTTTTGCAATGGTTGCTCTATCTATAATGGAATCTTGGTCGTCTCCTAGTAGAGCTGGAAGAATACTATTAATCAACTCTCCTCCAAAGTCTTCCGAAGCATCTTTTGGCAATTCACATGGCAAATTATCTACCGCCATAACTGTGATGCTGTCTTTACTACTCAACTTAACTTCTTGTAATGTTTTTTTATTCACCTCGTATATTGGCTTAGCAACAGTTGATGGACGAATGGTAGAAGGAATAGGACCTGCAATGTCACAACTGATGTCTGCAATTACTTCTATGTTAAATTCAGGTGAAGCTAAATCTTCTTTTGAGAAAATAAATGGACCCTCAGCATCCCAAAAATGACAAGGAATATACATATTTGCCACTTTTGCATATTTGACAAAATCTGAATCAAACTCTCCGGCGTTTTTATAGGCATCATTTCGTTCAAAAGCTCCCCCATCTTTCTTCTTAAAATAATCTTCTACAGAAAGTTGTGTAAAAACAGGTTCACTAAATTTTCCCGCTAAAAAGGAATTTGTATCTACTTGTTTGATACCCATTTTCTGCAATAGCTCAATAGCTCCACCAGCAACCCGGCCCAACCCTGTTAACGCAATTTTATAATTGTTTGGCACGTTAATATTAGCCAATTCACTTTCCAGTTCTTTTCTGTCCTCGCATTCATTGGCAGGCTTTAAAGTATACCTCCCAGTTCGAACACCGAATGCAATAAAGGCATTGTACGTGCCCACAATTCCGGCATATCTACCAAAACCGACTAACCTTCTCCCGTCAGGCTCTGTTAAAACCTCATAGTCTACTAGCTGCACATTTTTATCAATTCCAGCTTGTAACAAAGCTCGATTATATGGCTGCTCTTTAATGGTATGAGAGAAAAATAAATGCGTTTTATTTGGAATTAAGTCTACAATATTTATCTCTTTCACCCCGAAAATCACATCTACATGTGACAAGTCGTCCACCATATTTAAACCTAAGACTTCATATTGAGAATCACTGAAAGCTCTAATAGGGCTTTTCTCAATAAATAGCTCTACTTCAGGGTAGGTATCAACAATGAATTTACATTGTTGAGGCGTAAATGGAACACGTTTGTCTGGTGGTGTTTTACCTTCTCTTATAATACCTATTCTCATGCACTTCTATTTAAGTCCACGAAGTTAATAATGTATAGCTAAACAGTAATAAAACAAAGGCAGATACAACGATTAAGATTGCATATAACACGACTAGCACAATAAACTTCCAACTTGTCTTCAACCTAGATTCTGAATACATCCTTCGCAGACTTTTCCATAAATAAAACGCCAAATAAAGACCACAAAGCCCTAGGAATACTTCATTAACTATGACCAATTCTAGTTTTCTAAAAACATAACTTACTGCGGCATATATGATTCCCATAAAAAACAAGGAAGAATGAAAGTGTAATGCAAACAAAAAGTGAGGCATCATTCCTTTTTTCTGTCTTCGATAGAGCCAAGCAATGATCAAGGCAAAAAGCGGCAATAAAAAGAAAAACAGTTTTGGAAGCCATGAATCAAAAAAACGATTCCAAAAAGCATCATTAAATCCATTTACTTCCGCACTCATCTTAACATAACTTAAATTAGACCAGCTTGTTAAAAGGAAAAATATTAAACTTAAAAAGAGGAATAGGCAGAAAGGAGCAATATATTGAACTCTTCTACCGCTCAAATACTCTTTAGTTAAAAATGCCGGTTTAGAAATTAGCGGCAATACGCTCCTAATTATTTTCGAATTAAATGTAAAATAGTCGTTTAAAAAATGAGTCAATAAACTCGCTACACATTGATATAGTTGCACTTATTGGCCACAAGCAGGACAAAACATAAAAGTCCTGGAAATCGTTTCATTGCAGTTAGGACATTTTTTCAAATCGTATAATTTTACCCTAAAGTAATAATTTGTTCGAGTGATGCACTACAGAACTAACTAGAAATTAATGCCAATGGTGCTGCTTTTATAAATATGAACTTTGATTTGGTAGAAACAAAACGTAGAAACGTAGAAACGTAGAAATATAGAGCTTAAAATAGAGAACAACTGCTGTATTGAAAAGATAAAAGAGCTTTACAAAGAAACGAATCACGAAATTCTTAATTTATCAAGAAGTTTTTTTATAGAAACTGCCAGCGTTACAAATCGAAAGGGCATGACCGAATGGAACGAATATATTTACTGTCGATTAGAAATAAATGACCTAGAACTTTTCAGGGTAACCTTTAAGTATTAAATAGTCGCGGTTAATAACTATCGTACAAACTGAACTACCTTTTAAATTTCAGAACTATTTTAGAGGTATGAAAGTTCACTTTATAGCTATAGGAGGAAGTGCCATGCACAACATGGCAATAGCATTGCACAAAAAAGGGTTTATCGTTAGTGGTTCTGACGATGAAATTTTTGAACCTTCGAAAGGAAGACTCAAAAAGTATGGATTGTTGCCAATTAATGAAGGCTGGAACCCTTCACTAATCATCTCGGATTTAGACGTTATTATTTTAGGAATGCATGCTAAAAAAGACAATACTGAACTATTAAAGGCTCAAGAGTTGGGTCTTAAAATATATTCTTACCCCGAGTATGTATACGAACAAGCCAAAGATAAAAAGAGAATAGTAATTGGAGGTAGTCATGGAAAAACTTCTATTACTTCTATGATTTTACATGTACTTCAAATTCAAGATATAGCATTTGATTATCTCGTGGGTGCTCAATTAGAAGGATTTGAAACCATGGTTAGTTTTTCTGATGCACCAATAATGGTCATCGAAGGAGATGAATACCTCTCCTCTCCTATCGACAGAAGACCTAAGTTTTTATGGTATAAACCACACATTGCAGTTTTAAGTGGAGTAGCTTGGGATCACATTAACGTATTTCCAACCTTTGAAAATTATGTTGAACAGTTTCACCTCTTTGCGGAAACTATCGAACCAAACGGTCTACTTACTTATTTTAACCAAGATGACGAATTAAGAAAAATTGCAGAAAAGCCAACTTCAATACAACTTAAACCCTATACAACGCCCACTCATAGAATTGAAAACGGAATCACGATTATTGGCACTAACTATGGGTGGTTACCCTTAAAGATATTCGGAGAGCATAACCTTCAAAATATAATGGCAGCTTTAAACGTTTGCCTTGAATTGGGTATAGACGAGAGAGACTTTTTTAATGCCATCCAAAGCTTTAGTGGTGCTGCAAAACGGCTAGAAGAGATTGCTAGGAGTCAACGAACTGTAATATATAAAGATTTTGCACACTCTCCATCTAAACTAAAAGCAACAAGTGCCGCAGCAAAAAAACAATATGCCAATAAAAAAGTGATTGCCTGCATGGAGCTCCATACTTTTAGTAGTCTAAACAAAACCTTTCTTAAGGAATATTCTGGTTGCATGAGCGCAACAGATGAAGCGATTGTTTTCTTTAACCCTAAAACGATTCAGCACAAAGGGCTAGAAACCATCACCAAGCAAGATGTGGAAAAAGCATTTCTTCCATCAAAGGTCACTGTTTATGACGATGCGAAGTTAGTTACCAACTATTTAAAATCTCAGAATCTTGACAACTCCGTAGTACTATTGATGACCTCAGGAAATTTTGATGGGTTGAACTTGAACGATTTTGCTCAAGAATTGATTTAAACTTCGTTTCTAATTTTTCGAACGAAAAAAGTAATTAGAGAGGAATAAAAGGTCCCCAATATAATGAAACCAACTAGGGTCACTGTGCTCATAAAGTAGGCAGAAAGGAAAAACTCTCCATTTTCTTGATGCTTTATTACGTTACTTTCTGTCGCACCATTTTCAATTGCAGTTTGGATTTGGGAATTTAATTTAGTTATTAAATACTCACTATCTATATAGCTATAGTACAAATAAGCAAATAATGCCATTAGTACTGAGTACATCCCTGCGACTTTTATACCAGACTTAAGATCAGCAATAAATGATGTTTTGGAAACACTTAATTGCTTAAATAACCGAATACCCATAAATACTCCTGTCATCATGACAAATGGATTACCAAAAAAATAGATGTATTCCCACTTAGTAAATTGCCAATGCTGAATAAAAATTAGCATTCGCAATGACAAAGAAACAACCAGCATACAAACAACTATAGAGAAATGAGTTTTCATGAATTAACTATTCATAGAAACTAAGAACTCATCATTGTCCTTTGTTCGGGTCATTTGACTTCTTAAGAATTCCATTGCTTCAACAGGATTCATATCTGCTATGTGATTTCTTAACACCCACATTTTTTGAGTTACCGCTTTGCCCATTAATAAATCTTCTTTTCTTGTTGAAGAAGATATAATATCAATTGCAGGATAAATTCTTCTATTAGATATTTTACGATCCAATTGAAGTTCCATATTACCAGTTCCCTTAAATTCTTCAAAAATCACCTCATCCATTTTAGAACCAGTCTCTGTTAGTGCAGTAGCTAATATCGTCAATGATCCTCCATTTTCAATTTTTCTTGCCGCTCCAAAAAACCGTTTTGGCTTGTGCAAAGCATTCGCGTCTACACCACCTGAAAGCACTTTTCCAGATGCTGGAGAAACGGTATTGTACGCTCGTGCTAAACGAGTAATAGAATCGAGTAATATGACTACATCATGACCGCATTCAGTCATTCGCTTTGCTTTTTCTAGAACGATATTCGCAACCTTCACGTGTCTTTCTGCAGGTTCGTCAAACGTTGAGGCAATTACCTCAGCATTTACTGAACGTGACATATCTGTTACCTCTTCCGGTCTTTCATCAATCAATAAAATTAACAAATACACTTCAGGGTGATTCGCAGCAATTGCATTTGCCACTTCTTTCAACAAGGTTGTTTTTCCCGTTTTAGGCTGTGCAACAATTAACCCTCTTTGACCTTTTCCAATTGGAGTAAATAAATCAATAACCCTTGTAGACAAAGATTCCTCTTTGTGACCTGACAGTTTAAATTTCTCTGATGGAAAAAGAGGAGTTAAATACTCAAAAGGAACTCGATCTCTAACAAAACTAGGCTCACGACCGTTAATCTCTATCAGTTTAATTAGAGGAAAATACTTTTCTCCTTCCTTTGGTGGTCTAACCGTTCCCCTAACTGTATCACCTGTTTTAAGACCAAATAGTTTGACCTGAGAAACAGATACATATACGTCATCAGGAGAGTTTAAATAATTGTAATCAGAAGATCTTAGAAATCCATAACCATCAGGCATCATTTCTAAAACTCCTTCAGAGTCAATTATACCATCAAAGTCGTACTCACCCCTTTTTGGTTTCTGATTCTGTGAAGGTTTATTTTGATTATTATCCCAATTTGGAACTTTGCCATTCGCATTATCGTTATGATATTTTTTTTCTATTTGATTAACATTGGACTCTTTAGCCTTAGTTATATCCTTATTCTCAGTAACTTTAACCTCAGTTTTTTCCTCTTCAGACTTCGTTTCTGAAAACAAATTAGCTTTTTTCTCTGCTTCAATTCTTGGTCTAACCTTCCTTTCCGAAAGAGCTTTTTTAGGGTAAGCCACCTTTTTAGGCTCTTCTTTCTTAGCCTCTGACTCATTTTCCGATGTTTTTACTTCCAGATCGGCAGTTTTAGAAGATTCTACGGGTTTAATAGCTTCAGTCTTCTTAGCGTTAGAACTTTCTACTTTGGCTTTAGGTGCTAGAGGCTTTTTTGCGGAACTTTTATCCACTTTACCTGTTGCTTCGACAGCTTCTGGTTTAACCGCTTGCTGATCCAGAATCTGATAAACCAATTCTTCCTTTTTTAGCTTTTGAAACTTTTTAACTTCTAATTGCTTTGCAATTTCTTTTAATTCTACAACCGTTTTTTGGTTTAATTGAAGGATATCGTACATGAAATATTTTGTAATGTGCTTGTTTTAAACTAAAACAACTGAAAAAAATTAGGAAAGTTGCATTAGTGCATCTTAAAGGTCTTAAGAACTTTGCAATGATACAAATATAAATTGAAATTTTACTTTTTCAATTTATATATGTTTTCAATTATTTCAACAACTTTTAACCCTTCTAGACTATTTGTAGTTACCGTTTTGTTTCTTTTCAGAGCATCAACGACATTTTGTATTACAAATTGATGATTTGCTGCACTGCCCTTATATTTCCCATAATCATTTGGTGGAAGTGTATCCTCCAAAACAGGTTGCTCATAATCTTTTATAAGGCAATAGACAATTTCATTCATATACTGCCCTCCTACCTTAACGCTTCCTTTTTCTCCAATAATCGAGAGGCTACTTTCCATATTCTGTCCATAAACTGCTGTAGAATAATTGATGCTTCCGGCGCCACCTTTTACAAAATCAAATTGCACAATACCAGAGTCTTCAAACTCTGTCGTATGTTGATGATTAAAATCGTGAAAATTTGCCTTAATGTTAGTGATATCGCCAAACAACCAATACATCGTGTCTAGAAAGTGACTAAACTGTGTAAACAATGTTCCTCCATCTTTGTCTAGCTTGCCTTTCCAATAACTTGCTGCACCTCCTTGATAATATTCGTCGTCTCGGTTCCAAAAACAGTTGATATTAGCCATATAGACTTTACCTAATACACCGCTCTCAACTACCTCTTTCAACCATCGAGAGGGAGGACTGTAGCGATTTTGCATAACACAAAAAACACGTTTATTTACTTTTAATGATTCGTGAATGACTTCTTCCGCGTCCACCTTAGATAAAGCCATTGGTTTTTCAATTACCACGTGAGAACCATTTTGTAAAGCAATAATTGCTTGTGAAGCATGCAAAAAGTTGGGTGTGCAAATGTTAACTACATCTGCCTTAATACCTGAACGTATAAAATCTTCAATAGATTGAAAGACTTGGACATTAAATTCCTCTTTTAAACTTTTTTCAATCTCTTTATTTATATCTATTAATGCTACTAATTCCGTATCGACATTAATATTTACCATGCTTGCATGGCGCTTACCTATTCTACCGCAACCAACGATTGCAAACTTTATCTTCGAAGACATATGAAATAATTTAATTGATTACAATATTAGTATTAATTGAAATGAAAAGTATCTTTGAAGCTAATTTTGACAGATGAATATTCTTATTACGGGTGGAGCGGGTTATATTGGTTCTCATACTATACTAGAACTATTAGAGCAAGGCTACGAAGTTCCATATAGTATTGACAATTATCTCAATTCGGAGGAGGATAACTACAAGAAAATTGAAAAAATTGCCAATAAAAAAGTTACTTTCTTCAACATTGATTTAAAGAACAAAAAGGCGACTAAATCATTTTTTAAGAGCACTAAAATTGATGCTGTAATACATTTTGCTGCCTTAAAATCAGTTCCTGAATCAGTTGAAAATCCAATAGAATGTTATCAAAACAACGTTGGAGGGTTAATAAATTTAGTCCAAGCTATGCAAGAGAACAACGTCCATCAGTTGATTTTTTCTAGCTCTTGTTCAGTATATGGTAATCCGGAGCAACTTCCTGTAAATGAAAATACACCATTTGGAAAGGCTGAGTCGCCATACGCCAGGTCAAAGCAAATTGGTGAGAATATTTTAGAAGACTTTTGCAAAGCAAATAAAGACTTCAATGTTATCTCATTGCGTTACTTCAATCCTGCCGGAGCTCATCCGTCAGGTTTTATAGGAGAAGGATTCACAGAAAGGCCGAATAACCTTGTTCCATTAATTACTCAAACAGCAGTTGGTCTTCGGGACAAATTAACTGTTTTCGGAACCGACTATAACACAAAAGATGGCAGTTGCGTAAGGGACTATATTCACGTTGTTGATGTAGCGCAAGCACACGTTAAAGCGCTAGGCTATTTCGATAAGATGAAGCGTAATTACCAAGTAATTAATCTCGGAACAGGCAACGGCACCACTGTGTTAGAAATTATTAAAAGCTTTGAGAAGGTAAGTGGCGAAAAACTAAACTATGAATTAGGTCCAAGGAGAGCAGGAGATGTAGAAACGATCTATGCAGACAATTCGAAAGCAAAAAAGGAATTGCAATGGGAAGCTAAATTGAATATTGAAGATATGGTTGCAACTGCATGGAAGTGGCAGCAGAAATTGAAAGTTTAGCTATGGTGATATTTTTCTCCTTTCAAAATAGTAAACCCACGATATAACTGTTCTAAAAAAATTAAGCGTACCATTTGGTGTGTAAATGTCATTTTTGACAAAGCAATCTTATGACTCGCTTTTGAGTAAACTTCTTCACTAAACCCGTAAGCCCCTCCAATTACGAAAACCATTTCGCGACTTGACGTATTTAATCCCTTCTGCAAAAAGCTCGCAAAGCCCTCTGAATTAAATTGCTTTCCCTGTTCGTCTAATAAAATTAAATTGGCAGAATAATCGACTTTTGAAAGAATCATTTTACCTTCTTCAATTTTTAGCAAATCTGCACTCAGTCCCTTTTTTCGCAATTCTAAGTACTCAATCTTTACTTTTGCATAGTGCGAAAGCCGCTTTAAATATTCTTCGTACAAACCTTTAATTTGTTTGTCAGAAGTTTTTCCAATACAAAGAAATGTGATTTTCATGCCTAACGCTAATAAGTTTCAAATATAAGCCAGATTGAAAGCCTCAAAAAGTTTAATTTTATTGTATGAAAAATCTTATATTGGTTTTACTTATTTTTATTTCGGTCCAACTTTTTGGACAGAAGGAAAGCGAGCCCTCTAGCTCCTTAAAAGATAGTAACATTGCACAATTTACCTCCTTTTTCAACAATCCAATTGACTTAAATATCCCGTCTGCAAAAGCAAACTATAGTGACAACCAAGCTAAAATATTAGTCGAAAATTTCTTAAAAGAAGCGAGTATAAAATCCTATACCACAAAACACAAGGGAGGGGGAAATGGTAGACCATTCTTTGAAATTGGTATACTTGGAACGATGAAAGGCAATTTCAGGACGTATTTATTATATCAAAAGAGTAATGAAACGCTAAAAATTATAGAATTTCGAATAGAACAAGAATAGATACAGTGAAAGAATATACCCCCCTTATAGCTCAAGCCCTTGCTGAAGATATTGGTAGTGGAGATCACACCAGCTTATCGTGCATCCCTTATGATGCAGTCGGCAAAGCACAACTCTTGGTTAAACAAAACGGTATTTTAGCCGGAGTAGAGATTGCATTAGAAGTGTTTCGATTGGTTGACAGCGATTTAAAAATCAATGTATTTATTGAAGATGGCAAAAGTGTTGCCGTTGGCGACATTGCCTTTATTGTTGAAGGAAGGTCGCAATCTATTTTAATCGCTGAGCGGTTAGCTCTAAATTACATGCAACGTATGAGTGGCATAGCCACGCATACCGCTCACTTAAAAAGTTTGATTGGTCCATTAAAAACGAAACTGTTAGATACTAGAAAGACAACTCCAAATAATCGGATTTTTGAAAAAATGGCTGTTAAAATTGGAGGTGGTGTGAATCATCGATTTGGATTGTTTGATATGATAATGATTAAAGACAATCATATTGATTATGCAGGAGGCATAACAGCTGCAATTTCGAAAACCAGGAGATATTTGTCCGACAACAACATAAACATCAAAGTGGAAATAGAGGCCAGAAATTTAGAGGAAGTTGAAATTATTCTAAATTCTGAAAAGGTAGACCGAATTATGCTAGATAACTTTAGTTACAAGGATTTGACTGAAGCAGTGAAGCAAATTGGTAGTTACGCAGAAACGGAAGCTTCAGGAGGTATTACAGAAGAAACTATAGTGTCATATGCGAAATGCGGAGTTGACTATATCAGTGTTGGCGCACTAACGCACCAAATTGAGAGTTTAGACTTCAGCCTAAAAGCTATACAATAGATGTTAGAGCAATTAAAAAGACGCTTTTTTGCTTTACAAGTAGTTCGGAAAACAATTCGAATATCCAAAATCCTAATTCTCCCAGGGTTTGATAAGTTGCCCATCTATTTTGTTGCGAAGTTTTTTATTAAAGGCATTAGACAGGGATTGCTGGACACAAAAGCATCTTCCATGGCTTTTCGATTCTTCATGGCACTTTTTCCAACCTTAATCTTTTTACTTACACTTCTGCCCTACATTCCAATTCCGGACTTCAAAATGGAGTTGTTGAAATTATTAGAAGATTTACTTCCAGAATCGGGATACCTATTTGTAGAAGAAACAGTGGTTGATTTAGTGACCGATACTGACGGCGGATTATTATCCTTTGGATTTATATTTGCAATTTTTCTTGCTACCAATGGAATTGACTCCATGCTGCTGGCATTTGAAGACAGTATTAATGTATCTCACAATCGAAACTTTTTTCACAAAAAATTACTTTCTATACAGCTTCTATTTATACTGACTTTTTTAATTATTATTGCCATTGGAGCCATTTTATTCTCTGTTTATCTAGTAAACTTCGTATTGGAAAAATCCAGTATAGCTTCTATTCTTTTACTTACCGGTAAGTGGATAATTATGGCCGCTATTTGCTTTTTCGCCATCTCATTCATTTACTACATTGGAGGTAATCGCAAGTTGAAATGGCGTTTCTTCTCTGCAGGATCTACATTAGCAACTTTGATGGTGTTGCTAGTTTCATTGGGTTTCGGCTATTACGTAGACAACTTTGCGAATTATGACAAAATATACGGCTCCATTGGAACCATAATTGTAATCATGTTATGGATTTATTTCAACTCTTTTGTATTGTTGGTTGGTTTTGAATTAAATGCCAGTATACAACAGGCAGGAAGCATTAAAGCACTTGAAGACAAGATTGAAGAGAAGTGAATAGATAACACTCAATTATTAATACTTTTGAAATATGGTAGAAGTAAACAAAGCTAAATTTGATAAGGATGGTTATACATTAATTAAAAATGTGTTAACGAAAGAAGAGGTCGAAGAACTTAGAACGGCTGCTTACAAATTAATTGAGGAAGATGAAAAAAACGGAACTTTCATTATACATCGCTTCGCAAAAAACCACATTGGGTGCTTAACAGCCGTTCCTGAATTCCGTAAATTAATTTTAGACGACAGAGTTATTGAAATAGCTACCCAATTGTTAGGAGAAAAACCAACTTTTTTTGGAGATTGTATTATGGAAATTGGTATTGGCAATAGAGGGTTTCATAAAGACACTGCAAATAGAAATGATCAAACCCATCCAGATTGGACAGAAGAATATCCAGTAATTCGAATTGCCTTTTATTTAGAGGACCATTCGGAGCACTCTGGAGGATTAAAAGTTAGAGTGGGTTCTCAAAATACAGTAAAAACAAACGAAGGAAAAGCAATCATTCTTCCAACACAAGCCGGCGATGCTGCTGCATTTTGTTTACGCACAAGCCACGCAGGGAATGCCGTTCGATTAAAGCTTGCTCCAGATGTTTCGCTACACAACAGTTTAGAAAAAAGGGTTCCTAATTTCTTAAAAGTCCCGGAAGAAAAAGAACGTGTATCGATATTTTTAACTTATGGATTAAAAAGTGGAGCCTTAGATAGATATATGGAATACATGTTTAATCACGGGGTTTACCAAAAAAGAATACTACATACAAATTACTCCAACGAGCTACAGAAGGAAATATCAACAAAAGTCAAGTTCATTGACATTACTAAGGCCTACGAAGAATACAAAATGAAATAAGCATGCATAAATTCGAAGAAGTAGAATGTGCTATTTGCAAAAGCCAAAACCATTTTGAAGTATCTAAAAAAGGACAACACAACATCCCAATTAACTTAGTTCTTTGCAAGGACTGTGGCCTCGGTTATCTGAGTCCAAGATGGAATGCCGATTCATATTTTAATTTCTACTCAAAAGAGTATGATTCCTATTATCGACCTTCATTAATTGCAGAAATTAACACTGCGAACCCTGAAAATAATGCCATTATTCGTCGTTTTCAGAAAAACAACGTACTCCCCGAGTCACCCTCTGCTATTTTAGATATTGGCAGTGGAGCGGGAGAAAACTTATTGAACATCCAAAAGATCTTTCCAAACGCCAATTTATTTGCGATAGAGCCTTCTCAGGAGAGTCAACAAAACCTAATTAAAAACAACATAGAGGTAATTTCCTCAGATGCAAATTCAGATTGGGACAAAGGGAAGGAAGGCAAATACTCATTAATCATACTGCGTCACGTATTAGAGCATTTTCTTAATCCTGCTGAGGTTTTAAGAAAAATTCAAGCTAGCTTGAGCGATGACGGGTTTCTATACATTGCAGTACCTAATAACTTGCGACCAACTAAAAATTTAGAAACTAAATGGTTTAGAGTAGTTCATACGTATTACTTCAACAAGTACTCGTTAAAAAATACCTTACACAAATCGGGTTTAGAAGCCATCATCATGCAAGAAGGTGATGAACTAAATAATCATGAGCTATTTACTATTGCTAAAAGAAGTGAAAAGCCGCTAGAAACTAAGATTTCGTCAAGCCATTTTGAAGAACAAAAAAAAGTATTTATAGACGGATTGCAAAACGATAGAAAGCCAATTCAACGCTTAAAATCTAATTTACTGAACGCCTTAGGAAAATCTTAATCCTTACTTCTGCCAATTATCCCTAACACTTTCTTATACAACCGATTTACATCGTCTGAAATATTCATAAACAAGGTTAAGAAACCTACTAAAGAAATGATAACTAAAGATCTATAAATTGTATCCACATAGATGTTCAAAGCAAAAGGTAGTACCTCAGAAATTATAAACGCAACAGTTAAAATAAAAGCAACCTGCAGGGTTTGTTTGGAAAAAGGATGGATATTATATTTTGCTTTTAGAAACTGTGCCCTGATCAAATAAAACAGTGTAAGCGAAAGCATCGTGGCAATTGCTCCCCCTTCCAAACCCCACAATGGTATCATTATGGAGTTAGAAATAACGGTAAAGATGGCTAACGCAACAGAAGTAATGGTGTCAAAACGATAATATTTCGAAATATTAATGATTGAACCTGCCACTCCGAACAACATGGTTAAAACCCTAGAAAGGCCCAAGTAAAATAAAACCATTTTCCCTTGCTGGTATTCTTCTCTTTGCAACTCAAAAAAGTTATCTAAGTTGGACCATAATAAAATAAACGCGAGGCCACCAATAAGAAATTGAGTAGTAGAGGATTTTTTATAAATGGATTCTATTTCATCCATTTGCTTAAACTTAAATGCCCTAGCAATTACGGGTGATGCAATTTTTGTGATGGCAACTGCCGGTATGAAAATTAAAACACTAAGGTAAACTGCATTTGCATAAATAGCCAACCCTACTCCGCCAAGAAAGTACCCGACCATCAAAATATCAACCTTCGCGATTAATAAGTTAGAGAATCCAGACAATATTGAAAAAAAACTATAGTTCAAGTATACTTTTCTCATCTTATTCGGAAAATACTGAAAATTAATTTTCGTAAAAAACTCTCCTTTTAGCTGTAGATGAAGAATATAGAAAACTAAGGTTAAAGCATATGAACTAAGGAAAATGATAATAAAAGCGTAAAATGTGATAAAGTCGAAATAAAACAATACTAAAATTACGGTAATGAGTGCACGGTGAAAAACTTCTTTTACAAATGTGGTAAAGGCTGTTCGTGACCTAGCTTTGATATAGCTTTCGAAAACTAAATTCATCAACAATAAAAAAGTTAAAGGAATTAAAACCCAAAAATATTCTCTAAAAAGGGTGCTTTTTTCATTGTATGAATCCATTACAATGTTTTGAATCAATAGTAAAACTGCAGTTGTAATCAAAAACCCACAAAAGGAAATGATGAGACTAATGGATAAAAGTCCACCATCGTTTTTCCCTTTGCGATTAAAAAATGGGAAAAACCGAACCAAGCTTGCAGAACTACCTAAACTAGAAAATTGAGCAGCTATTACAGAAACACTTAGCAATGCCTCACGCAAACCAAACTCTTCAACGGTAAACCAACGATTCATGAGTATGCTAACATTCACGAAACCTAGAAAAGCTCCTAAGTAACTGAAAACGGTAGAAATCGTTGCTTGTCTAATTATTATCCCCAAGGACTATTTGTATAAAAGTTTAACTAGTAAAAGTAACCAGTTTTTGTATGCACAAGTGTTCATTTATCGGTAAGAATTTTTAAAATTCGATCTGCCGCTTTTTCATCTGCAGAATGAAAAAAGCGACTAATAAACTTATTATATTTTTGATGATCAACATCGATTACGTGTCGTTCAAATACTTCCATTAATTCATTTCCATTATGCACAGGAATTCCAACACCCTCTTTCACATACCCTGCTATATCCTCTTTCAAATAATCTAAAACGACAATTGGCTTGAAATATTCTACATACTCTGCTCCAACAGTTGAGTAGGCAGTAATTAAGATATCAGAAGTATTAAATTGATCTTCCATAGCGACATTTCGTTCAATTGAATAGTTTGAAAAACCAACTTCATTCGCCACATTAACAAAGTATTGGTCATCCTTCTCATTGGGGTGAGGTCTTATAATCAATTGGTAATTGTACTCTGCTTCTACTGCTAAAAAGCAATGAAAAACATCTTTTAAATATTGTAATCTCAAGGTTTCGTTTGGAATGGGTTGAGTTGCAAATAGAACCACACGTGATTTATTGTCTTTTGGAGTACTTCCACTTGTTGACGTTCGCGACTTTCTTAAGCTCCCAACAGCTTTAACTTGTTCAGCTTGATATCCGCCATGTTTGAGCAATACTTCATTGTAAAATTCTCCCCAAGTGAAGGTTACGTCTGGTAAAATTGGCGGGTGGATGTACTTCCCATAAGTATATCCGAAGTGGTTATTATAAATTGCTCCGTGCTGAATGGCGAATACCTTAACTGCAGTTTTTCTTGCCGCATATTGAATCACCTTTTGTTGCGGGCTATTTTCATCACTCAAAATAATTGATTCAATTTTTGAATTAATGAAGAAATTCTGAAAAGACAAATACCTTAAGTACATTAAAGTGAAGTATGTTTTCTTCGCCTTTAAATGCTGTATTAATTCTCTCTCAAACGAATTTAATGATTCATTTTCAATATAATTAACTATAGAGTCTAATCCCAACCTAAATCGCTTTACCTGAAACCACGTTTTGGGAGAAAGCAACGTTTTAAAAAATAGAGCATCTGAATTTAGAAAACCAGTAAACTTAGAGCTTTTTGGCAATCTCCTCTTGAGATCAAAAAGTGACCGAACTTTAAAAGTCGGAAAGTGATTGGTGAGCTCACCAAAAAGTTCTGAAGCTGAAAAGTCAGGTCCGCCTTCGTTGTGAACCAGTGCGGTTCCACTTATTTTACTTGAACGACTCAAACTATTTTGAACTATAAAAAACACCTCTTTTAAAATCCGTTTACCACTATTAACCCTTGCTTTTTGGGGAGGTGACTGAACGATTCTTCCATCTGGGTGCGCTGCTAAAAAAGCTTCTCTTAATTCTAGCGTTTTTAATTGCTCTATAAATTTAAAATTGATGCGAAAGTGTTCTAAGAACCACACATTCAGACCGGTTGTGTTCTCTGATTTTAAAAAATAAGAATCAAATCTATTGTAAAATCTAACAATCTGATCTATGGCTCTTTTCTTTAGCTGATCTTCCTTGTCATTTCCTAATTGAAATGCAGAAACGTTTAATATTTTGTTTTCAGTTGCTGAAAAAAGACGGCGGCTTTTAAAGCGTCCAACGATTTCCGCATTCACCTCTCCCTCAATAAATACTGATTCTATTTTGTTGTTCAAAAGAATTGATATTTAACTATAAAATTACTTCTCTTTTTATACTTATAACTTATTAAACTCATGTAAAAACATATCTTTGAATAATAATAGATTTTATGAGAAAAACGATCGCTTTTATACCCGCTAGGGGTGGCAGTAAATCGATAAAAGGTAAAAATATTAAACCCTTTTTTGGCAAGCCTTTAGTTCATTGGAATATCATTGAATTAATTGGAATTGATGCTATCGACGAAATAATTATAGCTACTGACAGTGACGAGATTGCACGAGTATCGGCTATTTCCGACAAAGTTAAAGTTTATAAGAGAAGCGCTGAAAATGCAAAAGATGGTTCCTCTACAGAGTCTGTTATGCTAGAATACATAGAACACCAAAAATTAGATAAAAACGACCGATTTATTCTCGTCCAAGCAACTTCCCCTTTTACTAAACGAAAAGATTTTGAAGAAGGAATTGCATTACACGAATCGGAGGAAATCGACTCTGTTTTAGCCGTAGTTCCTTTCAAAAGATTAGTCTGGTCTGAAGAGAAAAAGCCATTAACTTTTGAATTAAATAAAAGGCAACGAAGACAAGATTTTGACAATTATTATCTGGAAAATGGTGCGTTCTACATTAATTCGGTAGAAAATATAGTGAAGAACAGTAGTCGAATTTCAGGAAAGTTTGGCTTTCATGTCATGCCAGAGTATACTGCACTTGAAATGGACGAACCTTTAGATTGGGAGTTTGGAGAAATCCAAATGAAACATTTAATTGAAAGTAAAGAATTTATACCTTCTACAATTTAACATATGGATTTTAGCAAGACCATTAAAATAGGAAATAATGTTTTACAACGAAGTGGCAAAACATTCATCATTGCAGAAGCCGGCGTAAATCATGGGGGCAACATGGACCACGCAAGAAAGTTGGTCGATATTGCTGTAGATGCGGGTGTTGATGCCGTAAAATTTCAAGCGTTTAGAACAAGTGAGCTCATTATTCAAAATGTAAAAAAAGCTCCCTACCAAACAAAAACAACAGATAAAGCAGAGTCTCAATCTGATATGCTCAAAAAGTTAGAGTTGCAAAAAGATCAATATATAGAACTAAAAGAGTATTGCGAAGCAAAAAAAATCATTTTTCTGATTACCCCATTTGATGAAACAAGTCTAAAAGAATTAGAAGAAATAGGTGTTGTAGCTTACAAGGTTGCATCAACAGACACCACAAACTTGCCCTTTTTAAAAAAAATAGCACAAACAAAAAAACCGATCTTTTTATCAACTGGCATGTCTTATTTAGAAGAGATTCGTTCAGCTTTAAAAGAAATACATGCTTACAATAAAGATGTTGTTTTAATGCAATGCACCGCAAATTATCCTATACAAGATGACGAAGCAAACCTCAATGTGATTCGAACCTTCCAAGAGAACTTTAACATCCTTACCGGTTATTCAGACCATTCTATCGGAATTGGAGCTGCTCCATATGCATTACCAATGGGAGTTTGTGTGATTGAAAAGCACTTTACCATTAACAAAGCAGACGAAGGTCCTGATCACTTGGCTTCTTTAGATCGTGAAGAATTGAAAGAGTTAGTAATGGAGGTTAGGAGAATTGAAAAGTTTTTAGGGAGTTTTGAAAAAGTTCCTACCGCATCAGAATTAAAAACAAGAAGATCACTCCAGAAAAATTTAGTTGCTAAAACTGCAATTCAAGAAGGTGAATTATTTTCTGATGAGAACGTTATAGCAAAACGCACTGGTGGCGAAGGAATATCTCCAATTAATTATACATCTGTTTTTGGTAAAAGTGCAAAAAGAGCGTTTCACATAAATGAAATTATAGCCATATGAGTTCAATAGTAATTGTAGGTGCAGGTGGCCACACAAGAACCCTAACTAATATCCTTGAATTACGAGGCATCAAAATAGTGGGCATTTACGATGAGGTAATACGCTCAAAAGGAGAGCAAATTTTAGGTTACCCCGTAGCACCTCTTACAGAACTTCCAAATGACTATGCGGTTATCATTAGTAAAGGAGATGTGGAAGGGAAATTGAAGTACTCCAGTCTTTATTCACATAGAATAGTATCAGATAATCTGATTCACCCTAAAGCAAATATTGAAAGTACTTTATTGGGAATCGCTAATCAGATTTCTTCCAATTGTTATATTACTCCAACTGCAAAAATCGGAAGCCACAACGTTATTTATTCTGGAACTATGATAGAGCATGAATCTATTATTGGAGACTATAACATCATTACAGTAAACGTATCCATTTGTGGTAGGTCCAAGATTGGAGATAATTGTTTCATTGGAGCTGGTGCAGTAGTATTGCCCAATGTTTCTATTTGTGACCATGTAGTTATTGGAGCTGGAGCAGTAGTAACGAAAGACATTTTAAGTCCAGGAACGTATTTAGGTGCCCCTGCTAAATTGATTCGACCATGATTTATATCTCTAGTTCTTGTGTTAGAGCAACTAATATTGAAGACGCTGTTAAAGCCTTGGTTAATGAAGGTTTTACAAACATTGAACTCTCCGGTGGAACTCGTTACGATGAAAAAGCACTCGATAAGCTCATACAGTTAAAGAAAGATTATGCCATTAATTTTTTACTGCACAACTACTTTCCTACTCCGGGCAATTCTTTTGTACTCAATTTAGCCTCCTTAGATCCAGAGATTTCGAAGTATAGCTTGGAGCACGTAAAAAAGGCGATTGACTGGTCGGAAGCGCTAAATGCTAACAAATACGCTTTTCATGCAGGTTTTTTGATTAACATTCCATTACATCAGATTGGAAAGAAAATTGATAAGGGTCAACTTTTTGATTTACAAGCCGCTGTTGAACAATTTGAAAATAACTTAAGTTCTATAGCTACATATAACAACAATCGAATTCAATTGTATATCGAGAATAATGTGCTATCACACGCGAACTATGAATCGTTTGATCGAGTTGATCCCTTCTTTTTTACATCTAGCAAAAATGTAAATCAGTTTAAAAAACCAGATGGACTCAGTATTTTACTCGATGCAGCTCATTTGAAAGTAAGTTGTAACAGTCTTTCGCTTAACTTTGAAGAAGAATTCGAAAAATTATATAACCTGACCGACTATTTTCACATCAGCGATAACGACGGAAAAAGCGACTCAAATCAAGGCTTAACAGAAGGGTCTGTAATGTATTGTGTTTTGGAGAAAAATTGGAAATCCGACAAAGTGGTAACCGTTGAAGTATATTCAGGCATGGACGATATAAAAAACACTCATCGAATTCTAGAAAAATTAAATGACCATAATGAATAAATCAACCTGTAAAGTTGGCTCGAACCTTAGGGTTCTTTTGGAAGCTATAAATGAAGTGCCTTACGGTACCGCTTTTATTGAGGACAATAATAACAAACTTGTTGGAATTGTAACTGACGGAGATTTCAGAAGGTTGCTTTTAGATGGTAAAAGTCTTGAAGACCAAATACAGCAATCAGATTTAGGAAACTTTGTATCAGCACTTAAAGGAGAAAATTTTGATTCGTTATTGAAGAAAACGAATATCAAGATTAACATCGTGCCCATCGTCAATGACAAGGGAGAATTGATAGACTTCTTCGAATACAAACACAAAACCAAATTCACTCCTGTAGCAGAACCAACTTTAGAAAACAAAGAATTAGAGTATTTATTAGATGCCTTTTCATCGACCTGGATTTCAAGTAGAGGAAAATACATCGATCGATTTGAAGATGAGTTCTCAACTTTTTGCAACGTTAAGCATGGTGTTGCCACCTCCAACGGAACTGTAGCTATACATTTAGCGCTAGTTGCTTTAGGAATTGGCCCTGGAGACGAGGTGATTGTTCCAGATTTGACATTTGCTGCGACAATAAATGCAGTACTTTATGCAAATGCTACACCGGTTATCGTGGATGTAGATCCGATTACCTGGACCATTTTGCCGGAAGAAATCGAAAAAGCAATAACACCTAAAACAAAAGCTATCATTCCAGTTCATGTTTACGGACAAGCCTGTGAAATAGATAAGATTATGAAGTTGGCCAATGACAATAAATTAAAGGTTATTGAAGATTGTGCCGAGGCACACGGGGCAGAATTTAAAGGTCAACGAGTTGGAAGTTTTGGAGACATTTCAACCTTTTCATTTTTCGCCAATAAAATAATTACAACGGGTGAAGGTGGGATGTGCGTGACAAACTCTGAAGAATTAGACACCAAAATGAGAAAATTGCGTGATCATGGAATGAGTAAAGAAAAGCGGTATTGGCACGATGATATTGGCTTCAACTACCGAATGACAAATCTGCAAGCAGCTATTGGATGCGCTCAATTGGAAAAAATTGAATGGATTTTGGACCGCAACGATCAAATTGAAAGAGACTATATCAAGCATTTAGATCATCTTAACTTATTTAAATGGCAAAAAACATATAGACAAAATAGAAAAGTTGTTTGGCTCATGAGCTGTACTTCTGAAAAAAGGAAAGAGGTAATGGAAAAACTAATTGCTAACAACATAGACGTTAGACCTTTCTTTTACTGTTTATCTGAAATGCCAGTGTACTCAAAGTATACTTTTTCAAATAAAAATGCATTGAAAATATCTAAAATAGGTCTTAATCTACCTACTGTAAAAGAGGTGGACTACAAAAGAGTTGCAAGTATATTAGCAGAAATTTAGTTAACTCCATTTTGAAGAAACTACTCCTGATAACTTATTATTGGCCTCCTAGTGGTGGTGCGGGTGTTCAACGTTGGCTAAAGTTGTCAAAATACTTGGCGTTACAGGGAACAGAGGTTCATATCTTAACGGTAGATCCTGAAAAAGCAAGTTACACCACAATTGACCATTCACTGCTCAAAGATGTTCATCCTAAACTCCATATTCATCAAACCGATAGCTTCGAAATAATCAATTACTACTCTAAAGTTGTAGGAAAAAAGAATGTACCATCAGCGGGGTTCTCTAATGTAAACAATGAGAGTATCGTCCAAAAAACAGTGAACTCTTTGCGAAGCAATTTATTTATTCCCGATCCCAGAAAAGGGTGGAATAAATACGCATACAAAAAGGCGGAGGAAATTCTTACCAAGTACAATATACAAACTGTTATAACCACAAGTCCACCTCATTCAACACAGCTTATTGGTCTGAAATTAAAAGAGAGGTTGAACACCAACTGGATTGCAGATTTACGTGACCCTTGGACGGACATCTACTATTATCACCTTTTGGGTCATTCGAAATGGTCCAAGAGCAAAGATAAAAATTTAGAAAAGAACGTTATTGAACGTTCTGATAAGATATTGACAGTAAGTAAAGGCTTGTCAGAGATTTTTTCAAGCAAATCAGATCAAAAGATTCTAGATAAAATTAAATTAATACCCAACGGTTTTGATCCCGATGATTTTAGCCAACCACTTGATTTGTCAAAACAGGATAATTATTTTGTTATTGCTTATACAGGCACTATGTCTAATCAATACGAGCCTGAAGTATTTTTCAATGCCCTAAAAAAAGTAAAAACAACCAAAAGAATAAAGGTGCAATTCGTTGGGTCTATTGCATCCACTATTATTTCAAAAATAAAAGAATTGGATATTGAAGTAGAAGTAATTCCAACGGTGCCTCATGACCAAATTGTTAGGTATCAACGTTCGGCAGACGCTCTTTTACTAGTGATTCCAAAAGTGTCTAATGCCAAGGGAATTCTTACTGGGAAGCTTTTTGAATATTTAGCATCCTATAAACCTATTATCGGAATTGTCCCAGAGGAAAGTGATGCAAGAGAGATTATTGAAGACTGTAAGGCAGGAATTTGTTTCACCAGAAATGAGATTGAACAATTAACGGCTAGTCTTACGAAGCTGATTCATTCTGACCCGTCAGAAATAAATCCTGACAAGACTAAAATTGAATCCTTTTCTAGGAAGCATCAAGCTATTCAGATTCAGAAACTTCTTTAACCTTATTATTTTTTATAGTATACCCTATTGCACCTAGAGATACCAGAACAATTATTAGTGAGCTAATCAAACTAATAATTTCTCCGGTTTTGTACGACCCCGGTTCAAATCTAAACTCAATTTCTCCTGAACCCGCAGGCACCTTCATTCCTCTTAAGATATAATTGACTTTAAAGAATTTAACTTCTTCTCCGTTCACAATCACTTTCCATCCATCGTTGTAAAAAACTTCAGAAAACACTGCAAATTGTTCTTGTGAAGTTTGATAAATATACTTCATTACATTTGGCAAATAGGACACAAGAGAAATACGATCAGTAGAAGGGTTTGAGTTGTAAATATTTTTAACAGAAGCGTCTTCAGTAGATTGCATTACGGCTGTTCTTCTAGGGTTAATGCTCAACAAGGTCATCATTTCGTCATTTGCTGATTCTACCACTCGAACTGAATCGACAAACCACACATTTCCAAAGGCATACTGATTTTCTAAATAAGTAAACTGCCGTACTTGTTGCGTATTAACCGCTCCAATAATGTATTTAGCGTTTAACATATTAGTTATAGACATTTGAGGCAAATATCTTCTAACTAAATCTGCTCCACCTTGGCTAAATGCTTGACGTAACTGAAAATGCTCTTGACCCAATCGAAAATCAATCAACTCCTGATATTTCTTCATTTTTGCAGCATGGTAGCCTCCTAAGGTTTTATGAAAGTATGCTGTACCTGCATCTTCATCCAATCTTGAAGCAGTATTTAATACTCGATAATGAGTATTTCGCATCAACGTAGTAAACTGTATTTTCTCTGATTCCAATCTTGTTAATCTTCTTTTCTCTCGCTTTTCCGTGCTAATTCTTTCATTGATTCTCTGAGAAATTTGAGGATTTAAAAAAATTTCTCTTTGTAGTATAGCATTATCTACCGTACTAGCCTGATAAGGTGATGAATTATTTTCAGGCAGTTCGTATTTTTCATATTTATTACTGGCATTTCTACCTGCTCCTGCCACTTCTTGATTATTAAAATACCTTTTATCTACAGTCCACAAGTCGACCAGCACCAATACCCCAACCAATATTATAAAAATGTTACGATTTACCTTATTATACAAGTACAACCCGATTAATAAAAACAACCCTAGAATAAACTGAAGAGACCTAAGAATATCAGACTTTACAACTTCAACCCTGTAATCCACAAGTTGACTTACTCCAATATCTATTGCACTCTTTTGGGCAGAATTTTGACTTATTTGCTGCGCAAAAATGGCATTCTCTTTTTCATTAATAAAATCTAAAAATGAATCAGGGGTCAACCATAAGACCAACAGCACAGTGAGAACGGAACATGAGATAATGAATAGTTTCTTCTTTTGCTCCAGAATACCTTCTCTATTTTTGTATAATTCCGATAGAAACAAGACAGCAAATACGGGTAGAGTGAACTCTAGCACTACCAGTAACATAGCAACTGCACGGAATTTATTGTAGCCTGGGACATAGTCAATAAAAAACTCTGTAAAACCCATAAAGTTTTTTCCCCATGAAAGTAACAGTGCCAATACAGTAACAATACCTAGCGCATAGATGAGTCGATCCTTCACGAAGAATATTGAAAGAATAGCTAATACAAAAACAATGATACCAATATATACTGGTCCTGAAGTGAAGGGTTGATTTCCCCAATAGGTACTCACAAAATGTTGATTGTTTTGGTATTGGTTCACCAAAAAAGTAAAAAAACTAGGATTCTCTCTTCTTAAACGCTGAACTTCGTCTTCTAAACCAATGATAGCTCCAGACCCTCCGCCTTTGACGTCAGATAAAAATAGTGACAAACTCTCCTCTTGTCCATAACTCCACTGTGTGATGTAATCTTTATCTAACCCAGTACTTTTCACTGCATCATTTGGTGTACCATCTGGTTGAATAGTTAATTCAGATTTACTTCGAGTTGAAGACTTTGAGTATTCGTAAGTGGTAAGTAAATTGCCAACATTTGCTCCTAAACCAAGTAATGCAGCAACAAATAATAGAGCAGAACGCTTGAGAAATAAGCTTATTTTATTGTCTTTAGAATATGCTATTAAATTCACCACTGCAATTCCTAAAATAATTAGTGCTGAGTAATAGGTAATTTGAAAGTGGTTGGCGAATAATTCTAGCCCAACAAAGATTGCCGTTAATACAAAACCTAATAATTCTTTCCCCCTGTACATTGTGATCAGTCCGGCTAGCATTGGCGGCACATAAGCAATGGCCAATGCTTTTGTATTATGTCCGGCTTCTAAAATAATAATGAAGTATGAGGAAAATCCATATGCGATGGCTCCTACTATCGATATGAGTGGGCTAATTCTAAGCGACAGTGAGAAAATAAAGAACCCAATCATGTAAGCAAAAACAATTCCTATTGGGTGAGGAATGCCGCCAGTTATTGCCTTACTAGCATATTGCAACAAATTGCCTGGAAATTCAGTTGAAACTTGAAAGGTTGGCATACCAGAAAACATGTTTCCTAACCACAAAGGCTCTTCATCAAAGACTTTTCTATGATCTCGAATTTCTTGAGACATTCCTTTGCTCAACTTAATATCCGATTGTTTAATCCGATAACCTTCAATAACAGGGTAAAAATAAACTGCTGCTAGAACAAAAAAAACAAGCACACCACCCAAATAAGGAAGGTGCTTTTTAAAGTCAATCTTTTTCATATTCAATTAATTATTCTACATCTTCGTAATCAACGTACTCACCCAAAGTATCCTTACTTTCAGAATGTCTCTTTTCTTCTTTTGAGGTGTTCTTCTGAGTAGAGTTATATGATTGTGCTTGCTGAAACTTATCTTGTTGCCGCTTCATAAAGCGGTTCAAAATAATTGGAATAAGTATTTTGAACAAAAACTTAATCCCATAATACACCAAGGCAATAATTAAAATTGTCCTTAAAAAAGTGACCATTCCGGCTTCAAAAATCATAACTACTTGCTAAGATACAAGTTTCTTTCAGAATATATCTCTCTAAAGAATGGGTCCTTTAGATCTTTTATGAATTGAATTGCTTCTCCTGTAGATTTCATTTCAGGGCCTAATTCCTTATTTACATCAGGGAATTTATCAAATGAAAATACCGGAATTTTAATGGCATAACCTTCTTTATGAGGGTTGAAATTAAAGTCCTTTAATTTGGCACCTAACATGACCTTTGTAGCATAATTCACATATGGCTCTCTATTTGCCTTAGATATAAAAGGAACGGTTCTAGAGGCTCTAGGATTTGCTTCAATAATATACACTTCTTCATTTTTAATGGCAAACTGGATGTTGATCAATCCTTTTGTTCTTAACGCCAAAGCAATCTTCTTCGTGTACTCTTCTAATTTAGAAATTACATGGTCACTCAAATCAAAGGGTGGAAGAACCGCGTAGGAATCTCCTGAATGGATTCCTGCAGGCTCAATATGCTCCATTATTCCAATAATTTTAACCTCCTCTTCATCGCAAATCGCGTCGGCTTCAGCTTCAATTGCACCGGATAAAAAGTGATCCAATAATATCTTATTTCCAGGTAAATCCTTAAGAATATTGACAACGTGCTGTTCTAGCTCAGTTTCATTGATTACAATTTTCATTCCCTGACCTCCTAGAACGTAAGATGGACGCACTAATAATGGGAAACCAATTTCTTTGCACAATTCTAATGCCTCGTCTGCAGTCTCGATAGAGCCATACTTAGGATAAGGAATATCGTTTTCTTTCAACAAATCGGAGAAGCTACCTCTATCTTCTGCTAAATCTAACGCTTGGTAATTTGTTCCAATAATTTTAATTCCATAACGTTCTAACTTTTCTGCTAACTTTAACGCCGTTTGCCCACCCAATTGCACAATCACACCTTCCGGTTTTTCGTGCTTAATAATATCATAGATGTGCTCCCAAAACACAGGTTCAAAATATAATTTGTCAGCCGTATCAAAGTCCGTACTAACTGTTTCGGGGTTACAGTTAATCATGATGGTTTCATAACCCATTTCTTTAGCAGCCATGATTCCGTGCACACAACAATAGTCAAATTCAATTCCTTGTCCAATTCTATTCGGGCCAGAACCTAAAACAATAACCTTCTTTTTATCCGTAACAACTGATTCGTTCTCTTCCTCAAATGTGCTATAGTAATATGGCGTTTGCGCTTCAAATTCTGCAGCACAAGTATCTACTAGTTTATAAACTCGATTAATGTTGTACTCTTCTCGTAAAGAATAAACCTCGCTTTCCAAACAGTTTAATAAATGTGCAATTTGACGGTCAGCATATCCTTTCTGTTTTGCCTCCATCAATAAATCTTTCGGTAAATCTGTGAGAGAGAATTTTTGAATTTCTCCTTCTACGGCAATTAGTTCTTCAATTTGCTTTAAGAACCACATGTCTATTAACGTGGCCTTATAAATTGTTGAAAGTGGAATTCCTAATTTAATGGCATCGTATAAATGAAATAACCTATTCCAACTTGGATTTTTTAAACTGTGAAGAATTTCTTCTTGATTCTTCAATTCTTTACCATCTGCTCCTAATCCGTTTCGTTTTATCTCTAAAGATTGCGTTGCTTTTTGCAATGCTTCCTGGAATGAACGACCAATTCCCATAACCTCTCCAACAGACTTCATTTGTAATCCCAACGTCTTATTAGGACTGTCGAATTTATCAAAGTTCCATCGTGGAATTTTTACGATAACGTAATCTAATGTTGGTTCGTGGTAAGCAGATGTTGTTTTTGTAATTTGATTTTTCAATTCATCTAAGTGATATCCAATCGCCAACTTCGCAGCAATTTTTGCAATAGGGTACCCGGTTGCTTTTGATGCTAAGGCCGAAGATCTAGAAACTCTAGGGTTAATTTCAATGGCAATAATGTCCTCTTTTTCATCATTACTAACTGCAAACTGCACATTACATCCACCGGCAAAATCCCCGATAGAACGCATCATATGAATTGCCATATCTCTCATTTTCTGATATGTTGTATCAGATAATGTCATTGCAGGTGCCACGGTAATTGAGTCTCCAGTATGAATCCCCATAGGGTCCATATTTTCAATAGAACAAATAATAATAACATTGTCATTAGAATCTCTTAACAGTTCCAACTCGTATTCCTTCCATCCTAGAACTGCTTTATCAATCATAACCTCGTGAATAGGTGATGCGTGTAGCCCTCTAGTCAAAAGTTTGTCGAAACCTTCAGCAGTATGAACAAAAGATGCTCCGGTTCCTCCTAGAGTAAAAGAAGGACGAATTACTAAAGGAAAACCAATTTCTTGTGCAAAGTTCTTTCCTTGTAAAAAAGAATTTGCCACTTTTTGCGGAGCCATGCCTACTCCTATTTTCAACATTAACTCTCTAAACTGTTCACGATCTTCAGTAATGTTTATAGCAGCTATATCTACGCCAATCATGCGCACATTATGCTTTTTCCACAGGCCAATTTCGTCACATTCAATCGCTAAGTTTAAAGCCGTCTGCCCTCCCATTGTTGGCAATACAGTATCGATGTCCGGATGTTCTTCGAGAATTTTCTCAACCGACTTAGGATTCAACGGCTCTAAATAGACATGATCAGCCATAACTGGATCCGTCATAATCGTTGCAGGGTTCGAGTTAATCAAACTCACCTTTATTCCCTCTTCGCGCAATGAACGGGCAGCTTGAGAACCGGCATAGTCAAATTCACATGCTTGTCCAATAACAATGGGACCACTCCCAATTATTAACGTGTGCTTTATTGATAAATCTTTTGGCATGGGTGTAGTTTTTGGAATGCGAAGATAATATTACCTTCAATAATGCAGAAGCGTATTTTAATTTTTTTATACAAAAAAAGGGACTGTTTTTCAACAGTCCCTTTTACATTTATTGAAATACTCATTATCGTTTAATGAACTTTCCAGTTGTTGGAACTCCATTCATTATAGTCCTAATAATGTAGGTTCCTTGTGATAATTCCTCCACATATATATTCATAGTATTAACTCCATTAATAATATTGGTTGGTTGAACCTCTTTTACCAACTGTCCACTTAGGTTAAATATCTGAACATTTACTAATCCTTTAGAAATACCTTCAAACTTAATACTCAACTCATCAACTGCAGGGTTTGGATATATTGTTAAGTTATTTTTACCTTGTTTGGTCGGTTTATTCTCCGGTATATTTTCTGAAACTCCAACCAATTGTCCGGATTCAAAAATTCCTCGACCATGAGTTCCAATGTAAACCTTCCCTTGATTAATAGCTCCATCATTCCAACCAAACGTCATTTGTTTAATTGACATAACAGGAGCTCTTCCTAGGCCAATATTTTCTTCTGTCCACGTAACATCCGATGCTGAGGTAAATGCATTATCACTAGCAAAAACACCAAGCTCAGTTCCAATAATAACTTTATTATTATCTCTAAAGTCAATAACCGCCTCATAAACCGGTGTATTTGGTAACTTACCATTTCCTTGACCTGATATTTGAACAAATTGAACACCGCTTGCAGCAGTAGCGTTCGTTGAGCGCTGCACATATTCTGCAAAACCATAGTTACCTAAAGTTACAATTACATTATCATCATTATTCGGATCAATAGCAATACCTGTAACTGCTCTGTTTCCAAAATTTGCAATTCTACGATGTTGAGTTGTATTATCTACTGTATAATCTGTTGGTAAACTTGTACCTAACTGACTTACATCAATGTCATTTAGGTGGTCAATTCGGTACAACTCTCCACTAGTAGTTCCATAAAACAGTTTGTCTCCATCATTTGAGAAAACTGCAGAGATGGTAGCATTTTGATTATTATTGGTCCCGTCTGGTGTAGGATTTGGCAATGAATTATTTCCTGCTACTTTTACCCATCGAGGCTCAGTTACCGAACTACCCTTCTGAATATCTCTAGAAATCCATACGTGCCTTTGATTAATTTGAGATGGTAAATTTCCTTTAATGTTAAACACTGCAACCATGCTCTGAACAACATCAGGGAATTCTAATTCATAGTTAAAATTAACCTGAGGATTAATATAAACTACTTCAGATTGTCCTCTTAAAACGTCTCGAACTACTTTGATACTTAATGGCCTTCTTGGAATAGCTGCTCGAGATAGGTCATTATGAAATATATTGGTGTAATCTACCTTATTACCATATGTGAATGTTTTGCTTTCTGGAACTTTTCCTCTATATCTGAATTCAATTGTCATTGAATCTTCATTTACCGTAATAGTATCAAATGCATTTATAAAAGTTACAACGTTAAGACTGCTATCTATCGCTATACTTAAAGTGTCTTGTAAATTAATAGGATCTATAGAAGTAGTATCTGCCGGAAAAGTTGTTCCTGTTAACGAAGCCTGTAGAGGCAACTTATTGTTCTTACTAACGTAATCAACAACAGTATTTGCTTCTAATGGCGGTAAAGATGTTCTAGTCTCTCTAACTATTACCGAATCTTTGGTTGCAGTATGATTAAAAGACTCCCACTTAGCAACAGTAGTATAAAAAACCTGAGAACATTGGTCAAAAGACGTTGTGCTATTGCAAAGAGCAGCTAAAGTCCCACTAAAAATGCCTGAATTGTTAAAGGTCGAGGAACTCAACGTAGATCCGATACCTTGAAGTCTTGTTATACCACCATAATAAAGAGAAGCGATCCCCAATTCTGGATTAATAGTAAATAGCTCTGTATCAAATCCATCTCCACCTCTTACTTCAACAGCACTCTTTCCGGTATTAAAGTTCAACCCTACTAACTGTGTGCCGTTGTCCTGAGTACCTCCGGCAACAAGACCCATCGGACCAATACCAATATCATAGAATTGGGTAACATTATAACCTAAATTATATTGGCCATATGTAGGAAAATTAGAGTCCATATTAGCTGAAAATCCAACTCCACCATCAGATCCAATGTATAATTTATTTGGATTTTTTGGGTGGAATTTAAAGTGATGAACATCTGCATGAACGTAAAAGGAATTTCTTCCCCCATTTTGACGAAACTCATTTGTGGTAGAGATAACTTTCCATTCACCTTGCACAGGAGCAGGGTCAACTGAACTTTGTCTCCATTGGAACATAGAAACTCCCCCAACAATTATTTTTCCAGGATCATTTGGATAAACGGCTATGGTATTGTCATAAAAGCCTTGACAAGTAACGGAGTTGCCCATGTAGTTGGGAGTATTTAATAACTTCTTCCAAGTTGAGCCACCATCTGAAGTTCTATAAACTCCCTCTATGCAGGATGTTGATGTATTAGCAGGTGCAGCTGCCGCATACATAATATTAGAGTTAGAAGGAGCAATAGCTAATTCTATTCTACTGGTGCTTAATTTACCTGGAAATACTACAGCATTGTATGTTGCTCCATTATCTTTGGATAGATAAACAATATTCCCGAATGAAACGACAATTTTCCCATCTACAGAAATTTGCACATCTTGGCAAGCACTAGATAAGCCTATTGGGTTAGTCCATGTTAAACCGCCGTCTGTTGTTTCTCTTAAACCTCTGTTCATTGCTACAAAAATTCGTTGCGAGTTATTTGGATCAACTGCAATTTCGGCCATCGTTGACCATTCAGCTGCAGCGTTTAATTCAACACTAGGACCAACAATTAAATCGGAATTTCCATTCCCTGTTAACTTCCAAAGACCGTTCCCTACAAAGTCAGAACCCATTGCTTTCCTATTACTAACACCGTCAAAATAAGGACCTGTCGCCACGTAAACATCACCGTTTGGTGCCTGAGCCATTGCTGCAACATTCTGAATCATAAAATTATTATCGTAAGCACTCCATGATAAACCGGCATCGAAAGATTCCCATACACCACCTGAAACTCCACCAGCGTATAGATGATTTGTGTCAGCATTATCAATAACAATTGCTCTAGTTCTTCCACCAACATTATCTGGACCTTTAAAGTTCCAAGATAAATTAAGTGTCTTATTCCCGCTTCTTAATTTAGACGCCTGTTTCATTGCTGCACTAACTTCTGCAGCTGAAACAGTACCGGTCTCTCTATTGCTTCTAATTGCATTCATATACTCAACATATCCAGAATGGATTTCACTCTGGATTTGAAAAGCACTAGATTCTCTAGGAAAATACTGCACTTGAGGAGAAGAATTAAGTAAAAAAACACCTGTAACAGCACTAAGACATGACGCGGCCAAAAGAGTAATCTTTCTGATATTCATAATGATATGTATTTAAATTAAACTACAGTTAGGTTTCACAATTTATGAATAATATCATAAGCGTGTGGACTAACGTTGAAATATTATTATTTGTTAGTCTGTAGACAACGGAACGTCAATTTTGTTGCCTCGAAGTCAAAAAATTAGTCTACACTTCTATTGCCAATGAAAATAGCGATGTATAAATTAGGGTAGAACTGTCGATCTTCATTAAATGCCAAAATAGGAACCTTAGCATAATATGCATCAATTGTTACACCAACTTCTGCTGACTTAATCAATTCTCTTTCATCACCATAGTCAAAGTGTAACCCTAGTTTTGCAAACAACCCGGGAAACACTTTAATCTCTTCAAAGCCATTGAAAAAAGAAGCTCTACTATAGATATTGTTCGTGCTATGTTTGTCAGGATCATAACGTTCTTTTGATACAATTCTAGAAGTGATGGACTCCTCTTGAATGATATTCAGATACACGGGTTTTGCAAAGCCAATAGAAGGCCCAAATTGAAAGAGAGAAGTAATTGAAACTCCTTTAATTGATTGCTTGGGAAATAGTACTCTTTGATTACCAATGGATGGACGAATTATGAAAAATGAATTTAACTTTCCAAAAATATAACCCCTAACATCTTCTTCGAAAGGATAAATACTTTTAATCTCTCTTGGATCTTTAACATTGGCAATTTCAATTTCATAAATTCGTTTTGAAAATCCATCTAAATATTTTCCATGTCTATAGGTAGCCTGAAATCCATTTGTATGCGTTCCTACACCAAAAGATTGTTCGGTCTTAAAAACCGTGGTCGTCTCTTCAAAAATTGTTTCTTGACTAAAAAGCTCCACGCTCAAAAGCAAGGCAACTAAAGAAGTTAATATGTAAATTGGTTTGCTCAACTAAATGACTTTAATAACAAATTTAAGCATAACAATTTCAAATTAAATGGGAGTAAAAATAAAAGGAAAGTATGCTGGCGAGTTGCGTTATATACTTACCCACCAAACGGGTGAAAAAATACAAACTGACGCACCATTAGACAATCATGGAAAAGGAGAAGCATTTTCTCCCACTGATTTAGTAGCAGCCGCTTTAGGCTCATGCATGCTGACTATCATTGCTATTCGAGCAGAAACAAAAAGCATTAAAATTGGAAACCCAAGCTTTAGTGTTTTCAAGGAAATGAACACTACACCGAGACGAATAAAAGAAATTCAAGTTGAAATTTCTCTACCTAAGGAGTTGAATAACGCTGAAAAAAATTACTTAGAAACGGAAGCAAGAAAGTGTCCGGTGGCATTGAGCATTAACAGCAAGATAGAACAAAATATAACATTTACATATGTTTAACCACTTCGCTTGATTGAATCATGTTGTGCGAGGCGTCATAAATTGACTTTCCCTCTTCAACTAAAATCAATTGGGGTGAAGCATGTTCTATAGCAAGTTGACGTGCTATCTTATTGCTCAACTCCCTGTATTTTATTAAATCTAGAAAATAGATAGGCATTTCATTAGTTGCCTCAACCCATGATTTTTCTAGCCTATTTTTTGCCATCGAACTAACAGGACAACGAGTTGAGTGCTTAAAAAGCGCTATTTTACCTGATGAAGACAATGCTTTCTGCAAATCTTCATCTGATTCAATATACGACCAATTCAATATTAGGATGGTTTATGAGCAGTTTTAACATCTGCATTGCTATATGCTGCGCACCTGTGAGAAGACTTACAAGAGAATAATAAAGAAGCTGCAAACACAACTACCAAAGCTACTGCGACCTTTTTCATAATATATAATTAATTACCACAAAAGTACCTAAACCAAATTAGCTTTTTGTTCTTTTGTTGAAATTTGTTAACAATACTTTATTCATATCCTAGTTATACAGAACAATGAAAATAAAGCCATTAAATTTAGTTCTTAACGACACTTGGGGTCATTTAGTGTCAAAAGAACTAAATGAAAAGTATTTTCATGAATTAATGTTTTTTCTAAAAACGGAATATGAAAATGAAACTATTTTCCCTCTGAAAGAGAATATATTCGCAGCCTTCGCCTACAAAAGCCCTCAAGAAATTAAAGTGGTCATTCTCGGTCAAGACCCTTATCACGACAATTTTCAAGCAAATGGCCTGGCCTTTTCAGTTAGTCAAGGTATTAAATTACCTCCCTCGTTAAAAAACATCATTAAGGAATTGAAAACCGATGTAAACTTAACTGAGCCAATGCACGGTGACTTATCTCATTGGGCAAAACAAGGCGTCTTACTGCTAAATACCTGCCTTACAGTGCGAGCTCACGAACCTCTTTCCCATCAAAATAGAGGCTGGGAAAAGTTTACAGACCGCCTAATTCAGCTTTTGAGCGAAAACAATAAGAACATTATTTTCCTTCTTTGGGGAGCGAAAGCTGAAGTGAAAAAAGAGTTAATCGCTAGTAAAAATTACATTCTAACCAGTAAACACCCATCTCCTTTATCAGCTTATCGTGGTTTTTTCGGTTGTAAACACTTTAGTAAAGCTAACGAAATACTAATTTCACAAGGAAAACAACCGATCGATTGGGAAATAATTTAAGATTTGAACGTTTTATAATCATGAGGTATTTCTTGAGCATTGTTATTACTTTTTTTGTGGCGTTTCTTAGCTATTCTCAAAATAGCTCCTTAACTATTGCAGGTATTGATGGCCTTAAGATTAATTACAAAACGGTTGTTAAAGATTCTTCTGAAAGCAAAATGATTGGAAATAGTGTGTTAAATGAACTCTACAAAATGGGTTACTTAACAGCGTCAATCGATTCTTTGCGCATTAAGAAAAAGGTTCATCAACTCTGTATTTCTAAGGGCTTGGAAATACAATGGGCCCAACTGAAAAAAGGAAATTTTCCCGAAGAAGCTTTAGAGTCAATTGACTTCGCTCCAAGCGTATTTGAAAGTAAAGTTTTCAATATAAAGCAACTGAACAAGCTTTTTGAGAAAGTTATAAAATTCTACGAAAATAGAGGTTACCCCTTTGTTTCCATTCAATTAAAAGATGTAGAATTCATAAGTCAGCATCAAATATCTGCCCAATTATCTCTTGAAAAAAACACCTTTTATAAAATCGATAGTGTCCTGGTAATAGGCAACTCTCAAATTGGAAAAACGTATCTTCTAAATTACCTCGGTTTGTACGAAGGTGAATTATATCAAGAAAATAAAATAGCTTCAATCGAAGACAGAATACACGAAATTCCTTTTGTTACCGTGTCAGCGAAGCCTGAAATTCAGTTTTTTGAAGAAGGTATAAAGGTTGTGCTACAATTAGACCAAAAGAAAGCCAGCAGGTTTGATGGCGTTCTTGGATTATTGACCAATGAAACCACAGGCAAGATTGAATTGACGGGGGATGTAGATTTGAACTTGATTAATGGTATAAAAAGAGGTGAAACCTTTGGATTAAATTGGCGGAAACTAAAGGGTAACAGTCAAGACTTAAATGTCGACATCATCTACCCTTATCTCTTCAAAACTCCTTTTGGAGTGGCTTTAGACTTTAATCTTTTTAAAAGAGATACTACCTTTTTAGATTTAGAAACCAAAGTTGGTATAAACTACCTGCTTGAAAGAGGTGACTTTGTCAGTTTGTTTGTTGAAAATAAAACTTCAAACTTGCTTTCAAGAAAGAGTTTTGCTGAAGCGATTCAACTTCCTGAATTAGGAGACGTGAGTGTCAATTCTTTTGGAATGGCGTATGTTAGAAATAAAACAAATTATAAATACAACCCTACAAATGGATTATTAATCAACCTAAACTTCTCTGCAGGACGAAAAGAGCTCAAAAAAATTCGAATTCTAGAACAAAATAAACCAAAGCTTTATGATTCCATCCAATTAAAAACCAACCAATTTAAAGGTGGTGTATTGCTTGAATATTTTATCCCCATCGCACAAAGAAGTACTATCAAGATAGCCAACAGAAGTGCCTCTATCTATTCAGAAAGACTTTACGCGAATGAGTTAATGAGAATTGGTGGATTAAGAACACTACGCGGTTTTGATGAAGAGTCAATTAGTGCTTCAACCTATTCTATTTTCACACTAGAATACCGTTTCCTTTTAGATCAAAATTCTTTTTTCTCTGTCTTTTCAGATTATGGTCTGTATGAAAATAACACTACCGGCATTGAATACTTTAGCGACACTCCCGTTGGTTTTGGTGCGGGTGTTAGCTTTGAAACTAAAGCTGGAATATTTACTTTTAATTATGCCGTAGGCAGTCAATTCGGGAACCCAGTTGATGTTAGGGCTGCCAAAATTCACTTCGGATTTATTAATTTCTTTTAAAAATTAAAAATTGAGCGAAAACACCTTCATTCTAATCCTTTTAATAACAGTATTTGTAGCATTTGTGATTACGTATCTGTTCATGCTTCAAAAAAACAAGCTAAAAAACAGCGAGCTACATAATCACTTCGAAGAACAACAATCTAACTTGGTACAAGAAATTGCGCTCGCAGCTCAAAAAGAACAAATGTTACGCTCTGATTTGGATAAGTTGAAAACAGCTGCTACGCAATGGGAAAAGGAAAAAATTGAATTAACGAACCATCTAACTCAAGCAGAAACCAATTTAAGTAATTTGTCAGAAAAGCTTGAACACCAAACAAAAGAACTTGAAAAATTACAAGAAAAGTTTCAAAAGGAATTCCAACTCATTGCCGATAAAATTTTAAAAGACAACGCTAACGAGCTTTCTCAGCACCATCAAAAAGAACTACAACAACTCCTTCAACCACTTAAAGAAAAAATAAAAAGCTTCGAGGACAACATAGAGAAGAAATATATTGACGAAACAAAAGAACGTACCAATCTTAAAGCAGAGCTGTCTAAGCTATTGGAATTAAACAATACACTAAACCTTCAAGCTCAAAATTTGACAACGGCGCTAAAAGGCGAAAACAAAATGCAAGGTAATTGGGGAGAAATGATTTTAGAACGAATTTTAGAAAGTTCCGGCCTGCAAAAAGGGGAAGAATATTTAACGCAAGTAAGTGACACTAATTCCGACAACAGAAGAATTCAACCAGATATAATTATCAATTTACCTGAGAATAAACACCTCATAATCGATTCTAAGGTTTCGCTTGTCGGGTATGAAAAATTTGTTTCCAGCACTGATGAGTTGGTTCGAGAAAGTAGCATGAAGGCTCATTTGCAAAGCATTCGAACGCATATTAAAACACTTAATGAAAAGAATTATCAAAGCGGCAGTAAACTGCAATCACCCGATTTCGTATTGTTGTTCATGCCTATTGAGGCTGCATTTAGCTTAGCACTTCAATATGACTCTAAGCTCTTCAATTATGCTTGGGAACGAAAAGTAGTTTTAGTGAGCCCCACTACTCTATTAGCATCTCTTAGAACAATTTCTTCGGTTTGGAAAAATGAAAGACAAACAAAAAATGCGCAAGATATTGCAGAAAAAGCCGGTAATTTGTACGATAAATTTGTTGGCTTTTTAAAAGATATGGAGAATATAGACAAATCTTTAAAAAGTGCTCAAAATCACTACAATGATGCTTTTAATAAGCTAGGTTCAGGCAGAGGGAATTTAGTAAGAAGAGCAGAACAATTAAAAGAATTAGGTGCCAAAACGAATAAATCCATTTCAAGCAATTTACTTGATGAAAGCTAATTCATTCTATCTTTTCGTTTCTGCTGCTGTATTATTTCTATCCTCTTGTATTACAAGCAATGAAGTTACAAAGTACGACTATAGTTACCTTTACGATGAAGAACAAGCGATTATAAGTCCGAAATATAAAATTTTTCATCATTCTCAAGACTCTAGCACGCTATTCTACGAGTTAAACTCTGGGGATATTTTATACGAACGCGTTTGGGGAGATTCTGCCAAGGCTGCTAACATCAGAATGAAATACACCTTATTTGCAGATAGAGATTTAACGATTATTTTAGATAGTGGAGGACAAAATTTAGCTAATTATGGTGCTAACGGACAACAGAAATTATTGCAAAATGCTGTCCGTTTTAAATTCGATAGAAGAGAACTTGCTTGGCTCACGATTCGATTTAGGGATGAAAACAAAGACTTTAATGTCATTAACATTTTAGAAGCAGACAAAAGAGAAAATACCAACAACCAGTATTTTAATTATTTAAATGGCGAGCAAGTACTATTTGATCAAAGAAGTGTAACCAATAGATTGAGTATTGAAAAAAGTAGCTTGATTGAAGCGGACGAATTTATAATGGAAACAAGCAATAAGGTTTTCAACATGACGCCTCCTCCATTTGCCAGACCAATGGATCACGAATTGAGAGTAGTTGCCGACGACCGTTATTCCTTTTCCTTTATTAACGATTTTTTTCAACAGGAGAACCCTGCCCCTTATAATAGATTTTTTTCTACGATTGATTCAGTGCTATACAACCATATTTTTTATTTTGGCACTCAATTTCCGAAGTTAAATCAAATCACTGAGTTTATTGATCCTATTCGTTACATTAGCACAAGTACGGAGTACAAAAACTTAAAAGCGGCTGTAAATCCTAAAAAAGGATTGGATGCTTTTTGGTTGAAATTGGGAAAAAATGAAGCGAATTCGAAAGAGTTGCTAAAGGAGTATTATCACAGAATTGAAATTGCAAATAAATTTTTCACAAGTTACAAAGAAGGTTGGAAAACTGATCGCGGTATCATCTACATCATATATGGTATACCAAACTCAATTCGTAAAAATGCAGGGAATGAAGTTTGGTTATACGGGGAAGAAAACAATGTACTATCCGTACAATTTAGATTTTATCAAACAGAGCGTTCAAATATTTCGAACCACTATGAAATGGTAAGGAATTCAGATTATAAAAACAATTGGTACCGCCAGGTAGACTTTTGGAGACAAGGTAAAATAGATTAAATGAGCAAAGAAAATTACATTTTTGGAATGCATCCTGTTATGGAAGCAATTAAAGACAATAAGGACATTGATAAGGTTCTGGTTCAATCAGATTTGAGAGGACCAAACGTGACCGAGTTGCGGAAGCTGCTAAAAGATTATAAAGTCAGCTTTCAAAACTTACCTCTTGGGCGGTTAAATCACATGTGTAAAAAACCTCACCAAGGTGTAGTAGCTTATCTTTCCCCGGTTGAGTTTCAACCTTACCAAGAAGTATTAGCAAAGGCTTACGAATTGGGAAAAGTCCCATTACTTTTAATTCTAGATCATATCAGTGATGTTGGCAACTTTGGAGCGATATGCAGAACTGCAGAATGCACAGGTGTGGATGGTATTATTATTCCTGTAAAAGGATCTGCTCAAGTAAATTCTGAGGCAATTAAACGTTCGGCTGGAGCATTGTTGAAAGTAAATCTTTGCAGAGAGCGAGACTTAACTGCAGTGATGGAGGACCTTCAAAACTCAGGAGTTCAAATTGTAGCGTGCACTGAAAAAACTGAAGACATGCTTTACGATGTTGACTATACTGTACCTACTGCTATTGTAATGGGGTCTGAGGACAATGGAATTACTTCCCACATTTTAAAGGGAGCAGATAAGACCGTTGCCATTCCAATGTTAGGAGAAATTGAATCGTTGAATGTTTCTGTTTCAGCAGGAATTATTTTATATGAAACAGTACGGCAAAGAAGGTAACTGTGTTTTGGAAGTTTGAAATAAGAGATTACACTGCCGCTATTTTCATTTTAATAGGAGTCGCTCTTCGATTTTATGGTTTTAGCGATTGGTCCCTTTCCAACGATGAGTTGAGTGCACTATCCCGAACCAATTTTAGTTCCTTTTCTGAATTAATTGACAAGGGTATTTGGGTAGATGGGCATCCTGCCCTCATTCAAATTTTTGAGTTTTACTGGGTTCAGCTGTTTGGAAATTCGGTGTTTTACGTTCGGCTTCCCTTCGTTTTAATGAGCATTGGTGCTAGTATTTATTTTTATCGCCTACTTGACGTATGGCTCAATAAAAATGCTGTTTTAATTGGTTTGGCTTTATTTGTTCCCAATTACCTTTTTGTACTTTATTCTCAAATTGCTAGGCCCTACACAGCAGGTTTGTTTTTTGTGATTGCTTTCTCATTTTACCTTTTCAGGTGTCTAAAATCTTCAGAAGTCAAACGAAATTATAAAGGAATCATCTTGTTTGGTTTAGCAGCGAGTTTAACCCACTATTTTGCTGCCTTAGCCGTATTTCTAATTTACTTATCAGCAAGCATTTATTGGAACAAAAAAAACCTAAAATGTTACTTCCTTCTTGCTTTCACGATTGTTTTACTGTACCTGCCTCACCTTCCAATCACCATAAACCACCTAAGTATTGCTGGTGTGTCATGGCTTCCAAAACCTGAACCTGATTACCTAAAGCACTTCATATCTTATTTCTTTCAACGTTCATTCATTTTGCAATCTACATTGTTCGCTGTGCTTCTATTTATTGGTATTCGGAAAGGACTGAAAATAGATTGGAAGCCCACCCTCATAGCTTCTTTTGTATTCTTTTCATGTTTTGCAATAGCCTATTATTACTCGATACATCAAACTCCAGTTCTTCAGTTCTCAGTGCTCATTTTTGTAGCTCCATTTCTTATACTTCTCATTGTTGCTCAAATAAGTAACAAAGCAAGTAAAAAATTAATCATGGTATTAAGCTCCATACTCATACTAGCAGGAAGTTATGCCTTAATTGTAGAAAATCAGGTTTATTCAAAAAAGCCCTTCGCTAACTTTGAAGATACTGCAAAGAATAGCGTAAGAATTACTAAAAAGTTAGGCAAAGAAAACGTACTGAGCATTGCCAATGCTAGTAACCCATTTTACTTGGAATATTATACCTCTCAGATAGATCCTGCTTTTGAATACAATATCGAAAATATTGATGAGTCAATCACAATAGCTGAAATAAGAGATATAATCGAAAATAGTGCTAAAGAATATGTTTTGATTGCTTACGCCAATTCTGTAGTACCTTCAGAAATACATGAATTTGCAAAACAAAAGTATCCGGTAGTTTATTTTCATGAACGCTATTTCAATTCAGACGTGATTGTTTACGCCAAGGGTAGTCAAAAACGGGAAACTACTTTTGAGGCAAGCTATCTCAACAACTTAAAATGGGACGTAAACAGAGCTTTATTACAAGACAGTGTTTTCTACTCCGACAGAATTGCTTTTCACCAAACTAATGAAACCCTCTATGGCCTTACGTACAAAGACACACTCAATAACCTAGTCAATGAAAAAAACAGGTATTTGACAATCTCTGGTCAATTGCACAGCACAAGCCCAGTAGATATGAGTTTGGTTTTAGATGTAAACAGAGGTGATTCTTCGGTGTATTGGAGAGGAACAAATGTTAAACCCTATTATTCTAAGGACAAGTGGTATCAATTTATATATGTTTTCGAAAAACCAGACAACTTACTACCAAGTGATGAAGTTGTTATTTACTTTTGGAATCCAAAAAAAGAAAACGTCTACATCGATGAAGTTAAGATGTATAATTTTGCAGACAGTGATTACAACTATTACAAATTTTAAGCCTCTATGCTGTACCGCCTTCTAAAATTCTTAATGCGCAGTAGCTTAGCTGCTCACTACCTTGAAATAAAAGGAATTGGACTAAAAAGGATTCCTAAAAACGGGGCTTGTATGATAGCTGCAACACATCCTAATTCGTTTTTAGACGCCATTATTATAGCTTGCCTCATTGACCGACCTTTGCACTTTTTGGCTCGATCAGATGTATTCAGAGCAAAGTGGGCAGACATAATCTTGAGAAAGCTGAATTTAATTCCCATTTACAGATTGCAAGAGGGACCTAAAAGTTTGACTAGAAACGATGATACTTTTCGAGAATGTCATAGCATTTTAGAGCAAGGTGGGGCTATTCTAATTTTCATTGAAGGGTTAAGTTTAATTGACTATAAAATCCGTCCGTTAAAAAAAGGTCTTGCGAGAATTGCCTTTGGTTTTACACAGAAAAATGACTTTAAACTGAATTGTGCGATTGTGCCGATAAGTTTAAACTACGACAGACCAAAAGATTTCAGAAGTAAGGTGAATGTTGGCGTAGGTCAAGTTCAATACATCTTAGACTATCAAGAAAATTTTGAAATGAATGAAAATAGAGCCTTTGAAATTCTAAATAAAGTATTATTCAAAGAACTATCAGAACATACTATTCAGGTTGAGGCTAAGAACTATATGGTGTACAAAGCCTTGTCAGAGCTTGATAATTGCTTTGAGCAAAATTCATTGAATCGAAAAATATTGATTGCCGACCATATTTCCGCTGTTTCAAAAAACAATCCAGACTGCTTAATTCGCTTAAGCGAGGTCGTTACCAACGCGTTTAAAATTTTGAAATCCTATAGGTTAAATTTCAGAAAAATGAAGTCAAACGTGGGCCTATCGATTACTGATATCTTGTTAATTATCGCAGCAACACCTTTCGCTATAGTATCATTTTTATTAAACTTTTTACCTTTTGTATTTGCAAAAAGTATTACTGAAAGGAAAGTTAAATTAGATGAATTTTACGCTTCAGTTCGACTTGTATTAGGAACTATTTTGTGGATGCTTTGGTCTATCATTCTTACCGTTATTGCGTGTCAATTTGCACCTTGGGCCTTAATGATGCCTGTTATTATGTATTGGAGTACTAGATTCTATTTACGATACTATGAACAAGCACATTATGTAGCTGCTGCATATCGTTTAACTCGATTGAAGAAAAAAGTTGGAAAATTTCAAGAACTACAGCAGTTCATAAAACAGATTTACAAAATCAGAAGAAGCGAAGGGTTAGCTCCAAATACTTAAAGCTCTACTTCACCCTATTCAGACTAAGCGCTTTGAAAATAAGTTTAGGAAGTGGTTTCTGTACTTTTTTGTTTTTCACATTAATGTACCAGCCCAATTTTTTCATGATTGGAACCTTGTGGGTCTCCACCAATTCAATTAAGGTTTTATCATTATCTTCAATATAGGCGAACTGTCCTGCAGCTTCACCCATATCAAAGCTATTTTCACTGTCTACTGTAAAAGGATGGTTGATCGTTTTTGCATATTCTCGTAATTGATGCATTCGCTGAACATCGAAACAAACGTGAATGTATCCCAAATCACCCCAATATCGATCTTTTAAAATTTGCTCCCTTCCTCCTGAAGTATCACAAACCAATTCTAGCTGTGTTGGTCCTAATAATTGACTAAATGCCGATGCCTTATTATTACTTGGCTTTAACCAAGCATTTTTAAATGTCCCGTTTTCTCCGACCGCTGCTAGCGTATCATATTGAATACCCTTTTGATACACCTCTTTGCTTTTTTCAATGTCTGAAACACCGATCGTCACTCCCATTACTCCACCCGTTAAGGCGACGGTTTTCATAAAACAATAATCATCTTCAATAAGCTTAAATAAATTTCCAAAAGGGTCTTTCAATTCAAACCATTTACGGTTCATCTCATTCACCTTTATTTCAGATAACGAAATGTCATCTACCTTCTTGAAGTATTCTAGTGCTTTTTCTGCATCATAGGTTCGCATATGAATGTGCGTAATGCCTAGATCCCCTTCTGTGGTTTCTTGCGCTCTTGGCTGACCTTCGCGAGAGGTGAATTGCCATATTTCAAAGCCACCACCGCCTTGTATATTCATAGCTAAAATAGCTTTCCGCTTATGCACTTCGTTTCCGGTGTAGTCAATCATTAATTTAGCTTCAGCTTCATCGCTAAAAATGGGTAAATCCATTCCAAAATGTTTACTATACCAAGCAAATGCCTTATCTGCATCGCTAACACCGATTCCTACTTGTTGTATTCCTGAAATGTTGTAATCAAACATGATTGCTCTCTTTTTCTGCTATTTTATAAAACAAAAAGGGAAGGTACTTTTTGAACTTTACCATTAATAATTCTTTGCCTCCAATCAAAACTTCCTTCCTGTTTGATTGAAGTGCTGCTTCTATCTTTATTGCACAAGCCTCAGCACTAATACCTCCGGCTTGCCCTTTGTCCATTTTACCGTACGTTTCACCTTCAGCCGTTAAGGCATTTACCGAAACATTTGTTTGCACTCTACCAATTACTAAGAACTGTACAAAAATGCTATTTTTCTTTTCTTCAAAGCGTAAACTTTCAAAAAAACCATGTAAAGCATGCTTAGAGGCACTGTATGTGGATCTTAGCGGATAGCCGAATTTACCAACTATGCTCGAAGTTATCAATATTCTGCTGCTTTGAGCATTTTGCAGAGCAGGTAATAATAATTTGGTTAATTGAACCTGTCCAAAATAATTGATCTGCATGATCATCGCTTCTACTTCCTCGCTTGTATCTTTCACTAAAGAACGCTGACTTTGCCCGGCATTGTTAACCAATAGATGAATTTTAGGCTCTTTTCCTCGTATTTCTACTGCAGCTTTTTTAATCGAAAACTTATCATTTAAGTCCAAAATAATCGGAATAATTTCAGCTTTTGAAGCAGAACACAAGTCCATTGTTTTTTGCAAACTTTCTAACTTCCTACCACAAATGTATAAGGTAGAATAGCCATTGGATAGCCGAACAGTTATTGCTTGTCCTATCCCTGAAGATGCTCCTGTTATAACTCCTACTTTGCTCATTTTGATGCCTCAGGTTTGGGGTAGTTTGTTAATAATCAATACAATTTCAGCAACCGGCCCTGCACAACCTACCCTCTTTAAAGATAAAAATTATACAATTGGCAAGGTTGACTCGAAAGTAGCTATTTTCTTCATATTTCCGTGCAGAAACTATGAGGTCTTTTGGAAAAATTTTAAACGAGAGCACTTTCTCTGCTTTATGCTTAAAAAGTATACTATATCATGACTCAATGCTTCCTTCAAAAATGGTAACAGCTGAGCAAAATTCAATAGTTAATTATAGATTGGAATAAAATGATGCTCAGTTGCATGTGCTTCCCTGTTTTGAAAACTTAACGTTTGTCCGATTCAACTTTACTTAATTTTGAAGCTCAAAGTTTATTAACATCGATGTCAAGAACCAAGTCTTTTCTAAAACTAGGAATATTCATTCCAGTCTTATTTATCCTTCTCTCCTTCTCGTGTTCCAATCAAAAAATAATAGTTCAGAACACTGATGTTTTGACGAACAATAAGTTTGTGATGCTATCCATTGAGATGGCGGATGCCGTATGTAACAAGAACAATACGGATGAGCTAAAAGCCCGTTATGAGAAGTTAAATGTTGATACGTTGGCAAAATACCTGAGTACAGAAAATCAAAAAAAAGCCTTTTGGATCAATACTTACAATTCTTACATTCAAATTCTATTGACTGAAAATCCTGAATACTTTGAGGATAGAGGTAATTTTTTCGGTGAACCAAGAATCATTGTTGCTCATCGAAAATTGAGTTTTGATGACATAGAGCACGGAATCATAAGAGGGTCAAAAATTAAGTTATCACTAGGCTTGCTTAAAAATCCATTTGCTGATGATTTTGAGAAAAAACTAAGAACAAGAAATGAAGACGGTCGCATTCATTTCGCGCTGAATTGCGGAGCGAAGAGTTGTCCTCTAGTTGCAACTTACGATGCAAAAAACTTTGATGCTAAGATTGATAAAGTAGCAAAAAGCTTCCTGCACAAAGTATCTTCCTACGACAAAGAAAATAATACGGTACTTACCACACCATTATTTAGCTGGTTTAGAGGTGACTTTGAAGGCAAAAATGGAATTCTTAACATTTTAAAACAGTATGAGGTTATTCCTGAAGACAGTGAACCGAAGATCAATTATGACACTTATGATTGGAAGCTGAGTCTGGATAACTATTATAGAGAATAAAGATTTCCAGAATCTTAAAAGATCAAACTAGAGAAACATTAGATATAAATAAATGAAATCTAAAATCACACTTACCCTTTTAATTATGGCACTTTTTTCTCGTTCCAACGCTCAAGAAGTGAGTAGCAAAGCGTACAATATTATGTTGCAAGGCTTACTTTCTCATTCAGTAAAAGAAGTCTCAGTAAGTGAAGTAAAAGACAAAAAGGAAGTCATTTTCGTTGACGCTAGAGAACGCAAAGAGTTTGATGTTAGCCACATTAAAGATGCCATATTTGTTGGATATGATAGCCTAGATTTAAGCGCAATGGACAAGATTGATAAGTCGAAAGAGCTTGTTGTATACTGTTCGGTTGGCTATAGAAGTGAGAAAGTAAGTGAGAAGCTAGAGAACATGGGCTTTAAAAATGTTTCCAATTTATACGGGGGGATTTTTGAATGGAAAAATCAAGAACAGCCAGTTGTAACCCCAAAAAAAGAGCCAACTAACGAAGTTCATGCGTACAATAGAATTTGGGGTGTATGGTTACAAAAAGGCAAAAAAGTATACTAACACCCTTTTATCCATTCTAGTTACCATTCGGCAAAAGCAAATTTTCTAAAAATGGATTTAAGCCCTACCTTTGGTTTCAGTTTAACTATAAAATTAACTATGAAAAAGATTTCCATCTTAATTGCAGGTTTTTTACTTGCATTTGCCCCAGTAAAAGCTGATGAGGGTATGTGGCTTCCAATGTTTGTGAAGCGTTTGAATTATGTAGACATGCAAAAACAAGGTCTGCAATTAACTCCTGAAGAGATATATAGTGTAAACAACTCTAGTTTGAAGGATGCCATTGTGCGTTTGGGTAGAGGTTTTTGTACTGGCGAAATTATTTCTGATCAAGGTTTAATGTTAACCAACCACCACTGTGGATTTGGCGTAATTCAAGAAAATTCAACAGAAGAGCACAACTACCTAGATGATGGTTTTTGGGCAATGAAAAAGTCTGACGAACTACCTGCAGGTTTTGCAGTTTCGTTTTTGGTACGAATGGAAGATGTTTCCAAGCCAATCAATGCTGTATTAAATGAAGAAATGAGCTTGATGGACCGTGCAAAAGCGATTAAAAAAGTTTCTGACTCATTAGAGAAAGCTGCTGTTGGCGAATTTGAATATACTGCTAACGTAAAGTCATTTTACAATGGCAACGAATTCTACTTATTTGTATATGAAACTTTTCCCGATGTTCGTCTAGTAGGAGCTCCTCCGTCATCTGTTGGGAAATTTGGTGGCGATACAGATAACTGGATGTGGCCTAGACACACTGGTGATTTTACCATGTTTAGAGTATATGCTGACAAGGACAACAAACCTGCTGAGTATAGTGAAGAAAACAAACCTTACACTCCGAAGCACTCTTTACCAATTTCTTTAAAAGGAGTTGAGCCAGGTGATTTTTCTATGATTTTTGGTTACCCAGGAAGTACAGATCGGTATTTGACTTCTGAAGGAATCAATTATGAGTTAGAAGTAAGACAACCAGCTTCAGTTAAGTTGAGAAGACAAGTTTTAGATGCTTACCAAGAAGGTATGGATCAAAACGAAAAAACGAGAATTCAATACGCTTCAAAGTTTGCAAGTGTTGCCAACTATTGGAAATACTTTATTGGACAGCAAGCAGGTTTAAAAAGACTAAAAGTTTACGATAAGAAGAAAGGGCAAGAAGATGCTTTAGCAGCATGGATTGCAAAAGATGAGGACAGTAAAAAACTATATGCAGGCGTTATTGAAGGTTTTAAAACTGGTTATGACAATATGAAAGAAGCCAACCGAGTAAGGGTTTATTTGAACGAAGCGATATTTAGAGTAGAAGCCATTGCTTATTCATTCCAGTTCTCAGGTTTAAAAAGTGCATTAGAGTCTGACAATGAAACTTCAACAAATCAAACGATGGAGAGAATTAAAGGAGGGATGGATGCTCATTTTAAAGATTACAACATGTCAATTGACAGAAATGTATTTGCTGCGATGATGAAAGATTACAGCAACGATATTCCAAAAGAAAATCAGCCGGAAGATTACAAAAAAATGGTTACTAAATACAAAGGCGACTTCAAGAAAATGGCCGATGATGCTTATGCAAAGTCAATTTTTGGAAGTAAAGAAAAGATTGCTGCTTTCTTAGAAAAGCCTTCTGAAAAGATTTTAGCAAAAGACCCAATTTTCATGATTCAGTCTTCCATTATTGGTCATTTTAGATCTAATATTTCACCAATTATTCAAACTGAAAGTGAAGGCTTGAAGCGTTCTGAACGACTATTCGTAAAAGGATTGCGTGAAATGAATTCTGACAAAGTATACGCTGCAGATGCAAATTCAACGATGCGTTTTACTTATGGACAAGTGGGAGGATACGAGCCAATGGATGGAGCTAAATACAGCCACGTAACAACCGCACAAGGAATTTTGGAAAAAGAAGATCCATCAAACCCTGAGTTTGTTGTTCCTGCGAAGTTGAAGAAGCTAATTCAAGATAAAGATTTCGGTCAGTATGCTGATAAGAAAGGCGACCTTATCATTAACTTTATTGCCAACAATGACATTACAGGAGGTAACTCTGGTAGCCCAATGATCAACGGAAACGGAGAATTAGTTGGAACTGCTTTTGATGGCAACTGGGAAGCGATGAGTGGTGATATTGCATTTGAAACAGAATTGCAACGTACTATCGGTGTTGACATTCGTTATACCTTGTTTATTATTGACAAATATGCCGGTGCAAGTCACTTAATTGACGAAATGAAATTGGTAAAGTAAAAAACCAATTTTAGTTTAGGAAAGCCCTTTCTTTAATTTGCACTTCGACTCCGATAGCTATCGGAGCTCAGTGTGACAAATTTGGAAAAGGCTTTTTTTTTGCACAACAATCCCGCTTTACTTAATTTCACTTTCGAATGGCGAAAATTAAAAATGTAATTCAATCAACACTTGGAAAGTCAGCTGCTAGCTTACCTACGAGTGCTTTATTGAAACTAACCAAGCAGAGCGCTGTACTGCCTTTTTACCATGCCATTTCAGATCGACCGTTGGCGCACATTAAACACTTGTACCAAGTAAAGTCATCAAAAGAATTTAGTGCCGATTTAGACTTCTTGTTACAACACTTTGAACCAGTAACTCTCGAGCAATTTATAGCCTTAAAATCCAATCCGAGTAAAACTCAGAAGCCTTTCTTTCTGCTCAGTTTCGACGATGGACTTCGAGAAGTGAAAGAAGTTATTGCACCCATACTTAAGGCAAAAGGAATTCCCGCTGTCTGTTTCTTGAACTCAGAATTTGTGGACAACGAAGCACTGTTTTTTAGGTACAAAGCCAGCTTGCTACTTGAAGAAGTAAGTAAAAGTAATTCTGTCAGAAATGCTGCAAAAGACTTTTTCCAAACCGAAGATGCCATTGCAATCTTATTGGCAATAAGACATAACGAGCAAGAGCAGTTGAATCAGTTTGCCAACTATATTGGTTACAGTTTTACTGACTTTCTAAAAAATGAACAACCGTATTTAAATAAAGCTGAAATATTGGATTTAAAACAACAGAGTTTTGATTTTGGGTCACACAGCGCCAATCATCCGGAATATCAGTACCTTCCATTGGAAGAGCAATTGTGGCAAACGGAGGAAAGTTTAACCTACTTGAAGAATGAAATAGGCGTTGAATTGTTGAGTTTTTCTTTCCCCTTTGCAGACTATGGTGTTTCAAAAGAGTTTTTTACGGTATTGAATCAAGCAGAGCAGATTGCGGCTACTTTTGGCTGTGCAGGAATGAAAGAAGACAGTGTTCCAAATCATTTTCAACGAATTGCTTTTGAAGAAAAAGGACATACAGGTAAAGAGTTGCTGCACGCTGAGATGGTGTACTATTTGATGAAGCAACCTATTGGTAAAAACAAAATAAATAGAAGTTAATGGAAATTGTCTCGCTGAATAAAACAGCATTATTAGAATATGTGAACTCAGCATTTTTTGAGGCTGAAGAGAACCTGCCAATTAGTTTTCAAAGAGCAGTTTCCCATGCGAACAACCCCAGATCCAACGAGAACGATATCTTACTATTCTTCGCCAAAGAAGGAGAAGAGTTGATTGGTTATATGGGAGTTTTACCAGATTTGTTTTTTCCAAAAAATCAGCCGATTGTGAAAGTAGGTTGGGTGACTTGTGCTTGGGTGAAGAAAGAACATCGAGGCAAAGGAATTATTGGAAAACTATTTACTGAAGCCCATTTTAAATACAACGGGAATTTACTCTCCTACGATTATGTTCCTGCCACCAAACGCATATATGATGCAACTGGTTTTTTTGCACAAAAACCTTTGGTTAAAAGCGGAATTAGACTATACATTAAATCTGATTTTCAACGAATTCTAGCGCCAAAATCTAGCCTATTTAGAAAAAGCGCAATCGTTTTAAAAGGCTTAAATGCTGTAGGAAATAGCATGCTAAATTTGTATCAATCAGGCAAAGCATTTCCTATTGATCATTTAAATTTGGAAGCGGTAACTGAAATAAATGACTCGTTGAATCAATTTATAACGGAACAAACCAATGAGACATATTTCCAAAGACAAGGAAGAGAGTTGAAGTGGATTTTAGCCTCTCCTTGGATCGTAGAAAGAGATGAGAAAACAGATTTGGACAAAAAGTATTATTTCAGTTCTTCTGTCAAAGAATTCAAAAATTTAGCCTTTCAGCTGAAAGATAAACGTGGAAAAATCAGCGCATTTTTCTTTTTTACCATTCGAAACGGAGTAGTAAAACTGCCTTATTTCTTTAGCACGATTCCTAGTAAAGACAGTGTATTAGTCATTAATCATCTTCTACAAAAATGGAGGGCAAAAGAGTTTACCTGCTTTCATCCAAAACTAGTTTCTACCTTGAAAGAGAGTAAGACTATGGCTTTTCATAAAAAGGAAGTCAATCGGTTTTTAGTAATAGATAAACAATTGAGCAAGAGTATTACGCATGTGAACTTATTTATGCAAGATGGTGATGGGGATGCGGTTTTTACTTAAGTGAACACTCGTTTGAATATAAAATCAAATTGTTAGTCAATAGGATTCGTAATTATTTGATAATTCGTTTTCATTGAACCGCCTCCATCTCCTCCGAAAATAAGCAAAACAAGTCCATCCGACCAAGACTTACTATTCAGTCTAAATTTAGATTCGTGATCCATATAGAAAGTTCCGGTCTTAATCCTTTTTCTAAAGAAAATGGGGTAAAAAGGAATCAATTCACGGATGCGGTCAGTCTGAAAAACGTCACGTTTAAAATTTCCTGTGTAAACAAGAGTATCAAAGGGTTTATTTAACTGAAAAAGACAAAACTGTAAGGAGTCTATTGAAATGACTTTTACCTCAACGAAGTCTTTGCTATCTAACGCTTCAGTTCTATTTTTTTCGAAACTTCCTATATTCTGAATATGTGCCCACAAATTTTGATTAACAGTTGATGCAGTCTGAGAATCATAAAGACCAATATTACTCACGTAAATAGGTTCCGACAAATTCAGCGGAGTCGCATCAACATTTCTATCAACAGTGTACAACCAATTATTTGAAGTATAAGAAGCAGAGAATAAACAGAGTATTAATCCAATTAACCTATGCATTCATCACTCCACTCAATACTTCCCAAAAGCGCTCATTTGCTTCTTTGGTGCCAATGGTTAATCGAATGCAACCTGGTGCTCCAAAATTGTCTCCCGGACGAACCATAACACCCTCATCTAGCATAGCAACAGTTAATTCCAACGAGTTTATTCCGACCTTAAACATTACAAAATTCCCCTGACTTGGCCAATATTGAATGTTATTTGCTTCAAATTTTTCGTACAACCATTTTTTACCTTCCCACACCATTTTTTGCGAAGCTTCCACGTGCTCAGTATCTTTCAACGCCTCATAAGCCGCAATAGTTGCTAAGGTGCCAATTCTAAACGGTCTGAAAATTTTATTCAAGTACTCGCCTATTTCTGGAGTGGTAAATCCATACCCTACACGCATTCCAGCTAAGCCGTAAATCTTTGAAAAAGTATGTAAGGAAATTACATTCCTACCCGCTTTCACACAATCCTTAGCGTATGGAAAATCATCCGCATCCACGAAATGAAAGTAGACCTCATCATACACTACAATAATATGTTTTGGCAATCTGTCTAATAATCTGTCAAACTCAGCTTTGGTAGCGTAAGTTCCTGTTGGGTTGTTTGGGTTCGTAACAAACACCAAGGCTGTTTTGTCTGTCACGGCGGCTAAAACACCATCAACATCGAAAGAATAGTCCGGTAGTTTTAATGGAATATCTATCACTACTCCACCTTCTAACTCGATTATGTTGGAGTAGGGCGAAAAAGTTGGATTTGAAATAATACACTCTGAACCAACTGACACTAAACCTCTGCAAATTATTTCGAGTACCTCTACTCCACTGTTGGCGGTAATAAATTGCCCAGACTTTATCTCTTGGTTGTAAAAATCTGCCAACACATCTTGGAATTGATAGTCGTCGTAAAAATCATATTCATACACTCCATCCAGCGCCGCTTTCATTCCAGCAACGGCTTTTGGCGAAGCTCCCATCATGTTTTCATTTGAAGACAGTTTGTAAAACGTATCCCAATTGGTTTTGTTGGGAGTTGGCTTTCGCAACTGAAATCGGGTAGCTTTTTCAATTTGAGCCTTAAATTGTGGGAGTTTTAACTTTTCTTCGCTCATGGTTATTCAACTAAATGTGTTCCCCAAATTTAAGCTAGAATATTGACTTAAACTGAAAAACTGAACACTAAAACATCAACTCATCTAACCATGTTCTGCGCAAAAAATGAATTAGAAATCAATCACAATTCCAATACTTGGAATGATCGAACCATCTTCTACAGGTAAAACTTGTAAACTTCTTGGGTTGGTCACCATTCCATCTTCACCTCTGCCAAGAGCGAAACTCCGAGGCTGAGGCGCTTCACTTGCCAATGCATTTTGAATTTCAAAGAAAACGTTTAACGATAGCTTTTTGAAGTTCCATTTCTTATCAACCCGAATATCTAACTGACTAAATACTTCTAGCTTCTCATCTCCAAGGCGGCTATAATCCAATACAATTTCTGGATATCGCGTTAACGTTGCCGTTTCATTTGCAGGCACAAATGGTGTTTGACCGGCAAACCTCCATCGAGCACTTAACTCCCATTGTCTTTTCAACTTGTAGCCACCGGTAAAAGAAACTAAATGCCTGCTATCCCAAACAGAAGGTAAATACTCGTCTGTATCAAACCCAGTAAACTCACTGAAAAAGTAGGTGTATGAAAGAATTCCATAAAGATTCTTGGTCAACTTTTGTTGAAATAATAGCTCCAAACCATAACTCCTTCCTTCTCCTACCGTTGCAACTTCCTCATTCCCTAGAACTTCAAAACCTGCTCCCTTATTAGCTAAAGAAACACTATCTGAAACCGATACCGGGTAGTCGCTATAAATTTTGTAGAAACCTTCTAAGGTTATATTCGATGCAGGACCTAAAATCCGCTCAATTCCTAAAACAACGTGATCACTTCTCGTGTAATCTGCATCTCTGTTGATTAATTCGTTATTGCGATCTCTAAAACCTAAAATGGTGTATGGTGCTATTTTATAATACCTTCCCACTGTTCCGTTTATTTTCCAATTTTCAGTTAAACTATACGAAAGTCCCAGTCTTGGTGAAATAGTTGACCCAATGTTATTCTCCTCCGTAAAAGAGTCAGCATCTGCTCGAATACCAAAAGAAACATCTAATCTACTTTCGAAAAAAGATTTTGTGACGTTTGTGAACAAGCCATATTTCAAGAAATCGATCTCAGTGTTGTAGCTAAAGTTTCCGGCTGAATTATCTGCATTGTTGCTAATGGTGTTGTTTCGGTAATCACTGCGCTGAACATTAAACCCAGAGACCCATTTCCAACCATTGTTAAAATAGATATAGGCATACCTCAACTTTGTTTCCATTTCTCGAGAATCGTTGTTAAAAAAACGATCTTTTCGATTGACGTTATCTTTGTATCTTGAAAAATTGTTGACCAAAAAGTTATTACTCAAGGTGGTCGTCATAAAAGCCTTTTCGTTTTTAAAAAGCTTTTTCCAACTCAAGCCAATTACATTTGAATTTTGCTCTATAAATGGAACTTGCTCTAAGGTCGCTTGTCCATCAGCTTCTAACTCATCATCGGTAGCAACGGCAAACTCATCAATTGAGCCAACACCAATTAAGTTCAGCGTATTGTAGGCGTTAATTTTATGCGTGATTTTGTATTGATAATCATAGTAGTCAGGTCGAATAGGAAGACCTATCAAAGCAAATAAGTATTGCAAGTAGCTTTTTCTTCCTGAAAAAATAAAACTCGTTTTACTTTCTTCCTTTTTTCCTTTAAAAAGGGGTCCATTCAGTGTAACCGCAGTTTCACTAGCACTCACCCTAAGGTTGGTACTAAAGTCTCTCGTGTTACCAACACGTTGTTCAAATTGTAATACTCCCGAAAGTGGATTGTCGTATTGCGCTCCAAAGGCCGAGGATGAAAGGGTAACGTTATCAATAAATGAAACATTCAATAAACCAACTGGTCCACCGCCTGCTCCTTGGGTAGAAAAGTGATTGATGTTGGGTATTTCAACACCATCTAAATAGTAAACGGATTCATTTGGCGCTCCACCGCGAATGATTAAATCATTTCTAAATCCGCCAACGGATGGTGAAACACCTGGTAAGGATTGAGCCACTCGAACAACGTCGTTGTTTCCTCCCGGATAGGTTTCCAATTCTACTGCGGTAAGTTTTTGAGCAGACAGTGGCGTTTCTTTTGGTCTGCTGACTTTACTTTGCTGCGCGGGAATTACAACTTCACCAACATCTGTGATTTGTTCCTCTAGTTCGAAATTGTAAGGTTGATTACCTGCAGATTTAACAATAATGTTAAATTTAGTCTGACTTTGATAACCGATGTAACTTGACACCAAGTTGTATGAACCTACCTCAATATTTTCTATGGAATAGAACCCATCCAAGTTGGCAGAACCACCTGTAGTTGTGCCTTCTATAAATACAGTCGCTCCAATTAATGGCAACCCTTTTACATCTTTAACATAGCCCTCAATTTTAGCGGTTTGAGCTGATATAAATTTAAAAGCGAATAGGCTCAGAATGAGCAGAATTGATTTGGTTGATTTCATCTGAAAATAGATTCTTTTTGGTTTGATTGAATAACCATCAAACCCAATTAAATGTTTTGACATATATTTTAAAAAACGTTTCCATTGTCTCAAAGTGTTAGGGTATTTTTACCTCATGAAACATATGGAAGAATCACAAGAGAAAACAAAATCTAAAGTAACTATGGGCATGGCTTTTAAAACCATCATTTGGCCCAAAAGGAACTTGGTTTTTACTGGTCTAGTACTAATTGTTATTAGTCGTTTGGCTAGTCTTGTTCTTCCTTGGAAAAGTAAGGAATTACTCGATGTAGTTATTCCCAACAAAGATTTTGAAGGCTTAAAATACCTTTTAATTTTTGTAGGTGTTGCTATTCTGGTTTCAGCTGCAACTTCCTTTTTGCTAACAAGAATTTTAAGCGTTCAGGCACAATTTTTAATTTCAGAATTGCGGGCGAAGGTTCAGAAAAAGGTACTGTCATTACCCATCAGTTTTTTCGACAATACCAAGTCGGGTGTATTGGTTTCTAGAATTATGACCGATGTAGAAGGTGTTCGAAATTTGATTGGAACAGGATTGGTACAAATGGTGGGAGGAACCATTACAGCAGTTATTTCATTGGTTTTGCTAATTCGTATTTCTTGGCAAATGACCCTTTTTGTGTTAGTTCCGGTTGCTGTTTTTGGAATCGTTGCCCTAAAAGCCTTCAAATACATTCGGCCAATTTTCAGAAAGAGAGGTGTTATTAATGCTGAAGTTACTGGTAGGCTAACGGAAACCTTGGCAGGTGTTCGTGTAATTAAGGCGTTTAACGCGGAAGAACAAGAAAACAAGAGTTTTGAAAAAGGTGTAGATCGCTTGTTTCAAAACGTGAAAAAAAGTTTAACAGCTACTGCCCTTATGACCTCTTCTTCTGCTTTCCTTTTGGGAATTGCTTCTGCTGGAATTATGGGCATTGGCGGTTACAAAATCATGAATGGATCGTTAACCACTGGAGATTTTATTTCATTTACCTTGTTGTTGGGCTTTATGATTGCCCCTATTGTTCAAATGAGCAACATCGGCAGTCAATTAACGGAAGCCTTAGCAGGGTTAGACCGAACGGAAGAATTGATGAACATGACGGCTGAGGCAGATTTGGAAGACCGCACCATTGAACTGGAAAGCATAAAAGGAGACATAGAATTTGACAACGTGGCTTTTGCTTACGAAGAGAACAAAGAGGTGCTGCACAGTATTAGTTTCAAAGCTCCCTCAGGAAGTGTTACCGCATTAGTAGGAAGCTCCGGTTCTGGTAAGTCAACCATTGCTGGTTTAACAGCGACTTTTTTAAATCCTCTTTCAGGAAAAATTACGGTAGATGGCAAAGACCTTTCGAAGGTTCAATTGAGCAGCTATAGAAAAAACCTTGGAGTTGTTTTACAAGACGAATTTTTGTTTGAAGGCACCATTAAGGAAAACATTCTGTTCCCACGACCAGATGCTACCGAGGAGCAATTGCTAAATGCAGTGCAAGCAGCCTATGTGTATGAATTTACAGACCGTTTTGACGATGGTTTAGATACCATGATTGGAGAACGAGGAGTAAAACTATCAGGCGGCCAACGCCAACGAATTGCCATTGCACGAGCCATTTTAGCTGACCCTCGAATTATCATATTAGATGAAGCCACCTCTAACCTAGATAATGAAAGCGAAGCGCTCATTCAAAAAAGTTTAGCGGAATTAATGAAAGGCAGAACCACCTTCGTAATTGCTCACCGATTGAGTACCATCAAACAAGCCACCCAAATTTTGGTAATTGAAGAAGGTAACATTGCCGAACAAGGAAACCATGATGAGTTGATTGCAGCGGAAGGTAGATACCATGAATTATATACTTACCAAGCGAGAATTTAATGTCCGAATTGCTTTTTTCATGCTATAAATAGGCATAAATTAGGGAGTAGTAATTTAAACGCAAATAACATGGACGTAAAAGAAACATTAAACAACTGGAAAGCTCAAGCATAATTATTCAATTTACAACTGCAATTGGGTAAAAAGAAGCTGAAATTGCCTTTGAAGATAAGAAGAAAGAGATGTCTCATTGGCTAGATGAAGTTCGAGATGAAATAAAAGACTGGCAGAAATCAGGACAGGAAAACCTGAGTAAATTAAAAAGGAAGGTAGAGGGTTTGCAAGTGCAATTGGCATTAAAAAAAGCGGATGGTTTAGATCAACTGAAAGACAATCAAAAAAGTTAAACAACGGCTTTCATGAGTTGAAATACAAGTTGAACAAAAGCATGGAAGGCGGGAAATAAAATCTTGAGAAATGGTTAGACGCCACTGAAGATAAACTTGACCAATACCACACTCGATTTGATTTATTTAAGCTTCAACTGAGTTTTGCGTTGGTCGATGGTGAAGAAAAGCTAGAGGAAAAACAAAAAGAGCTGAAGCATAAAATTGTTGAGTACAAACAGAAATTAGAGGAGTTGGAAGACCAAGGCTATTTGAAATGGGATAACTTTAAAAAGGAAATTGGATCTGCGTGGGACTATGTAAAAAAAGCCTTCTAAGTGAACTGAACGGTTTAAAACAATATGCCATAACCAAAGTTCTACTATTACTCCTAAAGCCTAAAAAATGACCTATTTTATATTTTTTGTAGTTATCGCACTGTTCTTAGCGTGGATGGTTTCGTCTACCAGATGGAAGTTAAGTAAAGACCTACTAAACAGTATATATGCGACAAATTTTGGCGTGTATAAAGTCAAATCTGTTTCAGCCACGGCAAAGCTTAAAGCCGGTGAAACCTTGGGCATTTCGATTAGTAGTACCGTGTTAATTAGCGATCAAGAAATACACCTTATTCCTAATAAGTTCCACCTCCTTTTGTTTATGACGGATTTCCCTTTTTCGTTTTACAAAAAAGACAATAAGAAATTCAAAGTAGTACGCTCGGAAAACAAAGAGATTGTGTTTACTTCCACTAAAAAAAGTCCTTCCACGTTCGGTAAAGTGTTTGAAGTAACGATTCGAGTTCACCATGAGGAAGAAAAGTTGGAAATGCTGCGGAGTTTAAAAAAATGGCGCTAGCATCGGCTAGTATTAATTCTTTGAAACACTTTACCAGTTCATAGAATAGAAAGAGATTCAAGAGTTAATTGAATGACTTTGGTGCCTTAGCAATTCACTTGTTGCCAACGACAATATGTTAGAATTCTATCAACCCAAGGAGACGGTGTATCAGTATAGAAAGATGCGTATTTTTTGCTTCGCCGAAGCGAATGCGTGAATACAAAATACCTAGAAGTCGAATCACTCAAAAGACAGATAACCAAATTATTGATGCATCTTTAATTTTTCCTATAATCCATCTAAAATTAGTGAATGAATCCAAACAATAAAACGCTACTCCTCCTTCCAGTTAGAATGGTTCGGCGTGTACGGAATGTTTTTGCTATCCAGTTTCGCTTCCAAGGCCTGCATCTCGGTTTTCAGCGCATCTAAGCTAGTTCGAATTCCCGTATATTCTTCTGTCGCTATACCATACTGCTCTTTGTTGGTATTTGTTGGGTTAGAGGTAGAATACCAGGTATCGGAAATAATGTTTTCAACGCGCCCTGCCGTTCCAGGTAGGGTTTCCACGTCTCTTTTCGATTTGTGAAAATCTCCCCACATCAATATGCGAAGATCTTGCGCCGTTGCTTCTATGGCTTTTACATGCTTCATCCAATCCAAATCTGCACCAGGGTAACTTTGAATTGCCTTTTTAAAATATTTCAATTGCGTGTTTAACTCATTCAGCTCTGAATTACTACCTCTAATTCTTCTTCTAAGTTCTTGCACTTGTTTTTTAAACGCAATGTTCTCTGCAGTTTGTCGTTCTAAAGAGGAGTTTTCTATTGGTATAACTTCAAATTCTAAAGGTTCTACCAACTTTTCCAACTCTCCATTATCTACTTGTAACAACTCTACCGTGTATTTTCCGGGCAATGCTAAGGGGCCTTCATTTGGGCTGCTGTAGCGCCCTGCTTTGGCTTTCTTGGTGCTAATGGGTGTAACTGTAGGATAGCGCAAATTCCAAACGGCACGCTGCATGCCTTTGGTAGCGGGTTGCTCTATTTTTCGCACTTCCTTTCCGGCTGCATCTTTTACCACAAAAAGGAGGTAGGCCTTTTCGTAATCGTCTTCCGCTACAAATTCTTCGTAAGTCGGGTAATCAATTTCCTCCTCCGCTTTCTTCGCCTTCTTTTCCTCTTCTTGTCGTTGCTCTTTCGGCGATTTTGGTTTCTCTTTTACATAATAGGTAAACGTAGCACCAAATTCAGGGTTGGGTGCTGCATACAAGGAAGCTCCTTGGCTTCCAACGCCTCGCATTCCAAGTGGATTCGCTTCCACATATGTCAAGGCCTTTTTAATCGGGAAAATAGCTGCCGTTTGGTCTAGGGTTTCCTTACTCATCTTTCTTAACGGGCTGTAATCGTCTAAAATGTAGAATCCTCTACCAAAGGTTCCCAAAACCAAGTCGTTTTCTCTTTTCTGAATGGCCATGTCACGCACCGCAATGGTAGGAAGGCCTGCTTTTAATTGCACCCATTTTGCTCCTGCATTCACACTCACAAAACAACCAAATTCCGTTCCTGCAAAAAGCAAGTTCGCATCCACATGGTCTTCTGCAATAGAATAAACCGTGCCTCTTGTCGGCAAGTCATTTTGAAGGGCTGTCCAACTATTTCCTTTGTCGCTACTTATTAGCACGTAAGGTTTAAAGTCTCCTTTTTTGTGGTTGTTGAATGTAGCGTAAACTACATTGGCATCGTGCTGCGAAGCCCACAACATGTTAACATAGGTCATTTTTGGAACGCCTGGAAAAACATCCTTTTTCTTCCAAGTGGCACCGCCATCTTCCGAAACTTGAATCAGTCCGTCATCGGTTCCAGCATACAGTAAATTTTTATCTATTGGCGATTGGTCAAACGCCACAATGTTCCCATAAATGGTGGTCGACTTGTTTTTCATCACAACATCTGGCGACTGCACCTCGCCCATCACTTTCAGTTTATTTCTGTCCAACTGTCGCGTTAAGTCTGGAGAAATGGCTTTCCAGCTGTTTCCTCGGTCTTCGGTTTTAAATACCTTGTTGGCACAGAAAAATAGCGTTTTCGGATCGTGGGTAGAAATGAGTAATGGCGCATCCCAATTCCAACGGAAGGCTGCTTCGTCTTTACCCGGTTGTGGTTTAATTCCAATTCGTTCCCCAGATTGGCGGTCGAAGCGAATTAATCCACCGTACTGCCACTGGGCATAAATGATGTTCGGGTTGGTGGGATCTACCTGTGTTTCGTAACCATCTCCTCCAACGGTAATGTACCAATCGGCATTTAAAATTCCCGCATTGTTCAGTGACCTCGACGGTCCACCTTGAGAGTTATTGTCTTGCGTTCCGCCAAAAACATTGTAAAATGGTTCGTCGTAATCGATGGCTACTTTATAAAACTGCGTTACAGGAAGGTTGTCTTTGTATTCCCAAGTTTTAGCATGGTCGTATGTTTCATAAATTCCACCATCGCAACCCACTATCCAGTGGTCGGTATTGGTTGGGTTAATCCAAATGCAGTGGTTGTCCACGTGCTTTTTGTCTTCTCCAGTTTCTTTAAAGGTTTTTCCACCATCCTCGGTATGCTGCAACCAGGTACTCATGCTAAATACCTTGTCCACATCTTGCGGATCAGCAATAATTTCTTGGTAATAATTTCCAGAAGTTTTGTACTTGCTGCGTTTTTCCCAGGTTGCTCCTTTGTTGTTCGATCGAAAGAATCCAGACTTGTCTTCTTCCGCTTCCACAATGGCATACACCACATTGGCATCTGCAGGTGAAACGGCTAAACCGATTCTTCCCATTTTTCCTGAAGGCAATCCGCTCTTAGACTCTACCCAAGTTTTGCCGCCATCTGTTGTTTTATAAATGGCGCTTTCTACTCCACCACCAATGTAGGTAAACACATGTCGTCTTCTTTGGTGCACAGCTTCATACAAAATATCTGGATTGCTTGGGTCCATAACCAAGTCACTCGTTCCTGAGTTTTCAGAAATAAAGTGGATTTGCTTCCAGGTCTCTCCACCATCCACTGTTTTATAAACTCCTCGGTCTCCTCCACTTGACCACAATGGACCATAGGCAGCAACGTAAACCACATCAGAATTTCTTGGGTCTACAATAATTTTAGAAATGTGCTCAGAGTCTTTCAGTCCTATGTTTTTCCATGACTTTCCGCCATCGGTAGACTTGTAAACGCCGTCGCCATACCCTACCGAACGTTGGTTGTTGTTCTCGCCTGTTCCCACCCAAAGGGTTGTAGATTGATTCGGGTCCATGGTAATGCAGCCGATAGAATACGACCCTTCTCCATCAAAAATTGGCGTGTAGCTAACCCCGTGGTTGGTGGTTTTCCAAACTCCACCAGAAGCAACTGCCACATAGTACTCGTTAAAGTTCTTTGGGTTTACCGCGAAATCAGAAATTCGCCCTGAGGTTAAGGCTGGTCCGATATTTCGGAACTTCATTCCACTAATTACATCGGATTTCAACCAATAGTTATCTGTTTTAGTATCGGTCCCTTTCTTCTGCCCAAAAGCAAAAGTGGTAGAAATTAATAAGCTGAAGCAAAGGATAAGGTGTTTCGTTTTCATGTTCTAAATTTTATGCGTTTGGCGAATGGAATCCGCCTGTTTTTTTTTAGGATTTTAAAAATAACCCTAAATCACCACACATCGAAAAAAAAGAACGAAAGGTAAATCTTAGGCTCTTTTAATTACTGCTTCACCACCTTCTGGTTAGCACTCCAATCAGAACCAGACAAGTTCAGCACATATATTCCAGCAGCAAGACCTGTCGTGCTTAATTGAATGTTTTGCAATGTTTCGTTGATTACGGCACGGTCAGTCTTTACTACTTTTCCGTATAAATCTACCCACTGAATAAGCACCTCAGCTTGGTTTCCAGAGCGATTTAATTCAATGGTGAGGTAATCGTCTACCACGGGGTTTGGATATACCTTAAATTGTGGAGCATTGTTTGAAAGCTCTGCTAAACTCGTTCGTTGATTGTTGAAATACGCTTCTGATTCACGGAAGGCCTTCACTCCTATTTCTAATCCCATTAAACGACCAGGTATATCGTCTGCAGGTGGGTGAATTCCTCCCCAAATACGCGAAAGGCTGCATTGGTCTGAAGCATCTCTGTACGTTGCCCACTGAAGAGTAACATCTACACTTGGTCCTTTTTCGAACACTAAAAAGCTATCTCTAGGTGCTTGAAACTCTCCTATTCCCCCAGGGAAATACTCATCTCCTGTAAATAAAGTCATTACTTCAGCCGCAGCTCTAGAAAAAGTAGAATGCCCAGATACATAGCCTGCGAAAGGAGGCGTAACGAATGAAGGACGTTGATATGGCCACCAATTACCTGCCAAAATCCAGTCGACTCCAGCTGAATCTGTAACTGGATCTAATATATAGTCTGGTCCTCTCCAAGCTTTCACCTTAATCTTGTTGACATTTTCGTTATTTGGCCCAGCTAAGGAATCGCCCACTTGCACCAATTCAATTAAACCACTATCTAGCAAAATGCCGCCTGGGTGATAAGAAGGCAGTGTACTATCTGAACTTTGACCATTCTCTGCCATAAAGCGAATTGCCGAAACAGGTCGAATATAATCATACCAGCCTTTATTTCCCCATGCAACAATAGCTGCATCATGTAGGGCTCCAGAAAGACTAAAATAGGACTTAACATCCCACTCCAAATCGGTTAGTGTTGGTCCAAAACCTTTGAATTTTTTCACCAATAAAGAATCATCATTCACAAAGTTTAAAATGGTAAACCAATGCCCCGGAGGTGTTTCCGATTCAGGACCATCTGCCCAAAACTCTGCTAACACTCTAGTATAATCTGCTCTCGGAACTATTTGAGGAGCATAAGGTTGCCCAGTTGTCGGGTTTACCGACCATCCGGTTCCAGGGTCTCCCCCATTTGTTTCATCGTAAAAACTTCGTAATCCCTGAATAGTGGTGGGAAATGCTGGAGCATTACCGATAGATGCAGGAGAAATATCCCACATGGTAGTATCTGCAGGGTCTAAATGAGAAGACCATTTTGATACCAGACCAAAATTCCATTTGTATTCTTCAGAGAGTCCCCCTCTAACAGAAGTGTCTAGAAAGGGTGGTACGCCACGATCATAATACACCAAATAATCGTCTCCATTTCTGGAGTAGGTTGTTAGGTTGCTGTCAGAAAGTGCAAACGAATTTACTTCTCCCCATTCCGGACTCAAAAAATCTGGAATGCCACCAGGAATTGGATTTCCGCTTTGATCGATAAAAATATCGAATGCTAGCGGTTGCCACCTGTTGGGATTCCTAAGATTTGGATTTCCCTCATTTTTTGTGACCAGTGCGTTGTTTACCGGTGTGTAATATCTGTTTGCATATGCATTCACTTCGTTAGCACCATCTTGCAAGCCAAAACTGATTAACTCTTGAGCAATATAATTGCCAAGCGCTGCGGGTTTTCCTGTTGAGTAATTAGTTGAAGTGTCATTCTCGTCGTATCTTAAACTTTGAAGCAAACGTTGAAACCGAGGCAAGGTAGAATCGGCACCTGGGGAACTTTTAAAACGGTGCATCAACAATCGAAAAGCCGCGTAACTCATTGCTTCTTCTTGGTATTGTTCTTTCTTACTCGCTGAAGGCAGCGCTACTCCGTTAAATGGGCAAGTAAAACCGTGAACTGTTTTCCCTAAAAAGTATGTGCTCGTGGTGGTATCATACACTGCCCAAGAATCATACACTGCAACCGAAAAGTGAAATAAATTTCGGGCATGTACAGTGGGTCTCGCAAAATCTTCTCGAATAGCTTCTAGTAATGCTTCGTTCCACTGTCTTGCAACGGACTCTGTTGCGCGAATACCAGGTGAAAAGAAGAGTAAAAAAAGGCCGAATAGCACAAATTGAGTTAGCTTACTACTAACTTTTCTATTCAATTTAAGTTGTTGAAATGAATATGGGTGTTTGCGATGTTTCATTCTATCCTTTTCTTTCAATGAATCCAAAAATACAAATTATACAAGTAAGCGTTTTGAGCTACAGTAACTATTTTACTCATTCGTAAATGCTACTATTGAGTCTGCTGAAACTACTTATAACGCAGAAACAGCTGTTATTACTAACAATTCTCCTGCAGATAACGATGTTTACGTTGTTAAAACTGCTACAGGTGAATATATTGTAATTAAAGTAACATCTATCGATGCTGCTGATAATACATTTAGCTGTGGTAATACAGGAAAAATGTCTTTCGATTAAAAGAAAGCATAGTTTAAAAACTAATAAGAAGCATACCAAGAAAAGTGATGCTTAATAATCTCCTCCTTCTTTTCTTCAATGTATTTTAAATAAGCAGCAGCAGCAGGAGATAAAGATTTACTCTTTAACCAAATCAAATTCCAGTCTGTCACCAACGGAAGTTCGGCCAATTCAATGACCTCTAAATCCCCATTATTTAACTC
>JAOKCF010000006.1 GCA_028245195.1 Vicingaceae bacterium | reverse complement strand
AAATAATATAAAACCAGATAATTATAAATATGGGAGGGAATAGTCCCCCTGTATTTAAAATTATTTTTTATGATTACCAATAGTAAAAGAATTATTGATTTAACATCAATTGAATTAACCAACACCTTATTAGTTGAATTTCAACAGGCATTGCAAAAAAGCGAGGAACGCCTTTTAAAGCTCATCAAGGGCAACGATAAAACGCCAGAACTAAGCAGCAAGATTCTGTCAATACAATTCTATCTAATAACTTAGATAATATAGACAAGTGGATTAATGAAGTTGCTGAGAAAGAACCTGCCAAAGCACTTGACTTAATTCTCAAGATGTCATCCTTTATTATGCCAAAAATGAGAGCAATTCAATCAGAGGATTTGGGCAAGAAATGTGATTGTGAAGACCTATCGAAATTGAGTGATGAAGAACTTGATGAAAGGTTGAGGCAAGCAAATAGAGTCTTGGGAATTACTCCTATTCAATTCGTATCGAATGCAGGGAAACCTTCTCAAGTTAAACCCTTGCAGGATTTACTTGATTAGTTAGTTTCCTAAACTCAATTAGTTTAATTGCAAGAATCACAATTGCAGTATTCAGCCATTGAATAAATGGTAAATAAACTACTCTTTTCTGAAAGTTATTAGGAGTTCCATCAACCTAAGTGTGCAAAATGTGTGCAAAAAGATAGAAACAAAAAAGCCAACACTTTGTAAATCAAAAGTATTGGCTTTTATTTCGTCGGGGTGGCAGGATTCGAACCTACGACCTCCTCGTCCCAAACGAGGCGCGATACCGGGCTACGCTACACCCCGAAAGTGTAATTTTTTAGGGTTGACCTTAAATTGGGAAGGTTAAAATTACTAGTTTTCTTTCAATAAACTATAAAAAAAAACTTTATTTAAAAGAACTATTCTCTTGCGGAGAGACAGGGATTCGAACCCTGGGTACGCTTGTAACGTACGACGATTTAGCAAACCGTTCCTTTCGGCCACTCAGGCACCTCTCCTATTCGGATGGCAAAAGTAATAATGTTATTCCATTAGGTATGTAAAAAAATCATTTAATTGAAATATTTTTTCAGCTACTCTACACTATCTTTAGCGCTCTAAAGCCATCCTGTGAAAAAATTAATCTACCCCTGTTTGCTCTCTCTCTTGTTTTTTTTTTTGCATTAGCCTGACAACTTGCTATAAGCAGAGTAATAGAACTTATTGATGCCATTCCTTTGCTTTTTTTACTGGTTTGTTTGTCAGCAGTTATTAAACCTACATTTTTTACGACCATCCTTATTATTTCCAGTGTCGCTTAGACCTCAATTGCGAAATATACCAGAGGCGAAGTCCTTAAGGTGAGAAATGAAAACTACATACAAAGTGCCAAAGCAATTGCGATGAATAATTTTCAAATACTTAGAAAGCATATCTTGCCAAATGCACTAGGTCCTGTCTTTGTTAGTTTATCTTTTGGCATGGCCGCTGCGATTTTATTAGAAGCTAGTCTATCCTTTTTAGGGTTGGGTATTGCTGCCGAAGAAGCAAGTTGGGGCAAGCTAATTTATTCTTCGCGAAACAACTATGAACCTTGGTGGTAGGCAGTTTTCCTAGGCTTAGCCATTTTCATAACAGTTGTTGCCAGCAATAAGTTGAGTGAATTGTTTCAACAAAAGAGATAAAGACTAAAGTCTTAAAGGTTTGTGTAATTGTTTTATGAGGGGGAAGTATAGATCACTAATGTGAATAATTAATTGTTACTTTACAACTGTGAATCGTCAATTGTTAATCCGGATACTCTATTCGAACATGGTAAATGCTCATCAGTTTGCGTTTGAACATCTTCTTGATTCCACTAATATCCTTAAAGGTAATGTTAGCATTTTCAAATTGGAGCTCTCTAACCTGGGAATCAATAATTGTATTGACTAATTTCTCAATTGATTCACCGTCGTATTTTGATAGACTTCGACTAGCAGCTTCCACAGAGTCTGCCATCATTAACACTGCAGTTTCTTTAGAATAAGGCAATGGACCAGGATATCGAAATCGCTTTGAAGCATCTTTTTCATCCGGATTGTCTTCCTTGTATTGCTTGTAAAAGAACCGAGTGGTTGTAGTGCCATGGTGTGTTCTTATGAAATCAATAATAATGTCCGGCAACTTATTTTTTTTCGCTAATTCAATTCCATTAATCACGTGCTCAATAATAATGGCAGCACTTTCTTCAGGTGCCAACTCACTGTGTGGATTGTAATCAGAGTTTTTATTTTCTATAAAATAATTAGGCATGTTCATTTTGCCTATATCATGGTACAACGCTCCTGTGCGCATTAAAAGTGCATTCCCACCAACTGCCCTAATCGCCTCTTCTGCCAAGTTAGAAACTTGCAAAGAGTGTTGAAAAGTTCCCGGCGCCTTCATGTTCAATTGCCTTAGCAGATTGTTGTTGGTGTCTGCAAGCTCCATTAAAGTAACATCCGATACAAAACCAAATACCTTTTCGAATATATAAATTAAAGGGTAGGCGGATAGAGTGAGCATGGCACTTCCAAAAAACCATCCAAGAAACTTCCAATCGGTTGCCTGAAAGCTTCCTTCTTGAATAAGACCAATACTTAAATAAACAACGCTATACATGGAAAAAACTACCAATGAAGAAATAAACAACTGAGACCTATTTCTTAAATTAACAATGCTTAGTAAGGTCAACATTCCTGCAATCATTTGAATAATGATAAACTCATACGGATTAGGCGCTACAAAACCTACAATAAGAATAGTTACTAAGAAGGTAAATAATGCCACACGAATATCGAAGAATGTTCGAATAATAATGGGCAGCACACAAAATGGTAATAAATACAAGTTGATGTTTTCTATACTTAAGAAGACTTTTGCACCAAATACAAAAAGTACAATTAAAAATAATAGAAATACAATTTTTGTGTCGCTATTGATTATTTCTTTGCGGAAGGAATACAAGAATAAACCCAATGATAAAATAAGTAACGCCACTAGAATCACTTGTCCTAATAAAATCAACGTCAAACTACTGCTTTCGCCCAATTGAGATTCATATTCCGTTCGAAGGGAGTCCAAAATTTTATATTGCTCTTCAGTAAGCACATCTCCGGTGCTTGCCACCCGCTCCCCTTTTTGAATCATACCTAAAGTAGGAGAAACACTTTCTAACTCCTGTTTCAATACAAATTCATTCGTCTCTTGATCGTAAGAAACGTTTCTTTTTATGCAATTTTCCAAAGCACCGCTCAAGAGCTTTCGACCTAGCTCTTCCTCCTTTTGCAAGGATTGATTAATATATTGAAATGCAGACCTTAATGTATAAAATTCAGAAATAGGTTTTACAACTTCTACATTATTCTCTAAAACGGCTACCTCAAAACCTACATCTTCACCCTCTATACTTGTATGAATTTCAATAATTCCCTGTTCGTAAATATGCTTCAACAACTGCTCGCCTTGCGAAAAGTAATTGTTCTTTAATTTATTAGCCTCTTCCTGTTCTAACTGTGAATTTACTAGAGCATTCGACCACCCCTTATCAAATTCAATTGAAAAACGTTCTAATTCTTCTGTTTCAACTCTTCCGCTTTTAAAAAAGTAAGGCTTTATTTGACGTTTTACTACCTTACGTTCTGAATCAAGTTCTTCTGCAGATTTGTAAATAGGAAAATCGAATGGAGCAATTAAATCGACGTGCTGCCAGGGTTTCCCTTTTTGAAATTCATATTTGAACTTTCCCTCTCTTGGGAAGATAAAAACAATTAACCCCACTGAAAGACAAAAGAATATTACTTTCAGGATGATTGAATGTCGATCTCTAATAAAGCTAAATATGCGATTCATGTTGTTGAGCAATTTAAATACTAAAGTAATATTATTCTGTTTGAACCTTTAACTTATTAAGATAAGGTTTTAAACAGTGAATTGAGTATGTCTCATATTTGCTGCAATATTAGATGATTGCTGTCTCTTTACAATAGCTATGCAGAATCCTTAACAGTTAAGAAATGACCTACTTCAACAGAATAAAATCAGTTTCAATAGTTCGAAATAATTGATAGGTAATTCCTAACTTTTGAAATAAGTCTCATTAATCTTATGTTAATCAGATAGTAATATTAATTTATTTGGGTTCGAACCATTTTTAAATTTATACAACCTAATTACCTTTCATTTTAGTTCAAAATGAAATATTTAGGGACTACCATAAGAGAAATAAACTTACTTTTCGGTTTATGCAGATGTTGACAATAATTATAAAAAAATGAATAAGCTTACACTCTTACTTGCATTAATTTTAACATGCAAATTAAATGCACAAAACTTCACACCATCAACTTATTCTCCTGCACTGTGGCTAGATGCTTCAGATACAACTAGTGTTATTCATAGTTCGGGAACAGTTTCTGCATGGAACGACCTAAGTGGAAATGGAAACAATGTAACCCAAACAACAGCCTTTAATCGACCTAAATACCTAAATACAACACAAGGAATTGCTTTTGACGAAATTGAATTAAAGTTTCCTGCCACACTTGGTATAGAAAACTTTGCATCTATAAATAATAATTTAAAACTATATCCAAATCCTGCCAAAAATGAAATCTTTTTAAAAAGTGATAAAAAAGAATTAAGTCAAATTAAAATATTTGATTTACTTGGTAAAGATTTAACTCAAAAAGCTTTGATTTCTGTTTTAGGCACAGATAAGGTTAATATAGATTTATCGAATTTTAAACAAGGTATATATATTATTAAGACAAAAACTATTGCCAACAAAGTATATAAAAAATAGCTGTTTTGATGCTTATACTAAAGATAAATAATAAAACAATGAGGGAAAAAGCAAAAAACCAAAAACAGGTAGATATTGAAGTGATAAAAGGACACTTTCTGTCAACTACTCTGTCAACCAAAAAGGAAAAGCTCTGTAAATAAAACATTTACAGAGCTTTTAGCGGAGAAAGAGGGATTCGAACCCCCGATACCTTTCAGTATGCTAGTTTTCAAGACTAGTGCATTCAACCGCTCTGCCATTTCTCCGCCGCAAAACTACCAAAGCTTTTTATTTTAAAAACAACTTTTAACAACATATTTTAAATAAAATGTGTCTTGTATTCGTAATTTTAGAATTATGAAAAAGACTTTATCCTTATTATTAGGTGTTTTACTTATATCACAGCTATTCTCAAATGTGATTTTCTCAATAGATTATGCCAATTTTCAAAGCGAAAACAAACCTTATACTGAGTTTTACCTTTCTATAAATGGTAGTTCGTTAGGTTATGCGATGATAAAACAAGAGGGTGAAGTAGAGTTATTTCAGTCGAACATTGAGATGACGTATTTGATTGAAAAAGGAACAGAGGTCATTGCATTCGAAAAGTTTCAAATTAATACTCCGATATACACAGAAGCTGAAGTAAATAAGAACCCATTAGATTTATTGGACTTAAAAAGACTAAGTTTTCCTGCAGGAGAATATACCTACACTATAATTGCAAAGGATTTGGTAAATCAAAGCATAGCAGAAGCAACAGGCAAAATTAGCACATTAAAAATCGCTCCTTCTGTAATCAAACTCTCCGATATTCAATTGGGAAATAACATTATTCCAACCGCAACGAAAAATCAATTTTCTAAAGTAGGTTATGACATAGTACCAAACGTTGCACACAATTACATTCGAGATAATAGTGAACTAAGCGCTTATTTTGAGATATACAATGCAAATAAATCACTTGGCGATAGCGCAGATTACTTTATCGACATTTCAATTAGGGATGCCGTGAACGAAAAACTTACTGGTAATCTTAGAGCAATAAAAAGACTAAAAGCAACAGCGATTACAGCTCACATACAGCCTTTTAACGTAGAGAAATTACCCACTGGAAATTATGAAGTGCTAGTAGAATGTAAAAACAGAAATAACGAAGTAATTGGCAGTAAAAGAGTTCAGTTTTTTAAATTAAACCCAGACTTAACAGATCTCAGCACAGTATCTATTGAAGGAACATTTGTTGACACTATAAGAAATACGGCGCTAATGGCAGAGTACATAAAGTCCGTTCGAGTAATTTCACAAGAAAATGAAAAGACATGGGCAGATAACCAACTTAAATATGCTGAGCTAGAATTTATGCAGAGGTATTTTCTAAACTTTTGGGTTACCAGAAACCCAATTGATCCGGGTTATCAATGGGAAGATTACAAACGAAAATTGACTTTGGTTGACGAAAAATTTGGCTATGGAGGAGTAAAAGGATATCAAACAGATAGAGGTCGGATTTATTTACAATACGGCGCCCCTACAGATGTTCAGGATGTAAAATACGATAGTAATAATAACCCTTATTCTATCTGGAGGTTCTATAAGTTTTCTGAATGTTACCGACCAGCACTAAATGGATTAACTGATCGCAAATTCATATTTTACAGTCCTTCTAATGAAATGTTGGGCTATGAAGTTTTGCACTCTAATGTACCAGGAGAAGTTCAAAACAATCAATGGGAAACAACACTTCAACGTGGTGCTAATGTGAGACCAGGGACTAGAGAAAATCAAAACGTACAAGGTCAAGAAAGAGCAAGAGATTTGTTCAACAACCCTAGATAGTTCTTCCTTATTTTTGTGGCCTAAATTTCTGAGATGAGTCCAAGTGTTGCTGTAGTTATTTTAAATTGGAATGGTAGAAAGCATTTGGAAACCTACCTACCATCAGTGGTTAAAAATTCGACTGGAGCAACCGTGTATGTGGCAGATAACGATTCAACTGACGACTCAATAGCTTTTACAAAAGAAAACTACCCAAGTATAAAATTCATTATTAACGAAAGTAATGGAGGGTTTGCAAAAGGTTACAATGATGCTCTTAAGGAGCTAAAAGAAGACTATTTCGTTCTATTAAACTCAGATGTTGAAGTAACTCCCAATTGGATTGCGCCTGTTATTAAACAACTCGAAAGCAGAGAAAACGTGTGCATCGCACAACCTAAGATTAAATCTTACCTTAATAAAGACGAGTTTGAATACGCAGGAGCGGCTGGAGGGTTTATAGACTTCTTGGGTTACCCTTTTTGTCAAGGTAGAATATTTGATAGCATTGAAAAGGATAACGGTCAATACGACACGAGTAGAGAGGTTTTTTGGGCAACCGGAGCCTGCATGTTCGTTAAAGCTTCTTTATTTAAGCAATTAGGTGGATTCGACGAACGTTATTTTGCCCACATGGAAGAGATTGATTTATGTTGGAGAGCAAAAAATTTGGGATACTCAGTTTATTATGTTGCAGAAAGTACAGTTTACCATCTTGGAGGTGGCACTATGAAAAATACAAATCCGAGAAAAACATTTTTGAACTTTCGAAATAGTTTGATGACCCTATATAAAAATGATCTATCAAATTATCGGTTATTTAAAATATTTCTGAGATTGCTATTAGATGGGCTTGCATTTGTTAAATTGTTAATATCTTCAGGTCCGCAGCATGCTTTTGCCATTCTGCAAGCACACTTTTCTTTCTATAAAATGAAAAAAACCAGGTCACACGTAGAAAACCCGAATTCAAAAGGAATTTTAAAAACGAGTATTGTTTGGTCGCACTACGCTAAAAGAATCAATCGATTTTCTCAATTGAAATAAGCTTTCATTTTCTCTCTAAAGTCAACGGGAGGCCTACATGCCCGTTTCGAAGCATCCACGAAGAACAGAGTGGTTTGAGCGGTAATAATTAAATCCTCTCCCCTGTGGATTTCGTAATCAAATGTTATTTTATTGGTCGGCATATTTATGACATGAGTTGTAATAACTAGTTCATCATCGTACAAAGCAGCGTTATGATACCTTATAACCAAATCTTTAACAGGTAATCCATAACCTGACTCTTCCATACTTCGATACGAAATACCTACAGATTTTAGCGCATCTACCCTTCCTATTTCTAAATATTGTGGGTAATTACCATAGTAAACAAACCCCATTTGGTCTGTTTCAGAATACCTTACCCTAAGCGTTGTTTTGGATTTTATCATCGTATAATTTTAATTTTAATTTTCGTCGAAACTTTTTTAAAACATAGCATAAAAAAGTTCTAAATCAAGAGCATTTTTGTTTTTTATTTCACTTTTTTCTGATAATATTTGTTCTGCGATTAAAAATTAATCCAAATTCGTTCATTAATTTTAATATCAACACGTTATACTTTTTCTCTGCATTGAAAAAAGTTGTCAAACTTTCAAAAGAATGTTGAATTATAATTTGATTCGAGTTAAAAATTAGTTAATTTCTCGCAAGTTTATTAACCACGATAAAACCTAGTATTATGAGTAATGATTTCAATCAAGTTTGGCAAAATTGTTTAGCTGTGATTAAAGACAATGTTAGCCTTCAAAGTTATAAAACTTGGTTTGATCCTATTGCTCCTGTTAAATTGGCTAATAATGTGCTTACAATTCAAGTACCATCTCAATTTTTTTACGAATGGTTGGAAGAGCACTATATTACACTACTTAGAAAAACAATTAAGAAAGAACTAGGGACTGAAGGTAAGCTAGAGTATAGTATTATTATGGAAAATGGAGCGAACAATCCAAAACCATATACTGTGCGCATACCTACAACTAATAGACAAGCATTGAAGAATGATCCTGTAGCTGTGCCAATGGATGTGAATGGAGAAAAAGGAATTCGGAACCCTTTTATCATTCCAGGTCTTAAAAAGGTAAAAATTGACTCTCAATTAAATCCGAATTATTCATTTGAAAGTTTTATAGAAGGAGATTGTAATAGATTGGCTCGTTCAGCTGGATATGCAGTATCAAAAAATCCTGGAGGAACCGCTTTCAATCCGCTTTTAATTTATGGAGGTGTTGGATTGGGAAAAACACACCTGGTTCATTCCATAGGTATTGAAATAAAAAACAACCATCCAAGTAAAACAGTATTGTATGTTTCTTCAGAAAAATTTACGCACCAATTTATTGATGCGGTAAGAAACAACAACCAAAACGACTTTATTCACTTCTATCAAATGATAGATGTTTTAATTATAGATGACGTTCAATTTTTTAGCGGAAAAGAAAAAACACAAGACGTATTCTTTCACATTTTTAATCACTTACACCAAACTGGAAAGCAGTTAATACTAACTTCTGACAAAGCACCTGTTGAACTTCAGGGAATGGAACAACGATTGCTTTCTAGGTTTAAGTGGGGATTATCTGCAGACCTGCAAAACCCTGAGCTAGAAACTAGAATTGCAATTTTGGAGACAAAAATGTACAACGAAGGCTTAGAGCTTCCGAAAGAAGTAGTTGAGTATTTAGCATATAGCATTACAACTAACATCAGAGAATTAGAAGGTGCTCTTATTTCGCTATTAGCTCAATCATCTTTGAATAACAAAGCCATTACGCTTGAACTGGCGAAGCAAATGATTGACAAGTTTGTAAAAAACACTGCTCGTGAAGTATCTATAGACTATATTCAAAAAGTAGTTTGTGATTATTTTGATTTACCAATTGAGTTACTAAAATCAAAAACAAGGAAAAGAGAAGTTGTGCAAGCGAGACAAATTGCCATGTATTTTGCTAAAAAAATGACAAAGTCAAGTTTAGCGAATATTGGAATGCATTGCGGAGGAAAAGATCATGCAACCGTTTTACATGCTTGTAAAACAGTAAATAATTTGATTGACACAGACAAAAGATTTAGAGGTTATGTTTCTGATTTAGAAAAGAAAATCAGTATTCAATAAACCAGTATCTTCCAAAATATTTTTTTTAACTCTAATGTCACGCTTGGTTTTACTTAGTCGACAGTAGAGTTTTTTTATTCTTCGAATATGAAAGTTTTAATGACTTGTTTGGGCAATATTTGCAGATCCCCTCTCGCCGAGGGAATTCTTGAGAAAAAAATAGCTGAAAGTGGTTTGGATTTATCGGTTGACTCCGCTGCAACTTCAGATTACCATGTTGGAGATAAGCCAGACCCCAGATCTATATCAAAAGCTGCAGAATATGGAATTGACATCACTGCACAACGAGGAAGACAAATTCAAAAATCAGATTTTCAAGAATTTGATAGAATATTTGTAATGGACACTTCTAACTATTTAAACACAGTTGCTCTCACTAAAAATCTTGAAGAAATTGAAAAAGTTGAAATGATTCTCAACTTAATAAACCCGGGCTCTAACCAATCCGTTCCCGACCCTTATTTTGGAGGTGAAGATTGCTTTGAAAATGTATATCGATTATTAGACGCAGCCTGTGATGTAGTCATTAAACAAATTAAAAATGAGCAAAGCTAAAGTTTATCTCATCCCAAATTTTTTAGGTCTCGAAGTAACTGAAAATCGATCATTCCCATCGGAGAATAAAGAAATCATTGAATCTTTGTCTCATTTTGCAGTTGAAAACATAAAGGAAGCACGACGCTTATTAGTACGCATTGGACTAAAGTCAAAAATTGATGAAAGTGAATTTTATAATTTAGATAAAAAGAGTGATTGGGATGATATTCAACCAATGATAGGAGCACTTAAAGAGGGTCATTCGGTAGGTGTTATATCCGATGCAGGTTGCCCTGGGATTGCGGACCCAGGTTCTTTGATAGTAAAGCACGCGCATACAAATGGGTTTCAATCCGTTCCATTAATAGGACCTTCTTCAATTTTCTTAGCGCTTATGGCAAGTGGATTCAACGGTCAGTCGTTTACTTTTAAAGGCTATTTGAATAGGGACAGTGTTATAAAAAGCAAAGAGATTCGAGAGATGGAAAATTTAGCGAATCAACTTCAACAAACGCAAATCTTTATGGAAACACCTTACCGTAACGAGGCCATGTGGGAGGACTTAATGAAAACACTTCGAGGAGAAACCAAGCTTTGCGTTGCTGCAAACATCAGCCTACCAAATGAATATATAAAGACCAAAACAGTTGCAGAGTGGAAAAAAAGCAGCAAGCAGAATTTAGATAAAATGCCTGCTATTTATTTACTCGGCTCCTAGGTTGGTATGATACAAGGTTAGTCCAGAAATCGGGTTTTCTAATATGTTACCAACTTTCACATTAAACTCCTGTGCTACTTTTCGAATAACCTCTTGGTAATAAAATGCAATAGAACCTGTCAAATTTAGAGGTAGATTTTGATAATCATCATACCTCGTTATCATGTTTTTAAAGTAAGCACGAAAGGAACTTTGAAGGATTTCAGATATAAAGGTATTTTCTCGGTTGTGATACGCAAACCGACTAAAATTGGCGATGTATTTATTAGCAAAAGGTTTTTTATACATACATTCCAAAATATCATCTACGTTAGTCTTGTACCTTTTTAAAAAACGTTCTTTCAAATCTTTATCCATTCTTCCCTCAATGAATGCTTTTAGAATTCTTTTTCCAATATCAACTCCTCCTCCCTCGTCACTAAGAATGTATCCACCACTCCTAAATTCTTGAATTACTTGATCGCCATCAAACAAACAACAGTTGCTGCCAGTACCTAAAATTCCTGCAACTCCTCTATTTTTCCCACATGCTGCTCTTGCTGCACCCAACAAATCATGGTAAACATGAATTGCTGCAGCGGGAAAAATATTCTTAATACCTTTAGTAATTATAGCATTTCTGCTTTCAGAAGAACAACCTGAACCATAAAAATAAATTTCTGAAATAGTCTCTTTATTTACCAGTCCAAATATTTTATTTAATTCACTAGCCACTATTGCTTCATCCACAAAATCAGGGTTTAACCCGATACAAGAGTACTGTGAAATTACCTCCTTGTCGATTAGTCTCCAGTCCGTTTTTGACGATCCACTATCTGCTATTAGAATCATTTTTAAGTGTGTCTTTTGTTAAATTTCAAAATTAAGTTAAATAACTAACTAAAATGAGGCATCGTAAACCGATAATTTACGTCTTATAGCTTTACTGAGGAGTTGATTTTGGTTAAATTTACTCTTGCTTGAACTGTGCTATGAAAATTAATCTCATCCTCTTTCTTTTTTTTGCTTCTTACTTCAGCACCAACGCGCATGAACCCGCAGCCAATAATTCGTTTCCATTCACAGAAAACATAGGTCAGTGGCATGAAAATGTGTTATATAGAATTGATTTGGAAAGCGCTACTATTTTTTTTGAAAAAAATAGTTTTCACTATCAATTTATAAGTCGACCAAATTATCATGCTGCTAATGTTCCTGAAGACAATTTTGAGCGAGGCCATGTTTTTAAAGCTAATTTTTTGAATTCAAATTCGATAGTTGAAACAAGTAAAATAGGAACATCAAACTTCTACTACAATTATTATTTGGGCACCGACAAGAATAAATGGAAATCAGAAGTAAGAAGTTATAGTAAGATTAAATACCACGAATTATATTCTGGAATTGACTTAGAAGTATACACTAAAAATGGTTTTCTGAAATATGATTATATCATAAAGCCTGGTTTTTCACCTGAGCAAATCCTTGTTGAATATGATGGAGTAGAGAATCCCATCATAAAAAATGGCAACCTTATAATTTCTCACAAATTGGGAGAAATGATAGAAGAAAAGCCATATGCTTTTCAACTAATCAATGGTAAGAAAAATGTGGTTGCCTGTAATTATTTAATCACATCGGAGGGAAACTTGTATTTTGATTTTCCCGAGGGTTATAATGAAGCGTTTGAGTTAACAATTGATCCAGTATTAATATTCTCCACCTACTCCGGTTCCAGAGCAGATAATTTTGGTGAAACAGCTACCTATGATGACTTAGGAAATGGCTACATGGGGGGCATAGCAGATGGGCCATTGTATAGTTTAACATTAGGCACATTCCAAACTAGTTACGGCGGTGGAGACTGGGACATTGCAATTAGTAAATTCTCCCCAGATGGTAGTTCATTACTTTTTTCAACTTTCTTAGGTGGTGGAAGAAATGAAACAGTACATAGTATGGTTGTAGATAACAATCAAAACCTCTTTATTTTTGGAGCCACGGGGTCCTCTAATTTTCCTACCACAACTAACACTTACGACAGCACACTATCTGTGTCTACTCAAATTTCTACAGACATTGGAGTTGATTTTGATTTCGGAGTAGATATTATTGTTTCAAAATTTAATCCTTCAGGTACACAGTTACTGAGTTCAACGTATTTTGGTGGAACTGGGATTGATGGAATTAATTTAAACCCCGGAGGAGGAACTCAATATGACGGCTTAAATTTTAATTATGGAGATTCTCACAGGGGAGAAATCGTAATTGACTCTTCAGGTAATTGTTATATTGGAACAACCACCACTACGAGCAATCTTCCCAATACAAATGGGACTTATTCTGGAAATCAAGATGGCCTGATTCTTAAGTTTAACAACAGTTTAAAGGCTATAATTTGGTCAAGGTATGTTGGTGGGTCTGGTCGAGATGCTATTTACTCAATAAAAGTTATCGATAGTAATAAGGTTTTAATTGGAGGAGGAACTACCAGCTATGACGACTTTCCTACCACATCCGACAGTTACCAAGATTCTTCAATTCAAAACAGAAGTGCGATTGACGAAGAAGCAGATGGTTTTATTTCAATTATTGCGGCCAATGGGAATTCAGTAGAGAAATCAACTTTTATTTCAACTCCAAACTATGATCAAGTGTATTTTGTTGAATTCGATCGTTTCAATAATGTATATGGATATGGTCAAACTGAAGGTGGATTATTCCCATTATTAAGAGCTCCGGTTGCCAATGCGGGCGCAGGCCAATTCATTGTTAAATTGGACGAAAACCTTGATTCATTAGAGTTCTCAACCACTTTTGGTAATGGAAACAATACAGGAAGAGTTAACATTTCTCCGACAGCATTTTTAGTAGACAAATGTCAGAACATTTATGCCGCTGGCTGGGGAGGTAGTATTCGTCCAGACTTTCCTGGAGCAATTTCTGTAGAAGGAGTTAAATCAATTGCAAATATGCCTTTAGATAGGGATACAAGTTATGGAATAATAAATAACAGTGCATTTTATTTGTACGTGGTAAATAGAAATGTTGATGACGTTCTGTATGCAACTCTCATAGGAGGATCTTCTTCCGGTGATCATGTTGATGGAGGAACAAGTAGGTTTGATAAAAATGGTATTGTTTACCATTCGGTTTGTGCATCATGCGGAACTGCTCGAAATGACTTCCCAACTTCGCCTAGTGCTTATTCAAGAACCGACAATAGCCCAAATGGTAGATGTAACAATGCATTGTTTAAGTTAGATTTTGAAATCGTTATTCGAGCTGACTTTAGTTTGGACAACAGGGATATTTGTTTAAAATCTGGTACCATTGATAGTGTAAAAGTCACTAATTCTAGTGTTGGGGCAACAAACATAACTTGGGACTTTTACGGTGATACAGTTGTTTCCGCTTTTACGGATACAATGATATACTTTACTTACCCAGGCAACTATACCATTCGACAAGTTGTATTTGACTCCATTTGCGCCTTAGATGACTTTTTAGATTTGAATATTTTAGTTCGACCAGATGACATCGAATTAGACCTACAATACGACACTCTTGTTTGCTATTCAGACTCTACTTTGATTACAGCTAATTCTCATGGGAAGGCTAATGAATTCCGCTATTCTAACACAACAAATTTTAGCTCACACATAAATTCAAGCATAACAGATTCAACTCTTAACGTAAGACTGACACCAGGCATTAATATATTTTACGTGCAAGCTTTAGATCCTACTAGAAATGCTTGTGAAAAATTAGATTCTATTCGAATATTTTACAGCCAAACGATAGCAAGTGCTTCATTATCTGAAAATACCGTTTGTGAGGGAACACCAATTCAATTCAATGCCAGTGTCACTAATGCTGATAGTTTTGAATGGTTTTTTGGTAACGGCACAAGAGACACCAACCTGAATCCCCAATTCTTATATCCTGTTCCTGGAAATTATTCGGGTTATTTTATTTATGAAAACCAGTTGTGTCTACTAAAAGATTCTATTCCTTTTAATGTTCAGGTAATAACGAATGATTTACAAATTAACAGTCCGCTGGATACGCTATTCTGCGGAACGGGTAGTTTTAATATTTCTGTTCCTTCATCTGGTACAATTACAAATTACCAGTATAGTTCCACTAGAGGCTTTAACAATACATTGAATAGCTCGCCTTCTGCGAACTCCTTTAGTCTTAGTCAAAATGACTCATCCATGTATTACATCAAAATCAGTAATGACTTTTGCGAAGAAACAGACAGTATTTTAGTTAAATATATTAATTATTCACTTGATTTAAATGCCATAACAGATTCAGCATGTATACCACATTTGGAACCTTTACAAGCTAATGTTGTAGGAGCAGATTCTTTTCAAATTATCGTGAATAATGGTAGTATATTCAGAAACAACCCTACTCCACTTCTGGTCTTTAATCAAGAAGGGAATTACAGCGTTAAACTGCTTGCATCAAATCAACGTTGCAACCGTAAAGACTCTATTATAAGGACTATAAGTATTTTTAAAGCAGTAGAGTTACAAAGCATTTCCGACACTTTATTGTGCAAAGGTGACTCTGTTATTTTAACAAGTAACAGCAATGGGACAGCCGCTTCATATACGTGGTCGCTTAATCCAGACTTCTCCTTCCCATTATCTGCAGGTAATGACAGTTCAATAAAAGTTTCGCCCGATGCAACAACCAACTACTTCATTCAAGGCAAAAACTTCATTTGTTCTGACTCAGATACAATTCTAGTTGAAATTGAAGAATTAACTATAGATGTTAATGATTTCGAAAGCTTCTGCATCTACGATACTATTTCTTTAGACGCGATTGTTGTAGCTGCTTCAAGTCCTCTCGAATATTCTTGGACTCCAAAAGATAGCATCATCAGCGGAGATAATTTAATATCTGCCATAATTACACCCCAAAGCAATCAATATTACTATCTGTATACTAATAGTTTAACTGGGTGTGAAGATTTTGATACGGTAGAAGTTGAAGTAAATTTACCGGCTTTTAATGACGCTTTTATCATTGGAACTGACTCGTTATTTAAAGGTCAAGAAACACGGCTATCGACTAACAGAAACGGCAGTAATTTGACTTATGAATGGGAGCCCGCAGATGACCTAGACAATCCCAATAGTCCAAACCCAAACGCAACCCTACGTACAACTACCACTTATCGAGTAACCATAACCGATTTAAATACAGGCTGCGAAGTTGTTGCTTTGAAGAGATTAAGAATATTTGAGGTGAATTGCGCTGAGCCAGATATTTTTATTCCAACTGCATTTTCTCCAAATGGTGATTTTACTAATGATATTTTATTTGTTCGTGGAGCGAACATTAGGGAAATAGAGTTTCAACTTTTTAACCGATGGGGAGAGATGGTTTTTGAAACGACCGAAACGAACAAAGGTTGGGACGGGGCATACCAGGGCAAAAAAGTTGATCCGGGAGTTTTCGTTTACCAAGTGAAAGCCATCTGCTTTGATGGGCAAGAGTTTATTGACAAAGGAAATATTACGCTTCTCAAATAATGCGGAAGTTCGTTTCATATATACTTTTGGTGTTTTTATCTTGTAACCTCTTTGGACAAGACATTCATTTCTCTCAATTCAACAGTTCGTTTCTAAATTTAAATCCTGCACTCACCGGTAGTTTTAATGGAGAATATCGCTTTAATGGTAATTTTAGAAATCAGTGGGCATCGATTTCTGAACCATACCAAACGTTTTCAGCAGGAATTGACGCTAGCCGCCCGATTATACAACTACCAAACTTAAAGTTAGGTATAGTATTTATTAACGACGAAGCAGGTGTGGGCAGTCTTAAAAGCGCAACTGTCAATAGTAATATAGGCTATCACATAAAAATCGATCGTGATTCAACATGGATTATTAAAACAGGGCTAATGCTCGGTTTTTCAACTCGAACAGTAAATTTTAACAAATTCACATACGACAACCAATATACTGGTAGAGTTTTTGATCCAAATCTATCTAACGGCGAAGATTTTGATCGAAACAACTTAACACACTTAAATTTAGGAATAGGTTTGGAGCTACAGCACCGCCTTTCTTCAACCGACAAAATTGAAATTGGTCTATCCGTATTCAACCTTAATAACCCCAATTTAAGTTTTGCTAATGAAGCTGCTAATCTTGATATTCGAACTAGTATTTATGTCTCATCAAAATTTCAACTAACCGAAAAGCTAAATCTACTTCCCTCTCTTTTATGGAGCCGACAAGACAAGTATCAAGAATTGGTTATTGGATCAGAATTACAATATCACTTTGAGGGCCAGAGTGTATTTAGCGACCTGTATGGTGGATTCTTCCTAAGGGATGGAGATGCGTTTATTTTCACTACAAGCATAGATTACGAAAATTGGAACTTAGGTTTAAGCTATGATGTAAACTATTCTGAACTACGAACGGCCTCTAATCGACGAGGAGGTGCAGAAATTTCTCTTACCTACATTTTCAAAAAATACGTTCCTAATCTTAGACGATACAAAATATGTCCAAATTTTATGTAAAAGCACATTTTTTTCTTGTTTTGCTCTGCTTAAGCTTTGGATTTAGCTTTGGTCAGGCAGCAGACGCAACTGCAGAAGCAGCCAAGAAAAGGTATGATAAAGAAGACTATTTTGGTGCCTTGTATGATTATGAAAGAGCCATGAAAATAGATTCCATCAATTTAGAAGTACTATTTGGGTATGGCAAAACATTATTGGCGGTAAACAATCCAAAAGAAGCAAGTATCTACTTGAAAAAAGCTCGAGCTCTAGATGATAAAAAAACCAAAAAAGAATTAGGGTACCTGTTAGCTGAGTCATACCGTTTAGCCGGAGATTATCGCAATGCTCGAAAATTTTACAATTATGCCTTAGTTCCTTATCGTAAAGATCGAAAAGGGTTCATGTATAAAAGAGTTAGCATAAGTAAAGAAGCCAATAACTGGGCCAACAAACAAGCAGAAAATAACAAAGCACTTAATTCTCTTGGTGACCAAATTAACACTCCCTTTTCTGAATTCGGTGCACAAGTTTATGCAGGAAATATCTACTATTCCGCTCTTGTAGGAGATAGTATGGGGCCTGGAAACGTAATTTTAGATAAAGACTATTTTTCTAAGATTTACTACACTCATACAGCTAATAAGAAAGAAACACTGCAGTTTAATAATCGCGACGCAGGAACGTTTAGAAATAAGCACATTTCAAATCCTAGCTTTATTGGATCTATTCTCTTTTTTACAGCTTGCGATACAAGTTTTAACTGTGAGATTTACAGAGGAAAAGTAAAAGGTAATATAATCTTACAAGTTAAAAAACTAAATAAAAATATCAACAACACAGTGAGTAACAACACCCAACCCCACGCAGTAGTCGAGCAAAATGACACAATTCTATATTTTGTCTCAGATCGCGATTTAGGGTTTGGAGGATTTGATATTTGGAGGTCAAAGAAAGAAGGATTCGGTTTTGGGCAACCAGTCAATGTTGGGAACTCCGTTAATTCTCCGGATCATGAAATAACCCCTTTCTTTGATGTAAAGAGTCATCAACTGTTTTTTAGTTCTAATTGGCACCTTGGCTTTGGTGGCTATGATATTTTTAAAAGTGAAAAGCAGGGTATAAAATTCAAAACTCCACAAAACTTAGGCAGGCCAATCAATAGTAGTTACCACGACTATTATTTTTTCCCTCATGAAGAAATGGCTATTCTAAGCTCAAATCGAACCGAAGGCAACATAGTCAGTGAGGTAAATTGCTGTAATGATCTGTTTAAGCTGAAGTATGAGCGTAAACTGATGAACGAGGAAGATAAACTTAACATAGTAAAAACGAAGATAAATGAGGAGGAGTTAAATAAGTACCTTCCATTATCGTTGTACTTCCATAACGACAGACCAAAAGCAAGCTCTAGCGATACCAGTACCAATAGTAATTTCATTGATCTTGCAGAGCAGTACATTGAATTACAAGATGAATATGAAAAAAAGTATATTAAAACTTTAGCCTTATCTAAACAACAAAAAGAAAGGTCTGCATTAAATCAATTTTTTGAAGACAATGTAGCATTTGGTCAAGAACAATTAGAAGAAATTACCCCCCTATTATTAAAGGAACTTGAAAAAGGCAATCAGATAGAATTGGCTGTTCGTGGCTATGCGAGTTCATTATCAACTTCCGACTATAATTTTAAACTGGCTTCCAGAAGAATTGAAAGTCTCATTAACTTTTTAAAATTCACTGAAAATGGAGCGATAAATCAATACTTAAATTCAAGAATGTTAATGATAAGAAAACTTCCGTTGGGCGATTATGCCGTTTCAAAAGTGCAGGAAGAAGACAATAAACTTGCAGCGGTCTATAGCACCGAGGCAGCTATTGAACGAAAAATTGAAATCATTGCCTTAAGAAGTTCAAGTAACTCTCAACTGAATAAAACTGAACAACCCAAATTAGAAATCCCAAAGGATAAGTTCTTAGCTATTTACCGAAAAGGATCAACAGTTGAGAGAGGTTTTTTGCTAAAAAATACGGGAAATGATACATTAAAAATTTATCAAATAATTGCCGATGAAAAGGTTGTAAGAACAAATCCCGTAAAATACATTCCAAAAAATAGTTCTGAAAGGATAGTTGTAGAAGTCATTACTACTGACTTTGATGGTCCGAAAACAATTGAAATACTGTTAATTACTAATGACCCGAAAAATAATATGCGAAAGATAGAAATAGAATTACGGCCAACAAATTAATTTATAAAGTCGATAGTAATTACCTTGTCTTCATTTGTTCATTTAACATTTGTCAGTACTAATTTAATAAGCACAATCTAAATTTAATTCAATAAAAAAGGCGAAAACTAATGTTTTCGCCTTTTTTGAAAGAGAGAGTTTTTAAACTTCTTGGTGTCCTAATTTATACAGCATCCTTCCGTGCTGAGCCAATGCCGATCTAAAAGAAAGAACATTGTGATAAGGAACATTAAATTCTTTTGCTGTTTTTTCAACTATAGGTGCAATTTTAGAATAATGCACGTGGCTAATGTTTGGAAACAAATGATGCTCAACCTGGTAATTTAAACCTCCAACATACCATGAGAGTAGCTTATCCTTACCTGCAAAGTTTAACGTAGTATTCATTTGGTGAACTGCCCATTGATTTAAAATACTTCCTTCAGTAGGAATAGGATATTCTAACTCTTCCATTACGTGTGCTAATTGGAAAATTGATGCTAGTGTAAAGCCTGCTGCGAAGTGTACTGTCAAAAATCCAATAATTAGTTGCCACCATACTGCGTCCATCAATAAAAAAGGAATTACTAACATATATATAAAGTAAATAACTCTAGTAACTATAATTAATATCATTTCTTTCCTCAAAGTAGTTTTAAGTTGCTTTAAAAGTCCCATTTTTTCATATCTCAGAATATCACCAAAATCTTTCTGGAAAGTCCAAGAGAGAGTCATTAAACTGTATAAAAACCAAGCATAAATGTGCTGGTACTTGTGCATTTTAAGTTTTCTCGATTTAGGAGAAAAACGCAATACAGGACCAGCATTTAGATCTTCATCATGACCTTCAATATTGGTAAATGAATGATGCATGATATTGTGCTGAGCTTTCCAGTTATTGATATTCCCACCTAAAAAGTTGATAGAAAATCCCAAAAACTTATTTAACCATTTCTTGCGTGAAGCACTTCCATGATTCGCATCGTGCATAACACTCAGACCAATTCCTGCCATGCCTAGACCCATCAAAACACATAAGCCCCATTGAATTAAACTACTTGTAACCGCACCAGAAAGAAGAACAAAATAAGGAGCCGTGTACATTGCTAACATAACAACTGCTTTAATTTTGAATTTTATACCTCCAGTTTTAGGAATATTTTTTTCCTTGAAATAATTGTCTACTCTTTTTCTAAGAGTTTTAACAAATTCAGATTGGGTTGGATTTACAAATCGAATAGGTTTTACTTTTTCCATAATTGTAATTAAGGTGCAAATTTACGAACAAAGAGCTAAAATATTACCTCATTTTAATGATGTTTCAACAGTACATTGGTTATAATTGCACTCATGAAGGCTAATAAACTCTCAATCTTTGTACTTTTTACTTTTTGTTTGTTTTTGTACTCTAACACTCTACAACATGAATATGTTCTTGACGACTACATTGCCATCAAAGATAATTTTGTTGTTAAAAAAGGGTTGGAAGGTATACCAACAATCTGGGAAACTCACTACCACTATGGCATTGGATATCAACAAGCTACTATCTTTCGACCGTTAAGTTTAACTCTTTTTGCTCTTCAGTGGGAATTAGAGCCTGACTAGCCTCAATTAGCTCATCTAGTTAACATTTTACTATATGGGATTTTATCTATACTTATTTTTAGTTTGCTTATTCAATTATTTGGCCAATCCAACTGGCTACTTGCATTCTTAACTTCTTTACTTTTTATTGCACACCCCATTCATACTGAGGTAGTGGCAAACATAAAGAGTGCTGATGATTTGATAGTCTTTAATCTTTGTATTGGAGCCTACCTCCTACTTATAAAATATTTGTTCAATCAAAAAAATCGGTATTTTATACTAAGTATTGTCTTAATAGGTATTTCGTTCTTCGCAAAAGAAAGCACCTTGACCTTAGTTCTAACTATTCCTCTTATGCTTGTTTTACTTCTAGGTTTACCCTGGAAAAGAGCAATCAAATTAAGTTCCCTATACCTGATACCAACTGTCGTTTACATTATTGCACGCACTAAAGTGATAGGTGAATATAACAATTCGGAGATTGCAGGTCTAGACAATGTGTTAGTTACAGCTCCCAACTTCATTGTCAAGCTATCCACTGCCTTAAAAATAATGGGTCTGTACATCTACAAACTTGTAATTCCACATCCATTAATGAATGATTATAGCATGAGTCAAATTGAACTGAATGGACTTGCGAACCCTTTTTCTTGGATTAGTTTGTTACTTTATGCCGGCCTAATTTTTCTTGTCATTAAGTGTTGGAAAACGAATAAAATTCTGGCCTTTGGCATTTTATTCTTTCTTGTTAATTTTTCGCTTTACTCCAACTTGTTCTTAACGATTGGAACGGTCTTTGGAGAGCGCTTATTGTTTATTCCGTCACTCGGTTTTTCCATCTGCTGTGCTTATTTCCTAATTCGATTATTCAGTAAAAGTTCAGCTCCATATACTCTTAAAAACCAATCAAAATTCATTTTAATTAGCACAGTTATATTGGCCTTGTACGCTTTTAAAACCGTTAATCGAAATAAAGATTGGAAAGATAATTTTACGATATACAGCACTGATGTTGAAAATTGCAGCAATAGCGCTCGCTGTCAATACCACCACGGACTAGCGGTGATGAAAACCCAAGCATTATCAGCGAAAACACAAAACGAAAAGATTCGCTATTTACAAAAAGCAGTCATAGCTTTTGAAAAAGCAATAGCTATACATCCCAACTATTCAGAAGCATACGCTGACGTTGGATTAGCTTATTTTAGAATGAATGACTTTAAGAGTGCAGAAAAAAACTATTTGAAAGCAACACAATTAAACCCTTCGAATGCCACTGCATATTCTAACCTTGGAAGTTTGTATTTCAATACTCAACGTTATCAACAAGCTAAAAGTAGTTACGAACGAACGCTACAAATAATCCTAATCACATTGACGGACTGGCTAACTACGCATCTGCTCTAGGTACTTTAGGTGATTTTGAAGGAGCTATACGCTATTTCAAAAAAGCAATTACTTTAAACCCTAATGAACCCAATTATTATAAAATGGTTGGAATGACTTATCAAAATATGGGCAGAGCAGCAGATGCTCAAGTGTACTTTCTACAAGCAAAAAGACTTCAAAATTGATGGATATAAAAGCATAACTACTTGTCGAGCACTCAAAGGAGCAAATGTAATGATAGAATCATTTAAAGAATACGACTATGCTCCATACAATTTCATTTCAAAAATGGTTGATTTTGAACCAGGTAAATTTTGAATAAAACTCTTTGACGACAAGGTGCCATTGGTATACTTATTAACTCGTCTAAAAAGTTAATAGAGGTTAAGAATCCGAATAGCTGCAAGGAAAAACATATTTTCGCACCTAAATATCAATTATGAAACGCTTATCTGTTTTTTGCGCATCTGCTGAAGGTAAGGATCCCATTTACATGGAGAAAGCTTTTGAGGTAGGTGCTGCTTTAGCTAAACACAACATTGGATTAGTTTACGGTGGTGCTTCTGTCGGTTGCATGGGAGCTGTTGCAAAAGGCTCCTTGTCACAAGGTGGTGAAGTAATCGGAGTACTTCCTCAGTTTCTAAACAAAAGAGAAATAGCAGCCTTCGATTTAACTGAATTAATTATGGTTGACTCGATGCATGAAAGGAAGCTTAAAATGAACCAATTGAGTGATGGAAATATAACTATTCCCGGAGGGTTTGGAACGTTTGAAGAATTATTCGAAATGGCTACATGGGGCCAATTAGGCCTTCACCTCAATCCAACTGCAATTCTAAATGTTAACGGTTATTATAATCACTTAGTGGCTCAAATGGAGCACATGGTTAAAGAAGGACTGCTTAAAAAAGAACATTTTGACACCCTTGTAATCGAAAATAACATAGACATTTTAATAGAAAAAATGAAAAAATACACGCCACCAAAACTGGAAAGGTGGCTAACAGAAAAGACTACCTAATGCGATACATACTCACTACTACTTTAATCTTTCTTTTTGGGAATTTATCAGCCCAGTTTTCAATTAGTGGCTATTTACTAGACGAAAAAAATGAAGGCCTGCCATTCGCTTCCGTGGTATTGCTAAGTAAAAGTGATTCTGCTATCGTAGCATTTGGACTCTCTAATAACCAAGGAAAGTATCTAGTTGATTTACAAGCATCAGGAGATTACCTTTTGCAGTATTCCTTCGTCGGTTACAAAACAATATACAATCCGTTGGTTACAGATTGGAAAGAAAATAAAATTATTCTAAAAAATACGGTACTGAAAGTTAGTAACGTAGAATTGGGCGAAGTACAAGTAACTGCTGAGCGAATTCCAATGAAGATGAAGGGAGATACAATTGAATACGATGCCACAGCGTTTAAAGTAGCGGAAGACTCAGATGTCGAGAAATTACTTTCACGCATGCCAGGTATTGAAGTAGACAAAGATGGAAATATTACCGCTTATGGTAAGAAAGTCGAAAAAATAATGGTGGACGGAAAAGAGTTTTTCGGAGACGACCCCAAAATGGCTACTAAAAACATAGAAGCAAAGGCAATAGACAAAGTAGAAGTTCTCGATAAAAAATCTAAAGAAGCAGAATTTACTGGAGTAGATGATGGTGAAGAAACAAAAACTATTAACCTTACTCTAAAAGAAGAGTTTAAGAAAGGTTCTTTTGGAAGAGTAAAGGCTGGTGTTGGAACGGAAGAAACCTACAAAGGAAAAATAAATTATAACCGATTTAACAAAAAGACTCAGATGAGTGTGATTGGAAATACCAACAACATTAATGAGGAACCTTTCTCTTGGAGAGAGTTTAATGAATTTGCACCAGGCAACGATTGGAATACAGATTTAATTCGAGGAATTGGAGGAAACGAAGGAATCAACAGTGCATTGTCTTTGGGTATAAATGCAAATCATGAGTTTAGTAAAAAAATTGAAGTTCAAGGCTTCTATTACCTTACTCAAAATAACGGTGAACTGGATAAAGCTGTCAACACTGAAAATTTTGCTCGAAGTCAAACCTTTAAAACGAATCAAGAAATCAATAACAACGAAGACAAGTTAAATCATTCATTTAACTTAAAAGCAGATTGGCAAGCAGATAGCATGACAAAAATTAATCTTTGGTCGAACCTATTTTTAAATCATGAGCGTTACGATAATAGAAACCGAACAGTTTTTACGCCAAGTAATGAAACTACCGACTTTACACAGAACAATAACGATAACGAAGTACAAAAGTCAAGTACTTATAACAGCGCAACGTACAAGCGAAAATTTAAAAAAGATAGAAGAAATGTAAATATATACTTAAATCATTATGGCTTGAATCAAGAGAACACTACGAAAATAAACAATGAACTTTTTGGTACTCCGATTAATCAGCGACAAGAATATGATCAAACACAGTCTAGATGGAGAGGTGGAGTTAGTTACACAGAACCGTTGGATAGTTTTTGGGTAGCAACTATTGGATATTCGAATGAGCAAGAAAGGCAGGAACCTAAAAGAGATTTTTTTAACCTCAGTCAAAATGGAAGCGAAGCCATTTTTGATGATAGTTTAAGTTCCTCGTTTGAAAGAGTTGCGATTGAAAACAGCGGTAGCTTAACCTTTAGAAGAAACAAGAATAAAAGTAACTTCTCATTCGGTTCTGCGTTCAACCAAACACAGCTTCAGGTCACAAATATTGATCGTAATTTTCAATACGTACTCCCATTTGCGTCATACAGGCGCAGGCTAAAAGGCTCACAAAGCCTTAGTATTAGATATTCCACAAGAACAAACTTGCCGAATTTAGACCAATTGGTAACTATTCCTGACAATACGAATACTAACCGACTATTTATAGGAAATCCAGATTTAGTTCCTACCTATAACCATCAAGTTAGTTTCAATTATTGGACCTATGACCCCGCGAAGCAAATGAATATTTATACAGGAGCTTCATTGACCGTATCAAACAATAGAATATTGAATCAAGTAATTGTAAATGAAAATTTCACGACAGTTATTACACCGCAAAACTCCGGTTTCTACCAAGGGGCCAATTTCTACGGTGGGATTAATATGCCTATGAAAAAATTAAAAATAAAAGTTGGCTTCAATCCAAATGCAAATTTTGACCGAAGTGATGTTTTCTTGAACACAGAAGAAACTCAAGTATTTTCAGCAAACTACTCTACAAGAGTAAGTTTAGAGCGATTAAAAAAAGAAAAGTGGAATGTAAGAGTGGGTGTAACAATTAGTTACAACGATAGAAAATATGAAGCCAATAGTAACTTTAATCAAACCATTCGTAATTATAGCTGGTTTGGTGAAGGGGAATATGAAATTGGAAAAACAATGCTTTTCAAAGTTGATTATTCATACAACCGCTTCGCTTCTACTCGATTCGTAAGTGAACAAGATTTTCATTTGATCAGTGCTAGCTTTAGAAAATCGTTTAATGACGACAATTGGGCAATCAATTTAATTGCGAATGACATTTTGAATGAAAATATCGGAGTTCAAAGAAGTGGCGACATCAATACCATTTACGAAGCAAACTACAATACAAGAGCTCAATTTTTCATGCTCATGTTGGAAAAGAGAATTGGTAAAAAAGTAACTAATCCGAACCGTAAAAAAGGTAATAGGAGGTATTATTCAAACTAAGTTTCCTGACTACTCCTTGTAATTCACTTCAACATCCATCTCTCCAATTACTTTAAATTCAGTTCTTCGATTTTTTGCTCGACCCTCTGGATTGTCACTGCCGTCAGAATTCTTATTTGGCAATCTCGGTTTACCTTCTCCGTATCCTTTCGGAGTCAATCGCTTTTTTGGAACTCCTTTCTGAATCAAATAATTCACAACACTTTCAGCCCTGCGTTGAGACAAGTCTTCATTGTATTCATCTGTTCCTTCACTGTCAGTATGTGAGCTTAACTCAATAATAATGTGCGGATTTTCAACCAAAATTTCATAAATGGTGGTGTCAATCGTGATTTTTGACGCTTCCGTTAATGTCGCTTTATCGAAATCGTAGTAAATGTTCTCAACCACTATACTCCTCCCAAAATAATATTCTAATGAAAAGTTTTTGATGTATCTTCTACTTCTTTCAATACCGGTTGTAATGATATCGTGTTCTTGAATTAAAAACCCAACTTTTTCAGTTTTTAACGTATAAAATTGATCAGGTTCTAATTGAAATTGATACTTCCCATCTACTTTTGTTTTTACCGTTTGAAGCAGCACTTCTTCGCCGGTTCTTGGATCTTTTCTAAACAACTTAATTTGAACTCCCTCCATGTAACGGTCAGCTCCAGTCTTCATTTTATCAACCATAGCTCCAGAAACCATGATTTGGATTAGATTCACATCTTTAAATTCATACAAGTCATCGCAACAAAATTTATCTTCTCCTCCCGGTTTTAGGCGATTACTTGCGAAGATTCCCTCCCCTCCTTTTTTACTCTCAACATAGTACAATTCATCTGCAGCAGTATTTATCTCGTTGCCTATATTTTCTGGCTCCGTCCATTTCGTTCTTGTGCCGCTTGATTTAAAAATATCCAAGCCCCCATAATTTGGATGACCATCGCTGCTGAAATACAACGTGCGGTTTAAAGGCTGGTAAGAAGGAGTCATCTCATCTCCCACTGAATTAATTTTTGAGCCACAATTTTTTGACGATTTATATCTGTCTTTATAGGCATCATAAGTTGTATACCAAATATCTAAACCACCTTTTCCTTCTTTTCTATCAGATACAAAATAGACAGTTTCTTGATCTTTCTCATCCAACCCAACAGCAACCTGTGTTTCAGTATAAATAGGCGAGTTAACAATAGCAGGAAGTTTTTTAGCCGGCTTCCATTCTCCCGCTTCTTGTTGCATTACATAAATATCACAGGCCATCTTGCCTATGCTATTTACTTCACAAGCAGAAAAATAAAAACGATTTCCTTCCGGGTTGAAAGCTCCGTTTGCTATTTCATATTGTAAATAAAGCTCTGTTTGTTGCCATTCGCTTTTGTGTTCCCAAACTCCATAATCCTTTTCTGCCACATAAAACTTACGCTTTGGTATTTCATCTTGCTCCACGTTAAAAACCAGTTTCCCCTTAGTATTTAACGAATTATAAATTATCGTTTCATTGTCTAAATAGATTGGAGAGCCTTCGATATGACTACCATTAATATTCTCAGAAAGAGGTTTTATTTTATATTTAGAGACCTTATTGGTATTTAATTCTTCACAAGCTTCACTGGTAAACTTAGCTAAACGCAAATATGTTTTATCCTCCTTTTCTCCACGATAATCCTTTCTAAACTTCTTTAAAATCGGCAAAGCTTCTTTACAATTACCATTGGATACTAACATTTTAGCATAATAAAACCCCGCTAATGGAAATTTATTATTTTCTTTTTCAAATACAGTTTGGTAATTATTTTGAGCTGCCTTATAACTCCCTCCTTTACGCTGAGCTTCGGCCAAATGATATAACACTTTATAGTCTGGTGATTTTTTATCTAAGTATATAGTATAATACTCGGCAGCACTTTCCCAGTCCCTAATGTATTCAGCAGCTTGAGCCAGTTTCTTCAACTTACTTGCAGAGTGCTGTTTGTTATCTATTTGAGAAAACCCAAGCAGAGAACAAAGTAAAGCTGCTAAAATAAAGGTAGATCTAGTAACGTTCACAGGGAATTCGAATGTTTTTTAGTTTAGGATTTCTAGCAGTAAAAATTAAAGACAGTTCGATACCTCCTTGGTAATTAGAAGCAAGCTCTAAATCGGAAATGTTAATATCATACGAGAGCCCTAGATCGAATTTGCTAAAACTTGCCCGACTACCGATAACAAATGCATCAGTTATTCTGTCAAGACCGGTTCTTAAATAGAGGAAAGGTTTCAATTCGTCAATTTTCTTAAAGCCTTCTAACGGAAATGAAACAGCTGAACCAATTAACATTTCTGAAGCTCCTCTAGCCCAATAATAGCTCAAATAAGGGTGAAAGTTTAACTTTTCATAGAGTTGCTTCTCTGCAAGAAATTGTCCTCCAACTCCTCTATTTTTCTGATTCACTTGGTCGAAAAAACTTTCTTTTGGTTCAATTAAATGGTTCATTGACAAGCCTGAAGTCATTTTCCAATCATTCCCAAATTCGGTTTCCCAAGTAGCTCCAATGGATAAATCATAGTAGGATTTATTTTCCCCAGCAAAGGCTTCTCCACTGCTTAAACTTTCATTAAATCCTCCAGTGTTTCGGTCGTATTGAGAAGGAAAGCTTAAACCACCTTGATTTAATGATTTAGCTATCCAACCATTTTGAATGGCAAATGTAAATTTGTGCTTTGAGTAGCGGTAAGATGCTCCTGCGTTCAATTGAAATTGATTCATCGTTAGTTTTGCATCTCCGCTTTGGTCGTTTGCGTAGGCAATACCGGCAAACCATTCTACAACGGGAATTGATGTTTTAAACTTTTTAGTAAAAAATAGACTTCCAGTCGTAAATGGCACCCCAACCGATTGCCATTGTTGACGATATGCAGTGATGACCTGAAAGTTTCCTTCGAACCGATTTGTAAAACTTGGATTAAGCTGTCGATCACCAACCAACCTTTGCGAGAAATGTACGTCTTGTGAATAAGTATCTTCCGTAAAAACCGAAAGAAAAACTAAAAAACAGAGGTTTAACCATATTTTTGACATTGATTGTAAAAGTAGGAGAAAACTATTTAACCGTTAATCAGAGCCATTGAAATTGAAAGAAATACTTAGCATTTTTATTTTTCTAATCTTCGGATTTAATGCTTCAGCGCGATTGAATGCCAATTTCAGCGCGAATATTACAGAAGGTTGCGGCTCTCTTTCAAATGTTCAATTCACGCCTACCGGAGACCCTTCAATAACCTCTTGGTCGTGGTCTTTTGGGAATCAAAACAATTCCACTTTACAGAACCCATCAGCCAGTTATACCTCTCCCGGCAGCTACACGGTAACTTTAAATGTGAGTGATGGCACCGTGAGCCAAACCATAACCAAAACAGGTTACATACAAGTGTACAAGAATCCCACAGCTAACTTTACCTTTACACCAAACGGAGGCTGTTCGCCATTAATTGTTAATTTTAACTCTACAACCATCTTAGGCGATGGTCAAATAACTCGATACATTTGGGATTTTAAGGATGGTAGCAAAGCGCCGAATAACCCTAGTGTAACCCACACCTATCAAGTTCAAGGCAGTTTTTCTCCGAGTTTACAAGTTATTGACACCAACGGTTGTACCAGTACTATTTTACTTGGACCAATCAACGCTACTCCTTCACCCATTGCTGCTTTTACGGCAAGTGGACCAAGATCAACTTGTGCTGATTCGTTAACTGTTAGTTTTATCAATGGTTCAACTGGATTTAACCTTACATATTTGTGGAATTTTGGCGATAACACAACGTCAACCCAAGAGAATCCTACACATTCTTACAGTGGTTATGGAGCCTACACTGTTTCGTTGACAGCTACCGACCCTAGTTGTACGAATACAAAAACAGACTCAAACTATATTCGACTCAGGCAACCAAAAGCTGACTTTAGTCTCAATGGTGATACATTTTGTATTGGTGTTCCCTTACTAATTGCGAATAGCTCTACTGATGCCGATTCTTATTTATGGGATTTTGGTGATGGTACTGGTTCCGTTTCAAGGTTCCCAACTAAATCCTTTAGCGACTCAGGAACTTTCATCATTACACTTAGAGCATTCGCTACAGGTTGCACAGTTATTAAATATGATACCATTAGAATTGAGAAAGTAACTGCAAATTTTACTGTTGACACATTTAAATGTAATCGAGGTGACTCAGCTGTGTTTATTGACCAATCATACAATGCTGTTCGATGGGCTTGGAAAGTTGGCACATCAGACACAAATGATATTCCTCAATTATTTGCTAAATACTCTGATCAAAATCCCGTTCATTATTATGGAAGTAGAGAAGGAAGGTTTTCGGACTCTTTAATTGTTACAAGCGCTAATGGATGCAAGGACACCATCTTCAAACCTACTCAAAGAGTATTTGATACAACATTAGTATTTATAACTAACGATTTTCCCACTTTTTACGGGCCAATTCTGGGTGGTTGCTTTCCATCTGTTGTTGAACTCAATAGCACTATTTTTACTCCGATTCAAACCAGTAATTATGTCTTTACTTGGAAATTTCCCGATAGCAGCACTTACATTGGTTCGAATCCACCCCAAGACCTAGTCATAACCGACGACACATTGCGAACTATTAAGCTATCTGTTATAAGTGCTGACGGTTGCAAAACATCCACGTCACTAGATATTTTGTTAGGAAGTAAAATTGCACCCATTGTCAATTTCTTTCCGAGGGAAGTATGTTATGCAGATTCTTTCTTTGTCGTAAACATTAATCCAAATGACTCGACACCCAATTTTATCGCCTACATTATAGAAAACTTGACTACCAACAAAAAAGATTCTGTTGTACCAGACAACGTCAGAGATACGACACCTTTTACGCTCTTTACAGATACGGGCTATTATAGCCTTAAGGTAAGACAGGGAAACAATGGTTGTGACTCAGTAATTTTTATTGATAGTGCATTTTATGTGAAAGGACCAATCATTGAATCCACTGACTTTTCTTCCAATTGTCTCAATCGAAATTTAGTGAATTTCAACGCGATTGTGTATGGTACAACTCGCTTTTCTTGGGACTTTGGTGACTCTAGCATTTTTGACACGACGAACTTAATTACCAGCCATACCTACGATTCTTTGAGAACACAACAATATATTTTTACCGTCTATAACGATACAAATGGTTGTGCTCCTGTCTCGGATACGGTCAATGTTCCTTTAGAAATTATAACTCCTCCTATTATTCGACCAGGAAAATCCAATTTTTGTTTAGGAGAAGATAATTTGATTTGGCAAAATAGCCTCGTAAGACTAGATAGCCTGGTTTGGACTCTAGATGGACTTCCGGTTAGTCAACGAGATTCATTTAACTATACCTTTAACCAACGAGGAGTATACACAATTGGTTATAAAGGGAAAGACCAAGTAGGCTGTGAATATGAGCGATTTAGAGATTTTTACGTGTCGAAACCTCAAGCCAGCTTTAATTACAATCTGCTAGGCAACTGTTTACCAGTTGATATCAATTTAACCAACACAAGTGTTTTCGACACGTTAGCTGCAAAGAGTTATTTTATAATGGGCGTTGGAGATACCTTGTTTTTAATGGACGACGGAGATACTTTGTTTACAATAGATACAAGTTATCGTTACACAACAGCAGGTCAGAACTCAATTACGCTTTACACGGAAAACATATTTGGTTGCAGCGATACAGTTGCGTTACCCAACCTTTTTAACTTACAACCTTTCGATGTTTCCATTCGGACAATCTCAAACAATAACATTTGTCAGGGAAGAACAATTCTTCTTAGAAATACATCAAATGACCGCAACAATTCTTTTGTTTGGAACTTTGGAGATGGAGATACTCTTGTAACGAATCAAGATACGGTATACCATACCTTCGACTCGGTAGGTGTTTTCAATGTAAAATTAAGAGGGGAAAACTCTAATGCATGCATTCTATTCGATTCCGTTTTCTTCCGAGTTGAAGCTAACCCAGTCGCTGGTTTTACAGCCAACACTACAATTTCTACTTGTTATCCTTTGGAAGTTCAATTTCAAGATACATCGAAGGGCAACATTGTAAAATGGTTTTGGAACATTGGAGCTAACTTCTCCGTTTTAAATGATCCTCGTTTCATTTTTGAAAACGTAGGCAAGTTTGACGTATCCTTATTAGTGGAGACGCCGAATGGCTGCATTGACAGTGTTTCCAAACTTCAATACATTCAAACCAATGGGCCAGAGGCAAGTTTTTCTATAGATAAAAATACAGGTTGTGTAAATGAACCTTTTACATTCACCTTAGACAGTCAGCGAAATGTTAGTAGTTATGTTTGGGATTTTGGCGATGGGAATACACAGACCGGCGGAGCAACCGCAACCCATATATATAGAACAATTGGCAAAATCTATGTTAGCTTAATTTTAAGCGATGCGAGTGGAACTTGCACCGTACCCATAACTGATTCAATTCAAATTTCTGATGTATTGGCAGACTTTACCATGACAAGCGATACAGGATGTGCTCCATTTTTATCAACTTTTAGTAGCACTTCTATCAATGCAAACAGTTTTAGATGGAATTTTGGTCAAGGACAAGGCTTTTCTTCTTCCCAATCACAAGAAACGATACAATACAATACACCTGGAAGCTACTTTATTCAATTAGCGATTACTTCAACTATTGGATGTATTGATACTGCTATAAAACAGTTAGATGTTTTTGAAAGGCCAATAGCCCTCGTTAGTAATGATACAGGAATCTGTATTGGTCAATCTGTTCAACTGAGTGCTTCTGATGGAGACTTTTACTCATGGTCGCCAAATGTATTTATTAACGATACAAGTATCCCGAACCCTATTGTAATTCCACAAACGAACACCAGATATAAAGTTAGAGTGAGTAATCCGAGCACGTGTTTTGACACAGCTAGTATTTTTGTTGAAGTGATTCAAGAGCCAATTCCCTCTATTCTATTAGACACTACCATCATTATTGGAGAGAGTTACCAATTAAATACGAATGCCGGAAACGGATATACTTACAGTTGGACTCCTCCTGAGGGTTTAAGTTGTGCCGACTGCCCTAACCCGATTGCATCACCTTTACAAACTACGACCTATTACCTAGTGGTTTCCGATAAATTTGGATGCTTTACAGTAAGAGATACTGTTGAGATTAAGGTGGAAGAAAAATACTCGTTAGATGTTCCGTCGGCTTTCAGCCCAAATAACGACGGAATTAATGATATTATTTACGCTAAAGGTTGGGGATTGAAAGAACTCATAGCCTTCAAAATTTACAATCGTTTTGGAGAATTGGTATTCGAAAGCACTGATTTTAAAGTTGGTTGGAATGGTGTTTACAAAGGAAAAGAGCAAAATATTGAAACCTATGTTTATACAGTAGAAGCCTTAACCTTTGGCGATAAGGTGATTACAAAATCAGGGAACATTACTTTGCTAAGATAAATTCGAGAAGCGAACTTCTATCTGCTTTATATGAAACTTTCTGAAGCACGCAATTTTGTTGAAACATCAAAGTTTTCAACTTATAATCAATGTCCCTATCTTCTTTGAAACCCGTATCGCCGAATTATTCGTATATCATCCTCAATCATATTAATATCAAGCATGTATTGTAATGCTACGATATCTTTGAGTAAGTGTTTAACGAATTTTAGGAATTAGTTGCACCTGCAACTAATTAAATTCCTTTTAAAATGTTAAAAAATTATTTTGTGAAAAATAGAACTATTCTGCTTTAAGTTGTTTTAGTAATGATGAACTTTAAAAAATACTTATAGCACTAACTTATGGCAATTCTCATATTCTTAATCGTACTTTGGTACGGAGGACTTTTTTTTCAAACGTTTTTTTTACATCGGTATGCTGCCCACCAAACCTTTACCATGTCACGGGGCATGGAAAAAGTAACCTATGTGTTAACTTGGATTTTCCAAGGAAGTAGTTATTTGAGCGCTTATGGCTATGGTATTATGCACCGCATTCATCATGCCTATGCAGATACCCCACAAGATGTGCATTCGCCAAAATACGATGATAACTTATTCAAAATGATGTTAAAAACAAAAGACACCTATCAAAACATTAATAAAATGAAAATAGAGGTTGAAGAGCGTTTTTTAACCAATGTTCCTCAATGGGAAAGCTTTGATAAATTTGCAAGCTCTATGCTTTCTAGGGTACTTTGGGGAGTAGGATACACGGCCTTTTTCTATTTTTTTGCAACAGCATGGTGGCAATGGTTATTTCTACCAATTACCTTTTTAATGGCTCCAATCCACGGAGCTATTATTAATTGGTTTGCTCACATTTATGGCTACGTTAACTTTAAACTAAAGGACACGTCAAAAAACTTCTTGCCGTTCGATTTTTTAATGATGGGTGAATCGTACCATAACAATCACCACAAGCGCAGCGGAAATCCAAATTTCGGCGGCGTTCGTTGGCACGAATTTGACCCCACATTTTTCATCATGAGAATTTTAAATAGTTTGAATATTATTAAGATAAAGAAAGTGAAAAATTAGATATTTCAGAGCTTAAAAGTTCTAAAGAATAATAAATTCCTCATCTAAAATTCAGGTTACTGCGACTAGCGATAGCCGGTGGTCATCTCAGATGTTGATCCTTGTAACCAAACTAAAGCTCAACAATTTTGTGTTAAGCTTTAGTTAGTGGAGTCAAAAGGAATCGTAACTTCATATACTCACTTAACACTAAACGAATTTTTAAGAAAATCTAGATTTACTATTTAAAACCTTCCCTCTTTCTAGTTTCCCAAAATTATCTTTGGGAATGAGCTAGGAATTTTTTTCTGAAATAACATACTTTTTCTTCTTCCTTTTTTCTGTTGCCAGAGGAACTCGTATCACTTATTATATTTTTTATTTAATAAAAATTTAATCAAAAAATTATTCCCTAAAATAAATATTTATTTTAGGGAATAATGCCGTGGAGCCGGAGAGATTCGAACTCTCGTCCAAACAAGGAATCAAGAAGCTTTCTACAAGTTTATTCTACTATTGGTTTTCGAATATAAACCGGAAGTAAACACCCAATTTATACCTTATCCTATTTAGTTTCGCCAACCCGTCTAGGTTCCAAATTGACTAGCTCAAAATGTCGATTCCTCTTGACCAGGGTATTAGTGAGCGGAACCCCTGAGAGAAATGCTTGTTCGAAACTATTGTCCCGAATTAATTGTAACCTCTATAGAGTGTTACGCTGCAAGCGCGTAATTATTGTCGTCGTTTATAGACTTTTAGTGTTAAGTTTAACGAGTTACTCACTAAATACTCGACCTGCTTACTCATTCATTCATCTCGCTGTCGATACCGGTCGGCCCCAATATATTACAAAGTTAAGCTTTCTATGCATGCCAACTCTGCTTCGAGTGCTAAATTTTACTAAAGAAAATGCCTTCTCAACCGAGGTCAAGAAGGCATTGAAATATATAATTGGTTAATTACAGTAATGTTGTTGGGCAAACGTATTCCGTTAAGGAAACTCCCGTATTTTTAATGGCATCTATTCCACCTCTAACATCTACAAAGTTATTTCAACCTCGTTGTTTCAAAATAGAAGCGGTAATCATACTACGATAACCTCCCGCACAATGAATCATAAACAGCTCTTCTTTTGGAATTTGTGCCAAATTTTGATTTATTTGATTCAATGAAATGTTCATTGCAACTTCGGCCTTCATCGATTTTATGATCGACTTTTCTCGAACTTTTGTTTACTACAACAACGGTTACATTCACCAACACGACCTAAAATATGTGCCCTATTTGTTTGTTATTGGTTTATTCGGTTCGTTTGTTGGAAAGAAAATATTAGCCTACATCCCTCAAAGTAAATTTCGAAAATTATCTCTATTATTTATCCTGCTTATAGGAATTGTTACCATTGGTCAAATGGTGACAATCAAATAAGTTAAAGGAACAATATTTGGTGTTTTCTTAATTCAACATTCTCCAGCTCAAGCCCAATTTCAATACCCTACCAGGAACTGGGTAATTCTTTATGCGATATGACTCTTCAGAGAATTGCTTGCCTGTAATGTTTTCTAGCTTGGCAAAAATTCTAGCCGCTTTATTAATTCTCAAGTTCAAAAACAGGTCCAGTTGAATGATATTACCCAACGCCGCTGCATTTTCATTTCGCAAATAAAACTGCGCCAAACTAGGAGAATACGCGTAACCTCCATAATCTCCAATAAATGCAACGTCTGCACCCAATTGAAATTTCAAGGAATTAGTGAAAAAGTCATTGTCGTAAAACAGCGAATGAAAAGAACTAAAAGCAGGTAAAGGCAAAACCTCAGTCTTTGAGATGACCTGAAATTGCAAGTGGTTATTCCACCTAAAATTTTTGAAGAAAATAAAATTATTTTTCAAATTGATTTGTAAAATTGAAATCTGATCTCCATCTTGTTGAGGATCCTGCATACTATCTAAGTAAACATAATCGGTCAACAACCTGTAGTTCACATCTACCGTAAAACGATATTTTTCTTGCCGCATTACCCCTCCAATTTGAACCTGATTCGAAGTGTTCAGATTGGCGTTAAAATAATTACGATTCGCTCTTTGATTGGTAAACAAATAATCACTTTGCTTTCGACTAATTCTGCTGTACAACTTTGGTTGAAAAGACATACTATCGTTAAGTGCTGCGCTTAGTTTCCAGTCCAATTCATTTTTATGAAACCCCGATATACCTTTTTCAAAAGAAGTAGCAAAGTGCACTCCTGCTGCAATTATGTTTGCTTTTGCAAGCAGAAAGTTAGAACTTGTTTGTTCTTGAATTAAATAGTTTTGGAACCATTGTAGTTGCTCATTTCTTGCACCTAATTGAATTTTATCTCCCCAAAAATTAGCGAACACTTCGTTTGATATGGTTTGAGCAAAACTAGTGTCGTTACTATTCATTTCATCAAAAATACTGGTCTCGTAAAAGTCTGGAGATTCAATCAAGTTGTCGAAGTACTTGCGACTTACCTTTAACCAATTGAATTCGTGTGAAACTGAAAGTAATGGCTCTTTGGTTGAATCATTGGTATACATTAAATCGTAAGTAGATTTCGCTCCCCAATCCTGCGATTTTGACTGATTCTGAGCATTTCTCAAATTGATCGCCAACAAAACTGTGTTGTCAGTTTCTGATTCGTTATCTGTTATTACAACTCCTCCATTCTCTTGATTTTCTATCGAATTAATCAAATAATACAGATCAGTATTAAACCGTTGGTCTCTACTTTTTAACTTTATGGTAGCATTAAATTGAGCGTGGGTAGTCAATTGTCGAATGTAAAATCCTTCAGATGTAATTCTTCTATAATTGAATGCTAAGTTCATTCCCTCCCCTAAATTTTGGGTATGAAAAATGCTGAACTGCTGTTCACCCTTTGATCCATTGAAGTAACTGAGCTGCGTAAAAGGTCTCGAAGAAGTGTAAAATCGCAAAGAATCTTTTGAGAATAACAGAGGTTGAAAACCACCTAACATTGAATTTGAATTCCAATATTGTCCAGAAAAACGGTACGAATGACTTGGCAACCCATTGTTCCCCGACCTTGCAAAAGCACTAATTTCATTCGGTAGCGGACGGTATCTTTTGAAGGAGGAAACATCAAAATATGGCTCGCTTTGAGTAATAGAATACCTCCCTATATTCCTATAGATGAACTGTAAACTATCGTCAGGTAGCATTTTTTTTTGTGCCCACAAAGCACAGAAGGAAAACATAAACGATAAAAATAGCCCAAAGCTCTTCATTAAAACAAAGATAGCTTTCTGATTGAAAATACTGTTGATTTAAAGCCCTATTTACCTAAAAATTAGTTTAACAAAAATTCACCTTAACAATTAAAAAAAAATGTGACCTTTATTTTATGAATAAATTATTGCCTCTATTGTTTTGCGTGCTATTAGGTCTAAGCAGTGCTGCACAAAAATATAGAATTGAGTGGTTGAGTTTAGAAGAAGCTGTGAAGCGAAATGAAAAAGAACCAAAAAAGTTTATTGTAGATGTTTACACTGACTGGTGCGGATGGTGCAGGAAAATGGATGCAAACACGTTTACAAACCCTGTAATTATAAAATACATTAACGCTAATTATTGGGCGGTTAAATTAAACGCCGAGCGGAAAGACACGGTCATTTTGGGTCAGCAAACATTTATTAACGAAAACTTAACGCAGCGAAGAGGACCACATCAACTTGCAGTTGCTCTATTAAATGGCAAAATGACTTACCCATCAATTGTTTACCTCGATGAAAATGTTGAACTCATGCACCCTGCGATTGCAGGCTATCAAGATCCAAAAAGTTTAGAAGAAATTATAAAGTATTTTGGAGAAGGAGCTTATCAATCAACTCCTTGGGACCAATATGTAAAAGAATTTCAGAGTGCCATAAGTGCGAATTAAACCATCGACAGGTTTCTTCTTAGCGCAATAACCGAGCGATATTTTTATTGAAACCCAAATATTTATAAAATATTTCTTTTCTTTGCTTTAAACTAATCAATTATATCATGAACATTTACGTAGGAAATATTTCGTATAAATCTACTGAAGACGATTTAGGAAATCTTTTTGCTGAGTTTGGTGATGTCACCTCAGTAAAAATTATTCAAGACAAATTCACTGGTCGATCTAAAGGTTTTGGTTTCGTTGAAATGAGCGATAAAACTGGAAATAAAGCGATTGAAGCATTAAATGGCTTTGACCACTTAGGAAGAAATCTAAAAGTAAGTCCAGGTAACCCTAGGGAAGAAAGTTAGAACAATATATTTCTTTAAGACTTCAAAATCTCAAACTATCTGGTTTGAGATTTTTTTTTGCAATACTCAATAATATCACTGACATAGCTTAACAGCTCTGTTTCAGCAAAAAGTGCTGGAAAAGCAAATATCTATAGTGGCGGTCTTTCAGCAGATTTATCCACATTTACTTTTCTGAACACTATTTTATTATTCGACATAAATGTTTCAAATTGATCATATTGGGTGCAATTTTAAGTAGTAAATAAAGTATACATTAGGCTAACTTTTCTATTTCGCGAATTAAGAAACGTTTGCGTTCCTTGTAGATTAAATCTTTTTCTTTTAAATCATTTAAAACGGTGGTTATAGTTTGCCCAGAGGTTGCTGTAAGGTTGGCCATATCTTGGTGAGTCAAGTCATGTTTTACTAGCACCTTTACTCCAATTTTTTTACCATACTTACCGACCTTTTCCTTCATAAAGTCAATAATGCGCTCCCTAGCATCTTTAAAAATTAACGATTCCAATCTTCTTTCAATATTTCTCAGTTTTTCCCCAATCGTTTTCGTTACATCTAAGCTCAATTGAGCGTTATCTTCCATCATCTTTTTAAACTGATCTAAATTTAACGTGCACATTCTAGTTTCTGCGTCCATGGCTATAGCAAAGTCTTTGCGGCTCTCTTCGCCTACAATTTCCTTCTCGCCAAAAACTTCTCCTGGGTAAAGTATTGCTTTTATAATTTCCTTTCCATCTTCAGGGTAGCTGCCTATTTTTATACGGCCAGCTTTAAGAAAAAATAAAATTATACTAGGTTTTTTTTGGGAAGTATATAAATTCGTTTTTACCGGCAGTTCTCATTACTGTCAAGTCATCTAACTCTGCCAACTCATCATCACCAAGGTTTTTGAACAAGTTAATTTGTTTGAGATGCCATAATTTTGAAATCTGTGCGGCCATTTAATCAATAAACGATGGTGAGAGCCTCAAAGATAAGACCAATACAGGTGATCGATTGTCTTCCAGTGTCGTTCTACAGACCCTACTTCCCTTTTGCAGCTAATAAGGTATTTTTCAACAAAGAAACGATGGTCATTGGCCCAACACCTCCGGGAACTGGAGTGATGAAAGAAGCTTTCTCAGCAACTCCCTTAAAATCTACATCACCGTATAGTTTATAACCAGACTTCTTTGATTTATCTGCTTTCCTTGTAATTCCAACATCAAACACTACTGCACCTTCCTTCACCATATCAGCCGTTATAAATTCAGGCTTGCCCAGGGCAACAATTAAAATGTCTGCTGAGAGTATGATTTCTTTTAAATTGACAGTTCTACTGTGAGTTAATGTTACGGTACAATTTCCAGGGTATGAATTTCTTGACATTAAGTTCGCAATAGGAGAACCTACAATTGAACTTCTGCCTACCACAACACAGTGTTTGCCGTTAGTCTCTATATTATAACGTTCAATTAATTGCAAAATTCCAAATGGTGTTGCCGGTAAAAAGGCAGGTAAATTCAACATCATTTTGCCAATGTTCCAAGGATGGAAACCATCAACGTCTTTACTTGGTGAGATGGCTTCAGTCACCTTTTTATCGCTGATGTGTTTTGGTAGAGGTAATTGAACAATGAATCCATCAATATCATCGTCCTTGTTTAAACGATCAACCTCTTCAAGTAATTCCCTTTCGGAAACGGTCTCATTCAACCGAACAATGGTACTGCGCATTCCTACTTTCTCGCAGGCGGCAATTTTTGCATCAACATAAGTAACACTTGCTCCATTACTACCTACTAATACAGCAACTAAGTGCGGAATTTTTCCATTCTTAGCTTTGATTCTGTTGATTTCTTCGGCTACTTCTAATTTGATTTCTGTAGCTGTCTTTTTACCGTCTAATAGTTGCATAATTATCGTCCCATTCCGCCTGGCATTTGTGGCATATTTTTCATCATTTTAGCCATATTCTCTTTATTTCCCATCATCTTCATCATCTTGCTGGTTTGTTCAAACTGCTTCATTAATTTGTTTAATTCTTGTGCAGAATTTCCACTTCCATCAGCAATTCGCTTTCTTCTTTTACCGTTAATGATTTTCGGATTCCCTCTTTCTTCAGGAGTCATTGAATGAATCATGGCTTCTATTCCTTTAAAAGCATCATCATCAATGTCTACATCTTTAATTGCTTTACCAACTCCAGGAATCATTCCCACCAAATCTTTCATATTACCCATTTTCTTAATCTGGTTAATTTGATCAAGGAAATCATTGAAGTCAAATTGATTCTTAGCAATTCTTTTTTGCAGTCTTCTCGCTTTTTCCCCGTCATATTGTTCCTGTGCTCTTTCTACCAAAGAAACAACATCTCCCATGCCCAAAATACGATCGGCCATCCTTGTAGGGTAAAACAAATCAAGGGCTTCCATTTTCTCACCTGTACCTACAAACTTGATTGGCTTGTCAACTACAGAACGAATGGACAATGCTGCTCCACCTCTTGTATCACCGTCTAATTTTGTTAATACAACCCCATCGAAATTAATTTTTTCATTAAAAGCCTTTGCCGTGTTCACTGCATCTTGACCGGTCATGGAATCAACCACAAACAACGTCTCAGAAGGAGAAATTGCCTTTTTAACGGCTGCTAATTCAGCCATCATTTGCGCGTCAACTGCTAAACGACCTGCTGTATCTACAATAACTGTATCGTAACCTTTTGATTTTGCATGAACGATAGCGGCCTTCGCAATTGATACGGGATCTTTATTGTCTTTATCTGAATAGACCTCTACTCCTATTTGCTCGCCCAACACATGTAATTGGTCAATTGCTGCAGGTCGGTATACATCACAAGCTACTAAAAGAGGGTTCTTTTTTCTCTTGTTCAGCAACAAATGAGCTAATTTTCCTGAAAAAGTTGTTTTACCTGAACCTTGTAAGCCGGCAATTAAAACAACAGAGGGGTTTCCAGAAAGATTAATATCTACTTGCTCACCTCCCATTAAATTCGAAAGCTCATCGTGGGTAATTTTTGTAAAAAGCTGACTTGGGGAAACTGAAGTCAAAACATTTTGACCAATGGCTTTGTCCTTTACTGCATCAGAAAAGCTTTTTGCCGTTTTGTAGTTTACATCGGCATTTAATAAAGCACGTCGAATTTCTTTTGTGGTTTCCGCTACGTTAACCTCACTAATTTGACCTTGACCTTTTAATACTTTCAGCGCTCTGTCGAGCTTCTCGGATAAATTATCAAACATCTTTCTTCACAATTTTTAGAAATGTAAAATTAACGAATATAGCTAGCCTTTATAACCTTGAACAAGATATAATGTAGCCTTACAATTAACCCTCATTAGAAATGAAATCGAATACTACATTTTTTCGGGAACCTGAATTCCTAATAAAGACATACCGTTTGAGATGGCCTCTGCTGTTTTAGCACAAATCATTAACCTGAGGTTCTTTATGTCTTCATTTTCTTCCTTAACAATAGGTGTTGTATTTTGATAAAAATGATTGAAAACCTTCACTAATTCATAAATGTAATTTGCCAACAACGCCGGACTTTTTTGAATGGCAGATTCATTTAGCGTTTCTGGAAAATCATACAATTGCTTAATGACAGAAATATCTTCAACATCTAACGGGGCGTTCTTAAAATCCAACGAACCCTCGATATAATTCGATTTTCTTAAGATAGATTTAATTCGTGCGTGTGTATACTGTATGAAAGGACCTGTATTTCCATTAAAATCGACTGACTCTTTCGGGTCAAATAACATTCTCTTTTTGGGGTCTACTTTCAAAATAAAATACTTCAGAGCTCCCAAACCAATTTGCCAAAACAAGTCTTGCTTCTCCTCATCTTCCATTCCTTCCAACTTTCCAAGTTCCTCAGAAATTTCTTGTGCCGTATTTTTCATTTCTAGCATTAAATCATCGGCGTCAACAACGGTTCCTTCCCTTGACTTCATTTTACCAGAAGGTAAATCAACCATACCATAGGAAAGATGCTCAATTCCTTTTGCCCAATCGAATCCCATTTTCTGCAGTATCAACGCTAGCACATTGAAGTGATAATCTTGCTCGTTCCCTACTACGTAATAGTAATTCTTACAATGAAATTCTTCTTCTCTAATAATCGCAGTTCCAATGTCTTGTGTAATGTAAACCGACGTGCCGTCTGAACGTAATAGTATTTTATTATCTAGCTTATCTCCCTCAAGATTAATCCAAATGGAACCATCGTCCTTTTTATATAAAGACTCCGTATCAATATACGCCAATACCTTCTCTTTTCCGATTAAGTAGGTATCTGATTCGTAATACAACTTATCAAAATCAACACCCATGGTAGTATAAGTGCTTTCAAAGCCTTTATAAACCCATGAATTCATGGTTTTCCAAAGCTCGACGATTTCAGGCTTTCCAGCTTCCCATTGTCTTAGCATTTCTTGAGCTTCTACAATAATTGGTGCTTCCTTCTTGGCTTCTTCTTCTGTTTTACCAGCAGCAATTAATGCCGCTATTTCCTTCTTGTATTCTTGATCGAAACGAACGTAATAATTACCAACCAACTTGTCTCCTTTCAATCCGGTTGACGTAGGTGTTTCAGCATTACCAAACTTCTGCCACGCCACCATTGACTTACAAATGTGTATTCCTCGGTCGTTTATGATTTGAACCTTTACTACTTCATAACCATTCGCCTTTAATATTCTCGCAACTGAGTTTCCTAAAAAGTTATTGCGCAGGTGACCTAAGTGCAATGGTTTATTGGTATTCGGAGAAGAATACTCAACCATTACTCTTTCTTTAGAGTTCAGTTGGGCATAACCAAATGCAGACATTGTAACTATTGACTTCAAAAAATCAGACCAATAACTTGAGTTTATTACTAAGTTCAAAAAGCCTTTTACGACGTTGTAATCAACAACTAAATCAATATTATTTTTTAAATATTCACCAATCGCCTCACCAGATTGTTCAGGAGATTTTTTTGTAATTCTTAAGAATGGGAAAACAACCAAAGTAATATCTCCTTCAAATTCTTTTCGAGTTTTTTGAAGCTGAATTTGGGGGTCATCCAAAGCAGTTTCAAATAGAGCAACAAATGTTTCTTTTATTGCAGTTACTAGTTGATTGTTTAAGTTTTCCATCAAGAAAGTTTCTTCTCTAACGTATTTGTTGTGTTTACCAGAATATCAAAGGCTGTTTCAGCCATCAGGTTTTTTTTATTGTCAAGGGTTGGATTAATTTCCACCATTTCAAAACAAACCAATTTCTCTGATTGAATTAAATTTTGAATAATTGAATTTACCTCTTCTGGGGTATAGCCATTTGGAACGGGAGTTCCCGTCCCCATTGATACGAGGTCACAGTCCATGCTGTCTACATCAAAAGAGATGTAAATTAAGTCACAATTTTTTAAAATTTCAAGCGCCGCTTCACAAGCTTCTTTTATCCCCTTTTCTCTTGTCTCAGCTACCGTAAAGTTTTTTATTCCTTCACGTCGTATTAGCTCATCTTCAGGAAATTCTGTATCCCGAACTCCAAAAAAAACGATATCTTCCGTTTTTAGCTTCGGAGACATACCTCCCATTTCCTTTAACTCATTCCAGTGATCAATCGCCTCTTGCGGAGGCTGTTTCACTTGACATTCTTTGTTGTCAAATGCAATGGCAGTTGCTAACGGCATACCGTGTACATTTCCGGTCGGAGAAGTATAAGGTGAATGTAAATCAGCATGTGCATCAATCCAGATTGCTCCTAATCTCTTCGATGGATACTTCTTTTTGATGCCTGCAATTGTGCCACCGGCAGAAGAATGGTCTGCTGCTAAAATCAATGGGAATTTACCATCCGATAGCGTTTCTTCCACTTGGTTAGAAACTCGTTTAAACACCTTAACAATTCCTTTTATTCGTTTAGCAGTAGCTAGTTTCTCCGAATCAAAAAGCAATTCATTGTTATCTTTAAGCGTAATTACCTTGTTTTTTAAAAAATAATCACTCCATTTATTCAAAGATGCTATCCGTAAAGCATCTATTCCTAAACTAGACCCTCTGGCACCAGCTCCCAATTCCGACTTGTTCTCGATTAACTGTATTCGCATATTAAATTATTGGTAGTTTGAGGCAAAAATAAGTTAATTCAGGTATCGATTAACCAAGTCATATTCTTATTTAACTATCGTTTTTATGCATTCATCTAAAATATCGGAGAATAAATATTTGTGCAACAACTTTTTTCTTTCTATTTTTCCAACATTAACCAATTAAGACTATTTACACTTTATGCGAAAGCAAGAGCTTTTTAAAATAAAGAGTTACCTAACTTTTCCCGTGTTACTTGCGCTATTTTTTAGCGCTTGTGATAACATTTCATTTCAAGAAGGTATTACTGAAGGTAAAATAGAATACGACGTTTCTTACCCTAATATCTCTGAAGATAACTTTATGTTAGACCTCCTGCCGAAAAACATGACCACCACTTTTGTGGATAATAGCTACAGAAGTGATGTTGTTGCCGGAATGGGAATATTTAAGACTTCCATTATCTGTAACGCAGAAAAGGAAAAGCTAATTCACTCTATTAAAATGCTACAAACAAAGTATGCAAGTGAATTATCAAAAGAAGACTTTAAAAAATTTAACCCTGCATTTAATGAAGTAGAGGTAACCTTTACTGATGAGAGCAAAGATATTGCCGGATACAATTGCAAGTCTGCTGATGCAAAAGTACTTGGAGATAGTGTTTGGACTTTTAAAGTTTTCTACACGGATGAAATTAACATAGAAAATGTAAATGCATATACTCCATTCAAGCCAATTAAAGGCGTATTGATGGAATATGAACTTTTGAGCAATAATGTTTTAATGAAGTTTACTGCAACTAAGGTTATTCAAGAAGACATTGATGTTTCAGTTTTATCTCTTGAAGAAGACTATGAAATGGTTGAACCCAACAAATTAAAAATGGAAATTGAAAAGCTTTTCGCCAACATTATCTAGATCTGTTGGTTATTTTTGTAGAAAAATAAAACGATGAAAAATTTAATTTTAGCTATTGCTTTCTTATTAAGCAGTATTTCGATCATTGCTCAAGATTTTGAAGGAACCATTACCTATGAGATGGTATATGAAAACCTTTCACCTCAGATTAAGCCGATGGCAGGAATGTTACCAAAATCTTCTACTGTAGAAGTGAAAGGAGAACTTTCTAAAACATCTACTCCAAACGCAATGGGTGGAGAAATTAATGTTATTACTAACAGTGCAACGGGAGAAACGCTGACACTAATGAACTTGATGGGTCAGAAGTTTGCAACCAAAATGAATTCTGAAGACATTAAAGACGAGGAAAAACCAGAAATAGTTTACACTGACGAGACGAAAGATATTTTAGGTTACACGTGTAAAAAAGCGATTGCTACAGATAAAGAAGGCAACGAAGTTGAAGTGTATTACACAGAAGAAATTGATGTAAAGGTTTCAAGTTCTGTGGATGGTATAAAAGGATTCCCTATGCAAGTGCTGATTACTCAAGACATGTTTAGCATGACTCAAACAGTAACCGAAATCAAAGAAGGTAAAATAAGGAAAATCAAAATGGAAGTTCCTTCAGATTTTACACTTAAAACAATTGAAGAGCTGCAAAAAATGGGCGCAGGCGGAATGTAAAGTATCCGCTGTTCATAACTTATTCAAAGCCGTTTTTACAAGTGTAGGAACGGCTTTATTTTTGTTTAAAATAAGGTTTCAACTGAATGGCTCAAAATCGTTTTAAATTAGATACACCAGAAGAAAATTTTTCTAAAAAGAGAGACAAAAAAACGACTGTCAAAAAGAAAATCTTAGGAGATAAGAAAGTAAGTATGTCAAAGTACACTAATTTTTTCAAAAATGAAAAAACACAGCAGGTCATAGGTCTTGGACTAATCCTTACATCTGCAGTGCTTTTACTCGCTTTCACTTCATTTCTATTTACGTGGAAAGCGGATCAAAGTAAAGTTGAAATACCCTTTTGGGATTACTATCAAGACACTACGCTAGTCGCTGAAAACTGGTTGGGAAAATTAGGGGCGGCTGTTTCCCACCAATTTATTTACGAATGGTTTGGAATTGCTTCCTTTCTTTTTGTTGGTCTTTCCTTTTTAATTGGTTTTAAAATTCTTTTTAGAACAAGTCTATTGCCGATTTTCAAAACCATTAAGTATTCAATATTTGGATTAATATGGTTCTCATTGTTCTTTGGGTTCTTCTTTAAAAATAACTTGTTTTACCTTGGTGGCGCCGTAGGTTATGAGCTCAATCTCTTTTTAAATTCTAACCTTGGAAAAATTGGATGTGGAAGCTTTATTTTCTTTTTGCTGACTATTTTTATCATTAGCGTTTTTGATGTTAAAGCATTTTTCAAAAACTTCAAAAAGGATGTGGATCACATTCGACAGGAAGAAGCAGGAAAACTAGACGGGATTACTTCAGAAAAAACAATTGACGAACTCCATGATGCTGAAAAAGCGGAATTAGAAGTTGAGTTTAATGAGTCCGGTGAAGATAATGAGGAAAACGAAATTCCTGTTGTAGAAGAATTTCAATTAGAAGTAGAAGAAACGGAAGAAGAAGTTGTTGAGGACAAATTTCCACTTGAGGTTGATGAAGAAAAAGTTGCTGGAGCAGTTGAATTAGATACTCAAGTAACCGAAGAACTAAACGAAATTCCTGATGAAGTTTCTCTAGAAATCGAGGAATTAACGGAGAAAGACGAAATTTTAAGTGACAGTGAGGTCAATAAGAAACTAAAAGATTACGGAGAGTACGACCCAACATTGGACTTATCTGAATATAAAATGCCAGGCATTGATTTACTTGCTGACCATGGCGATGGAAAAATAAAGGTAGATAAAGAAGAACTAGAAGCCAATAAAAATAGGATTGTCAATACCTTAGAGAATTATAACATCAAAATACAATCCATTAAAGCGACCATTGGCCCAACAGTAACCTTGTATGAGATTGTACCTGCTCCCGGTGTTAGAATATCAAAAATCAAGAACTTAGAAGATGATATTGCATTAAGTTTAGCAGCTTTAGGCATCCGTATTATTGCTCCTATTCCGGGAAAAGGAACCATAGGAATCGAAGTGCCAAATCAGAACCCAGATGTAGTTTCCATGCGAACAGTTATTGCCTCTGAGAAATTCCAGAATGCAAAATATGATTTACCTGTAGTAATGGGTAAAACCATTTCAAATGAGATTTTTGCTTTTGATTTGGCAAAAATGCCCCACCTTTTGATGGCTGGAGCGACAGGTCAGGGGAAGTCTGTTGGTTTAAATGCTGTTTTAGTTTCGTTATTGTATAAAAAACATCCTTCGCAATTGAAGTTTGTGTTAGTTGACCCTAAAAAGGTTGAATTGACATTGTTTAATAAAATTGAACGTCACTTTTTAGCGAAACTTCCCGATTCTGAAGATGCCATTATTACCGATAATCAGAAAGTAATTCATACCCTGAATTCGCTTTGTATTGAAATGGATGATCGATACGAGTTATTGAAAAATGCATTTGTGAGAAACATTAAAGAATACAATGCAAAATTCATTGCGCGCAAGCTAAATCCAGAGAACGGTCACAAGTACTTGCCTTATATTGTTCTGGTAATTGACGAGTTTGCTGATTTAATTATGACCGCTGGTAAAGAAGTGGAAACCCCTATTGCACGACTAGCTCAGTTGGCAAGAGCAATTGGTATTCACTTAATTATTGCCACACAACGACCTTCTACCAACATCATAACAGGATCTATCAAAGCCAACTTCCCTGCGCGTATAGCATTTAGAGTAACCACGGGAATTGACTCAAGGACTATTTTAGATTCAGGAGGCGCCGAGCAGTTAATTGGTAGAGGAGATATGTTACTTTCAACAGGCAGCGATTTAGTACGTTTGCAGTGTGCTTTTGTCGATACCCCAGAAGTTGAAGCAATCACAGAGTTTATTGGTAACCAGCGAGCATATCCTGATGCATTTCTACTGCCTGAGTACATTGATGAGAATGCACATTCTATTGGGGAAATAGATAAGTCGGAGCGAGATCCATTGTTTGAAGATGCTGCAAGGATTATTGTGCAACATCAACAAGGTTCGGCTTCTCTTTTGCAACGGAAGTTGAAACTCGGCTACAACAGAGCAGGTCGAATTGTTGACCAATTAGAGGCTGCTGGAATCATTGGCCCTTTTGAAGGAAGTAAGGCTCGACAAGTGCTTATTGTAGATGAAATGAGTTTGGAACAATTATTGAATAACGAGTAGTAAATAAAAAAATATGAAAATTTCATTAAAAATTGGAACGGTATTGAGCTTGATTTTAGCTACCGTTAATTTAAGTGCTCAGGATGTAAAAGCAAAAGGAATTTTAGATAAACTCAGTGCAAAGACAAAGACCCATACGAGCATGAGTGCGACCTTTGAATATACCATGAAAAATGTCGCTGAAAACATTGAGGAATCTCAAACTGGATCATTGATAACAGAAGGCGATAAATACCACTTAGAAATTGCAGGTCAAAAAATTATCTGTGATGGAAAAACTATTTGGACTGTGTTAGATGAAGCTGAAGAAGTGCAAATAAACGTTGTACCGGACGCAGACGAAACAGAAGACTACATTAGCCCTACTAAAATATTAACGCTTTGGGAAAAAGGTTTTAAATATAAGTACGATAAAAGCATGACTATAAATGGAGCTGCAGTAGATGTCATTAACCTATTTCCTGAAAAGGCAGATGAACAAAGTTTTCATACCATTAAAATTTATGTGAACAAAGCTCAAATGGAGGTTGATCAAATTGACATTAAAGGGAAGGATGGAACTGATTTTGTATACATCATCAAATCTTTCAAGACCAACGAAAGTATCTCGGCAGATACATTTGTATTTTCAACTGCAAAGAACCCGAGCTACGATGTTATAGATTTGAGATAGATTCTACAAACGTATTTTATTTTAAAGCCACGCAACTGTCGTGGCTTTAATTTTTTGCACATCTACCTTAATTAATCTATTTGTTTTTAGGCTATCACAGTCGATAGTAAAACTAACTGGAACGTATTCTCCTGAGCTATCATAATAGTAGCCATTCAATTCATTGTTATCGCCTAACACGAAGTTAAACTTTACCTCTCCTCTTTTCCGCTAAGAATTATCTGCTGAACATACAACACCTATAAAGTCGTGTCCTTTTTCATTGTTCTTAATTAAGGCTATTACATGTCTTCCATCCGGACTGCGGTAAACTCCATCAGCTTTTTTAGGATTTATATTTTCTAGGTAATTGCAAAAATTGGACAGATCAAAATTTAAATAATGTGTTTTTAAATAGGCTAGCTTTTTAGCAGTAACAAAATTTATTTCAATTGTTTTCATGTTTGTATCTCCGCCTTTGGCAAAAGAAGTTGCAGTCATACTAATTGACCCTATTTAAAATGAGATGTTTAAGATTATAGTTTTCATGTGTATTGGTTTTAATTACACTAGCAAATTTACACCATATAGTAATTTGCATTGCATAGTAGTATAAGCGGAAATACTTTAAGATTTATATTTCTCATTATCAGAATTTTGATCTTAAAATATTTTATATCCTTTAGGATGAGTGGCAAAAAAAATCGTAAATTATAAGGCCTTTGAGAATGGGACGATTGAGGAATAAAGTTTGTTGCAAAAAAGCCATACTTTCCAGCGTGGCTTACCAATAGCCATTATTAATGGCTGTAATTCAATAAGTTACATAGTATAAAGAAGACCATTAATATATGTTGACATGTTTCTTCAACATATATTGATGTACCTATTACTTAATGAACTTTTACTAACTCATAGTCTTGGTAGCGAACAATGTAGGTCGAATGGTTTTCAAAACCGCTTTCAATTCCTGTTTTAACAAAATGGAATTTACGGCTTAAACCTTGCATTTTTTCGGTCGGTAGCATTATTTCGAAATTTGCCCCACTTACTTGTAATAAATTCAAATAGTAAGAAGCCACATCATACCCTAAGTAAGAGAAGTCCGAAGGCATCGTCTCATAGGTGTCGTTAAATCTTTGAATAAAGTCTACGTTATCCGGGTTGTCTTTATCAATAAACTCTGACGTAATTAAATGAACGTTCAAGTTGTGTAAATAATCAATTTCAATGTTTTCAAAATTCTGCCACGTCTCGAGACCAACCACCTTAAATTTATAATTACCCATCATATTTAGCGAAGTGAGCAATCGAGTGACAAATGACTGATCTGAGCTCGGAGCTAAAATAACGTTGAGTTCATCTTCTTTCAATTTAGATTTAATGCCATCTACGTCTTTAGGATTCCAAAATACTTCTCGCAATGGCGACATTCTTGTAGTATCTTGATTTGCCTCTGCTGAAGTTTTAATTTGCTTCTTCAATACTTCGATTCGTTTCCTATCTTGAAACTTATCGGGATAGACAACTAGTAGGTTACTAAATCGAAGGGAGTCATATATGTATTGACCTAAAAACCTTGTTTGAATGGGTTCACTTGTTGCCACCTTACTCACGTAGCTATTCCCCAATAAAACTTTGTTGCTCAATTTTACAGGTGAAACAATGTTGATTTTATTCCGTTTAGCATAATCTGCTACTTGTAAGAAATTGCTCAAAAACAGCGGCCCAACTAACAAATCAGTACCGTCCAATTTATTGGAATTGATAATTTCTGTGACCGTAGTGCTGTCCTTTCCTGTATCAAAGACCCCCAATTCTAAATTCAATCCTTGATCTGCTTTTTCTTGAGCGGCCAACTTGAACCCTTGGTAAAAGTCAATAGCGTACTGTGCTTTGTTGAACAAGTCTTTGCTTACTTTTTGCGACTGTCTGTATCCTAAATTATTATATGAATCCATTAGGTCTATATAAAAAGGTAGCAGAACAGATACTTTATAAGACCTTTTAACTGCCGAACTATCAAACGCCACATCTTCAATGGCTTGAATTACCATCTTTTTGTAATTCTTTAAAATGGGAATATTAATGAGGTCGTTTTCTTTCAATCCGCCTACTAAGCCATTATTAACCAAGCTAATTGAATCTATAGTAACGTTGTATAGCTTACTTAGTGAGTAGAGTGTTTCTTTTGGCTCTACTTTATGCGTTACATATGGACTTGCTGCAGCAGGTACCACATACTCTTTTTCTCCTAATGAACTTTTAATTTTTGCAACTGGAATCTTAATTTTTGCTCCCTTCTTTAACCCGTCTTCTATTTCGGGGTTTGCAACAATAATGTCATTTATTTCAACATTGTATTCCTTTGCAATAGAGTATAATGTATTCTTCTTCTGCACTTCATGTATGAGAAAGTTGCCATCAATATCCGGTGCTTCGTCTAAATTTCTGCGGGTAATTTTATCAAGCGGAATTATTAGTCGATCACCCAACGTTAGAATCTCAGTTAATCTGGGGTTTGCCTTTAAAATTTCTACTCGAGGGATAGCGTATTTTCTGCTAATGGCAAACAAGGTATTTCCAGTATCTACAACGTGAATATAATATTCTTTCCCTCCTATTTTATGTACTACCAATTCTTCTTTTTGGGTTTCTTGCGCGAAACTTAAAAAGGAACAACTTACAAAAAGAAAAACCAATAAATACCTCATGTTACTCCCATTCTATTGTTGCAGGTGGTTTACTACTAATGTCGTAAACTACTCGATTTACTCCTTTCACCTTATTGATTATTTGATTTGAAACCTTCGCTAAAAACTCATAAGGCAAATGACTCCAATCGGCTGTCATTCCATCTGTAGAACTTACAGCACGCAAAGCAACTGCTTGTTCGTACGTTCTTTCGTCTCCCATGACGCCAACTGATTGCACCGGCAAAAGAATTGCTCCTGCTTGCCACACTTCGTCGTATAGTCCGTCTGCTTTCAATCCATTAATGAATATTGCATCCACTTCTTGCAAGATCCGTACCTTTTCTCCGGTAATGTCTCCAAGAATACGAATTGCTAATCCAGGACCTGGAAAAGGATGACGACCTAAAAGGTCCTTACTTAGTCCTAAGGAAGCTCCTACTCTTCTCACTTCATCTTTAAACAGCAAACGCAAAGGCTCCACCACACTTAACTTCATAAAGTCTGGTAACCCACCAACGTTGTGATGTGATTTAATAGTTGCTGAAGGACCGCCCGTAGCAGAAACCGATTCAATTACATCGGGATATATTGTTCCTTGACCTAACCATTTTACGTCTTTCACAGCGTGCGCTTCATCGTCGAATACTTCTATAAATACTCTACCAATGGCTTTACGTTTTGTTTCTGGATCAGATTCTCCTGCCAACGCAGAAAGAAACCTGTCTTTTGCATCCACTCCTTTTATGTTTAACCCTAAATATTTGTATTGATCTAAAACAGATTCAAATTCATTTTTTCGCAGCAAACCATTGTCTACAAAAATGCAATACAAGTTCTTACCAATTGCATTGTGCAATAGCATTGCAGATACTGTAGAATCTACCCCTCCACTTAAACCAAGTACCACTTTGTCGTTCCCAATTTGCTTTTTTAACTTCTCTATGGTCGTTTCCGCGAAAGCGTCAGGCGTCCAAGATTGTTCGCAAGCACATACATCAACTATAAAGTTTTTAAGCAACTGTAATCCGTCTGTGCTGTGGTATACCTCTGGATGAAATTGAATTCCAAAGGTTTGTTCATTTTTCAATTGAAAGGCCGCTACTTTAACATCTTGAGTACTTGCAACTAACTGAAAATTATCTGGTATGGTATTGATGGTATCTCCGTGCGACATCCACACTTGAGAATTCAATGAAACGCCTTTCATTAACACATTTGAGTTGTCTACAAAATTTAAGTTTGCTCTACCGTACTCTCTAGTGTTTGAAGGAGCAACATTACCACCAAATGTGTGTGACATGTATTGTGCTCCGTAACAAACGCCCAACAATGGGATTTTACCCTTCATCAAATCGAAATCGAATTGTGGAGCTTTTTGATCGAGCACAGAAAAAGGACTTCCTGAAAGAATCACTCCTTTCACAGCTTCGTCAAATTCAGGTAACTTATTATACGGATGAATTTCTGAATAAACATTCAATTCGCGCACTCTCCGCCCAATTAATTGGGTGTATTGAGAGCCAAAATCTATAATGATAATCTTCTTTTGCATGGCGACAAAGATAAAACTATAACATAGCATTAGAAATAGAAAAGAGGAGAAATATTAACAGAAATAAATTCAAAATATTTGAGCTATCCATAGCCGAAAAGGTTAAAGAATACGGGAGAAATTCCGTTGGTATAATAACTAATTAGCTGGGTTCTTTTTAATAGCACTGTTATATTTTTAAGCAGTTAAGGTAGTATCTGAAATGGGCTGATTTTGACTTTGAACTGCAAAAGCGAAGAAGATTAGAAGTGCAGTAATTGTTTGCTTTATCATGGTATATAATTGTTCAGGACAAATGCCTTATTTGAAAAAACAAGGTAGGGATTTGCATGGGAAATAGAAAATTCTTGCTAACTATTTTGAACATTTAATCACATATGCCCTCTCCTATATCAGAGGCGTATTTTGAAATAAACAAGAGTTCAAAAGCAATAGAAAAATCTTAGCTCTTGAAATAGCTCTTGTATTGCCATACTCTAGGTAAAAATGAAAGTAGTAATACAGGGTAAATAAGAGCATCAAAAATGATATTCCCAGAAGAAAAACTCATGTTATCTTCAATAATGGTATGTTCTCCTGAAGCTGTCAAAATGTGCTTGTGTTTCCAGCTTTTTAACGGAAAAGGCAACTTTCTTCCTTCATCAATGAAGTAAATACTATCCTCAGACTTTCCGTTTTCTGTTATTTCACTAATCCATTCCCCAGCGAGCGGTAACTTAAGGTGCACAATATCTCCTTTTGTTGACCCACCAAACGCAATCAATTGAGCACCAGGCAGCAGTAAATATTTAAATAATTCACCATCGAACCTGTTTTGAACTGTCTCTAGAGCGCAAGGTACTTTTGATCTTAGTGTGATTTTCATACATATAATTTACAAATTCTAAGGAAATATGTTCAACTCATCTCCAATCAACTTTTTTATAAGAATAGAATGATTGGATAACATTACATTTACAGAAATAGCAAGAAGATGAAATCAAACAAGCCAACACCCGAAGCAAAAGCACTTTCCCTTTTTTTAATGGCTTATAAAACCGAAAGCCCAAGTTATAAAGAGAAATCTAAACGCATTAACAGATTGTGGAAATTAGTTTTAACCGAAGAGTTGAGCAATGCTGACTATATAAAAGAGGTGCAAAGCACGCTAGAATCTTATGGAGGTTATTCGGAAGTTGTAGAGAAAACTGTTCGATTTTACATTGAAAAAACAGGCAAATGGAACCTACAAGGCGATGATCAATATTGCAAGGACGCACAAAAAATTGCCGAGGAAATCTTGAAGGAGTAAATTTCTTTGAAGATATATTCCATTAATGTAAATTAACGGCCTATCAACAGAAATTATGGAAAACGAAAGAATGCTTGATTACCTTAAAGCGGTAGTAGACAATATGCCAAAAGGATGGCTGGGTTTAACAACTCACCGATTAGACATTTATAATGAAAAGTTAGCTAAAACTGAATTTTTAGATGAGTTTGAAAAATTATATGAAGCCAACAATTCTGATTCATCGTCACTCAATAAAATTCCTACTGCCTACGATTACATTCGACTAGGGCATCCTCTTTCATGTTTATTAGAGTGGGGAATTGCAAAACTCAATCACTTAAATACAGAAAATGTAATCAGCTTTTCTTCTGCTACAGTTCCTATTTTATCTATTCTAAGAAAAAATTTATTCGATAAGAAAAACACTCAAATCATTTACACAGAAGATTTAGCCGATTTTTTTGACGCCGAAGTAGTGCGCAAGGTCTATGGCTACAACTTTAATCTTAAAAAAGTTGAAAATACTGAGCAACTTCCAGAATTTGACGGTTCTAACATCTTTGTTTCGCAACAAAATGAAATCGGTTCAATTGATCTCAATAGTGGAATTGACTTTTACATTAACCTACTTCCCAACTTAGGAAGCGTGTTAGCAGTAAATGGCAAGTCAAACGAAAGTTACATTTCTGACATTCTACATGTGAGAAGAAGAGAGACGATTGCAATGACACCTGCAAATTCACTGATTGCATTAACGTCTTTAATTAATCAGTCACCTTTTGAGGTAGTGGATACAAATGTATTAATCAACCATTGGTTGGTTTCAGAATCCATTTATACCATTACAGGTGAAATTGGAGGATTGGTTGGTTCTAGCGGACTATCTATTCAATATGCTATCATGATGGGTCTAATCCATTATGCGCTTGATAAACATAAAGGGAAGGCTATTAAATTTATTGTTCCTACAAATTGTTATGGTGGAACAAATGACCAAGCGAGAAGAGTCGCTGCCTGCCTCGACCATGTTGAAGTGGTTGATTTAGCTGTTGATGGCGAAAACGACATGGTTCAAAGTATTGACACCGTTTTAGCAAAATTAGCGTATGAAGATGCAGTACCTTATATCATTGCAGAAATTCCAACAAATCCAAGAGTTGAAGTTCCAGACCTTACGGCATTAAAAAATGTATTAAGCGCAGAACGTAAAACGGCAAATGGACAAATAGCAATAGATCCGGTTTTTATATTGGACCAAACCTTTTGCCCGAATGTGCACTTTTTAGGAGAAACAGATATATTGTCTAACGTTAGAGCCATTTCATATACGAGTGGGTCAAAATTTCCAAGCGGTGGAAAATGTACTGCAGGTTATTGTGTAGCCAACAAGAAAGGCAATGCTTTAATGGAGAAAATTAGACTGCACCTAGCGCTTTGCGATAATAAAGCTACTGATCTTCAGTATGAAATATTAGCAAACCAATTGCCTTCCATGAATCAAAGAATTCAGGATGCCTACTTGAATACACGTGATTTTGTGAATTTCATAAAGCAAACACTACCTGCTGCAAAAATTAATTTTGTTTCGGAAGAATTGGCAAAGCAAGGATTTACCCCTTCTGTGTTTTCAATTGATTTGCCAACAAAAGGTAATACCGACGTGGAGAAAGAGGCTTACAAAAGAGCACTCAATCACAAATTAATTGGTTTAATGATTTCGGAAATTCCCAATGAAAGTAAATACTGTGTCAGTTATGGCCAGTTAAAAGGATGTTACTGGACTATACCTGCAACCTCTACTCAAGGAACAACCAAAGAAGGTGACAAAGATTATATTGCACGTGTTGCGCTTTCTGCTAATATGGACCTAGAACTGCACAAAAAAGTATTTTTAGACTTTGCAAAAACTATTTAATTCTTTTCGAAGTTTAGAAAGCCTCCAAAAATAGCATGCTTAGCAGCTACTCTTAAAACTAAATTAAACGATATGACTGATATAGAAATAGCACAAAAAGTTACTGCCAAGCATATTAGAGAAGTAGCAAAATCACTAAATATCCAAGAAGAAAATCTGGAGTACTACGGTAATGAGAAGGCAAAACTTCCGCTGAGTTTAGTCGATGAAAAAAGTATCGATCAAAGTAACCTGATTTTGGTAACCGCCATTACTCCCACTCCTGCTGGTGAAGGAAAAACGACCACTTCTATCGGCTTAAGTGATGGTTTAAATCACGTTGGTAAAAAATCAGTTGTTGTGCTCAGAGAACCTAGCTTAGGCCCTGTATTTGGAATGAAGGGCGGCGCTGCCGGTGGTGGATGGAGTCAAGTTATTCCCATGGTCGACATCAACCTTCATTTTACAGGAGATTTTCATGCGATTAGTACGGCAAACAACCTACTTTCAGCACTTATAGACAACAATATACAAAGTAAAAGCAGGAATTTAGGAATTGACCCAAGAACCGTTATTTGGAAGCGTTGTATGGATATTAACGATCGCTCCCTTCGAAACATCATATCTGGATTAGGAGGAAAAGCAGGAGGAATTCCAAATGAGACGAGTTTTAATATTACAGCTGCTTCCGAAATCATGGCCATTTTATGTTTGTGTATAGACCTTGAAAACTTGCAAGAAATGTGCGGCAATATTTACGTCGCAGATACTTTTGAGGGAAAGGCTGTATATGCAAGAGACCTCAACGCCTCAGGGGCAATTGCTGTGTTGTTAAAAAATGCGATTAATCCTAATTTGGTACAAACGCTTGAAGGAAATCCGGCCATTATTCATGGAGGTCCGTTTGCCAATATTGCGCAAGGAACCAATTCCATTATTGCGACCAAAATGGGTATGAGTTTAGGTGACTATGTGGTAACTGAAGCTGGTTTTGCTGCAGATTTAGGTGCTGAAAAATTCTTAAATATAAAGTGTAGAAAAGCTGGTCTATCACCGAAAGCAGTTGTGGTTGTGGCAACCATTCGCGCACTAAAATATCATGGAGGACAGCCGCTAAATCAATTGACTGAAGAAAATGTAGATGCTCTAGAAAAAGGAATTCCGAACTTGGAAAAGCACATTGAGAGCATTCAAAGTTTTGGTTTACCAGTCGTTGTTTCTGTAAATGCATTCAACAGTGATACGGAAGCAGAAAAAGCAGCGGTATATGCACATTGCGAAAAAATGGGAGTTCCTGTAGCGTTAAGTTATGGCTGGGCTGATGGTGGAAAGGGTTGCACTGAATTAGCTGAAAAAGTGGTTACTGCTGCAGCATCTTGCAAACAGAATTTTATTCCCACTTACACCTTGGAGGATGCTCCCTTAACAAAAATTGAAAAGATTTGTAGAACTATATACGGTGCAAAGAATGTGGTGCTTACTGTAAAAGCAAAATGCCAATTAGAACGATTTGAAGACCTGGGTTATAGCAAGCTACCCATTTGTATGGCTAAAACACAAAAAAGCTTAAGCGATAATGAGAAACTGATTGGTCGACCTGAAAATTTCGACATCCACATTCGAGAGTTTGAAATTGCTGCTGGAGCTGGCTTTATCATTCCCATTGCAGGGAATATGCTAAGAATGCCTGGTTTACCAGTTACTCCTTCTGCTGAAAAAATAGAAATTGACAGCAATGGAACAATTTCAGGGTTGTTTTAATATCCAGATGAACGCTTCAAGCAATTATTAGTCCTTCTAAAAAATCAACTGCAAAAGCAACTCTCCCCTTAACGTAGTCATAGCTTCTAGCCCTGAGTTATCTGTGATGGAAGAAACGGCTGTTTGCAATTTTAAATCGTTGCCCTTAAAGTATTTTGAAAGTCCAATGCGAACAGCATTCATATCCCTCAATTGAGAATTAACGTTATCGTCAAACTCCGGAGCTGTTGCAGAATAACTTACATCAGCAGCATATCCGTTCTTGGTTACATAGCCTAGTTGTAAGTTTAGTGCCGATCCCAATACCAGTGATTCACTAATATCTGTTGCAGCTAGTAAATTTCTTCCGGCAAGATCTGTGTACGTTCCCTTTAGGTTGGTTGCTGTTGCTATTGCATATTCACCTAACACAGAAAAACCATTGTATTTCAACAATACATCACCATACAACTGTCGGTAATCAGGTAATTGCTGACCCCCTTCCTGATTATATAGTAAAAATTCGCCATGTCCTTCACCAACAGCATTGCTTGCTCCATCATTAAAACTTGCCGCTGCTCCGAGCACTAGTTTTACACTTTCCTCGTGCATTAAATCTGCTACTAAATTCTCGTTCCCTTTCGTGAATTCTCCAAGAGGATAAAAGTCTAGACGCCCTGCATATTTTAACCCACCCAAGTCTTCATCCCTTGAATCAGCTCCGAAAGAATTTCTTCCGTCACCTGAGGTGGCTGCTATTTGAGGTACCAAGGCCATGTTACCAAAGCGCACAGTATAATCTATATACAGTCCAAACTCTCTGCCTGTATTGCTTAATGATGAGCTTAATAAACTTCTATCGGGAAACTGCAAAAACGTTTCCATAACTTGCATTTCTCTGTTATTGGCAATGGTTTGTTTCTGACCAAACGTGATGTTAAAATTCTCGGTAGGATGAACAGCAATCCAAGCATCCAACAAAGGATCTGAAAGGCTAAAATCTGTTTGCAGAAAGAAGCTCACTTTTTCTTTCACTGCCCTACCTGATATATTAAAATAGCTGCGTCTGGCATTCATAAAGTAATCAGCATCTGCATCTCCAACCTGATCAAAAGCGATATAAGGTTGAATCATACCACCTAACTTAAACTGATAGGCTCCTTCATTAAAACTGAATTGCAAACCACTGCCCAATTCAAAATTACCTTCTACGTTAACATCTGCGCTATCGTCTTGCGCATTTAAGCTTATTGTTGCCAGAATAAAAGTGCAGCAAATAATCTTTTTTAATCTACTTTTCATCGTATTCATCTTAATGAAGTATCTGTTTTTATTAGTCTATATATTGGAAGCACAGCTCCTTTTGCGGTTTCAATAACCTCGAAAGTGATAAAGCTATTTTTTACCTCTGGCTCTAAAACTTCCATTGCCATATTGGCTTTGGATTGATCCATTTTAACAACCACTGTTCCTTTCGGAAAGCTCTTTTTGATAGTTTTCACCTCAGTGCTTATCGTTTGCCGATTCACGCCTTCATATTTTTTCGCTTCTCTCTCATATTCGGTAACCGTGTAACTCTCCACCTCAAATTCCTTTTCTTCATCTAAAAGTGATAACTCTAACCCAAGAATTTTTAGCCGCTCTGTAATTGCCTTTTCTTCCGGTAAAATGAAATACGCAAAAGGTCTTGTTCGTTCCTTTAATAATTGTAATTGCAATGCGTCTCGAATGGTCACCTCAAAATCGATAGCCTCATTTTTATCTAGGTCAATGGTTATAATTGTGTCTTTGTAGACGTTCCTTTTTGTCTCTAGTGCTGCATTAACCTGCGTCTTTTTAGCCTTCGCTATTTCAGCTTTCAATTCTTCAGAGTTGTTATAGGCCGTTTTTAAATAAGACATTGAAATAAGGAAAGTAGTTTGAATTCTTCTTTTAAAAGAAGTCCGCCCAATTCCGACGCCTCTTATTTCCAACAAAGTAGAGACACAGCCTGTTAGTGCGTACGAAGTTGCACTGGAACGAGAACTTTCTGATCCTTGGTTGAAGTGGATGTCACCTAAATGTTTGACTGTGCTTATATAGTCATGATGCAAAAGCTGGTGTTCGTCTAATACTTTCTTAGCAGGAATAACAAATCGGTCTTTTGTATAATTTCTAAGGTTATCTGGCACATTCAAATTTCCGGTGTACAGAAACATTGCATCATATATTGAGGCAATTCCGTAAGTACTTAAAGCAGTGTAGTCCTTTCTATAGGGTTTGTATTCGTGTAAATCAAGAGCTACCTCAGCACCAAAATCACTAAAGGCTTGTTTTAAAAATACACTCTCCTTAATGTTCAATTTTATTTGGTCACGGTTTAAATCCAACCCGTTAGCGGCATATCTATTCTCCTTCTCGTAGCCATCAATGTTGGCCATTGGAATCATTTTTAGTTCTATTTTATCTAGCAGGTAAGCATACTCAGCATTATTTAGAAGTTGATCAATCAAATACAACACACTTTCTGGACTACCCATTTCATTACCGTGCAATCCACCTTGAATCCAGACTTTCACCTTTTCGGTATTTTCATTTTCCCTGTTTAAATGAACCATTGGAATTTCTTTGCCTCTTTGGCTCGTTCCAATAAAGCTCATGCTCATCAAATTTGGATGCTTGCTAATTTGCGAATTCAAATATTCCATCAATTCTTCATAGCTGGTATATCCTTTCTTTTTTTGAAAAGCAGGCGTGTTGATGGTAATATCTGCATCCTGGAAAAACTTCTCAGTTACTTTTTTAGATTGTGGACTCATCTGCGCCTTGCAAGTGAATGCAATAAAAATCAAAAGAAAAAGTGCTATTCTGAACATCTTAAAAAGCTAATGAAGTTATAATTCGAGCAATCCATTCATCTCCTCCAATGGTATTACCGCTGAAATCATTAATACCTCCATCAGCATCAACGTAAGTGAAGGAACCCTGAATTTTCATTCCATAATTTCTGTCAAAGTATTTCGATACTCCAACGGTATAATATTCAGGACGATTGTAAAAGGTGCCATTTGATAAAAATGAATGTTCCTCCGCATCAATATAAGTGTAACGACCATCTACAGACCATAGATTTTTAAAGATATAGCCTGCTTGTATATTAAACGCCTTACCTAGCATCATCTGAGATCTAACGTAATCTTCTTCTGCTCCTCCCCTAAAGTTGGAAGTAAAAACTGAAAAGTCCGGTCCGTAGGCATCACTTCTCAAGTTAATATCACTTGCCACGCTAGCAAGAGATTGAACAAACTCTCCAAGTACCAAGAATCCTTTATATTTAAAAAGGAAATCAATTCCATATTTGGTATAATCGGGTAATCTACCTTCTCCTTTATCAAATTGACCATTATTATTCTCATCATTGATATAAACAAAGCGTCCTCCATCTCTACCTCTTCTGCTGGTCATTCCCTGATTTAGACTATAATTCGCACCAATAACTAATTTCGGCGAGTTTTCACGCACCATATCTACTTGGCGAAACTGACCAAAACGAGTAAATAATCCGAATGGTAAGAAGTCTAATCTACCACCATACTTTAATCCTCCATAATCACGGTCAAATGCATTAAGACCGTCACCGTTTGTTACTGCCAAAGATGGTTTAATATAGGCAGTTGATCCTAACTTATAGGAACCTTCTATAAATACCCCAAACTCACGAATGCTGGCAAAAGCAGATGTTAATCGACTTCTTTCCACCAATTGTAACGTATGTGAACCCATGTATAATTCTCGGTTATCAGTTGGAGTTGCTCGCTGTCCGAAGGTAATGCGAGTTCGTTTTGTTATACTATATCGAATCCAGGCGTCTAGTATGGGCGCTGTCGATTGGTCATCACCAACTTCACCAGTACCACTTAAATCAACTTGAAAACGGTAGTCAATTTTATATTTTTTAGCATCTCCTGTTAACCTCAAACGAAATCTTCGCAATCGAAAACGTGTTAAGTTATCGTCTACATCATTCCCAGTTGAGTTTTTTATTTCCATAAAAGGTTGAACATAACCTCGCAGGTTCATCGAGTAATCGTTATTTCCTGAGAAAGTTAACCCTTCTGCAAAAGTGTATTTGTTCAATTTTGGATTTTGTGCAAGTAGCTCTACAAAACTGAATAACAAAACAACCATTAAGGAAGCTAATACCTGAAGCTGATTCGAGGTGCCTTGAGTATTTTTCATGAGAAACTGTCTTTAACAATTACATTGAAGTTTTCCATCATCTGCTTTCCTTTTGCGAAAACGTCTGAAAGTTTGAGGTCATCTGTAAGACAACAAAAATCAGCGTCGTAGCCAACTTTTATACGTCCTTTATTTTTTAATCCTAAATTTTTAGCAGGATTCGTCGTTATTATTTTGAATGCATCTGAAATGGAAACCTCACTGTTCTTCACCAATTCAACTACTTGACCAAAATTCTGATCTATTGGAGCTTTTCTAAACCCAATCATTTTTCCGTTTTCATCCAGCTTCTCTAGGCCTGCATTTCCATCACTACTAAAGGTCATATTTTCTATATCTACCCCATTTTTTAGCGCATACAAAACTGACTTATAAGGTTTAGTATATTGAGATGCACCTGTCGTAATGTCTATCATTCCGCCCATTTTTGCAAAACGAATCGCATCTTTAAATAACTCTTCAGTTCTTCCTACATGCGTTGGTGAAATATTCTCTATTGGAAAATGGTGATCTTCCACTAATCTAAATAAACAGTCTAATTGTTCTGGGTGATTTCCTAAATGAAGGTGCATGATGCCTTTTTTTTCTCCCACCATTCCTCCTACTCTCACTTGTCGAACGATTCTGAGTAATTCTAGGTCAGTGGGGTAAGAAGATCGAATGTCTGCTATTGCAATTTTACAACCCAACACCTTATCGATGAAAATCATTTCATCTTGAAGGTTTTCCATAATATGAGTAGGCTCTAATCCATAATAACCGGTGAACATGTAACAAGACATACCCTCGGTCTCCAGACTCTTTACTTTTGCATACAATGTTTTGATACTTCTGGTAGATCCATCCGTTCCCAATAGACCAACAGCAGTTGAAGTTCCTGTTGCAATAAAGTCAGTCATTTTTATTTCAGGTGTCATGGAAGAGAATCCATGTTTCCCGCCAGCCCCAATTACATGCACATGTTGATCAATGAAACCTGGCAACACTATTTTCCCTTTTGCGTCCCACTTCTTTAAGTCTTGGACGTTACATTCAATATTTTTTTGAATGGAAAGTATTTTCTCGCCGCCAACTAAGATGTCATTAACTCCTATGTCTTCTGGTGAAAATACGTGGGCGTTTTTTATTAGTAACATAATTAAATCATTGGATAAATTAGAAGAAATACTAAGGCAACTACTAATGGAATTATATTTCTTTTGACGATAGATAGCGGGCTTACTCCTGCAATTTCCGAAGTAGCAATGATAACGCCTGCAACAGGAGAAACTACTCTTCCCATTGATGCAGATAAGTTCATTGGGAGAATCATTGACGTTGTTTTAATGCCAAATTTGACAGCAATTTTGGGAACTAATGGTGCAAAGGCGAAGAACGCTGCATTTCCACTTCCCATTAACATAGATGCTAAGAAAATCATGACTACCATCACGATACTTATTCCTATAGCACCAAGTCCAATACCTTGGGAGGAAGAAATTAGACCGTCAATAAACCCTAAGGAGATCAATCCTTTTGCAAAAATATCTGCTGCAATAATCAGGGTGACAACCGTTTTAAATATGTTTCCCATACCGTTCCAGAAGATGCTGAGCGATTCTAGTACTACTTTCAAATTCCGCTTGCGGACAAATTCAAAGATTAGTGCGATAAACAAGCTAATAAACATGGCAGTTGTTGTGTCTAAGGCTATGGGAATTGGTGTAAGTTGAAATATTTCAGAAAAAACAATCAGCAGTAGTAAAGGTAAGACGGGTATAATTGCGTAATAAGAAGGTGCTTTTTCTCTTTCTAATTTGGTATCCTCTTTTACCGCTATTCCGGTTATTTCCTTTTTATCGTAATAACGATTAACAAAGTAATACGTTACCATTAATACGATTGATAATGGAACCACTGCAGGTAACTGATCTTTTATGAAATAAGTGATGGAATCTACTCCCGCTATGCCAACAGCACTAGCTGTTATAGCCGATGCAGGTCCTATTCCAAAAGCGGTACAGGCAGTTATAACAGAAACTGCAGACAACCTACTTACTCCAAGGTTAATAAGGATTGGAAAAATAGAGGCCATTAAGAGTAAGCCTAAACCGGCAGCTGACGGAATGCAAACAAATAAAAGTTGACCAATAGGAAGCACTGCTGTAGTTGCGATATAAGGGTGTTTTTTGAGCAGAGATAAAGGCTTCATGGCAATGCGGACCAAAGCATCTGAAGCACCTATTTTATCAATATAGGCTACGAAACCGCCAATGGCCATAATCATTAAACCAACTCCTGCGTTCGTTTTTCCGAAAGACTCTTTGATTAAGCGGAACAAATCAAAACCAGACCAACCAGCACTTTTAAGGAGCACCGGCATTTTAAAGTCTAGAAACATAGAAATAATGAGCATTGCCAAACCCGCAATTAGCAAGACCGCATGTGGGTAAAACTTTTTTAATAAAAGCGTTGCCACAATAATGATGAAGACGATTGCTATGATGGGCCCTATCATATTCTTTATGGATTAAAAAGACGTTCCATCCGTTCTTATTCCGGGCGAGAATAAGCGAGTACCAATAGTGGAGTGCTGCACAAAATCGCCTGTAATGTCAGGGCTTCGAGTGTACGATTCGTTAGGATTGCCAGAAAGAGCATCTGAATTGAAAGTAAAAGCCCATGCCCCTGTAGTATCTTTTATTCCAATAACTTCTCCTGAATTATTAAAGTTAAGCCCAGAAACTGCATTAAGAACCACTGCACCACCAAAAGTCCCTGTTGGTGTTCCACCGCCAAAAACCACTAAAGCCCCTTTAGAAGGAAGAATTGAACCAACGGGAAATGTATATTGATTAGAACCTGAAGGATTAGAACCTGAAGTTGTATCATCCCAAATCTCATAACCTCCAAGATCCACATCGGCAATACTTGCATTGACAAATTCAATAAAAGAATCATCATCTTGACCATATACTCCATCACCATTTGCATCACCTGCAAGTCCCGAATTAGAAGGGTCATAGCAAAGTTCATTGATGATGATTGGTGCCCCATCAACAATAACGATAGGCCCAACAGGCTTTTCTATACCCTGCGGCTCAACATCGTCGGTTGCGCAAGAACTAAATGCAAGAATGGCAGAAATTAACACTGCACCAACAAAAGAATAACTCTTCATTTATTTTACTTTAATGAATTAAAACAAAAAGGACAAAAGCGATTAACTTTTGTCCTTTTTTAAAGTGATTTTACTTTTTAATAAATCTTGAGGTTGCAACCTCTGAATCTGCTGTTACTCGCAAGAAATAAATCCCTGAATTTAGCGACTCTACATTAATATAATTTCCTTGAGTGCTTTCATCAATCATTAACTGACCTGTAATGCTAAAAATCTGAAAATGTTCAATTTTTACATCAGAATTAATTGTAATTACGTCAATCGCTGGATTTGGATAAACCTCAAAGCTAAATGACGTATTATTTTCAGTTAAACTAGTTGCTAATCGAAATGAAGTTCCATCTGTTTTCGCTCCAGGTGAAAATAATACAGCAGTTGTATCACCATGTTGCACAAAGCCACCTGTTACATCAGGAGCTCTTGTGTACGATTCATTTGGATTATTAGACAACGCATCTGAATCAAAAAAGAGAACCCATGCTCCATTCGCATCTTTAATTCCAATTACTTCTCCCGAATTGTTAAAATTGAATCCGGTTGACGCATTTAACACCAATGCTGTTCCAAATGGTCCTGCAGGTGTTCCTCCACCAAATACAACCACTACTTCTTGAGGTGGAACACTCGTACTAGCGGGAAAAGTGTATTGAACTGTTCCTGCTGAAGACGTATCGTCCCAAATTTCATAACCGCTTATGTTAAATGCGCTTGTACTATTATTATAAAGTTCTATAAAAGAGTCGTCATCTTGACTGTAATTACTATCTCTATTTGCATCTCCTTCTAATCCTGTGTTCGAAGGGTCATAAAGAACCTCATTAATTATTAATTGTCCATGCATAATAGATGCACAGAAAAGGAAAGAAGCTAAAAAGTAAATTTTTTTCATAATTATTTATTTATTGAGTTTCTTCCAAATTAACTCCAATAATCTCTAAATTTAGCATACCAATTATTTTTAATTTAAAATACCAATTTGAACTCAATTACAGCATCACGCATACATAAACGATATTCTGAACGATTACTTCAGCAAAACAAAAATGAAAAACGCCTCTACTTCATGCTCTATGCTACATTGAAAGAAGCCATTGGTGATATAGATATTCCTGAAAACTCTATACTACCTCCAACACGGCAACTGGCAGAGGTTTTAAATATTTCTAGAAGTACAGTTTTAAAAGCCTATGATTTACTGACTTTGGAAGGTTATATTGAGTCTCAAGTTGGCTCTGGACATAAGGTAAAGTTTCAAATAGAAAAACCGATTGCCATCCATTTAACAAAAAGTAAAAAGTACCCCGAACTTTCAAGGCTTGGAAAATCATTTTTAAAAAATGAAAAACTTATTAATTCTACCGACGATAAGAGTGTCGCTTTCAGACCCGGACTACCTCCATTAGATATTTTTCCAGTAAACCAATGGAAGAATTTAACGAACCTCTACTGGCGGCATATCAAGTACTCTGCATTGACCTATTCCGCTGCATCTGGAAATGAGCAGTTGAAGGAAAACATTGCCAACTATTTGAACTTGAGCAGAGGTTTAAAATGTGACAGTCGGCAAATAGTAATTGTTTCGGGTTCCTTACAATCGATTTATTTGGCAGGAAGCGTTTTACTTAACCCCAAAGAAGAGGTAATTATGGAAAATCCAACTTTTCCAAATGTACTGTCCATTTTTAAAAGTTTAGATGCGAAAATCTACGGGGTACCATTAGATAACGAAGGCTTAAAAGTGTCTGAAATTAGAGCAAAAGCACCAAAACTTATTCATGTTACTCCGTCAGGTCACTATCCTACAGGAATAGAGATGAGTCTTAGAAGAAAATTAGAGTTATTGGCCTTTGCCAACTCCACCAATTCATACATTATTGAAAATGATTTTGAACATGAGGTTAGCAATTATAAAAAACTCTCTCCTTCTCTTTTTAACTTAGACCAACAGGGAAGGACTATTTTTATGGGCACATTTAATCGTCTGTTGCATCCATCCATACGATTAGGGTATATGGTAGTTCCCTTTCCATTATTACATCCAATTGAGGCTTTAATGAAACATTCTCATCGTTTTGTGCCACCTTCAATTCAAATTGTTTTGAATCAATTTATTGAAAAAAAATATTTGTATGCCCACATTAAAAACGTCAATAGCATTGCTGATCAAAGAAAAAAGCTGTTCATTGAATTATTCGAAAGTCATTTTTCAGAATCATTTACCTTAGTGAACAAAACAGTTAGAAGCTTACATTTACTAGCTGAGTTTAAAGAGGGAAAAGTAAACGAAAACTTGCTCCTAGAATTTATAAAGAACAATATACTAGTTCATTCTTTTGGAAAGTGTTTCCTTGGAAAGGAAAAAAAGGAAGGTCTTATCTTCGGCTATTCCTCTGTTAGTGAAATAAAAATGAAGAAAAAAATAACGCAAATGCTTGAGATTTACGATGCCATAAAAAACCCTTAATTGGTATGCAAAATAGAACTCTTTTGGTATGTAGCTTATGAGCCAATTAAATTTTATTTTAGGTGTTAACAATTTTACTATTTATGAAATACTCTGCTTTTTTCCATGTTCTATTATTTTCTGCATTTATGCTAATATTTAGTTCATGCGATAACAATGAGACTTTTCCCGACGTGCCTAGCGAAAACGGTAATTCCATTGTGAGTTTAAAAGGAACTGGCTCATTTGTATTTGATGCATTTATTCCCTTAGCCAATAAACCAACAACTGTTTATTATCACATTCCAACAGGAATAACTGAGAATAGTCGAATTGTTATTGTTTTTCACGGGGCAAGTAGAGACGCTTTGGAGAACAGAGATGCAATGATTGCGGATGCTGACCGAAATCTACAAATTTTAATTGTACCTGAATTTTCTTCACAAAATTTTCCTGGAGGAGATGGATATAACTTGGGAAATATTTTTGTTGATGGCGATAATCCTTCAGCCTCAACCCTGAACAATGAAGACCAATGGGCATTTTCTCTAATAGAGCCATTATTTGATTTTGTAAAAAATGCAACGGCAAACACTACCTCCTTATACCATGTGTTTGGTTTTTCAGCAGGTGGCCAATTTGCTCACCGCTTTGTCTTTTTTAAACCAACGGCTCGCTTTGACAAAGTGGTAGCCTCTTCTTCAGGCTGGTACACGATGCCTGATAATCAAATAGACTTCCCATACGGTATTAAAGAAAGTCCAATATTAGCGAACAGTTTACCTGCTATTTTTAGCAAAAAACTCACAATTTTAATAGGTGCGGCAGACAATGACCCAAATACCGCAGGCTTAAGAACAAATTCTATAGTTGATGCACAGGGAGACAACAGATTGGCAAGAGCAAATTACTACTATAATCAAAGCAATTCTATTTCAACCTCAATCGGAGCTAGCTTTAAATGGCAATTCGTTTCTTTACCCAATGTGTCGCATGACTTTAATGCAACAGCAAATTATGCTTTCAATACTATTTTCATAAATTAGGCTGCTTTATGTTCTCCAAAAAAAATATAGGACTGGTTTTAGGTCCTCTTCTCTTTATTCTGATTCACTTCTTGGTTCACCCAGAAGGCCTTTCTGAACAAGGAAATAGTGTTTTAGGAGTTACTGTTTGGATTGCTATTTGGTGGATCACAGAAGCCATTCCAATTGAAGTAACAGCCCTTATGCCTTTAATTCTATTTCCCCTTACTGGAGGACTTGGTTTAAAAGAAACAGGAGCAGCCTATGGTCATAAGTTCATTTTCTTATTTGTGGGTGGCTTCTCCTTAGCCATTGCCATAGAAAAGTGGCAATTACATAAAAGAATAGCCCTCTACATCATAAAAATTATTGGCACTAGTTTAATTAACATAATGTTAGGTTTTATGCTAAGTACTGCATTGCTTTCCATGTGGATCTCTAATACAGCAACAACAGTGATGATGTTACCCATCGGAATGGCGGTTATAGCACAATTAAATGGCGGAAATATCCTCAAAAAAGACACCCCTTTTGGAAAAGCCTTAATGCTTTCTATTGCCTATAGTGCCTCTATTGGAGGTATGGCAACATTGATTGGTACTCCTCCAAATCTAATCTTTGCAGGTGTTATTCAAGAATTATACGGTATCGAAATTTCCTTTTTTCAATGGTTTAAATTTGGCTTACCTATCACAATTATACTACTGATAATATGCTGGTTGTACTTAGGGAAAATTGCATTTAATTTAAAAGGACAACAATTCCCTGATGGTAAAAAAATGATTGCCGAACAGATAAATGAATTGGGAAAATTTAGCCGAGAAGAAAAAATGGTATTAGTTGTCTTTTTACTAACTGCATTTGCTTGGATTAGTCGTTCATTTCTGCTAAAACAGTTTATTCCCGACATAGATGATACCATAATTGCACTAATTGCTGCGGTGGCACTTTTTATTTTACCTTCCACTAAAAAAGGCGAAAAACTGTTAACTTGGTTCGATGCAGTTCAATTGCCATGGGGCGTTTTATTGCTCTTTGGAGGCGGAATAGCGTTAGCTATTGGTTTTGATGAAAGTGGATTAGCAAGTTGGATTGGAAATCAACTAAGCGTGCTAAAAGGAGTTTCTTTACTTGTAATGATATTTGTAATTATTGCTTCCGTAAATTTCCTCACAGAAATAACTTCAAATTTGGCCACAACGGCCATATTACTTCCAATCTTAGCTGCATTATCTGTAGTTGTTGATATACACCCGTTTTTACTCCTAGCTGCTGCAACTGTTGCTGCTTCTTGCGCTTTCATGTTACCGGTAGCTACAGCACCTAACGCCTTAGTTTTTGGTTCGGGTTACATTAAAATGGCTGACATGATTAGAGCAGGTATCTGGCTCAACATCATTTCTATCATTGTGCTGACTTTTCTAGTCTATTTTATTCTTCCTGCACTTTGGGATTTTGAAGCGGTTGGTTATCCAATCTTCTAATTGGATTTTAATTCTGAAAAACACTTCATTAAATCTCATGAATTAAACGGGTTTCAAAATCTAGTTTCACCCCTTATATTTGAAGGATAAAGTTTCTAGCATTTAAACCGCTAGCCTAACACTAAAACATAAACCTAATGAGCCAAAAGAAATCACCAATGAATACACAAACGGAGAATTAAATGTTGTTATGAAACCTGCAAAATAGACCCATGCTGCAGTTTGTGTTTATACTCTTCTAAACGTATACGACCCCAATAAAAACCCTTGGATTACTCCAGAAGATGCCTCTATAGAATAGTTAAAAGCTCAAATTGGCAAGTGCCATTCAGGAGCTTTAAGCTACTGCATGAAAAGTGAAAAGTCAAGTGAGAAAAGTGAAAATTCCACTACGGTAACAGTTGCTGAGAATGGTCCACTAATTATGAACGGCTCTATTGAAGTAACTAATCATGAAGGGAATAAAGAAGTGATGACAAAAGCTGCCTTTTGCAGATGCGGAGTTTCAAACAACAAACCTTATTGTGATGGTTCACAAGTAGCAGCTTGTTTTAAAGGATAAAGAAAATTACCGAATGTCTAAAGTCAGTTTAAAACGCAATATTCTGCTGTTACCCTTATCAGCAACGTAAAGTATTCTGTCATTATAAGCTACTGCAACTGGTTCGTTGAACTGTGTAGCTCCAATTCCCGTTCCGCCAAAAGAAGTTTTGATAAACTTTGTTTGACCTGAAGCAGGAGGAGGCTCCACTCCTTCTAGGCCATTTGCTGTGAATTGATACAAGGAATCCTTTTCCGCATCAATGACAAAAATATAGTTCGTACCGTCGCCAGTGAACTCAACATCCAAAGGTCTATCAAATTTAAATGGCTCATTAATAAAGCTACTTGCTAGCGTTGTATCAGCACTAAAATTAACTTTTGGCGTGTAAGCTGTTCCGTCTATAGACTCTAATTTCTCAATGTATTGAACTTTTAAAACACCATTAGGATCAATAGAGGTAAAGATAAAATCACCTCTAGTATCAACATTAATTTGTGGTGGTTTAACCAAGCTTGTAATCCCAACAGGATCTTTAAAGAAGTCACGAAAAACAGCCCCTCTGCTATCTGTTATTTCCAAGGGAGTGATGAATTTACCCGTATTGTCAAACAACAAAATAGCATCATCTCTTGTGGGAGTGGTTCTTGGACCCGTTCTAGTAACATAAAAGGAATTATCTTCCAACACTGCAATATTTCTTAACTCCACCAATTGATCGCTTGAAATATACGATGATTTAAAGTAAAACGGATGAATAATAGTATCTGTAAATTGTGCAAATCGCAGTCCATATCCCATAGATGTTGATAAATCTAAACGGTAGATACAACTTCTCACAATACTAGAATTTACAGGGTCATTTATGGTTCCAATAACTAACAAATCAAGACTCCTGTCTTGCGCCATAGTCATCGCTCCTTGGATAAATTTCCGACCAATTTCTCTCCCAGATTGGTCCAATGCTATTACTTCTTGACTACCATTATCTACAACATAGATTAGCTCATCAAAGCCTGCAATAACATCTGTTGGTGATGCAAATTGGTTTAAAATTGGTTGAACTGGAACGTAAGCTACTTCTCGAAAGTTCTGCTCGGGAAGCTCTATAAACGACAAATCCGTTTTATCACCAAAATAGCTTTCGCAGCTTGAAAGAAAAACCATCATCACTGCAAAACCAAGTGTCTTTATGCTAACGTTCGTCATTCTCTCGATCCATTTTATTAATTCCAATAGCCAAACCAACTGTATGCTGCACTCCTAAAAAGTCAGTAGGATTGGCTGCATAGTTTATGTGAAGCGGATGTGCTCCTATTCTATGTCGCAATCCAAACCCAAAAGTTGGTAAACTTTGACTTGCAACATTTAACATATATCCTGCTCTAACATAAAGTAACTTCATATACTCATATTCCAAACCAACTCTATAGTTTTCAGCATTATCTGAAGGGTGATTCAATTGTACAGCAATCAACAACGACTGCTTTTCTTTTTTCCAAGGTACAATTGAAGCTCCCAAACTAAAAACGGTTGGTACAGAGTAATCATCAGCGGCTGAATTTAAATTTCGATTAAAATCCTCTGGTAAATCTTCTCCATCAATAGAAGAACTACCTCCAAAATTTTGAATCATTACAGCAAAGTTTAAGTCTTTATAATCTGTTTTATACAAGAAACTAACATCAGCAGAAACAGTAGCATTTGTATACGTATCTATCTGCTCGTAAATAAACTTCATGGTAATTCCTGCTGAAAACATATCACTCAATTGTTGCGCATAGGTTCCTCCGAGAGCCATATTCGTAACGTAAAACTTTTCTCCAGTGCCTTCTGGCTGAAATTCGGTGCGTTTTTCCATGGCTCCAGAATTTAACATGTTTAGTGAAAATCCGAAAGTTGAAAAATTCTTTTTACGAGGAATAGAGACGGACAAAAAAGATTGTTGAATTCCTGCACCAATAGTTACGTTACTCAAAGCTCCATGAAAACTCTTTAAATCTGCTGTTGCTGCAGGGTTTGTGAACGATGAAAAAGCATCTGCATCTAATGAAGCACTCGCTCCACTTAGCGCTGTTGAGCGAGGATTTAAATCATTTTTTAAGAATGAAAGTGTTGACAAGCCTGCTCGTTGCGCCCCAAAATTTGGAATTAGCTGAGCAGACGCACTAGAAACTAAAAGCACGAGACCGATGAAAGTAGTCGTTATGTTCTTCATATCTATCATCTTAAAATTTAAATGATAAGCCATATAAAATTTGTCTTGGCGCTTGATATCTCGCAGGATCATCTGGAGGAACACCATTTTCTTCCGGACCTACAAATCTTGGATCTCTCCATTCATTAGGAACGTCATCTCCCGCTTCATAGGCTCTTCCAGTTACTGGATTAATTCGTTGCGCATTTTTCATGTTCAATAAATTTCGAACCTCAACACTTACTATCAACCCTGATTTCTTGGTTTTAGAGAGCCATATGTTTTTACTGATCTTTAAATCCGAATTAAACCAGGCTGACCCTTGACCTTGTAAATACTCCTCGTCAAGAGTTATAAATTGAGGCCTGCCAATTGAGTTTACACCTTCTTGACGAAGTGGTGTATATCGAAGTCCTGAGATATAATTAAATGATGCAAATATTCGTAATCCAGGAATTGCCTTACCTCTAATTTTAAAGGTTGAATCTGTGCTAAAAACAACCCCTAACGTCACGTCCCAAGGTCTATCAAATGCTAAAAACTGTTCTGAAGATAAAGCTATTGCACCTGTTTGCTCGATTTGTAAACCTGACTCTCTTGCTGAATTCGACTTACCTCTAGCTACTTGGTAGGTCATGTTCATAAACGTTCTGAAGTACTTTGCATACCGCACAGAAACGCCACCTTCTAAGCCAAAAATTCTAGCATAATCCTGATTGATATACATTCTCTTCGTAACCGGTCTTCCTGTTTGATCTGTTACAATTACTCGTCGTTGTACAATGTAATCGAATCGATTGTTGTTGAATGCCGCTAAGGTCAATCCAATGTCTTTTGTAATTTGCGTTTTATATCCTACTTCGTAAGAAATGTTCACTTCGGGATTAATATCTGGGTTACCCAAATTTGATAAAAATGACCTGTCCTGAAACTCTTCATCTAAACCTGCATAGACAAATCGTGGATGAGGCAAACGCATCTGGTGACTATAGTTAAAGTACAAAACGTTGTTTTCTGTAACTGGGAAGGATACATTAATTCTCGGTAAAATTCTTGCCTTTATTCTTCTCCCAAAAACGTTGGTTGTTTTGTCCATGTAATCTTCACGAACTTGATCTAATACAGGTGAGTTTGGATCTGCCACGGCATCGTCGGCAAATTTACCCGGTGCCCAGTAATTCAATCTAGTACCCAAGGTTGCAATAATTCCTCTATATCGAATTTCATCACTTACAAAAATTCCACCGTTAAACGGATTCACTTTCCAAATGTCATTTGAAGAACCTACGCTGGTTGATGGTGAAGTAATTGAATCGTTGATTTGAATTGGAGCACCTATCCACGGACTAGTTACATCTACCCACTGATACTCTGTGCTCTTGTGTTCCACTCCAAAGCTCAGTTTATTCTTTTGAGAAGTAGAGTATCTTGTAAACTTTGTTTTGAAAGTATATTCTCTAGCGTAGTGATCGTGCCAAACGTTACTTATACCGTCATTATTTACTAAACCTAGACCAGGCAACACAAACTGAATTTCATCTCCAGGATTAAAAATAGATACCGGATCGGTTACTATAGATCGCTCATCATATATTTGGTCTATTGTCTCTTCCCTAAATGGTCTGCCATTCGCATCTGCCCGTAAGTTGGTAAATAAGCGACCTGCTGAAATGTTAAACCACCAATTATCATTGATTAGCTTCTTGAAATTTAAAGCCGTTAAATTGGAGTGATGTGTGTAAGTGGTTGCATTATCTAAATTTAAACTACGGTCAAACTGATAACCTGGTTGAAGAATGGCATCAAAACCTACAATTTGAAGGGTTCTTGTATTTTGATTAATACTTAAACTATGCTGATTAGTAAGAGTCAATTTAGTTCCCTTACCAAAGTCATACGATACCTTTATGGTATTCGTCCAATTATTATCTTGTCTTGGTGCCCAATACGCCTCATTATTAGTAAACAATGAACTTCTCAATTGATCTGCTTCTTCACCAAAATAAGTGTCAGTCAATCTTGTTGTAAGGTTGGTAAAGAAGGTCATCTTCTTGTCTGTAAAAGGCACTGGCCCTCCTGCAGAAAACTCAATTATATCTGTATTCCAAGCAGTTCCTTGGTTCTTTTGAAAACCAAAATTATCTCGCTGCCACGTTACGACGTATTCCATAACATCGCCACCCTCTCGAATGGTCGTATTAATTAAACCAGACGAACCATCTCCAAATTCGGCACCTACGCCACCAGTAACAATATCTATACTACCTACTGAACTAGATGCCACGTTCAAACCAAATCCTGTGCCTGCTAAAGGATCTTGGGCCGAAATACCATCTACGATATATTGTGTTTCATATACTCGCGCTCCTCTAATTTGCAATCCATCAGGTGATTTTGTAATACCAGACTGCATAGCTGCCACATCTTGAACGTCTCTTACGTTCATATCAGCAATGTCTTTTTGAGAAATGGTAACAGAAGATTTTGCCTCTTCCAGGTTTACTAAACTCTTTGCACCAACTATTTCTACTTCTTCAAGTGCATTTGTTTTTGTGGTTAAAGCCACATCAATCGTTATGGTTTTACCTTCCTTAAAAGAAATACCGTTGTAAATTTTTTCAGCGTATCCGATGTAGCTATACTTAATCGAATAGTCTCCTTGCTTTACCTTATCTAATACATACTTCCCATTGAAATCAGAACTCGCTGCTTTATAAGTTCCTACAATAATAACGTTCGCTCCAATTAACGTCTCACCAGTTTCAGAGTCAGTAATTACACCGGTTAGGGTTCCTCCTACTTCCTGCGCAGATGCAGTAAATCCAATAAGAACAATCAATAAGATGTCGAATATCTTTTTCATCAATTAAATTCTACGTTTAATATTTGGTTGAATAAGGCATTCAAATTAGTAGGATTTCCTTTTAATTCAAAAAGCTGAACATTAAAGAATACTTGATTTAGCTTTCCATTGAGTCTCCTTCCGGATGCGACAATTTTTGTATCTGGCCACTCGTTAAGATTTGAACCGTCTGACAGTTGCCCACGATACAACACTTCTGTATCCGTAGAATCTATATTAAAAACTCCCACACCTGTTATGGCAAATTGTTGCGTAGTTAAGTTCGGAAAATTCGGGAGGTCAGAAACTAGTGCAGAGTCTCCACGAGCTGCACCCCACAGTCTTGCTGAACCAAAATTTCTAATTGAAACAGAGCTAATCGGCAGAACACCGGTAAAAGCATCGATGTTGGTATTGTGATTAAAGGAAGTAGAAATAAAATACTTCCCACCTTGGTTTGCAAAGTCGAGTAAAGAGGCTGCGGCAAATTCCAGAATAAAGCTTTTCTGATTCGTGTAGGTGTTGTCAAATAAAGACTCGTCACTGTACAAGAATAACTTCGAAAACTGACGCAATTGAAGTTTAAAGGTAATGTTCCAAATTTTTGGCTGATTCTCTCCTCTGTTAATTGCCAGGTCAATAAAATCAAAATTTAGATTAATCCCATTTTGTAAAATATCTCTGTAATCATTATTTGCAGCAGGAACTCCACCAATTACTAGAAAGTCATTCACCTTTCCTTTCATAAAAAAGCTGGAAGAAGTGTCAATACTGCTTTCAGAGCCTGCCTGATCGATTGACTTAATGTATAAGTGATTGGTGTCATTCATCACTAAGCCTTTTATTATTTGGCTTTGCGGAGTGGTTTCTGTTCCGTAATAGATAAGCGCATCTACCGAATCGTTTGCTGTAGCATCTACTGGAACAATAGATATAATATTTTTTGCACGGTTTAAAGGATACCATTCCTTACCGTTAATACTTAATAAAACTTGTGTAATGGTGCCATCTCCATCAATATCGGTAGATTTCCACTCAGTGGTGGCTACTAAATAGGCTGTATCTGGGATACTTAAATCTTCTCCAAACTCAGCGGTTGGAGGTGTATTCCGAATAGGAATGTTCAATTGATCCGGAGTAGGATCTGCTACATTTTCATTGTCAATAGCTCTGACAAAAAGTTGTATATCTGCTGAATCAGAACCTGCAGTTAAACTAAATCGGAAGGTTGAATCTTGATTCGTTGTAAAAGACCATTGATTTCCGTCTCTCGATAATTCAAATCCTTTCACATACCCATCAGGATCATTTCCTGACCACGATAAATTCACGATACTATTCAAACGGTTTTCACCGCTTAAGTTAATCGCTTTTAACGAAAACTGAGTATCAGGTGCTTCGTTAGCTAGTTCTTCGCCTTTCTCGCAAGCGACAAAAAAAAGCAGTAAAGCCCCTAATAAATAGTAAAATTTTTTTCTCATCGTAAAAAATAAACTCGTCCCGAAACAGTTCCGGGACGAGTTTTAATCAATTATTTTAAAATCAATTTAGAAGCATGAATTGTTTCACTTCCATTAGCAATTCTAACTAAGTAAATTCCTTTTTCTAAACCATCGACATTCAATGAACTCATTGCAGAATTAATCTGAGTATCTATAACGATTCGACCAGTTAAATCAACAACTTGAACGTTCAAATTGTTAAATGCATATGACTCATCAATTCTAATATTTACTTGATTTTCTGCTGGGTTAGGATAAATAGCAGTTTCAACTTGGTTAGAAGTTAACGACTCAATTCCAACAATAACATTTACAAAATCAGCATTGTTTCTTGGAGTTAATTTAAAGTTTCCAAAAGCGTAGAATAAAATTCCTTCTAAAGCATCAAAAGTATAGTTTGCAGTTAATTGAATAGGAGTTACATTCAATCCTGCACCGTACTGAGCCGTGTCAGAAGTGTAAGAAACATCTAATGAACCTTGAGCTTGACCTAATGTTTGTCTTGCTGTTAATACTCTTGCTCCAACAGTCGCTAACGCACCAGAACCAACTTCAAACTCTCCAAAACCTAAGTTAGGGTCTTTTACATTAACAGTTCCATTCATCATAGGATTCTCATATCTCAACAACATACTTTCGTACTTCTCTAAATCACTTGAAGCTCTTGTGCCGAAAAGAGCAGCATCAGAAGGATTTATAACAACCGGAGTAATGGTTCCTGTATTAGAAGTTGCTGTTACTGTTAATGCGTTCAAACGAGTAAAGCCAAAAGCTTCTTCAACCCATCCTCTTACTGTAACCTCATCACCTCTGTTTAATCCGAAAACAGTAACTGGTCCACCATTCACAAAAATACCTGCGTTTTCTGTAGCAGTTGCATCTTGAATGTATAAGTAACCTAAATCGCCAGTTGCAAAAGAAGCTGTAACAATACCTTTTACTGTTACCGTATCATTTTCTAATGGAGACGCATCACTTGTAGTGCTAGGATTGAATTGAATATCCATAATTGTTGCTCCATTTGCACGAACAGTGTAAAAGTAAGTGTTTAAAGGTCCTGATATTGAACTAGAAGGACTGCTTGTTACGTTTGAACTATCATCAAGAGCAACAATAAAATAACGAACTACAGAATCCAAGGGATTTGCAGGAATTGCAGCGGTGTATAGACTTCCTGAAGGATTAGTCATTGTAACTGACTGAAACAAGTTAGCCGGAGCAGTTTGATCAGCAGTGTAAAACAATGTAGCTGCAGTTACAACACCATCAAAGTCAATTATATCTGCAGTAACAGTTACAGGTTGTGATGCATTTGGAACTAATACACTTCTAGCTACATTTGAAATAATTGCCGGAGATGCAGCTTTATCAAAGCTATTTGAATCTAACGGGTTAATTTCATAACCACCTGCAAAGCCACTAGCACCAGGATAACATGGTCCGTTCTCATCTTGCACAACAACACCTCTAATATAATTGTAAACTGTTCCAATTGCCGGTGGAACGAAACCACCTAAAGTAGAAGGAGAATTAGGGTTCACGGTTGCAACACCTGACATTCTCATTCCTAAATATCGATCAGCAACTAAAATTCTGTTACCGTTAGCATCTTCAACCGTAATTTCTGTTCTGTTTCCACCACTAAAAGTTGAAACACCTGTAACAGTAACATTTTGAATTTCGATATAAGCTCCTTCCCACTGCTCTCCAGTAGTCAATTGATTTACTCTTTGGTTATCCTGTAAATCTCCAACTGGAACAACAACTGGTGCAGGTGCATTACTAACTCCTGCGATTGTTACTGAAGTAGAACTTAAAGGTTGTAATTGAATACCTCCTGCAAACTCACTTACAATACAAGTAATGTCTATTATATCTCCTGCCAAAGCATTCTCTATATTATTGTTTGGGTTGCTTGTTCCAGCATCTACTCCCATTACATTAATTGCACTAAATGCAAACTGTGCGCCTCCATTTGCTGTATCGGTAAGGTGAATGAAAGGTCTGCTTCCTCCGGTAATACTACCAGAAGAAACTTCACTTAAGTTACCATCCATAATTACAATTCCTCTTGTTCTAATAGTATCTCCTAAATAAGCAGAAGAATCATTACAACTTTGCAAGCTTGCTTGGCTTACAAAACTAATTTGATTGATGTCCACGTATGGATATGTTTGAGCAATGGCTGCGCCTGCTACAAAAATTCCTACGATAGAAAGTAATAGTTTTTTCATTTTTTTTAATTTTAATTTGATGTTAATTGATTATTATTAGTGAATTTTTATTTAATGATTGCAAATTTTCCGGTTTTCACCTCCCCCGTTTCCATGTCTTCAACAGCGAATAAGTATACTCCCCTGCTAATGATTTGAGTGAAGTTGGATAGTAAATCCCAAGCGTGTTCTCCGCCTGAGAATTTATTCTTCTCCGTGTCATCAGATCCAAACGTCTGAAACCAACGAATATCTTCCCCTTTATAATTTTCGTCGTGATAAATCTCATCAATTAAATCTCCTGAAGGTGTAAAAATTCGAATCATACACTTTTTTGGCAAATTAGCGAAGATTAATTTTCTACTCTGCTCCTGAAAATTACTTTGACCTTCCCAAGATGCTCCAAAATAATAAGGGTTGGGATAAGCATAAGGCTCATTCTCTTCCATATCATCGTTGGCCTTTTTACCAGGGAAAACCCTATAGTTATTCGCCAACAAGGAAGACTCTAATGATTCCAAGTTCTGCTCTTCATCACCCGTATCAAAAGCAGATACACCAACTGCATACTGCCATCCATTTAACAAATTGTTGATTTCGTATTTGTAGTAGTACTTCGTGGTATCTCCCTCAAATTGTATTGGACTCTCCAATATAATATCTTCCAATCCTATTTCATTTGAAATTTGATTCCCCAACAAATCATACTCCTCTAATGGCTTTAAATCTCTCAAAAGGTTTGGAACTCCGGTAACGTCAAACCCCAACTTGGTAAGAAACACTCTGTATCCTTCAAAATCTTTAGTTTGAGAAATAGGGTCAATTGATGCTTCTGAGTTATTCGACCAATACAGTGTTACCTTGTTAGCCTCTGCAACAATTTTAGTTTTCGGAATGTCGGGTGGCGATGGTAAAATAAATCTAGTAATCTCTCCATTCTTATCCGCATCTTCTCCTTCGTCCAAGATTCCGTTGAAATTTACATCCTCTCCGTTAAATGCAGTTTGTGCTCGCTGTGCATTGGCTCTAAATTGAGCTTGTTGGCCACGAGTGTTATCTGTGTAAGGATTACCATCCTCTAACTTGGGCGCTAATACAAATGCAAAAGAAATCTTTACTATATCCCCTTTTCTAAAATCTCTAAAAGGTCCAACGGAAACTAAATCGGAGCGATTTCCTGCAGTGTTTAGTCGTTGCTGGAAAGTTCCTCCACCTCCACAAGCACTGTCTTTTGTCCAACAGGTTTCATCGTTTAAGCCACGAGTCAACTTATCGTAACGCTGGGCTTCGCCCGATGGTGCTTGAAAAGTTCCAGTACCTGGATTGTTAAAAATCCATGAATTGTAATTGTCATAAAAAGTGCTGTCAACAAACGGGTGGTGAAATCCAAATTTATCAGAGGCTCCTAAAAACTTTTGTCCAATGTATGAATTGGTAAAACCTACATCTCCGCTGTGGTCATAACAATACGCCATTTGAAGGCTATCGATATAACCGTTGCCACCTTTATCGTAAAAAGCTGCTCCTCCAGAACCTGCCGGAGTAATGTTTAAGTTTCTCACAACAGTATTGGCCCAAAGGCCGATGTGTAAACTATCAATTAAATTCTCTCCTCCATTCACATCACCTCGGTTCACAATATTCATGTCAACAAAAACTACAAAATCACTAAATGCAAAGTTGAAGTTATACGTTCTTAACTCCACGTCTAAAAACATGGGCGTATGATTTTGAATTTGAATGTTGGTATTGGGAACAATTACAAATCTGTCTGAGAAGGTAGCTACATAATCTTGATGAGAAACTGCCTGCGGTGTGTAAAATGGGCTGTCCTTAAAACTTGAACGTTCTATTAGATCTGAACCCGGAACGGCACTAAATTCAAATCCTGACCCTCCGGTAATGTAACCCTGTGTAGCATCTAAAGCTGCTGTAGTAACTAACTCTTGACCATTTCGAATTCCGCCCACCCAAATGCCAGATTCGAAAAGGTGTTCAACACCTGAGCCTGCTGGAAATTCGCATGAAGTTGTAGCTGAACCATCTCGGTAACCTCTGAAAGCATTTCCAAAAGTACCTACGTTGGTAACCGCAACTTTTACGTTAGAAACTGTTGTGTTTTTTTCCTGAAACGACTGAGTACTACCAGCAAATGAAAGTAATAATAGAGCTATAGTAAGATGAGTTCTCATTGGCAACATTCGTTCAAAATCCTTTTATAGAATAATTGAGCAGTCTGCCGTTTATCGATTCCGAAAAAATTCAAGAATAGGTGCCTAGACTTTACATTGCAAAATTGGACAAGACTCCGTTAAAACCAAAGACGGAAATGTTAAATCTTTATTAACTTTTCGACGATTTGTTGATAACTTGCAGAAGTTGCTCGAATTAAATAGGCTCCAGGGTTCAATTCAGAAATATCAAACTGCACATATCGCTCTGAATTTAAATGCTTTTCAAACAAAATCTTTCCAGTTAAATCTAAAATTTGAACCCTTTTTATTTTTTGCTTTTGATTTGAAAAATCAATCAATAAATTGCCAGAATTTGGATTTTCAAATTTTAATTTTTCCAAACCAACCAATTCTTGATTAGAAGTTGTTGAAGGCAAAGTAACCTCGACATCCATAATTACCGGTAAATGGTCGCTAAGATTATACAATGCTTGAGAGACTAAAGTGGGTACTGCATTATTTGTTGGAGAAATAATCGTTGCATTAAATCGATTTCCATCTTGTCCAACAGCTTGGTAGGTATTTGGGATATACCTCATTTTATCCGTATTGTTAATGATTTCATCTGAAGTCAGAATAAAATCAAATCGATCATCCATTCCTCCACCGGCAAAACAACCACCAGTAGTTCGGGTACTTTGTGTGTGAAAAGCGGCGTAAACGCCCGAATTATGCCAGTTGCCCGAAACATTAATTGGGTCGTAAAACCGTAAAGTAGGATCGATGTAGTTCACTAAATCTTGATAAGCAGGTTCAGAACTATTATACAAGTTAAAATCTCCTGCAAAAATATAGTTGCCGGTAGCATTTGCGCTGTCTAAACTTGCCATTAACGATTCTGTTGCTCTTGCTCTTTCTTGCTCATTTGTTGAGGAACTACCTGCTTTTAAATGCGCCACCAAAACATGTATACGGGTCGTATCTTGGTGTATTGCCAAGTTGCTATCATTATAATACAATACGTACTCATCTATTATTCGGACAATATTGGTGTTGTTCAACTCCTTATCGTAAAAGGTTTGCGACTCTAACACAAACTTATCTGTGTTAAAGTATAACATATTTACTATCGTTTGAGTTAACCCGTTAGAGTTGGCCAACGTGTAGTTTGTTCTGCCGTTTTGGTTAATGGAGTTTTGCAATATTCTAAAGGCATTCACAGGGCTTCCTCCTCCCATTTCTTGCACCACAAAAATATCTGGCAGAGTATAATCAAAGATATCCTCCATGGCATTGTCCTTCAACGTTGGGCTGTTATTATTGCTCGTACAAAAGGAAGTAAAAGCTCTATAATACATCAAATTATACGTCATAACTCGCACCGTATCTTTCTGCTGCGCCTCAGAGATTAAGGTAGATAATAACAAAAGTGAGACCAGTACATATCTTTGAAAAGAAGGCATAGAATGTAAAAATTGATTTATGGACATTTGTGCAAATTTAGTGCTAAAACAATCCTCACTCTCCGTTTATGATAAAACAGTTCGACATAAAAATACCTATTGAGGCAGAGTCTACTTTAACTTCTCCCGTTCGTCTTGCTTCAAAAAGCCTAAGAATTAAAGAGTTAAGTCGAATTAATTCGTGTAAACTCGTTAAGCGCTCGCTAGATGCTCGTAAACCTGAAATAAAGGTCAATTTGCGATATGAAGCATACATTGATGAAGAGCCGGTAAAAGCTCCTTTGCCTTTTGATTTGAAAGACTTGTCACAAGCTGAACCTATCCACATTATTGGTGCAGGACCTGGAGGTTTATTTGCAGCTCTGCAAGCTATTCATCAAGGATTGAAACCCATAGTTTTTGAGCGAGGCAAAGATGTCAGAGCACGCAGAAGAGATTTGGCCAAATTGAACAAAGAACAAATTGTAAATTCGGAGTCGAACTATTGCTTTGGTGAAGGCGGTGCAGGAACTTATTCTGACGGAAAACTTTACACACGGTCTAAAAAACGAGGAGATGTAAAAAGAATACTAGCCGGACTCGTGCAATTTGGTGCGGACGAAAACATTACCATTGAGGCACACCCGCACATTGGAACAAATAAACTGCCACAGATTATTGTAGCCATGCGAGAAGCTATTGTTGAACATGGCGGCGAGGTGCATTTTGGCAAAAAGTTAACCGACATTAGCTATAACAACGATAGCATAGAATCTATCGAAATAAATGGCGAGGAAACTATAAACGTTCAGCATTTGATTTTAGCTACTGGGCATTCTGCTAGAGACATTTTTGAATTACTGCATGATCAAAAAATTGAGATAAAAGCAAAACCTTTTGCCTTAGGCGTTCGGGTAGAGCACCCTCAAGAATTAATCAACCACATTCAGTATCACGAGAATTACGACAATGAACTCCTCCCACCTGCTGCCTACAAAATTGTAAAGCAAGTGAATGGTAAAGGAGTATACTCCTTTTGCATGTGCCCGGGCGGCATTATTGCACCATGTGCTACAGCACCCAATGAGATTGTAACCAACGGTTGGTCGCCCTCCAAAAGAAACAACCCCTTTGCCAATTCCGGCATAGTTGTTACTATTGAAGAAGAAGATTGGTCGGCATTTTCGGAGTACGGAGAATTGGCCGCTTTAAAATTTCAAGAAGATGTGGAGCACAAAATGTTTCAATCTATTCCAAATAATGCAGGGCAGCAGGCTCCAGCTCAGCGCTTGATTGATTTTGTAAAAAGTAGGGCTTCAAAAGATTTACCCAAATGTTCTTATCAACCGGGAATTATCCCAACCAGGTTAGATCAAGTTTTACCTGGCTTTGTAGCGAAACGCTTGCGAAAAGCCTTTGACTTATTTGGCAAATCCATGAAAGGCTATTTAACGAACGACGCTGTAATTGTAGGAGTTGAAAGTAGAACATCTTCGCCAGTGTCTATACCAAGGGATAGAGAAAGCATGCAACACACCCAATTAAAAAATTTATACCCTGTGGGTGAAGGAGCAGGTTATGCAGGTGGAATTGTTTCGGCTGCAATTGATGGTATGAATGCCGTGGAGAAGATTAGTGAAAGAAGTGTAGAGTAAAACATTTAATATACGTGTAATAAACCTTTTATAGATGTTATTCAACTCAAATTGAACTAGTAACGAATATTTGGATAACTATCTAAAAAAATGTATTAGTTAAGTTTGGCTCTTCTGTTTAAAAGATATACTTCAAATTTCTCCTGAAAATACATGTTTTGCAGGTCCTACCAACCAAATATCTTCAAATAAATTAGTGTCTTTTCTAGTCAATTCAACCCTCAAATTTCCACCTTTTGAGACTATGTTTACTGCTGATTGTGTTGAATTCATTTGGTGTAAAAAACTAATTGCTACCGCAGTAACACCGGTTCCGCAGGACAATGTTTCTCCTTCCACTCCCCTTTCATACGTTCTGACTTTTAAGTAATCTTGCCCTACGCTTACAAAGTTTACGTTGGTGCCTTCCTTAACAAAAGGTTCCGAATTCCTAATTGCTCTGCCTTCGTTTGCAACATCTACTTGCTCTACATTTTTAACATACTTAATGTAGTGTGGTGAACCGGTATGTATAAAATAGTCAGAATCAACCTTCTCAATTTGAGAAACATTACCTATTTTAGTGGCAAAAGAACTCCCCTCAATTTTACCTTCATGTATTCCATCAATTGCTTTAAAGCGAGAGTCTGTTTGAATTATGCCTAATTTTTGTGCAAATGCTTGTGCACAGCGGCTTCCGTTTCCGCAAAAGCTTTGGGTACCATCTGCATTGTAATAGTCCATTAAAAAATCAACTCCTTCCTCTTCCTTCAGTATAATTAAACCGTCGGCCCCAATCCCAAAACGACGATCGCACAATGACAGAATTTCATTTGTAGAAAATTTGACAGATTCTTTTCTACCATCAATCATGATAAAATCGTTTCCTGTACCTTGATATTTATAAAACTTTAACCCCATACTTTACTTTAATTACAGCAGCTGCGAGCTTAACATGTTTTAACATGACAAATATATCATTCCGAAAAAAACGGCGTTTAAATTGTAATTCGCATTGCGAAGTTAAACGCTAAAATTTTAATCTTATGAAAAATTTATTTGGAGGCTTTTTAATGGCATTATTGGGTGGAACCGTTTCCCTAGGAATTTACAAAAGCATAGAACCTCAATATGCACAGCAACAAAAGGAAGAACAGGCAGAAAAACCAACCTTGGTAAATATGCTTGCTACAGAACCATATGCTAGTGTAGACTATACTAACGCTGCAGAACTAACAATTAACGGTGTCGTTCATGTTAAAACAGAAGGAATTGTAGAATACAATCAGCAAGGGTTTGATCCCTTCAGACAATTTTTTTATGGTGATGGTAACTACAATCAAAAATACCGACAACCGGTTAAAGGCGCTGGTTCAGGAGTTATCATTTCTGCTGATGGGTACATTGTTACGAATAATCACGTAATTGAAAAAGCTGATCAAATCAAAATCACGTTGAATAACAAAAAAACATACGATGCTGAATTGATAGGTACTGACCCAACTACTGATTTAGCTTTGTTAAAAATTGAAGAAGCAGGGCTTCCTTATATTTTATATGGTAATTCAGATCAGTTGAAAGTTGGAGAATGGGTATTGGCAGTTGGAAATCCATTCAACCTAACCTCAACTGTTACTGCCGGAATTGTATCTGCAAAAGGCAGAGATATAGATATTTTAAGTGGAGACCCATTTACTGGCAGCTCATCAATTGAATCATTCATTCAAACAGATGCGGCTGTGAATCCTGGAAATAGTGGTGGTGCGCTAGTTAATACAAAAGGTGAACTTATTGGTATTAACGCAGCTATAAAATCAAATACCGGATCATTTGCCGGTTATTCATTTGCAATACCTGCTAATATTGTTAGAAAAGTTGTAGGCGACCTGAAAGAATTTGGAACAGTTCAACGAGCTTACATTGGAGTTCAAATAAAAAACATAGATGAAAAACTCGCCGATGAAATTGGTGTAGCAGATTTAAATGGTGTATACGTAGAAGAACTAATGGAGAAAGGCTCTGCAAAGGACGCAGGTATAAAAGAAGGAGACATTATTAAAAAGGTAAAAGGTGTAGAAGTAAACTCTGCCTCCGAGTTACAAGCAAAAATTGGAGAGTTTCGACCCGGAGATGAGGTTTCTATTTCAATTTTACGAAATGGTAATTTGACGGTGAAAAAAGTAGTCTTAAAAAACATGGAAGGCAACACTGAAATTATTGACAATACCAATAATCAATTACTTAAATCATTGGGAGCTAAATTTAACGACGTGGACGAAGAATTGTTAGAGAAGCTAGAATTAGTTGGAGGCGCTCAAATAGAATCTGTTTTCCAAGGTAAATTGAAAGATGCCAACATCGGCGAAGGGTTTATCATTACCAAAGTGGACAAAGAAGATATTAACAATGCTGCAGACTTGATAGAGATTCTTTCTCAAAAGAAAGACGAAGGTGTTCTTTTACAAGGAATTTATCCGAATGGTAGAAATGGATATTACGGGGTAGGCTTATAGTAAAAATAACCTTTAGCAAAACTCTCCTTATACAGTAACAATCTGCATTTGGGGAGTTTTTTTTGTTTTCATTTCACTTTTATTTGAGTTTTATTTTCACCAATTTTGTAGACCGAAAAAAACCTCTCTTAAACTTATATAAAAAACACATCACAGAAATGAAAAATGCTGTAGAATTTGAATCAGAGTTAAACAATTACGTTGATCGCGAGAAGAAAGCCGTGGACCTCAATAACACTTTAGGTCAATTGCTTTACGGACAATCAGTTGAACTAGTGCTTTTTAGAGACCATTTAGTTGATAGAAGTATTTCTGAGTTGCTAAAAATGCACAAGAATGCTCAAAACGCTACCAACAAAGAGGTTGATGTGTACGACACTGCCGAATTAGCAAAAGAATTGCTAAATATAGATTTAGCTCCTTCAAAAATTGATATTGGAAAATTAGCAGCCGAGTGGAAGAACGAAGGTTCAAACTACAATTCAAAATCTGACTTTGTTAAAGACAAATTAAGTCACATTACAGGTGGCAAAAAAGATGCTATTGAACCAAAAGACATAGTTCTTTACGGTTTTGGAAGAATTGGAAGAATTGCGGCTAGAGAACTAGTTAAGCAAGCTGGAAAAGGGCAACAATTAAGATTGAGAGCTATTGTAACTAGAGGTGACAATGCAGTGGCACTTGAAAAAAGAGCTTCTTTATTGAGAAGTGATTCTGTGCACGGTGCATTTAACGGAACAGTTGATGTGGATACTGAAAACAGAACAATGACCATAAACGGTCAAACAGTTCAAATGATTGACGGACAGCAACCAGACGAGATTGATTACACTGCTTACGGAATAAAGGATGCTTTGATTATTGACAACACAGGAGTTTTTAACAACAAAGAAGCGCTTAGTCGTCACCTTAAATCAAAAGGTGTAGCAAAGGTAATTTTGACCGCTCCAGGTGCAGAGATTCCAAATATTGTATATGGTGTAAATCATAAAACAGATGTTGATTTGAATTCTCACAATATCCTTTCTGCAGCATCTTGTACTACCAATGCAATCGTTCCTGTACTTAAAGTAATCAACGATAACTTAGGCGTAGAAAAAGGACACATTGAAACCGTTCATGCTTACACCAACGATCAAAACTTGTTGGACAACATGCATAAAAAAACACGTAGAGGTCGTTCAGCTGCTATTAACATGGTAATTACTGAAACTGGAGCGGGTAAAGCTGTAACTAAAGTAATTCCTTCATTAGCGAATAAACTAACGGCTAATGCAGTTAGAGTTCCTACTCCAAATGGATCTTTAGCAATTATGAATTTATCGGTTGAAAAAGAAACAAATCTTGACGAGGTAAACAGCATTTTAAGAAAAGCTGCTCTAGAAGGAGAATTGGTGAACCAAATTTATTTTGGAACGGATGCCGAAACTGTTTCTAGCGATATCATTGGCAACTCATGTTGTTCAGTATACGATAGTCCTGCTACTTTGATTTCTCCTGATAAAAAGAACGTTGTATTGTATGTATGGTATGACAATGAGTTTGGGTATACAAAACAAGTTATTCGATTGGCAAAGTATTTTGCTCAGGTAAGAAGATTGATTTACTATTAGTAGATCCTAATATACAGGTAAAAAAAAGCCTCCTAATTCAATTTGAATTAGGAGGCTTTTTTATGCTTAATCTTTATCAATTATCGCAGCTTCTTTGTTCCTATTAAATAATAGAGGACCGTTCCTAAAAAAGGAATTAAAAACAACTGCAAAGGTACAAACCAACAAGTTAAAGTTGAAATCTCCTCGTCTTCTGTGTAAATCCAACAAAGCAAACAAAGGAAATGCTATTGCAACTACACACGTTATTATTTCAAAGGTATTTGACATGTCTATAATTTATTTATAATTTAATTGTATTTACTTCGACTATCGCTCAGTATGACAATTGTGAACTATCCTACTTCTTAAACTCTGTAACCGTTTTTCTTATTATTCCAACACATTCGTGCAATTGATCTTCCGTCATTACCAGCGGTGGAGCAAATCGAATAATGTTACCGTGCGTTGGTTTAGCCAACAATCCGTTGTCTCTTAACTTCATGCAAATATCCCAAGCCGTTGAACTGTCTTCTGTATCGTTAATCACAATAGCGTTTAGCAATCCTTTTCCCCTAACTTTTACCAATAAATCAGACTCATCCACTAATTTTTGAATTTCTGCTCTAAAAACATTCCCTAGGTGCTCAGCATTTTCTGCAAGTTTTTCTTCTCGCACAACTTCCAATGCAGCAATAGCAACCTTTGCCGCAACTGGGTTTCCACCGAAAGTAGAACCATGCTGACCCGGCTTAATAACCATCATAATATCATCGTTTGACAATACTGCACTTACTGGGTAAGCTCCTCCGGAAAGTGCTTTTCCTAAAATCAAAACATCGGATTTAAAACCTGCTTTAGAATCACATTTTGGTGTTTCACAATTACAGCCTTTGCAAACCGCTAATAAACGACCAGTTCTTGCAACTCCAGTTTGTACTTCATCTGCAATAAATAATCCTCCTGCAGCTTGTACCAAACTGCAGGCTTTTTCAATATAATCTTCATCTGGGGTAAAAACTCCTGCTTCACCTTGAATTGGCTCTACTAACATTCCTGCAATGTTTGGCAATTTCAACGCCTCCTTTAAAGCATCTAAATCATTGTAAGGAATGCTTACAAAACCCGGAGTAAATGGACCAAAATTATCTCTGGCGTTCATGTCATCAGAAAATGAAACAATGGTTGTTGTTCTTCCGTGAAAATTTCCTTCACAAACAATTATCGTTGCTTGATCTTCTACAATTCCTTTTTTCTCGTACGCGTATTTTCGACACAATTTAATTGCCGTTTCAACCGCTTCAGCTCCAGTATTCATGGGCAATACCTTGTCATAATCGAAAAAGTTAGTCACGTACTCTTCGTATTTTCCTAACACATCGTTGTAAAAAGCACGAGAAGTTAAAGTCAACGTTTCTGCCTGAGCTTTCATAGCATCAACAATTTTAGGGTGACAATGCCCTTGATTCACTGCAGAATAAGCCGACAAGAAATCATAATAGTGCTTTCCTTCTACATCCCAAACGTGCACCCCTTCTCCTTTACTTAAAACTACCGGTAATGGGTGGTAGTTATGCGCACCATGCTTTTCTTCTATAGCTATTAGTTCTTCGCTCGTTTTTTTAGTATCTGTCATCATATTTCTGTCTTTTTCAATCTAAATTCGACTCTTAACAAAGTTATTTAAATTAGAACGAAAGCTAAAGATTAAGCAAGGGAAAGATGTTATTTTTGCTTTATGGGAAGAAAGAACAGAAATCGCAAGCCACTTTTAGAGAACGTCACCATTTTAGATACCGCAGCTGAAGGGAAATCTTTAGCAAAGGTAGATGAAAAGGTAATCTTTGTTCCACAAACCGTTCCCGGAGATGTTGTTGACATACAAGTGACCAAGAAGCGCAAAAGCTACATGGAAGGAAGGGTGACGAAGTTTCACTCCTATTCAGATCAAAGAGTAGAACCTTTTTGCAAACATTTTGGCGTTTGTGGCGGTTGTAAATGGCAATTTATTAGCTACGAAGATCAGCTTGAGAATAAACAACGAACGGTAAACGATGCGTTAACTCGTATTGCCAAAGTTGACTTGCCTGAGATTGAAACTATTTTACATTCTAAAGAGACTACCTTTTACAGAAATAAATTAGAATTTACTTTCTCTAATAAGGAATGGTTAACGCAAGAACAAGTCGAATCTGGCGAAAGTTTTGATAATCGAGATGCCTTAGGGTTCCACGTTCCAGGAAGGTTCGATAAAGTATTGAACGTCGAGAAATGTTGGCTTCAAGCTGAACCTTCAAATTCCATTCGAGATTGGGTAAAAGAATATGCCTTAGAAAATGACTTAGCCTTTTTTGACATAAGAGAGCAGGTGGGTTTTTTACGAAACTTAACGATTAGAACATCTAGCAATGGGGAGGTAATGGTCATCTTTTCTCTTTACGAAGCGCAAGAAGAAAATCGAACGAAGATGCTAACAGCATTTGAGGCTGCATTTCCAAACATAACTTCCATTTTATATGTCATCAATGGCAAACGAAACGACACCATAGGTGATTTAGAAATTGAATGCTATAGCGGAAATAGTCACATTTTTGAAGAAATGAAAGCCTTCGGTAGCGATCAAATTTTAAAGTTTAAAATTGGACCAAAATCATTTTACCAAACCAACTCCTCGCAAGCCGCAGAACTATATCGTATTACAGCCGAATTTGCTAATATTCAGCCAGACGAGACAGTTTATGATTTATATACTGGAACAGGTACGATTGCCAACTTTGTGGCTAGTATGGCTAAAAAGGTTGTAGGTGTCGAGTACGTTAAAGATGCCATAACAGATGCCAAGTTCAATTCAGCCAATAATAAAATCGACAATACAGTATTTTACGCAGGCGACATGAAGGATGTTTTCACGAATGACTTCGTAGCAACGAATGGGCAACCAGATGTAATCATTACTGACCCTCCAAGAGCAGGAATGCACACCGATGTAATTGACGTAATGTTAAAGTTAGAGGCAAATCGAATCGTTTACGTAAGCTGTAACCCTGCTACACAAGCTCGAGATTTACAGCTGCTAGATGAAAAGTACGCCGTTACCAAAGTGCAACCCGTTGATATGTTCCCTCACACCCATCACGTCGAAAATATAGTTTTACTAGAACTAAAATAAATGAAGCTGCCAAATTTCTTCTCGAAAAAAAATTCGGACTTTTTAAAAGACGATGAAAAAGAAGCTGCGAATCTGTTACAAAGCATCTGCAATGGGTATGCGAATGGCGACCCTAATTACATCCCAGACGGTTTAGTCAAATTATCTTTCGGTATCTATATGATGGCTTTTAACCGAACAGACCGAGACATAATTCCGTTAGAGGTATTAAATAATTCTGCCTTTTTAGAGAAACGCCCAAGGTTAAAATCTTACTTGGCGGTTTTGGATAAAATAAAGCTGTTCTTAAAGAAGGTAGTGAGCGATGAAAAAATTGTTGCCAACCACAAAAACAAAAAACTATACGAAGGTCTGATTCTTAAATTATTAAAATCAATAGTGGTAGATATTGAGGCAATTAAACCTTAACACAATTTAGCGAGTATTAACAATGTCAATTAAATCTTATGAATTGTATTGTTTACTTTCGAGCACATGAAGAAGTTCTTATTTCTTTTTGGAATTATTTCGATTTACAGTTGTGCTTCCGTTCAGGAGAATGAAAATATAATTTCCAAATCAGTCGAAATAAATAGCTCAAACATATAAGATTTGTTAATCTCAGATCCGGTTATTTATAATATATCATTTGAAATTGACAAAAAAGAAGACTCCATATGTCATTTGTATTCTTCAATAGAGTTATTTGATGGAGCCTATTTTATATCTTCGACATCAAATTTCATTTATGATGGTTCATTTTTGCTTGAAATTGAGAAAAATGAATTTATTAAGGCAGACCACCTGATAGAAGAACGTCCTGAATCAGTCATGGAATATGACTCTATTTTTAAGGACAACCTACCTTTGGTAAAGGACAACACCACTTTCAAATGGAGACTCTCTATCCAAACAGATTCTGATTTCGAAGTTTCAGGTAAACCTCAATTTCGCATTTACCCTAAATCTCATGAAGAAGTAATTGATTATGTTATTTCCCAACAATCTGGTAAATTGAATATCTATAAAAAAGGATTTAAAGATAAAGTTCCGACTAAAATAATGCAAATAAGAACCGGTGCAACCGTGAAAGGTTATACCCCCTTAGGTAAAAGTGGTGTTCCAAAGAGTTTAGTAGTTGCCACTAAAAACTCAAAAAAAATAGGGCAAGCTTATCGCTTGCCCTATAATAACACAACATTAGACTAACTATCCTCTATCTGCTGATAATGCTTTTTCAATTCTAGCAGCTAAATCTTGCAAATGTGCTTTTGACACTCCTGACTGTCTGCCAGCCCCACTTTTAGCTTTAAATTGTAGACTTACTAAACTAGCCCTTGCCAAAGAAGGAATATCTGAATTCATATACATTGATTTTTCATCTTCTAATAAATCAATTAATTCCGCAACATATGCTTTCTGTAGGTTTCTACGGTACAAATCAATTTTCTTTCCTGAAGCAAGCTCACTATAAATTCCTCTTTCTAAATCATTCAGTAAATCTGAAATAAGGTAAGCTGAAGTTCCATTAATAGCTTCATTTTCAATCATTCTAAACAAACGTATATCAGACAGTAAACTACCTAATGCACGCTCTTGCATGGACTTGATTCTATTCACATTCCCTTGAGCTTCAATTCTAGCTAAAATTTCAGGTTTAACAATCCATTCTGGTGTTGTGAATAACTGCTTGTTTAAAAAATCAACTGCTCTTTTCTGGTTAGCTTTTGCAGTATGTAAGTAAATAACTCCTTCCTGGTCTGCAGTTTTTTGGTCACCTTCAATGCCACCAATATTTGCAGTTACATGTCCCATGTAACGTCTGTACTGCCCCACCATAGCATTGTACAATTCTTCTAAATCATCATATTCTTCGCCATCAACCGTAGCCCATTCTAATAATTTATCGTTAATTCGTTTAAGATTTTTTATACCTAAATCACTCGCATTTATTGCATCGTCACCTAAATCTTCTGTTTGAGCAGTAGGGTCAGTCGGCAAACCTTGCTGTCTTCCAAAATGAAATTGCGGTTGTCCAGCCTTCGCTAAAATCCACTTGTCAATTTCAGCTTCTTCTTCAGCAGCCGTTACCTCTTTTCCTAGCAGTTTATAACCAAACTCAATAGACCAATTGTCATACTCTCCTATTTGCGGAAAGAAACTGGTCACACCATCACCCGGTTGAGCAATGTAATTGAAACGAGCATAATCCATGATAGAAGGAGCTGTTCCATGTGTAGATGTAAAAGTTGGAGACCTTAGTGAATCTACAGGATAAGCAACACTTGAGCCCATGTTATGCGGTAAGCCTAATGTGTGACCTACCTCATGCGCAGCAACAAAACGAATCAATTGCCCCATTACAGCGTCATCAAATCTCACTCCTTGTGCCTCAGGGTTAATCGCGGCGGTATGAATAAAATACCAATTACGCAGTAAGTTCATGATATTGTGGTACCATAAAATATCACTTTCTAAAATTTCGCCTGTTCGTGGATCGTGAACATGCGGACCTTGAGCATTTTGAATATCCGTAGCAATGTATCGAATCACTGAATATCGAACATCTTCTGGTGACCAATCTGGGTCTTCTTCTGCTGTTGGTGCATATTCCCCTCGTATTGCATTTTTAAAACCTGCACTTTCGAATGCTTTCGCCCAATCGTCAACACCTTGTTTAATAAAGGGTTTCCACTTGTCGGGAGTTGCAGCGTCAATGTAGTAAACAATTGGCTTTACAGGCTCAACTAATTTACCTCGATTATAAGCTTCCCAATCTTTTGGCTCCAACCTCCAACGAGTAATAAGTCTTTTGTTCTGAGCTTTTTGCTCCTCTGAACCATAGTCTATTTGGCGCAAAGAGAAAAAACCTACACGATTATCCGCAAATCTTGGCTCCATAGGAACTTCAGGTAATAAAATAAATGATTGCGTCATTCCAATTGAAAGAGTCCCCGTAGTTCTATTTGCAGGTAATTTACCTCCTCTGTAGGTTAAGATATGTTTTACTTGAACGTTTTCTGGAAAAGCATCCATCCCGGTTATTAAAGACCTCGACTTATCCAAGCCTTTTATTTGGAAACGCTTTCTTTCAAAGCTACCAAGTGCTCCAATCATTTCAACATCAGTAGTAAATAAATTAGTAACATCAATTACAACCGACGACGTATCTTTTGAAAAAGCAGCAACTGAAAACGTATTAATAATAGGTTCAAAATTATTGTTTAAAACAGAGGTATAAATTGGTGTTCCCTCTTCAGCAACATTATTATAAGAAACTGAACGCATTAAAATTTTATTGTTCAATTTTTGAAAGCGGATAACTTGCTGTGGTCTTGATTTCATTCCAGCACCGCCAAAATTCAACCCTTTAACGTGACCTGAAATTCGACTTACAATTAATATCTCTTGCTCTAGTAGGTCATTCGGTAATTCAAAATAATACTTCTCGTCTACTCGATGCACACTAAAAAGACCAGTCTCTGACTCTGCATCTTTGGTAATGACTTTTGAATATGGCTTAGGCCCTAACTTTTTTGAAGGAGCAGCAGTTGGCGTAACTCCTTTTTTACTTTTCTTTTTTTGCGCTTGTGCCGATGGCGTAGCAAGTAGAAAAGAAAAAATGGTTGCTAAAAGTAGAACTCCTGTCCTTATGTTATTTCTCGTTTTCATATATAATTTTGATTTTTATGAATGAATTAGGTCGTTAAAGATACTTGAAACTAATAGTAATATAAAACTCCTTAAACCGCTACAATACCACTTATCCCTAAATGGAGTTTATGTAATTAATTTCGAGTTTAATTATTCAATAGATTTTTTTCAATTCACAAAAAAAGGCCAAAGATTAATTCTTGCTTTTTCTCTTTTCTAACAAAAGGAGGAATAACTATTTTTCCTACTCCTTTTGATAATTGATTCACTGGTAAATTTGTTGGAACTTTTCCTAGTCTTTCAATTACAGCATAAGTAAACTTTACCGTATTCACTAACTTTTTGCTAATTCCTTCTTTATAAATATCCGCTGTATGGCATCCATCCTCAATAGCACATAACCATGCATTTTTAACTTTATCCACCATATCTGTCATACCCAAATGAGAGAGCATCATTACTAAAAGATTCATTAAGCCTGAAGGGTTTGCAATTTTCTTTCCAGTAATATCTGGTGCAGAACCATGAATCGCTTCAAACATGGCTACGTTTAAACCGATGTTAGCGGACCCTGCCATACCTGCAGAACCTGCAATGTCAGAAATAATGTCTCCATAAAGGTTAGACGTTACAATTACATCATATCGTTCTGGACTTGCAGTTAACCTAGCCGATCCAATATTAATGATTTGAGATTCTGAAATAATCTCAGGATACTCTGCAGGAATCTCTTTGAATACAGTGTGAAACAAACCATCTGTTAGTTTCATAATATTATCCTTTACCATACAAGTAATTTTCTTGCGGTTGTATGCTTTTGCATATTCAAATGCATAACGAACAATTTTTTCGCAACCCGGACAAGTAAATAACTTTAGACATTGAACTACATCTTGCGTTTGTTGGTGCTCAATTCCTGAATATAAATATTTTTCATTCTCCCGAATAATAACTACATCCATATCTGGATAGTGAGTTTCTACATATGGATGAACATTTGAGAAAAGACCTAAAGACTTTCTAAGCGTAACGTTCAAACTTTTGTACCCTTTTCCTTGAGGAGTTGCAATTGGTGCTTTTAAAATCACCTTGTTTCGATCAATTAATTCCTACGCCTCTTTTTGAATACCTGAAGTATTTCCCGATAAATAAACTTGCTCTCCTATTTCAATGCACTCGGGCTCTATATTAGCTCCTGCCGCTTTTAATACTTTCAACGTTGCATCCATTATTTCTGGACCAATACCGTCGCCTTTTGCAACGGCTATTTTAATTGCTGAATCTGCGGTAGCTGTGTTTGATTCTTTTTCTAATGTTTCAGTGATCATTATATATGGTTTTATATTGCGAGGCAAAATTCGGGAATCATTATTATTAATAATAATTTATGTTATTTATACTTCACATAAATTTAATTAATATAATATTTAAACGTTACCACTTGTTATTTTTTATATTATATGCTTTGAGTAGCACTCTGTGATAAATTCTAATTAATTCTTTTTGTAATCAACTTTATTGACAAATACCTTTGTCGCTGATTTTTTTCGATTAATATCAAATATCCCAACAAACTCCGATTCAAGATTTGTCAGCAATTCTTTAGCAAAAGTATTTTCCATTGGACCATAAGAGATAATTACCAATGGGAAGTTACTTCTATCTAAAACATCAATACTTCCAAATGGAAATACTGGTTTCCCGGCAGCATAAATCACTTTTAAATCGATTTCATCGCCATTGAAGTAGAACGGTAACTCCTCTAAACTTTCAATTTCCTGTATTTCAGTTAACCCATTATAATCGGGATAATTGTAAAAAATCTCTGCAGACTTCGGAAGCAACCCAACACAATACAAACAGACAATAACTACAGGTATTGAAAAACTATATTGAACCCATCCTTTCCGCCAAAATACAATGCCCGCAATTCCGCTTACCCCAATAAGGCTGGCAAAAAGTATGGTTCTTACTTCGATTATACGATTAAAAATAAAAAATAAGGCAAATGGCAGAAGTACCGCAGGAATGTATATCAGTAAACTAGAAGCGCCAAGCACAACTTTGTCCCATTTATTATGATATTTACCCTTAAATGCTTGCCACATACTGTACATTAAAAATGTCACCATCAAACACATCGGAACCAAAGCTGGCAATAAGTATCGCTCCTTTTTTGTAGGTACAACTGATAGCAATAAAATAGAAATTAACACCCATAAAATAATGAATTTATAATTCCCAAATCGGTTAATTCTTGGTGCTGCAAACTTGTAAAAGAAGGATGAAATCATGAAGCCAGTCCATATTCCAATATAAATGACAAAATGAAAATAAAAATAAAAGGGTCTAGTATGCCGATTCATCCATGAGTTTGTTTCTTTATTTAAAACAAATTCACTCGCCTCAGGCTGAAATACAAACATGTAGATATTCCATGAAAACCCTAGTAACAAAGCTAATACAAAGGCCAATGTAAATTGAACTTTGTATTTTTTTAGAAAGTCAATGTTTTCACTAATTCCAAAAGCTATTATAAAAGGAAGCCATAGTGCGTAAATTGACACCGGTCCTTTAGAGTATATGCTCAATGCGAAAAAGAAAATTGCCCATATCACATTGACTAACTTTTTACTTCTTTTTACGATCAAAAACTGCCATAAACTCCCGAGCATAAATACATGCGTGTAGATATCCCAACTATTAACTCGTGCTTGTTGTATCACCAATAAGCTAGTTGCCATAACTAAGGCGCCAATAAATGGCAAATATTTTTCTTTTGTTAACTCCCTGCACAAACCATAAAAGAAAAAAACCATCAGGGTAGCTACAATAGCCGAAGGGAGACGAATAATAAATAGATAATCAAAACCTCCAAGGTATTTTACTGAAAGAGCAGTCAACCAGGTAGGAAAAGGTGGTTTTTCTAACCTAGGCTCTAAATTTAATGTTGTACTCCACCAATTTCCTTCGGTTAGCATTTCCCTAGCCGTAATGAAATTTCGCATCTCCATTATGTCCGGATAAAACTCCTGAATATCAACAAAAAAAGCACAAATGCAAACGAGTAGTAAAAGTAAAAATTGGATAGATGTTTTCATATCTACTAATTATTATCCTTTTGCCGATACCATTCCACAAACCTAGCTATTCCGTCTTCGAGCTTTACAGCTGGATTATAGCCTAATAGTTTTTGAGCCTTTTCAATGTTCGCGAAAGTCAAGTTTACATCCCCATCCTGCAAGCCTTCCTGTATGATGTTTTCTTTTTTACCTAACTGAGCGTAGATTGTTTTAATCAGTGTAATTAAAGGAACCGGAGTTTGGTTTCCCAAATTGAGTGTTTCTATTACATTTTCATTGTTCAATAAATAATCAACTCCTCCTACAATTCCATTGACAGTATCTTCAATGAAGGTGTAATCTCTTGCCGAGTTTCCATCTCCATACATGTGAATGGGTTGATTTCTAGAGATCAAATCAACAAACTTATGTATTGCTAAGTCTGGCCGTTGGCGAGGGCCATAAACGGTAAAAAACCGGGCATTGATGATGTCAAAATCGTATAAATGATGATAGGTATAATTCATCAATTCTCCGGAGTGCTTTGTAAATGCATACGGTGAAATTGGCTGTAAATCAAAATCTCCCTCTTTCACTGCTTCGCCATTCTTATTGTTTCCGTAAACGGAAGAAGAAGATGCAAAAAACAATTTTTTGCAGTTATGATCTAACATCCACTGCAATAGGTTTTGTGTGCCTTTTATGTTTACATCAATGTAGTCACTTGGATTTAAAATGGAAGGTCGTACGCCTGCTTTTGCGGCCAAATGAACTAAGATATCCACTTCTTCCAGAAGATTCTCTTTAAGGGAATTGAAGTCCCGAATATCCAGTTCCTTAAATGAAAAATTGGGGTGGTTCCGAAATACATCTATATTTTTTTCTTTAATACTTCTATCGTAAAAGGTCGAAAAATTATCAATCCCAATTACTGAAAAGCCTTTAGATAATAATTTTTCACAGGTATGTGATCCAATAAACCCTGCGCATCCGGTAAGTAACACTTTCATCTGGTTCTTCCTTTTTTATAAATTACAATATTTCTACTATACAACACTAATCCAAACAAATGGCCTATTAGAATTGGATATAACTCCAGGTAAAACGAATATGTCGAAATGATGACTGAACCAATGATACTAAAAATCCAAAACCCTAATGGCAAGACTGATTTTTTAACCTTTTCTGAATAGTACCATTGATAAATAAATCGGCAAGAAAAAATTACTTGACCCAATAAGCCCCAAAACAAAATTGCACCGTTTGTATTAAATTTTAACATACTAGAAAAACTATAATCCCCTCCAAACAGCAATATTGCCAATGCAATAACTGGAATTGCTACCACCAAATATCTAAAATATAAGGGTAGAATTCTCCAGGAATTTTTTAACCTCAAATTTCTAACATAAATGTAATATCCAAGTACTTGACCTAGAAGAATGCTAACATCTTTAATTAAAATACTATAAAAAATAAATAGAAACGAAGCAATCAAACTAATTTGCCAAAACAAAGTTGGAGCCAATACCTTTCCGGCTTTCTCTGAACTAATCCATTGGATAAGAAAACGAGATGAAAATAAACCTTGAGCAATATACCCTATGGCATGAACATCTGCATTCGTCATGATTTATTTTTAATGGAATAATTGATGTATCTACTTTTCATCCATCTGAATGCGAAGGTGTCAAAAAATGGCCGTTTAATTCTATTAAATAAATGATACTTTGCTGTTCCTGCATACCTTGAAAAATGTTGAACAGGTATTTGTTTCACCTTTCCACCTTGTAATTGAATTAAAGCTGGTAAAAACCGATGCATTCCGTCAAAAAATGGAACGCGTTTAGCGTATTCAGTTTTAATAATTTTCAAAGGGCAACCTGTATCGTCAATCCCATCATTAATCATTGCTCTGCGGAATGAATTAGCAATTTTTGAAGATAATTTCTTAATTACAGTATCCTTCCTATTCAGTCTAATTCCATTTACCATATCGAACTCAGGAAAGAATTCAAAATACTTTAGAAAATCTAATGGTGTTGTTTGAATGTCAGAATCAATATAGCCTACCAAATTTGTGTTGCATTGATCTATTCCTGTCTTAATCGCACCACTTAAACCTCCGTTTTTTTGCAATTCAATGAATTCATACTTTTCATTTCCATCTGCTATTGCTTCTATTAACGCTTGACTTCCATCATTAGAACCGTCATTAACAAACAAAACTGTTGAATGAACCTTAGTTTTTTCAAGGTATTTGTCCATTTCTAACGTGAATTGTTCAATGCTCTCAACCTCGTTATAAATAGGAACTACAATGGTTAGTTGATTTTCCATATCTCTCTTTAATGTTAAAACAAACCTAATTATTATAATGTATAAGTCATAGCAACAGACCATATTTAATAAGCTAAAAGAAGAGACTAAATAACTGTCCGAAAAAATATATTTTTTTCTCATAAAAATAACGTGGAAATGAAAATTTATTATAAATTTGACGTCCCGTTGAAAAACAGGAAAGCTCATAAAAATCTTGGTCCGGTAGTTCAGTTGGTTAGAATACCTGCCTGTCACGCAGGGGGTCGCGAGTTCGAGTCTCGTCCGGACCGCAAAGCCTTCCTCCTCTTTGGTGGAGGGCTTTGTTTTTAATTATAACGGAGTCTTAACTGACAACATAAAATACTCCGGGCGCGTAGCTCAGCTGGATAGAGCACCTCCCTTCTAAGGAGGCGGTCAAAGGTTCGAATCCTTTCGCGCTCACAATAAATCAAGGCAATTATCTATACAATAGGTAGTTGCTTTTTTTGTTTCCCCACATCTTCCCCACCACAGAGCTTTTTAGAATTATTTGCAGTAAAACAAGCTTGACAAAACTCACCATACTTTACTAGTCCAATCTACATTATTTAGTTGCCATTCCAAAAAGAAAATAGTTTATAGT
>JAOKCF010000005.1 GCA_028245195.1 Vicingaceae bacterium | reverse complement strand
GCCATACTCAACGAAATATACAGCCAAGAAGGTCATTTTGACATAGAAACGCTTTATGTTTCTATGAAAAACAAAAAGTATCGTGTTAGTCGAGCTACTTTATACAATACCATAGATTTATTAAAAGCTTGTAATCTTGTTCGAAAGCATCAGTTTGGCAATAATATTGCCCAATTTGAGAGGTCTTACGAATACAAGCAGCACGACCACCTGGTGTGCACTAAATGCAATAAAGTAATCGAGTTTTGCGACCCGAGAATACAAAATATAAAATCTACCGTAGGAGAGTTATTAGACTTTAAAATAGTGCATCATTCCTTAAATTTATATGGAATTTGCAGCTCTTGCGAAAATTTAGAATCAAAAATTTAGAACAAATCAAATGAAAGTTGATGTTTTATTAGGTCTTCAGTGGGGAGACGAAGGGAAAGGAAAAGTTGTAGATGTATTAACTCCTGAATACGATGTAATAGCGCGTTTCCAAGGTGGACCAAATGCAGGACATACCTTAAAGTTCGACGGAATTAAACACGTGTTGAATACGATTCCTTCCGGCATCTTTCACGATAAAAAGGTGAACGTTGTAGGTAATGGTGTTGTAATAGACCCAATTCTTTTTATTAAAGAGGTGAATAACTTGAAAGAAATGAAGGTGCCAATTAATGAGCGCATGGTAATTTCTAGGAAAGCTCACTTGATTTTGCCGACTCATCGATTGTTAGATGCTGCTTCTGAGAAATCTAAGGGAAAAAAGAAGATAGGTTCAACCTTAAAAGGAATTGGACCAACCTACATGGATAAAACAGGTCGTAATGGATTGAGAGTTGGAGATATCGAATCGCCCAATTTTAAAGAAAGATATACAAACTTAAGAGAGAAGCATGTGCAGTTGCTTAACCAATTTGATTTTGAATATGATTTAAATGAATTGGAAGCAGAGTGGATGAAATGTGCCATGGAGTTTAAAAACTTTAGCTTGGTAGATAGTGAGCACTTTGTTAATGATCAAAAGAAGGAAGGAAAGAGAATATTAGCTGAAGGTGCTCAAGGTACTTTGTTGGACATAGATTTTGGTTCATATCCATTTGTAACCTCATCAAATACCATTACAGCTGGTGCATGCACAGGATTAGGTATTGCGCCAAATCAAATAGGAGAGGTGTACGGAATTTTTAAAGCATATTGCACAAGAGTGGGTAGTGGACCATTCCCAACTGAATTAGAAGATGAAGTGGGAGAGCTCATGAGAAAATCAGGTCATGAATTTGGAGCCACCACAGGCAGGCCAAGAAGATGTGGTTGGATTGACCTACCAGCATTAAAGTATGCTTGTATGATTAATGGTGTAACTCAACTAATCATGACAAAGGCAGACGTATTAAGTGAATTTGAAACCGTAAAAGCTTGTACCGGATATAAGTACAAAGGAGAAGTGATTGACTTTATGCCTTTCGACTTAGTAGGTGAAGAGTTAATTCCAGTTTACGAGGAGCTTAAAGGTTGGTCAGAAGATTTGACTGGATTAAGATCTATTGATGAAATTCCTTCAACGCTTCAAACCTACATCGATTATTTGGAACGAATTTTGGAAACACCAATCACAATTGTTTCTGTCGGACCTGACAGAAGCCAAACATTGATGAGAGAAAGTACATGGGCAACCACTTAAAATATGGGAAGATAAACTTAAAAGCGCTTTGCTTGATGGTTTTACTATTTTTAGGTTATATTCCCATATTTGCTCAGAAAAAGGAGCAAATAAAAATTATTCGGGCAGATATTTTAATTGGTACGGAAAAGAAAAGGTCAACTGCACAGCGTTTAATTGGAGATGTGCAATTCAAGCATCAAAATGCTTTAATGTATTGCGATTCTGCATACTTTTATAAGACTACCAATAGTATTGACGCTTTTGGAAGCGTAAGAATTAACCAAGGGGATACCTTAAATCTCTATGGAGATTTCCTTCATTATGATGGAAATGAAAAGTTAGCCACCGTTACAGGGAAAGAGGTGAGGTTAGTTAGTCCAGATTTTGATTTACTTACTGATAGGTTGCTTTACGACAGAGCTAATAATATTGCAAGTTATACTACTGGTGCGGTTATTGAAAGTAAGAACGATAGCAATATTTTAGTCAGTCAGAGGGGTTATTTTTATTCTAATTTGTCTACTTTCTTGTCCAAAAAAGACGTTGTTTTAACCAATCCTGAGTTTGAAATGCGCTCAGACACTTTGAGGTATTTTTCCAAAACTGAAGTTGTTAATTTTTTGGGCCCTACAACCATTACAAGCGATAGTAATCTTATTTATTGTGAAAACGGCTGGTACGATACCAAATTAGACCAATCAAAATATTTTGCAAATGCTTACATTATTACTGACGGAAAACTACTTGAGGGTGATACCTTATTTTACGACCGAAATTTAGGATTCGGTAAGGCAGATGGTAACGTTCAAATTACAGACACTATTAAAAACATAGTTATTAACGGAGATCATGGACGAATTTTTGAAAAGAAGGACAGTGCCATAGTAACAGATAATAGCTTGTTAACTCAACTTTTTGATGAGGATACACTTTACATGCATGCAGATACATTTAAAGTATACAAAACCATAAATGGGGATCAATTCCTTTTTGCTTACTACGGTGTAAAAATCTTTAAAAGTGATTTGCAAGGGAGTTGCGATTCAATTTCATATTCACTTACCGACTCAACAATTCGTTTATTTTACGAACCAATTTTGTGGTCGGCCGAAAATCAGTTAACTGCTGACAGCATTGACATACGGACGAAGAATAATAAAATACACAGTCTGTACTTGGATAAAAACGCTTTTATCGTTTCAGAGATAGATACGCTGCGTTATAATCAGATTAAAGGTAAAAACATGACCGGCTACTTTTCTGAGGGGAAGTTAAAAACGATTTTTGTGAAAGGGAATGGACAAACCACCTATTATGGGCAGGACGATGCCGAAAAGTTTATTGGAGTAAATGTTGCTGAAAGTTCAGATATTCGAATTATTTTAGGGGAGAAAAGCATAGAAACCATTACCTTTTTGAACAAACCGAAAGCAAAAATGCATCCGATGGGCGAGTTGGATCCGGTTATAATATTGCGCTACCCGGGGTTTAAATGGTTAATTGAAAAACGACCAATGAATAAGGAGAATTTGTTTGAGAAATAATTGGCTTGGCTTCGACTATTGCTCAGCCTGACAATTATTAAATGCTCCACTCTTAATTAAGCATTCTCCATTTCACACTCTTCATTTCATCAGCATATTACCTTTAACGACTTGGGCACAACTTGAATGATCAGGTCACCATTTGTTTCTCGAGGTTCACCATCCAAATGAAATTTGTGTGCATTAATGATTTGAATTTCTTTTGCCTCAATAGATTCGTAATATTTTGAAGCAGTTAAGTTTTTACTAAAGAGCTTTAGTAAAATGTCAGGGATAAAATGGGTGGGAAAAGGTTTGATAATACAAACGTTTAGTTTACCATCTTCCATAGAAGCATCAGGAGCTATCCAAGCGTTATTTCCATATTGTCCGCCATTAGCGATACTAATTACAAATGCTTTTGTCTTAAGCTCTTTACCATCAATAATTAAGTGATAATCTTTTTCTTTGTAGCCAATAAATTCATTAATAGCAATTTGAGAATAGGTTAGAAATCCTCGGCTTCTACTTTCGGAAAACTTCCAGCCTACATGAGCATCGAAACCAAGTCCGGCTGTAGTTAAAAAAACCTCACCATTTAAAGTTGCTGTATCTATCGTTTTAGTGGAGAACTGATTAATTAATTCAATTGCATCTTTTATAATTATTGGAATTTTACGGTGACGAGCAAAACCATTGCCTGAACCGAAGGGTAAAATACCTAACGCTACTCTGGAATTTACCAATGCTCTACCTACTTCATTTACGGTACCATCTCCACCTAATGCTATAACCGCGTCATAGCCATCTACTATCGCTTGATTTGTTAGTTCCGTAGGATGATTTGCTCTCTCACTGTCAACTACTGTATAAGAAATGTGATCATCTAATGAGCTGCTTAATAATTCTATGGCAGCTTTTTTACTTTTTACTCCAGAAATTGGATTCACAACAAACAAAACTTTCTTACTCTCCATTATAGGTTAGTTTGTTGTTAACTATTCTAGTTTGGTATTGCTGAAGGTATGCTTTTAAGTGTTTTTCAATCTTAATTTGAATGTCGATTAAATTGTCTTCCTGAGATCCAACTAAGTTGTTAATTAAATCATTGTCTTTTTTCCAATCGTAGAATCCTATGGTTTTTTCGCTGTTAAATTGCAGGCAATAGTCATCCGTAATAATTTGATAAATTCCATTTAAATAACTGACAGAAAAATGCATTGTCTCGTTAAAAGCAGATTGGCCAAAACTGATAATGGAGCTTTCTACTCCTAATAATTCTAACGCAGTTGGATAGATGTCTACTTGCTGTGTAACGGTATTTATTACTGTATCGGTGAGGTATTTTGGACAGTAATAGGCAATGGGAACTCGGTACATTCCAACTGGATTATTGTACCATTGGTTTGTGTTAGCTTGAGTATGATCTGCTGTAATAATAAATAGCGTGTTTTCGAACCAAGAAGATTTTTTAGCTGTGGCAAAGAATTGTTCTAGTGCATAGTCTGAGTATCCAATGCTTTCATGTATCGGCAAGGTTCCTTTTGGAAATTTATCTGTGTATTGTTGCGGAATGGTATATGGATGGTGAGAAGAAAGGGTAAATATTCCGCTAAAAAAGGGAGTAGGAGTGTTCGAAAATTGTGCTGCACAATATTGAAGGTAAGGTTCGTCAAATATTCCCCAATTGCCATCAAAATCTGCTTTATTGGGATAGTGTTCCTCGCCATAGTAGTTATCTATTTCGGCAATTCGTGTAAAAGCTTGGAACCCCATGGTGCCGTTTGCTCCTCCATGATAAAAAGAAGAGGAATAGCCCTGTTTTTTTAAGGTTCGGGGCAGGCTTTCTATCGCATTTCCTCCGTATTTACTCGAAATATAGGAAGTGTTACTTAAGGTAGGGATACTCGATAAAATAGCTGGCACTGCTTCAATGGATTTTTTGCCATTGGCAAAAGCATTTTGAAAAACAACACTTTTACTTAGCAGACTGTCTAAGAATGGAGTATAACCATTTCCATCATTATAAAAACCGATGTACTCTTGAGAAAAACTTTCAGCTATGATCAACACAATATTTAGGTTTTTAGAAACGCTGTCATTTGAGAATTTCTGTATTGGGCTGTAAATTGAGTTTAGCTCTTTTTCATCAAAGAATTCTTTAACTGGAATACTTTCTTTATTTGTCGATTTTATTAAGGTAAAGCTAGTGTTTGTTACCAAAGGAATGTTTTGAGATTTAGCATATTGAGATGCCTGAATTACATTTAGTGGTTTCAATTGCACTCCTCCTCTAAAACCAACAAAGGTTATTGCAAATACCGGTATGCTAAATAGCAGATAAGCCTTCCAAGTCAAACGATTTGTTGCAATTTGGTCGATTTTTTCATAAACCACTTTAACAAGCCAAAAACATAATACTGCAAGAACACCCAAATACCAATAATCTAAAATGAACTGAGGTAGTAAACGAAAAACATCCTCTTCGATCCCTTTGGTAGTAAATAGATCTGCAGTAGTTCGTTTTTGGGTGAATTTGAAGTATTCAAAATCTAAGAAGTTGCTAGCAATAGCAATTGCGGTAGAGAACAAGAATAAAACCTTTTGAAGAAGCGTATTGGACCTCGGAAAAAACCAAAGAGAAACAAAAAAGGGTAGATATAAGATGGTAATGGTTAACCAATCAAAACGCATACCGCCAACAAAGTTAATTACTTCGGGTTGTGGAAAGTAATTGGAATTAAATAAGTAAAAAAGCACCCTAAAAAGGCTAAATAACCAAAAGAGTAATGCCAGTTTTAGCCCAAAAATGATGTAGGTTTTTCCAAATGATTTCATACAAAGTAAAAGTAAGAAGACTTGGAAGAGTATTTTGTTGCAGTAGTTGTTTAGTTACGGGAGTTATTCAAAATGTTTGTTGTGAATCGAGAAACATTCATTTAGTAATTTTGGGCTTTTTAAAAATGAAACGTTTTTAAATTGTTCTAAATGTATAGTTTAGATACTATAAAAACAAGAAATAAATACCGATTAATCTTTACTTCATTTGACATTCGCTATATTTGGTTAGTGCCATATTTAGATACAATAGAAGAGCTTTCAAAGAGTGCCTACTTACATAAGGGGAAAATTAAAAAATTCACTAAGGAGATTTTAATTCATTCTTCAGAATCATTATTGTGCGACCGTTGTAACGCATGGTTATTTGAAAAGGACCAAACTAAATTGGTCTCTCTACTTTCATATAACAGATCTGATCATTCTTTTAATCAAGAAGTTTCACTAAGTAATGAATCGCTTCCTAATGATTTTAAATTCTTTCGAAAAAATGAGTTGATAGTTTCTGACAATGCAAGGAATGAGCCAATGAATTCAGAATTGTTAGAAGGTTACATTAAACCGAATAAAGTCACATCTATGATCGATGTACCTTTGCGTTCAGAAGGAAAAATGATTGGTGTGATTTGTTTTGAGCACACTAATGAAAATCACTCGTGGTCTGATGATGAGCAAAAGTATACTCAGTCTATGGCCCAGTTACTCTCATTGGCGTTAGAAACAAATAAAAAGAGATAATACCGCAAACGACTTGAAAAAATAATAAGTCAAAAAGAAGTATTAATTGCTGAGATTAACCATCGAGTTAAGAATAATATGGCATTGATCATTAGTTTATTAAACCTACAAAAATACAAGACGAAAGATGACTATCATTCCGATTTATTGGAGGAGGTGAAAAGTAAGGTGTACTCTATGTCGATGATTCAAGAACAATTGCACTCTAATGGAAATGTTGATTCTATAAATCTAGGGAAGTACTTGGAACGCTTAGTAGGGAACTTGAATGATACATATGGTCAAGATAAAAAGGTCCTGTTTAATCTAGAGATGCAGAGTTTAGGGTTAAATGCGTCGCAAGCTATTCCTTGTGGTTTGATTGCTAATGAAGTATTGACAAATTCTTTTAAATATATCTTTTCTGATAATAATCAGAATCCCGAATTGGGTATTAAACTAGTTAAGCAGGAGGGTTTTGCTCATTAAGATGTTTATCTTTAAAGGTTTAATAAGTATTTTGCAATCATTACTATTCCGCTTGCGGTCATAATTAATACGACCAGTTTTCTAAATCCTTGGTCGCTCATTTTTGATAGTAATTTCTTTCCGAAAATGTTACCAATGATTGCACCCAATCCGATTAGTAAACCATAGCCCCACAGCTCGCCCTGCAATACTCCTAAATAGGTGTAACTGCCTAATTGTGCAAAACCGGCAAAGAAAGAATTGGCTGTTTTGGTAGCAATTAGTTTTTCCTTCACTAATCCTATGTTTAAATAAAATGGATTTAACACAGCGCCTGTTGCACCGAATAAAGTAGAAATTAAGGTGACTATAAAACCTAATGGAATAAAGTAACACAATTTCATTCCAAAGGAAGTTTTCTTTTTGCCAAAACGAAATTGAAACGCAGTAGAAACTAGAAACACACCTAACAATAATTGAATCCACTCCGCTTCAAGCTCAACAAATATGAGTGCTCCAACAATGGCTCCAAGCAGGGCGGAAGGGACATAAAACGCAACCAGTTTCCATTGTATGTCTTTCCAAAATAGCACTAAACGGGCAGGTCGCCCGATCATGTTACCCAAATTAACGACTGGGGCAACTACTGCCGGACTTAAATAAAAACCTACAATAGGGAGTAGAATTAGTGCACCACCACCACCGGACAAGGTGCTAACAATGTATGCGATAATTCCACACAAGAATAGGATGAAATAACTCATGGAGTTAGAATCAGTGACCTTTTAAAATTAAGTTTGGATAACACCAACGTTGTAAGGCTTTTCAATTGGAGCGTTGTTAGCTGCTTCAATCCCCATAGAAACCCATAGTCTGGTATCTAAAGGATCAATAACATTGTCCACCCACAATCTACTTGCTGCATAATATGGAGAGGTTTGTTTGTCGTAACGTTCTGTAATCTCCTTTAGTAGTTTATTCTGAGCTTCTTCCGTAATTACTTCACCTTTTGCTTTTAAAGTGGCAACTTGAATTTGCAATAGTGTTTTAGCAGCAGAAGCACCACTCATAACCGCGATGTTTGCAGTAGGCCACGCTGCAATTAATCTTGGATCGTAAGCTTTTCCGCACATAGCATAATTCCCCGCACCGTAGCTGTTTCCCATAACAATGGTAAATTTTGGAACCACAGAGTTGGCCATTGCATTCACCATCTTTGCACCGTCTTTAATAATGCCTTCGTGCTCAGATTTTGAACCGACCATGAACCCTGTTACATCTTGTAAAAATACCAATGGAATCTTCTTTTGGTTACAATTCATAATAAATCGAGCAGCTTTGTCGGCTGAATCTGAATAAATTACTCCTCCAAAATGCATTTCGCCAGTCTTGGTTTTTACTAACTTTCGTTGATTGGCTACAATTCCAACTGCCCATCCATCTATTCGTGCATAACCACAAACTATTGTTTTACCGTGTAGTGCTTTGTATTCTTCAAATTCACTATTGTCAACCAAGCAACTAATTGTCTCTTTTACATCGTACTGCGTATTCCTATTGTAAGGTATTTTGCTATATAATGCTTTTTCTTCGGTATTCGGTTTCGCAGGTTCAGCTCTGTTAAACCCCGCTTTACTACTGTCGCCCATTTTATCCATAATGTTGCGAATGGATGTAAGGCATTCCATGTCGTCTTTGCTTTTGTAATCCGTAACACCGGAAATTTCACAATGGGTAGCTGCCCCTCCTAAGGTCTCATTGTCTACATCTTCGCCAATAGCAGCTTTTACCAAATAAGATCCTGCTAAGAAAATTGAGCCTGTTTTATCGACAATCAGCGCTTCATCACTCATAATGGGTAAATAAGCACCACCTGCAACACATGAGCCCATTACAGCTGCAATTTGGCTAATTCCCATGCTGCTCATAATGGCATTGTTTCGAAACATTCTTCCAAAGTGTTCTTTATCAGGAAATATTTCATCCTGCATAGGCAAGAAAACACCTGCGCTGTCAACTAAATAAATAATCGGCAATCTATTCTCAATAGAGATTTCTTGTGCTCTTAAGTTCTTTTTAGCTGTAATAGGAAACCAAGCGCCCGCCTTAACCGTCGCGTCATTAGCAACTAAAATGCATAACTTTTTAGAGACATATCCAATTTTGACAACAACTCCACCAGAAGGGCACCCGCCATACTCTTCATACATTCCTTCACCTACAAATGAGCCAATTTCGATGCAGTTATCTTTATCATCCAATAGAAAGTTAATACGTTCTCGGGCAATTAGTTTACCCTTAGCGTGCTGTTTGTCAATTTTGCTTTGACCGCCACCTAAATTGATTATCTCTTGCTTTCTCTTTAAATCAGAAATCATCATTCGGATGCTATCGCCATTCTTACTCTCCTCTATATCAATTTTTTGTGCCATTTATTAATGCTTGGTTAAGTTGTTTCAAATACAATTTGCTTTCAGGCCCTAAGTTAAACAGCAAATCTAGAATACTCAAATTTGGAATAAATCCATGTTTGTCTTCAAAAACCTGGATATACTTTGGCATAGAAAAGGACTCTATTTCGACTTTGTTTTTAGGATTGATAAGCATTCGCCAGTCGGGTTCTTGTTGGTCGTAACTTTTTGTAAATCCATTGATTGTTGGAATACCTAGTATTTTAAGAATAGTACTTTCAATGCGGGTGTTACGCTGAATTAAGTTTACTTCTTTCGAGAAAACGAGCGGTTTTATTTCTTCGTCGTAGAATTCAAAAAAGGGAGATGCTCGATAAGCTGATTCTATAGACCGCCAATGTAATTGTTGCCAATCTTCATCGTAACTCACTTCAATTTTTTCAATGGGAGTATGGTTTTTCCACTTTTTTAGAGGGACTACTAAGTTTAACAAACCGTTTGCACCATAGATTTGATAACGACTTCGAAAGCTTTGTTTTACAAAATGCTCTTTACTCTCTATTTTGTAGTTTTCAATACCACTAATCAAGGCAAATTGAATAATAGGAGCAAAACAAGAGGAAGAAAGGGTGAGCATTTTAAAGCTTATAATTTGAGTTTTAACATCATTGCACGAGTGCAAATAAGAGTTGCTAAATTAGGTATTTGCTGCACGGATCCTTAACCTTAGCTAATAGCAAATACAAATTACTTCTCCTTAGGAAAACTGACTTTTCGTGTTGAGAAAGAAAGGAAAAGTTAGTTGAAATTCAGCTTAAAATAGCTGTTCCAATTCTCGTCATTAAAATTACCGTATATCGATTGCAAAAAAGAAAAACTATCTATCATAATCTGTTCTTTATCGCTGCTTTCTTAGAGTGAAAAGATTAAGCTCAATTGATTCTTAATAGACTGTTCGTTTCCGCTGTAAAAAGTGACTTTCGTTAGTTTTGTAATTTATCCGCTGCTTGTATTTATTTTATAAAACTGTAGTTCATTACTTTTCTCCTCACTTGGGAAGAGAAAGTTATGGTCCAGTTTAATTGTATTTTTTGAAAAGCTTAATTATTTCTTTTCTTTTGACTTATCAACTACAAAAAACCGTATACTATTTGCGTCTTCCTTTTTTGAGGGATTCAGTACGAAGGTTTCGTTTTCATTAAAAAATAAATAATTTTCGCTAGCAAAATAATCTTCAATCGATAAGTATGAACTGTCCTCAGAACCTCTTGAAGCAATTAGCTGTCGTGAAATTGGAGGTTGAAATAAATCAGAAACAGTACCTGATTTATTGCTGGAGGTTGGTTTAAAAGAAAGTTTGTTCTTTCCATCAAATAGAAAACAACTTAAACTAAGTAGTAGTATGATAATACTTAAAACTAATTTCAAAATATAATATTAAATGAACAGTTGAATGGCTTCTTCCAATAACTCAGTTTTGTCAACCGGAACTACACCTACGTTTTCACAAACTAAACCACCAGCCAAGTTGGAAAGTTCTGCAATCATTTCAGGTTCTTGATTTAACGCTAAGCAAATTGTTGCGACACTAATTACAGTGTCACCTGCTCCGGAAACATCAGTGATGACTCGATGGTGTGCCTGAATGTGATGTTTTGCTTTAGGTGAGTTTATAAAAACTCCTAATTCAGAGAGAGTTATTAGTGTATTTTTATTCTGTATTGTGAGCTCTAGCTTTGCAATTACAGCTTCCAATTCATCTTGATTTCTGTGATTGAACTCTATTTTCAAACCTTCTTTTAATTCTTTTAAATTGGGTTTGAAAAGTGTTACGTTGTTGTAATTGGTGAAGTTATTTTTCTTTGGATCTACCGTTGTTGGAATGGTATTTTTTTTAGCTAATTCTACCACTTTTTTAATAAGACTAGGTGTAATACACCCTTTGTCATAATCTTCAAAAATAATAGCGTCAACTTTTCGTGATTTTATAATCAATTCAATTTTTTCAAAAAAGCTAGTTTCTTCAGTTGAATTTAAATCGTGTAAATCTTCTCCATCAATTCGCAACATTTGATGGTTATTGCCAATAATTCGAGTCTTTTTAGTTGTCTTTCTGTTATAAGATTGGATTAAACCTTCTGCGGTTTGACCGTTTTCTTTGGTTAGCCCAATAAGCTCCTTTCCATCTTCATCTGCTCCAATTACCGAACAAAGTATTGGTGTAGCTCCCATCGCTTTTATATTCAATGCAACGTTTGCTGCTCCACCTAAACGAGATTCTTTTTTCTCTACAGCAACAATTGGAACTGGAGCTTCCGGTGATATTCGATCTACCTTTCCCCAATAATAGGAGTCGATCATAACATCGCCAATGATGAGCACTGTAAGGCCATTAAATTGCTCGAATAGACTGTTGAGTTGGGACTCTGATGCTTTCATCTTAGTTCAATTGGTTTAAAGCGTTTTCCACGCGATTCATAGCTTCTTCCAAGATTTCTAATGATTTAGCGTAAGAAATCCGGATACACTCAGGACTTCCAAACGCTTCTCCGGTAACCAAGGCTACTTCAGCAGTTTCTAACAAGTACATGCACAAGTCTGTTGCCGTGTTGATTATTCCTTTGTTGTGTTTTTTACCAAAGAGTTGTGCAATGTTTGGGAAAGCATAAAATGCACCTTCTGGCTGATTTATCAGAACACCATCCATATTTTGAAGTCTTCCAATCACATAATCTCTACGTTTCTTAAAAGCATCTCGCATGTGATGGGTTTTTGATGGATCCAATTCCATGGCTTCAATTACTGCTCTTTGAGTTATGCTGCATGTTGCAGAGGTAAACTGACCTTGAATTTTATCGCACGCTTTTGCAATCCATTCATGCGCTCCAATATATCCCAAACGCCAACCAGTCATGGCAAAGCCTTTAGAAACGCCGTTGATGGTAATTACTTGGTCGTAGATGTAATTGAATTGTGCTAAACTTTCGTGTTTACCAATAAAGTTGATGTGCTCGTATATTTCATCCGCAATAACATAGAAGTCCTTTTTAGTAGCAATAACCTTCGCTAATGCTTCTAATTCAGCTTTGCCATATATTGAACCAGTAGGATTGCATGGGCTGCTGTAAATCATCATTTTCGTCTTATCTGTCATGGCAGCGCTAAGCTGATCAGCGGTAATCTTAAAATCTGAATCAATCGTTGCTTCAACAAACACCGGAATACCTTCCGCCATTTTAATAATCTCAACGTAGCTTACCCAATATGGAGCAGGTAGAATTACTTCATCACCTGGATTAACCAAACTCAACACTACATTTGCTATGGATTGTTTTGCTCCGGTAGAAGCAACAATTTGGTTAGGCGAATAGTCTAAATTATTGTCCCTCTTGAATTTTTTAGAGATCGCTTGCCTTAATTCTAAATAACCTGAAACAGGTGTGTAAGAGGTGTAATTATCGTCTATGGCTTTTTTTGCAGCATTTTTAATGCGATCTGGAGTGTGAAAATCAGGTTCACCTAAGCTTAGACTGATAATATCTTTTCCCTCAGCTTGTAATTCTCTACTTCTTGTCGCCATCGCAATAGTTTGCGATTCAGATAATTGATTGATTCTTTCGGATACGTTGTGCATATAGGTTTTAATGGGTATTGGTTAACAAAGCTAATGAATTAGGTTATTCTGCTTTCTTTGAAAAAACAAAAACAAAAACCTACTTCAAATGACTGGAATCCAAAATTAAAACCAGTGAACTGATCTTCTACTTCAATTGTTGCTCCATTTTGTGAATTAATAATTACTTCTTCAGTATTGTTAGAGTAAGAAAAATGACCGTAATTTAGGGTGACAGCTGTTTTATTCGATAACAAATAATATAAACCGGGAACGATGGTGAATTCAAAGAAGTTGATATCCCCTTTGACATTACTAGTGAATGAGCTATTGTTGTAGGTTGCTTCTCCTGCTCCAAATAGACATTCATCGCCTTGATTGAATTGCAATTTTTCTGTTAATTTAGACAGAAAGTCTAAAAATGGATTGATAAATCGATTGTCGACTTTCGTTGAGCTCCTATTTTCGGTTGCGTTAAAACCACTTCTATCTGTGCGAGAAAATTCAGTATTTTCAAACCCAACCCCAATACCTATTGCTAAATTTTTTGATATAAAAACAGCCGCTTTAGGATTAAAAAGAAACCTACTATTTTCTTCTGAATAAAGCACAGCTCCTGAAGCCGATTCTTCCACTGTTCCATTACTGATGCTACTACCCCCACCGAAAACAACAGATCCTTTATTTATTTGAGAATAAGAAGAGATACTGATAATTGAGAATGATAAGAATAATAGATATTTCATGTGTAATTTTCTTTAGATTTTTGCAAAATAAAAGAATAATATTGTGCATTGCAGAATTGATTTTACAATTTGAAATAAAAAGATTTTAAATCACTTAATTTTACACAGAATTAAAGTAATCAGTTATGGAAGTTTTTTTTGAAATTCTAAAATACATCATCCCGTCAGTAGTAATTTTTGTAGGGATGTATTTTATTTTAAAAAGTTTTTTAGATAGTGAAGAACGGAAAAGAGAATTCAAGTACCGAACAGAAAAAACTAAGTTACTTACGCCCATAAAACTTCAAGCTTTTGAGCGCATGATTTTGTTTCTAGAACGTATTAATCTAAGTAATTTGGTGATGAGAACTTATGCTAATGGAATGAGTGCAAAGGTACTTCAATCTAAAATGCACGCGACCATTAGGGAAGAGTATGAGCACAATATAGCGTTACAATTGTACATTCCAAATAGAACATGGAAGATAGTAAGATCGTCGAAAGAAGAAACAGTTAAAGTGATTAATAACTGTGCAGATCAATTAAACAATGGTGCTAGCGGATTTGAGTTAAGTCAGTTTATTTTAGAATTAGTAGGTAAGGTAGAAACAACACCAACAGATATTGCTATCGATGCACTGAAAAATGAAGTGGTTAAAGCGTTTTAATTATGAGTGAAGGACATAGACATCACCACGAAGACTCGCTGCATTTAAAAAAGGGTTGGTTCAGTAAATGGGAAGACTACATTGGAGAGTTTGTTTATGGTGGAATAGACGGTAGTGTAACAACTTTTGCAGTGGTTGCAGGTTCTGCGGGAGCCGGTCTTGACTCTTCGGTAGTTATTATTCTAGGTTTTGCAAACTTAATTGCTGATGGGTTTGCTATGTCAGTAGGTAGTTACCTTTCTAATAAATCCGAACAACAGAATTACGAAAAGCACGAAAGAATAGAATATTGGGAGGTGGATCACCTTCCTGAAAAAGAGCGGGAAGAAATTCGCGAAATTTATGCTGCTAAGGGTTTTGAAGGAGAATTGTTAGAACAAGTTGTAGGCGTTATTACATCTGACAAGGATAGATGGGTAGATGTGATGATGAAAGAAGAACTAAACATGATTAGAGAAGTAAAATCTCCATTGGCAATGGGAGCGATGACTTTCGTTTCCTTTGTTTTAATTGGAATTGTTCCTCTAATTGCCTACTTGTGGGATTATACTGCATCAGATTCAGAATCAACTCATTTGTTTAAAGTTAGCATTGCGTTAACGTCATTAGCGTTCATTGGCATTGGTTGGTTAAAATCATACGTTGCACAAACCAGCAGAATTAGAAGTATTGCAGAAACCTTATTTTTGGGTTCTGCTGCTGCAGTCTTATCCTATATTGTAGGAAGTTGGCTAGAAACGTTGTTGAATTAGCGCCAGCTAATTTTGTCTTCAATCGGGTTGTTTTCTTTTCTCGTAATATCTGGTAATCCCTCCTTAGGAATTCCCAATTGCAGAAAACCCATACATTGGTTATCTCCTTGTAGTTCTAAATAAGATTTCATTTCATCACTAAAAGCCATTCTTGGAGTGCTCCAATAGCCAATTATTCCCAATGTTTTCATTCCAAGTAACATGTTCTGAACTGAGCAAGCTACGGCCCATTGTTCTTCAAAAACAGGCACACTTTCCTTTAGGCAACGGTTCATGCAGATGGCGATAACGGCCGCAACATTTTTGGCCTTGTTTTGAATTTTTTGAAATTTCTTTTCGTCAAAATCTTCGCTCGATGTATTCAACTTGTATATAGCTGCGAGCTTTTTGAAGAACACATTCTTCTCTTCGTCTCGAAAAATAACAAATCTCCACGGCTCGGTTCTCCGATGAGAAGGGGCATAGTTTGCCAATTGTAATAGCTGTAGAAGTTTATCTTTTTGAATGGAAGCGTTTTCTTCCATTTGCTGTGTAAATAGAGATTGGCGATTAGAGATTAGGTGTTCAACTTCAGCGTATTCCATATGCATATTTTTATGCAAACAAACTTAATACTGAACTAGAATATAAAATAATACTTCCCCAAATAATTTTGAGTTTTGATAAACGGGTTTAAAATCAATGTTGTGAATGGCTTTGTGGTTTTGTAATTCTCACGACATTTTATCAAATCGTTGACATCTTGTGATGGTTTAAATGGTTCTTACCTCTAAGTTTGAATAAAAAGAAAATGAAAAATATCATAATTCCATTATTGTTTGCTTTGTGATTATACAGTTAAACACTAGTTGAATTAGAGGCGGAACCTGCATCAAGAGCACTTGATGCAGAGAAACATAAAATTGCTGCTGACGAAATCATTGCTAATAGTCAAGAAGAGGCAATTGCCTTATTGGAAGATAGCACTTCAAAAGAATGGAAAACTGTAGATTTTACATTGGCCAACTCCAATAGTATGAAGGATTTTAGGCTCGACGATCAAATGACGTTCAATGTTAATGGGACTGATGAATTTTATAGAGGCGCAAAGTCTTGTGGTGCTGAAGACAGCAGGAGCAGTAGGAGAATTGGTAGTTGGGAAATCGATATTGAGAATAAAAAACTAATTTTTGACAAAGACCAATCAAATGAATATATATCAGAAATTATTGCGTTATATGCCACTCAATTAAGGTTAAAGGGTAGCTATTTTTATTTAGAAATAAGAGGCTCTTTTGAAGTTAGTAAGATGAGATATTTTTATGCAATTGGCTTCCTATTTGCTAGTATATCAGTGATTGCACAGCAAAGTAATTTACAAACGTGTACTCCGGCAGTTTTATTTAGTGCAGGAGAATATGAAGTTATCGTGTTTAATAATTTATACACGCAAAATAAAGCACGAGATAAAGATGGTGACGGATTTAAACTTCCAGAAACTCAATCTTTCTTTAATTCTCAAATTCAATATAAGAGGGGCTTTGAGAAGCTTAAAAAACTAAATGTTGGTATCGAAGTGAATGTTACATCTGCAAGATATAGATCAGCATATGAGAATGGCGTAGCTGATTTTTTTTAATCGGGAACAAGATTTTCTAAAACCTCGGTATCTTCCATACGCTCCAAAGTTAAGTTTAATGTGAGTAAGAAAATTCCAAGATTATCATTTCAAAGTACATTCTTAATACCTGTTTCAAATGAGCTGGAGGCTGAATATTTTGTTGCCCACGGCAGATATACTTGGTTTACTCAGTTATTTTATGATCGAGATTTAGGTGAAGATTTTCAACTGCTCTTAGAAGCAGATTTTTTATATCGTATAAATAGAGGAAGTCGCAATGAAAGAAATTTTTTAAGAACTCCATTAAGTGGATTTTTGAGTTGCTTTCCCAATGCAAACTCTACTATTTTTGTTTTTGGACAACACAGCAATCGTTATGAAGTTGCTGAAAATGCTGTTGATCGACAATTTGGTTTGTCTCAATGGTTCACGCAAGCAGGGCTTGGATTTAAGTATCAAATTACATCCAGTTTAGGCTTGGAAATGTCATATAGAAATTTCATTTTCAGCAGAAATGACGAAGCAGAATATAATGTAAATTTTGGTTTAAGCTACATTCACCGTTAATCATTGTCTCGTTAGGTATATCTATACTCATTTGATTAATTTCGTCTACCAGATATAAATGTAGAAAGATGATGAGAATTTTTGTAGGTATTTTATTGATTTTTAGCGGAACAATGCACGCGCAAAACTATTGGCAACAAGAGGTGGCGTATCAAATGTTTATTGACATGAACGTTGAAACCAATCAGTTTAGCGGCAATCAAAAACTAACGTATACCAATCACTCTCCCGATACCTTAACCCAAGTTTTTTATCATTTGTATTTTAACGCCTTCCAGCCGAATAGCATGATGGATGTTCAATCAAGGTTAATTGAAGACCCAGATAGAAGAGTTGGAGACCGAATTCTAGGCTTAAAGGAGGATGAAATAGGTTATCAAAAAATTGATAAACTAACACAAGACGGTAAAAAATTAAAATACCAAGTGGAGGAAACGATTTTAGAAGTAGAATTGGCTCAACCACTTTTACCAGGTCAAACTACAGTTTTTGAAATGGACTTTAATGCGCAAGTTCCATTGCAGGTCAGAAGGTCGGGAAGAGACAACAATGAAGGTGTGCGCTATTCTATGACGCAATGGTATCCTAAAATGGTAGAGTATGACTATCAAGGTTGGAATGCTAACCCATATATAGGAAGGGAATTTCATGGAGTTTGGGGAAGCTTTGATGTAAAAATAGACATCGACAAAAGTTATGTTTTAGGTGGAACAGGTTACGTACAAAACCCAGAAGTAGTTCAACATGGCTACGGAACTGGCAAGTCTACTTTACCACAAACACAAGGAGAGAAGCTTACGTGGCATTTTAATGCACCGTTGGTGCACGATTTTGCTTGGGTAGCTGATCCAGATTTTAAACACACTACTTCCAAGCTATACGATGGTACAGTTTTACACTTTTTGTTTCAACCAGATACAAACTACTCCGCTTGGGATAGTCTTCCAAAATATGGGAAGCGAGTTTTTGAAATAATGAATGCAAACTTTGGCGAGTATCCTTACAAACAATATACGGTGGCTCAAGGTGGAGATGGAGGTATGGAGTACCCGATGTTGACATTAATTACTGGTAAACGAAGCAAAGGCAGTCTAATTGGTGTTACAGTTCACGAAGTCAATCACTCGTGGTATCAGCATTTATTAGCAACCAATGAAGCACTATATCCGTGGATGGATGAGGGTTTTACTTCTTATGCTTCAGATTTTGTAATGCATGAATTATTCTCAACATTTACTCCTTATGAAGGGAGCTACCGTTCGTATTATAGCTTGGTTGCATCAGGAAAGCAGGAAGCGTTGACCACCCATGCTGATCATTACGAGACCAATAGAGCCTACGGAACGGCATCCTATTCTATGGGATTAATTTTTCTTCATCAGTTAAGTTACGTAGTAGGCGAGGAAGTGTTAATGAAAAGTTTACGACGGTATTTTGCAGAATGGAAGTACAAACATCCCACCCCAAATGACTTCATACGTGTGGTAGAAAAGGAAAGTGGATTGGAATTAACATGGTACTTAGAACAGTGGATTGGAACCACCAACACAATCGATTATGGAATTAAGTGGCTTCAAGAAGACGATGAAATGGATCAAACTCACATTATATTAGAGCGGAAAGGCAAGATGCCAATGCCATTAGACGTTAAAGTGGTGTATAAGGATGGAAAGGAAGAATGGATTAATATTCCATTGCGTATCATGAGAGGAGAGAAAATTCCTGAAAATGGGATGAAAAAATATACAGTTAGAGCCGATTGGCCATGGACGTATCCAACCTACGAACTAATATTAGATTGCGAAGATGAAGATATTGAAAGTATAGAGATTGACCCATCAAGGCGAATGGCAGATGTTGACCGATCGAATAATAGTTACCCTAAGGTTGATCAAACTATGTTTCAACCGAATAAGTAGGCAACATTTTTAGTCTTATAATTGTCATAATAATATGAAAACATTTTTAAAAATATCGGCAGTAGCATTATTCATTGGTTTATTTAGCGCTTGTATCAACGATGATGAAGGTACTGTAACTCCTGAACCACTGCCATTGCAAAGAGGAGATATAGAGGTGAATCGTTTTATAATGTCTTTTACGCTAAAGTCAGGCGGAGGAGCAACTCAAGTTTTTGAGTTTTATGATCAGGACGGAAGTGGAGGAAATGCCCCTCTAAAAAATGAAACCTGGACTTTAATTTCAGGTTTTTCGGGAGGTATTAATAATTATAATGCTGACATTAAATTTTATCTCGATGCGCTTGAAGTGACTGACCAAATTGAAGCCCGAGGTTCCAATTATATAGTTTGTTACAGGGATATGAATACTAATAACTTTCGCATAGGAGACTCTAACTTTGACAACAATAGTTTAAAGTTGGGCACAGAAACTACTTGGCAAGTTGTTAGCAGTGGTACGGGGAATGTGAAAATTTCTTTAAATTACATTCATTTAAATAAAGAGGGTCTTTGTGATGCAGGAGTTCGTATTTTTGAGACAACAATTAATTACCAACATCAATAAAACTATCATAAATGAAAATTAGACGTCTATTAGTGCTTGGATCCACACTTCTTTTTATGTCGAGCTTAATGGTTTCTGTTACTTCTTGTGGTGGCAGTAAAATAGCCTCTCAATCAAAATCTAAAGTTAAATCTGGAAGTGGAATGGGCAACACAAAGGACAAAAACAAACATGTTTGGGGTAAGTAAACCAAATTAACAGTAAAATGAAGTGATGATTATTGAATCAACACTTTTTTTATGTCCAAAATTCTGTTGCTCTTTAACTCGCTTATTTTTAGGAAGTACACCCCCGAGGTTAAGTTTTCTGGTACGTTAAATTGATTTCCAGAGTTTTGACTTACCAGCTGTCCTTGCACATTTCTTAAAGTCAAAGAAAAATTATTTACACTATTTAAACGAAGCACTTCTCCTGCACCAATTGGATTCGGGAATGCTATAATGGCGTTAGCTTCTAATCGTCTTTCTGATATTGAAGAAACGTTTCGCAGACAGAAAGTATCCGCACTCAGAGAGCTTGTAAAGTTATTCTCAAAAAATAAGGTATCTGATAGACGGTTTGTAATTAGGAGGTATCCATTTCCAAATGCATTTGTTGGGTCATTGAATCCATCACCTATTGCATCAAATATTGAGAAACGGAAACATCCGTTATAAACACAAAGAGAGTCAGTGTATAAGACGCCACTATTAACGTCAGGATAATTCGGGCTAGTATACAATATGCTGTTCGTGTTGAAGTCTTCTAATTGCCATGATGTTTCGCTGCCGTAATCATCAGATTTAAAACTCAAATAAAGGTAATCAGACGTACCGGTATTGATATTAAAAACGATGGAATCGGTATTGTTGGTTAAATTTTGGTCTTTAAGGCCCGCAGTTTTTGCAGAAACAACTAACACATTCCTACCATTAGCAGGTATTAGATTAGGCGTGATAAATGTTACAATTTGTTGTCGGTTTGCACCATTTGCATACCGGATGGACTGAACTGGATTAGCATTTAAGGCATAATCTACATAGAAACTGTCTACTGTATTGTTACCAATATTTTTCACTCTAAATGTTGCTTGTACACTTTGAGTACATTCAAATTCAGGTATTCCGTCAATATCCAGGAGGTTTAAGTCTGCTTTAAAAGGTGCCGGATTAGGATCCAACCCATTAAGTACAAGAGCTCCTGTATTATCCGGGTCCAACCAATATTTTAATTGCCTTAAGGTGTCTGATGAAGTACTCCATGAATAGGAAAACTTACCATAGTAATCTTGAAGTTTGTTACTGCAAGAGGCGTCACCACCGTGCAGCTGGCCAATAATTCGCTGGTTCGCATCAAAAAGCGCGGAGCCAGAAGAACCTCCTTCTGTGGTTCCCTTCTCCCAATTACTCACTTGCCAGTGTGTAACACCTGGAGCGTAATAGGCACTATTCGTTAGAATATCATTATCAACAGAGATTTTTTTTACATCTCCTGTAGGGTGGTGAATACCAACTGATTTAGTTGATGCAATGTTTTGATTGTTCCACCCCGCATAATACACGTTGTAGCCAGCCGGTGGGCTGCTGCTCAATACTCTCAATTCAAAATCAGAACCAAAATTTATAGTAATTGCTTTTCGTCCACTTCCACTTATGGAATTGCTGAGCACTCCGTCGGTATTCGGGCTGCAGAGGGCACTTTCATAACCAAAAATGAAAATGGAATTACTTCGAAGTACACAGTGTGCCGCACCCAATATATAAGGCGTCGTGTCTTGACGAACATTATTGATTAGGGTAGCTGTGCAAAACCGTGTGTTATTTACAGTGGTTACCATGGCTACTGCTCGTTTAACATCTTGCCAATTCTTACCTTCTTCGCAGTTCACATTTATGTTACAATTTCCGGAGCCTTGAAAGACTTTTTGAACTTTATCGTGAATAGAGCGATATCCGTAAATTACTTGGTTGCATGAAACAGTATTTTGTTCCAATTCATTTTGAGGAACGATTAGTTCTATGGTAATTGCACTACCTTTTATTGGGCGAATAGAAAATAACCGATCTTTTTTGTTGTTTTTAAAAGTAATTGCACCTAAAATATCAGAGAAGTCATCGTTGTAAACAAATAGTTTAGCAGTTGAGCTTAATTGAAACTGATTAAAATTTAAATTGATACTCTGGGCGTTTTGAAAACTTAGCTTTAATTTCCACGTACTGATTCCTTCGTCATCATCGTGTTTCCACTCTCCGGAATTGGACAAGGTATAATTAACTGGCAGTAATGCCCCAAACCTCCAAGCAATATCTTTATGTTGATCGGTAATAGCATCTTCAGCAATTTCAGCAGTTACATTCGGATCTGCAAGTTGAACTGTATATGATTGCGCATTATTTTTCTCAGACCTATTCAAATAAGAAGGAGGAAGTTCTCCTGATTGAATTTGTCCCCATCCTGTAAAGGAGCTTAAATTTGCCAACACAAAGGCTACTAAACTTAGTATTCTCATACTTGTAAAGGTAATTAAAACAGTATTGCTACTAACTTATATGACGAATAAACTGAACACTTGGTTTGTTGGCTCCGAAAATCGGAAGTCACCAATAAGTATATACTATCCTGATAAAAGAGAAAAGACAGAAATTGTTCTTTTCGCTCGCGGGTTTAAGGGTTTTAAAGATTGGGGACACTTTCCTTTAAAGCAACAATAAATAGCGTATAAAGGTTTCATTGTTGTTGCATTTAACTTTTCGCATAATGGCGGAACCGTAGAAGAAGAAATAGACTTTCTAGATTTAGATGCGTTTTCTAACAATACCTATCAAAGAGAAGTTGAAGATGTTGGTCATGTGTTGGATTGGATTAAAGACAAAAAAGGCTTTATTCTATACGCTGACCAAAAAGAGTTATTTGAGCAGCTACCTGATGCTATAGAACTTCAAAAATGGAAGGAGAGCGGGGTATTTTCATTAAGAATAGAAGAACAAAACAGGATATGCCCATGAACTATGATTTCGTTCAAACATTAATTAGCCATCAAGAAGAATTGAACATTGAAAAATCAGTTCGAAGATTAAATAAACCGATATTGGTTATTCACGGTGTAAACGATGAAACGGTTTCAGTTGAAAATGCTGAACGAATTAAATCTTGGAAAAGTGATGCGAAATTCGAGGTAATAGCAGATTGCAACCACACCTTTAACGGAATACACCCATGGACTGACTTAGAATTACCAAAAGCCACACTAGAGGCCTTAGAGTGCAGTTTAGCCTTCTTAACAGCTTAAAATTTTAGCCTTGGACTTGGTGGGTTTTTTAAATCTCCAAATTGTCCTGCTTCAAATAAAAATTTGCCTGCAATAGCAATCATCGCTCCATTATCAGTGCAATATTCGAATTTTGGCAAATGCACTTTCCAACCATCTACCTCATTGGCTTTTAGTTGCTTTCTAAGTTCTGAATTCGCTGATACTCCTCCGGCAATGGCTACTTCATGAATGTTATAATCTTTAACCACCTTGCTCAGTTTTTTGAGTAAAATAGTGATAATAGTATGCTGCACAGAGGCGCAAATGTCATTTAAATTCTCTTGAATGAAATGAGGGTTTTCTTCTACTTTTTGCCTTAAGAAGTAAAGTATCCCTGTTTTCAAGCCACTAAATGAAAAGTTGTAGCCTTTCATACTACTGATTTTGAAAGGGAAAGCTAAATGATTTCCTGTTTTAGCATATTTATCAATTAATGGACCACCTGGGTATGGAATTTCCATCATTTTTGCTGCCTTGTCAAAGGCTTCTCCAGCAGCATCATCTAATGTATTTCCTAGTACTTCCATTTCTAGAAAACTTTTGACCAGAACTATTTGAGTGTGTCCTCCGCTTACGGTAAGGCATAAAAAAGGAAATTTTGGTGTACTCGCATTGTCGTTGATAAAGTGGGCAGAAATATGCGCTTTCATGTGGTTCACCTCCAACAATGGTTTATTTAAACCAAGCGAAAGTCCTTTGGCAAATGAACTTCCTACCAAAAGCGAGCCCAATAGACCAGGACCTCGACTATAGGCTATGGCGTCAATGTCACTTAGTGAGCAATTCGCTTCTTTTAAACCTTTTTCTAAAACCGGAATAATATTTTGTTGGTGCGCTCTAGATGCTAATTCTGGCACAACCCCTCCAAATTCTGTATGAATTTCTTGAGTTGCCACATAGTTAGACAGAATTTTATTGCCCCTCAAAATAGCAATTGCAGTATCGTCGCAAGAAGTTTCAATTCCAAGTATAATACTTTGTTTCTGCACCATTTATATTTTGCTGAACTTTGTCTTTTAAAGTTTCAAAAGTATCAAAAAAGCAGGTAAAATATTTCTTCGGCTTGTAATAGTTTTATTATTGATAATAGGACTGTTATGTGCATTATTACAATTGCCAAAAGTGCAAACTTTTGCTGCTCATAAAGCTGCCAAGTATTTATCTTCAGAACTAAATGTGCTAGTCTCTCTGAGCCACTTAGAAATTGATTTTTGGAATGAGTTGGTTTTAAAAAACCTGTACATTGAAGATTTGAATAAGCATACCTTACTTTATTTGAATGAATTAGAGGTGTCTGTTAGTGGCTTGGACTTTATAGAACACACGGTTAGCATGTCGATTCATGTGCGTGAACTCAATGCGAAAACCTATGTTTTAAAAAACGACTCGGTATTTAATCATCAATTTTTGTTGGATTACTTTTCATCTTCGGATACTAGTGCTACCCAAAGTGATTGGGAATTTAAATTGAACGGTATTGAAATTAGCAACGGAAAATATGCGTTTAACGACTATAATAAAGATCAAATAAAGTATGGTGTAGATTACTTTCACCTTTTGGCAGATTCAATTTACTTGGTTGCGAAGGGTTTTGATTTTGAAAACGACACGATTCAGTTTGATTTACAACAACTCGCTTTAAACGATCATTCGGGGTTTAAGCTGAAACAGCTGGCTGCGAAAACAAAGATATATAAAGGTGTTTTTGATCTGAAAGAATTAAACATCGTTACGGGAGAAACATACATCAAAGGGTCTTATGCTATGATGGCCAATAATTTTTCTGATTATGTTGATTACAACAATATGGTCAATATGAAAGGAGATTTGCATTCTACTATTCTCAATATTAAGGATTTATCTTATTTTGTGCCTCTATTTTTAGGAATTGAAAATGAAGTTTTTATAGATGGAAAAGTAGAGGGAACTGTCGCCAACCTACGAGCAAATGACCTTCAGCTCAAAATTAATGGTGGAACATCTCTAAAAGGAGATTTTAGTTTTAGAGGTCTCCCTGATTTTGAAAACACCTTTATATATACCGAACTAAGTAACCTAAAGACTTCTGCACACGCGCTTCGCAGTATTCCAGTGCCACCATTTGAAGAGCGGAAAAAACTAAACATTCCTGCATCATTTAATAAATTGGGACAAATTAATTTTAATGGAAACTTTACAGGATACATTTCTGATTTTGTGTCTTTTGGTTCTTTTTCAACTGCACTTGGTAACCTTAAAACGGATGTGTTATTAAAACAAAACTCCAAAGCACAATATGAATACAGTGGAAATTTAAGCTCCACTGAGTTTCAATTGGGTCGATTAGTAGAGGAAGAGCAACTCGGTGGGATTGCTTTAAATGTATCGATTAATGGCAGTGGCTTTACAAAGGAAGATGCTGATTTTAAAACGAAAGGCATTGTGAACTATGTTGAATTTAGTGAGTACCGCTACAAAAATGTAAAATTGAATGGTTCTTTTAGAAAAGAACAGTTTACGGGAATTGTAAGTGTAAAAGATGAAAATATTGTTGCTGACTTTAATGGAAATATTGATTTAAATAAGGTCAAACCAGTTTCAAAATTTAAGTTGAATGTTTCTAAAGCAAAGTTGGCGATGTTGAATTTGTTTAATAAGGAAGACCTTCTTACGGAGCTTTCTTTTCAATCTGAAATTGACCTCGAGGGGGCAGACATAGACGACATTTCAGGTATTGCTATAGTTCGCGACTTGAAATACAAAGACATGAAACTGAATCATAGTCTAGAACAGTTTAGTTTAACAGCTGGCAACAATAGAGGAAAGCGAAAAATAGAGTTAGTATCTAGTTTTGTTGACGGAAAGCTCGAAGGTGAGTATAGGATTGCTGACTTAGAGGAGACCTTTGAAAATATATATCACCTATTTTTTGATTCAACCAGCACACCTTCCGAAACGTCTCCTCAAGTTTTTGATTTCTCAGCTCAGTTTAAAAACACAAAACCAATAACAGAAGTGTTACTTCCAGAATTGTCAATTGATGAAGGAGCATCTATTCAATTGCACTTCTCTATCATCGATAGTATTGCAGATTTAGAGGTGCGTGGAGATCATGTAAGCTACCAAAAAAACAGTTTGAATGGGTTTGATCTATACGTGAAGACTCTCAGAGATTCCTTACAAGTTAATTTTAAAAGTGAAAAGTTGCAGTTGGCAAACTTGGAAAGTATGTCAGGAGTTACGTTGCAATCAAATTTGAAAAACCAAGTCAACAATAACCGTATAGTGATTGGGGAGTGGGGAAGTAAAATCAGCCTAGTCGATTTCACTATTACCAACCATCTGCATAATTTTCTTCAAATGGATTTTGCTTTTCTGAATTCGACTTTTCAAGTAAAGAATGCTTTGTGGAAAATTGAAAATGAAAATGGAATTCAGTTGGACAGCGGAAGGTTTAGCATTCACAACTTGGATGTAAGTAATAATTCGCAAAAATTAAAATTTTCAGGTAATGCATCCCACCATATTGAGGATACTCTGAATGTTGATTTAAAAGAAATTGACCTCCAATTTGTGAGTTCGTTATTGCCTGAGAATAGCATAGAAATGGAAGGTGTTGCAAATGGAACTACATCATTAATTTCAGTTTATAAAGATTTGTCTTTCACAACAGACTTGAAACTGGATAGTTTATTTATCAACAATGTAGAAATAGGGGAGTCCAATTTAAAAAGCACATGGAATTCAGAACTGAAAGCTTTAATTGTCGATGGTAACCTAGGCGACACTGATTCTGACATTTTGAGAGTAACAGGGAGTGTATTCCCTTTACAAAAAGAAAATAGTTTGGATTTAAGTGTCAATTTCAATCAATTTCCTTTAGAGTTAATTCGACCGTATTTAGTGGACTACATTACCGGTATAGAAGGGTTTCTAAATGGTAAAGTAGCGGTAAGTGGAGAAGGGAGCGCTCCTCAGCTGAAAGGAGTTGTAGGATTAAATAAATCCAAGTTTCTTGTAAATTATTTGAATACAAGTTATAGCATTGATGATCAAATAATAGTAGAACCAGATTTTATAGGGTTTAACCTGGTTAAAGTAAAAGATAGCAAGGGAAGTCCGGCAATAGCTACTGGAACGATCTTTCACGAAAATTACAGCAACTTCAACTATGATATTGGTTTAGAATTTAAAAACTTTTTTAGTCTAAGCACCACAGCAAAGAACAATGAACTTTTTTATGGCAAAGGGTATGCATCCGGAACGGCTAACATTTCTGGATACGGAGACCAGTTGATTCTTGAACTAGATTTAAAAACTGAAAAGGGAACAGATTTTAAAATACCGTTAGAAGAAGGTGTGGATGTTTCAAGTTCAGATTTTTTAGTTTTTACCAACAGTCCAGACTATAACAAGGAAAAGGCAGAAGAAGTTGATTTAAGTGGAATTGAATTAAACTTCGATTTAGAAATTACTCCTGATGCTAAATTGCAGATCATTTTTGACGAGCAAGTAGGCGATATAATTAAAGCACAAGGACAAGGAGACTTGAGCATGATCATTAACACAATAGGTGATTTCAATATTTTCGGTCAATATTTGGTAGACAAGGGAGACTATCTTTTTACACTACAAAATGTTATTAATAAGCGCTTTGAAATAGCAAAGGGTAGCAGTATTTATTGGGATGGAGATCCATATCAGGCAGTGTTAAATATGCAAGCAATTTATAAGCTGAGAGCGCCCTTGTATGACTTATTTCCTAGTGATTCTTCCGATGAATACAAAAGAAGAACACCTGTAGAGTTAGCATTAAAACTCAATGACAATTTGATGAGTCCAAGTATTAGTTTCGACATTTCTCTTCCGGAAGCCTCTGAACAAACGAAACGACAACTGGAATCTGTCTTGTATGTTAATAATAACGATGTTAACCCTCAGGAAATGAATCAACAAGTGTTTGGTTTATTGGTTTTGAATCGCTTTCTTCCTTCTTCAACTACAGGAACAACAGAAGGAGGATACAATGCTGGAGCGCAGACTTTAAATAATGGATATGAGTTTGTTTCTAATCAATTAAGCAACTGGGCTTCTCGATTAAGTGATAATTTTGATGTCGGTGTAAAGTATCAACCTGCTGATGAATTGAATAGCGATCAATTTGATGTGTCGGTTTCTACCCAATTGTTTCAAGATCGTTTGACATTCGATGGAAATGTTGGTTACACTGGCGATAATCCTGATTTACAAAATCAAAACTCAGGTTTTGTAGGGGAGTTTACTGCAATTTATAAGTTAAAAGATGGGAGGTATCGTTTGAAAGGATTTAATCGTTCAGTAACCAATAGCTTGTTGCAATTGAATAGTCCTTATACACAAGGGATAGGCTTCTTTTATCGAGAAGATTTTGATACCATTGGAGAACTCTGGAGGAAATACTTTGATAAAAAATAAGTTACAATTAGATGATGTTGGAGTAGTAATTCCAACTTTTAATGAGGCGCAGTATTTAACAAAACTGATTACTTCATTAAATAACATTGGCTTTTCTAAGATTTGGTTAGTGGATGCAGAAAGTAAGGACAAAACAGTAGTTATAGCGAAAGAATTAGCCTTAAATATTTGTCATTCCAGTAAAAAAAATAGAGCATTTCAGTTGAATCTAGGTGCACAGCAATTAGAAACTGAGTTTTTTTTATTCATCCATGCAGATGTTTGCTTGACAGATTTGAATGAAGCGTTTTTTTTGAGGCAAATAAATTCAGCCAACTTCTCCTTCGGAAACTTTAAACTTCAATTCGATAACAAATATTGGTTCTTAAAACTAAATGAAAAGTTTAGTTACCTAAAATTTGATGCATTTCAATTTGGGGATCAAGGCTTATTGGTGAAGAGGCTTGCATTTGAAGCTGTAAATGGATACAATGAAAAGCTTCTTTTTATGGAAGGAAATGACATCGTAAGACGCTTACGAAAAACGTTCGAGTTTAATAAAATGGATTCTAAATTGCTGGTTTCCGCAAGGAAGTACAAAGAAATTGGAGTGTATCGGTTACAATTTAGTTACTTTTTAATCTATTTCTTAGCTCGAATAGGAGTTTCTCAAGTAAAGCTAAAAAAGCACTTCAAAAGAATACTTGGCACTAACTAAGCTCTATTTACTACCTTTTAGTTTTTTAGCGACTTCCAAACTTTTAGAATTGTGTTTCTCTAATCGTTTGAAGGAAACCAAATCTCCGCCAAAACCTCTGAAATACTTTTCTACGGCAGCAACACTGCTACCTTCAAAATTAAATTGTTTTATTCCAAGCTGTTTAAAGTGCAATAAGGCTTGCCAAGTAAGTAAACTCATAGCACCTGAATTCTTGAACTCTTGTGCATTGCCACCAAGTAAATAGTAAGCATTCTTACTGTCAGATATACTAAGCAAAACAGCATGAACATCCGCTCCTTCTGTCGCTTTCCAAACTTTACCACATTTGTGCTTGTCTACAAATGTTATCATTCGTTGAAAGTAATCTAGTATAATCTTATTTTCAATTGATTGATTGAGGATGTTTTGGAGTAATGAAGCATCGTTTGTCTCAGAAATTTTGATTGTTTTCTCTGCTTTTTTGATTTGTTTTCTATTGTTTTCTCGTAAACCAGTCCAAAGGGCCTTTTCTTCTTGCTCTAAAGAAAGAATATACGTGTAACGATTTGTTTCCGTAAACCCATTCCATTGAAAAGCCAACGCATTGTTAAAGTCGAGGTGAAAATTTTGGGAATATTCAGAAAAGGTGGGCAGTTGTTCAATCAATTCTCGATATGCCCGATGTTCAAAAGCAATTCGAGTAGTTGTCTTCTGTCCTTCCGGATAAACGAGAAATGGGCCACAATACGGAGTAAAATGAGCATTACTTATGAAACTCCAAGGACCTTTGTTTCTTATGAAATAAGGCATTATTCCATAGGTTTCCTCCCCATTATTTAAAATGGCAACGTCCCAATTATTTGCAACTACTTCATTCCACCAGTTAAACTGCAAAGAAAAAGGAAGCTTTTCCGCATGTTGATCAGTAAATTCTTTAAAAAGTTTTTTTGCTTTCAAATTCTCTATTTATTCGTGGTCCAAAGTAACAAATCTTTGCTTTCTTTGTGGCATAAACGAAACATTATGTGGCAACGTATCCAATCTCTCTTTTTTTTATTGACTATTTTAAGTAACACAGCAATTTACTGGTTAGATCTTGCTGTAATTCAGGCAGGAGGTAAAAATTTCAATTTTAACTTGTATAAATTTCAAAGTGCTGATGGAGAGGTTCTTTATAGCAGTGCGATGTTAGCTATATTGTGTTCCATCTGTATTGTTTTAAGTGGAGTAGCTTTTGGAATGTTTAAAAGACGGCAAGTTCAAATTAAACTAACGCAATTGCTGTTGTTGGTTCAGGTGGCATTTTTAGTGGCTATTTTCTTTGTTGTAGACAGCACAGTAACTGGATTGGTTCAATTGGATAGTCCATTAGTAGATTATGGTGTTGGGGCATATTTGGCGCTTATTCCACTCGTGTTTATTTTCTTGGCAATAAAAGCCATTAAAAAAGATGAGGCCTTGGTTAGGGCAGCGGATCGTATACGTTAGACCCTTTTTTTCAACTCAATTACTTCTAAATTTTCAACTTTACCATTGTTGCAATCGAAACGCATGAGCGTCAGAACTTGATGAAATCCATGTTTTCCTGCAGCACCTGGGTTTAAGTGGAGTAAGTTCAACTTTTTGTCAGGTATCGCTTTTAGAATATGTGAATGACCACAAATGAAAAGTTTAGGAGGGTTTCGGTACATTTCTTCATATACTCTTCTGTCGTAACGGTTGGGGTAGCCTCCAATGTGTGTCATCCAAACGTCAACCCCTTCGCAAATAAACCGTTGATTCTCGGGATGAACTCTTCGAATTTCAGCACCATCAATGTTGCCATATACCGCTCTCAAAGGTTTCATTTCGGCTAATTCATCCGCTAAACTGAGCCGACCTATGTCGCCAGCATGCCAAATTTCGTCCACTTTTTCAAAGTAATGTTTTACCCTTGGGTGCAGAAAGGAATGAGTGTCGGAAATGAGTCCAATTTTTTTCACACGACAAATCTAAGTTTCAAAAACTATTCAATGCATCTTTTGTAGCTTTGAAAACCATCTTTGTTAACGGCATGAATTTCCTTCAAAAAAATAACATACACCTAATTTCTGATTTAGGTGCTATTTCAAAGTCAATCATAGAAGCTGATTACAGCCAAGTTTATGTGCTGATGGATGAAAATACCAACCAACATTGCTTGCTGTTGTTGCAAGATGCCTTGGTTGATTATGAAGTGTATTTCTTCTTTTTGGAAGTTCCATCGGGCGAGGCTTCCAAAGATTTGTCTACTTGCGCCTTATTGTGGGAAAGTCTATCTGAAGATAATGCTGATCGAAAAACATTATTGTTGAATTTGGGTGGTGGAATGATTACTGACCTAGGTGCATTTGTAGCCAGCTTATATAAACGGGGTATTTCGTTTTACAACATTCCAACATCACTATTAGCAATGGTTGATGCTGCCATTGGAGGTAAATGTGGCATCGATTTCGGAGGGTTTAAAAACCAAATTGGGGTCTTTCAGAATGCTGAGCAGACTTTTATATACCCTTATTTTTTAGATACCTTACCAGAGTTGGAATTTTGGAGTGGCATGGCAGAAATGTACAAACATGCTTTAATTAGTGACGCTGAACATTGGAAAGCCTTAAAGGTATTTGACAAAGCAGAGGTGACTGCCCATTTAATTGAACATTCGGTAGCCTTAAAGGCAGAGATAGTTGCTAATGATCCCTTGGAAAATGGAGAACGTAAAAAGCTAAACTTTGGGCATACTATTGGACATGCAATTGAAAGCTATTTTTTACAAAAAGAAAGGCCAATGCCACATGGTTATGCTGTTGCATTTGGAATGATTTGCGAAGCACATATATCTGCTCAACAGAATCTTTTGAACTTGGTGGAGTATGACGAAATAGAGGATTACTTAAAAACGAAGTATGAATTCCCAGCAATTCCTGAAAAGGATTTTTCTATTTTACTTGAGTTCATGCAACAGGATAAAAAGAATGTACATGGAAATATCAATTTCACCTTGTTAAATTCAATTGGATCTGCTTTGATTAATCAAACTGCAACTGAGGACCAAATAAGGGCCTCATTAATTTACTTGCTCAACGAATGAATTTGACTTATCAACCGTCGAATGGACTTGCAGAAATAGAGCTGCCAAGATCAAAAAGTATTTCTAACCGTTTATTGATTGCTAAGGCTTTATCGAATGGTCAAGTTCAGTTGGTAAACCTTTCAGCTGCTCAAGATACCTTGGAACTTCAAAATGCATTGAATTCAAATGCTGAAATTATTAATGTTGGTATGGCGGGAACAGCATTTCGTTTTTTAACAGCTTTTTATTCTCTTAAGGCTGAAAAAATAGTTCTTACCGGCGCAGAACGAATTAAAGAGCGGCCTATTGGAATTTTAGTAGAGCAATTAAGGGAATTTGGTGCAAACATCAACTACCAAGAAAAATCAGGCTTTCCTCCGATGCAGATTCGAAATGGAAAATTGAAAGGAGGGAATCGTTCTATTAACGCATCTGTTAGCAGTCAATACATTTCGGCATTATTACTTATTGCTCCTTATTTAGAAGGAGGATTAGAACTCACGCTAAAAGGAGATGTCGTATCATTTCCATACATCGATTTGACTATCAGTTTACAAAAATTACTTAATGTAGAAGTATATCGAAAGGGCAGCACAATAACGGTCAATCCGGGGGAGTATTATTCAGATCAGGAGGTGGTGGTTGAATCAGATTGGTCTTCCGCGGCATTTTTATATCAGTGTATCGCATTCTCAGGTAAAAGTTTGTTTATAAAAAATTTGAACTCTAATTCGCTTCAAGGTGACATAGCGTGTTGGAGCATATTTGAATCATTCGGAGTGGTTACTGAATTTAAAAATGATGGTGCATTTTTAAGCTTTAATTTGAAACTAGTAAAGAATGAATTAACGCTTGATTTAACCGATACACCTGACTTAATACCTTCTGTTGCAGTTACCGCATCTCAATTGATGGAAAAAATAACAATTACCGGAACAAAAACATTATACATTAAGGAGTGTAATAGGGTAGAGGCCTTAAAACTTGAGCTTTTAAAAATTGGATCTGTATTGAGAGAAATCGATGGTAACTCATTTGAAATTATAGGTTCAAAAATGACCAAATCCTTAGAAAAAATTGTATTCTCAACTTATAACGATCATCGAATGGCAATGTGTTTAGCTCCGTTAGCCGTTTATGGGGAGCTGATTATTAATCAAAGAGAAGTTGTAGGGAAAAGTTTTCCGAATTTTTGGCAGGAATTAGAAAAATTTGGAATATCCGGTTAATCGTTTATTGTCTTCATTTTACGTTTAAAGCGCGCGCTTCCAATTAAGTTAGAAATTTGTCGAAATGTTGCAAATAGATAACCAAGGCTAACTAACATCCAAGAGACATACAAAACCGAGTAGTCAATTACTCCATAATTATAGCATGTGGTGTTACCAATTAAGGCATTGAATAGGTTCAAGATTACCGTGATTGGGGAAATCTATCTAGGAATTTGTTGAAAGGCTAATAGATTCAATATGCCGGTAAAAATCAATATTGCAACTAAGAAGTTATCACTTCGAATAAATAATTCGAAGGAAAACCCAATGAAAAGTACCATACTCATCAAATACCAATTTCTTGTTGTTTTATACCGTTTAACCATATTAGAACTTAAACCTTAATTGAGCTTTAATTTTGCTGCGCGTATTACCATCTATTTCTTCCCTTCCTTTGCCTTTTGTAGTCCGATCGGTATAATACGTTTGGGCAAAACGCACCCATAAGTCTATCCCTCTTTTCATAGGCTACTAAGGTAAAAAGATTATTTTAAGTCTGACAATAAGAAATTATTAATTCTAGAATATAGAGTGGATAATGAGGAATGTACAATTTCGAATGAGGAATGAGGAGTGTGGAATGGAGAGTGAAGAATGCTCTATGTGAAATTAAAGTACTCCTTGCTCAGGATACTTGGGTGTTATGTTTCTATAGAAAGACTGTATTGTTTCTATGTCTTTTTCATAATCTCCAGAAGGAGTGATTAATGGACCAACTCCTGCTTCTTTCTGAGCGTAGTCTAAATAACCTAAAGCAATTGGAACATTGGCTTTTTGAGCAATGTAATAGAATCCTTTTTTCCACTCAGGAGAATAGCTGCGAGTACCTTCAGGAGTAATCATAATCGCAAAATTGTCGTAATCGTTGTACAATGCCGCCATTTTATCTACCATTTTGCCTTTAGCTTTTCGATCGATCGGAATACCTCCCAAAGACTTCAAAATAAACCCTAACGGGAAAAAGAATAACTCTTTTTTTACCGTATAGTTAACGGGAATTTTCATTAAGTAGAATGCTGCTCTAGCGTATAATAAGTCCCAATTAGAAGTATGTGGCGCTGCAATCATGACCATTTTTTTTACCTTGAAGGCGTTGTTTGCCACAATTTTCCAACCTGAAATCCAAAATACTAACCGTGCTAAAAACTTCATAAAACAAATATAACGTCAATTTCTATCTCATGACTAATTTAAATCCAACGCCATGAATATTAATAATTTGAATATTGTCGTCCTCTTTTAGGTATTTTCGAATTCTCGAAATAAAAACATCCATGCTTCGGCCATTAAAATAATCGTCATTGCCCCAAATTGATTTCAATGCCAACTCTCTATTCATCACTTCATTTTTGTGCAAGCATAACATTCGAAGTAAATCAGCTTCCTTTTTTGTCAATTTCTGTTCCGTTTTACCTTTACTTAAAAACTGGTTTATATAGTCAAACTCGTACTGACCAATTGCAAAAAGTACTTCTTGTGTTTCTTCCTTTTTAAAGTATTGCTTGCTATCTAAAATGTTTTTAATACGAAGTTCTAATTCTTGAAATTCAAATGGTTTGGTAATGTAGTCCTGACCTAATTTTAGACCTTTCACTTTATCTTCAAGCATGGATTTGGCGGTAAGAAATAGAAAAGGTAAATCCGGTTTGTTCTGAACTAATTCTTCTGCTAATTCAAATCCATTCAGCTTTGGAAGCATCACGTCTAAAATAGCAATGTCAAAATCATGAGTAAGTAGCATTTTTAAACCCTTGGCTCCATTTTGAGCCCAAGTTACTGCATAACCTGCCATTTCTAAGTGATCTTTAATGACAAAACCAAGGTTCGTATCATCTTCAACAAATAGTAAATTGACTTTATTTCCGTGCATTTTTAGTAGTTGAGAAGTAAATTCTAAAGGTTGATCCAGAGCGTAATTCACTTTTTAATTGAATTTTTCCGTGGTGTTTTTTTACCATCTTCATCACGTAATTTAACCCAATACCAAAACCTTTAACATCGTGCCGATCATTTGTAGGAACTCTGTAGAAGTTTTCAAAAACATGTTTCTGTTGTTCTCGATTCATTCCAATTCCGTTGTCTTTTACCCTAATGTGAAGTCCATTTTTATAATCTACCGTAGAAATCAGTATTTTGGGTTTGTTTTTGGAGTACTTTATTGCATTGTCAATCAGGTTGAAAAAGATATTGGTCAAGTGTATACGGTCTCCTTTTATAACTGGATTACTCGCTTTTAAGCTCACTTCAATTTTTCCTTCGTTTGAGCCTAAAATCAATTCAAAACCTTCCACGGTTTTTTTAATCACATCGTGTAAATTGACCTCCTCCATTTCTAAATTCAACCGGTTTTTATCCAAAGTTGCCATTTGTAATACTTTGTCAACTTGCAATCTTAGCCTTTCGGTTTCTTCTTTAATAATGTTGGCGTAGTTTTTTAACCGTTCTGGGTCGTTTGTAATTTTCGGGTTTGTTAAAACCTCTGTGGAAAGAGAAATGGTAGAAATAGGCGTTTTTAACTCGTGGGTCATATTATTAATGAAATCCGTTCGAATTTCTGAAAGCTTCCGCTGCTTCATAATTACCCAAATGGTATAACTAAAAAACACAACTACTAATAGCAGAAATATGGTGGAAACAATCCAAATTCCCATTTGGTCAACAAGTCGAACTTCTTTGCTTGGAAAGTAAACCCCGAAATAGTGAGAAGCTTGGTTCCACTTATCCTTTTCAGAAATTTCATAGACTAAATCCTTCGCCTCAGTTTTAATTTCTACAATGCCACCAAAAACCACAGAGTCCGTGAAGCAATCGTATAAAACGTATTCAAAGTCGGTTACTAAATTGCTTTTCTGGAATTCGTTAATTAGTAAGTTCTCCAAAACATAAGGATGCAACGTATCGTTTGTTGAAGCTAAAAAGTAATTCGATGAAATCTGTTTAACTGGTTCGTAAATGGTAGAGGAGTCTTTGTTTAAACGCTGAACTTCAGAAACAACGGAAGATAGCGCTACGTGAACTCTTTCATTGAATTGCTTTTCCTCTAGTGTAAAGGCCTTTTTTACCCAAAAAAATTGAAATGAGAACACACCAATAACGGTGAAAGCAGCAAAGAAAATAATAAGACGTATGGTCTTTCTATTCATAATTGCTAAAATAATTTTTAAAAGCGGTTATCTTTATATATTAACTGGAAATTAAAAAATAAGTTATGAACTTTACCCCATGAAGTTTCCTCAATATAGAAAGTACAAAAACAATCAGAGTTATTTTAAAATTATTGCAAACGACCACTTTATCGAGTGGAAAAAAATGACCTTGGAGTGGGAGAAGATTGAAATTGAATCAAAAATTTTACCCGATCGAGTTTTTATAACTGAGATGCTAGCTGAAAATTCTGAGTACTGGGATGTGATATCCGAAGCGGAATACTCCAGTTTTCTAAAGAAGATGTAAGTATTTACTGTTGATAATTCTTTGGTTCGCATTTGTTTTCTTAGTTTGAATTGCTGTAAAACTTATAGCTGCTCAAGCCCTATTTCCAAATCTGCATTATAAAAGTTAATTTAGGGCTTTAAAAAATTTACCAACTATGAACAAAAGAATATTATCTATAGCTGCATTAGCAGCAGTAGTTTTTGCTTCTTGTAGTGAACCAAAAGTAAAGGACGCAACTACTGAAGCTGGAACTGAAATGAATGAAGTAGTTACTCATGATTCAGGCGATTTTAATTATACAGCTGATCAATTTGCTGACTTAAAACTAATTCGTTATCAAATTCCTGGTTTTGAAGAATTGGACTTGAAGAAGAAAGAGTTATTGTATTACTTATACGAAGCTGCAATTGCAGGTAGAGATATTATGTATGCTCAGAACTACCGTCACAACCTTCAAATTAGAAAGACCTTAGAAGCTATCATTAAGAGTGAAGAGGCCTTAAAAGGAAATCCTAAAGAGTTGGAGAACGTAATAGTGTACACGAAAAGAGTATGGTTTTCAAGTGGAATTCATCACCATTATTCAAATAACAAGTTTGAACCAGAATTTTCTAGAGCTTATTTTGAGAAAGCGATTGGTGAGATAGACGCAGAGGGCTTGCCTTTAAAGAAAGGTCAAACAAAAGAAGATTTAATGGCAACTTTAGGAGAAGCTATTTTTAATCCTGATGTAGATGCTAAAAAAGTGAACCTAGCAGATGGAGAAGATCTAGTTGCAACCTCAGCGGTTAACTTTTATAGTCCTGATTTAACTCAAGCAGAGGTAGAGGCATATTATGCAGGATTGGAGAAAGTAGAAGGAAATCAGCCGGAATATGGTTTGAATACTCGTTTGGTTAAGAAAGATGGAAAAGTAGTTGCCGAAACAATGATGGTTGGTGGATTGTACTCTGAAGTAATTGAAAAGATTGTTTTTTGGTTAGAGAAAGCTGTTCCATTAGCAGAAAATCCTCAACAAAAGCAAACGTTTGAAAGCTTAATCACTTATTACAAAACAGGTAATGTAGAAGATTGGGACAAGTACAACTTGAACTGGATTAAAGATGTTGATTCTAGAACGGATGTTGTAAATGGATTTATTGAAGTGTACAAGGATCCTTTGGGTAAAAAGGGTTCATTTGAATCTGTTGTTTCTTTCAAAGACATGGAAGCTACCAAGAGAATTGAAGCAGTAAGTAAAGAAGCGCAATGGTTTGAAGATAACTCTCCGTTAATGGAGGAGCACAAGAAGGCGGAAGTGACCGGAATCATTGGAAAAGTAATTACAGTTGTTGTCGAAGCAGGTGATGCTTCTCCATCTACACCTATTGGAATTAACCTACCAAATAATGGATGGGTTCGTGAAGTAGGTTCTAAGTCTGTTAGCCTTGGAAACATTGTTCATTCGTATGAAATGTCTTCTAAAGAAGGAAAGAGTTCATTATCTGAATTTGCTTGGGATCAGGCAGAAATTGATCGTTCTAAAAAGTACGGTGGAATTGCTGACTTGTTGCACACAGATTTACATGAAGTAATTGGACATGCATCTGGTAGAATTAATAAAGGTGTTGGAACAACTTCTGAGACGCTAAAGAGTTATGCTTCGTGTTTAGAAGAAGGAAGAGCTGATCTAGTGGCGTTGTATTATTTACACGATCAGAAGTTGGTTGACATGGGTTTAATCGAGTCTTTAGATGCCGGTAAAACAGCTTACGACGATTACATTAAAAACGGAATGATGTTGCAATTGAAGCGATTGAAAATTGGTGATGTAGTGGAAGAAGCGCACATGAGAAACCGACAAATGATTGCAAAATGGGCATTTGAAACTGGTGTAAAAGACAGTGTAATTGTGAAGAAAATGAGAGATGGTAAAACATTTTTTGTGATTAACGATTATGAAAAATTAAAAGAGATTTTTGGTATGCAACTAAGAGAATTGCAACGCATTAAATCTGAAGGTGATTATGCAGCTGGAAAGGATTTAGTTGAAACATATGCTGTTCAAGTAGATGCTGATTTACATGCTGAAGTATTGAAAAGATATGAGTCGTTGGGAATTGCAGCTTATGGTGGCTTTATCAATCCTAAGTTAGTTCCTATTATGACAGATGGAAAGATTACAGATATAGAAGTTCAGTATCCTGAATCATTCAGAGAGCAAATGATGTTTTATGGAGAGAACTATTCGTTCTTACCTGTAAAATAAGAAGTAAATAGCTTAAGGAAATCCCTTGTTACATTAGATTAAGACTAGGTGATCAAGGGCTTTTTTGTGCTTATAATGTTATAGTTTCACAGTTTTATAATGGTAAACAAATTTACCTTCTTTGCCACTTCAAAAAAATGACACTATGAAGAAGTCACTTTGTGCTTTAAGTCTAATATTTAGTTTTTCAGCTTTCGCTCAGAAAGATGATTCGTTGCAAATTAGAAAAATGTTTGATGCTGCATTGGTTGAAGGACATGCATACAATAATTTACGTTCCTTATGTAAAGATGTTGGAGCTCGATTAAGCGGATCACCTGAGGCAGAAAAAGCAGTGAAATGGGCAAAGACGTTATTAGAGTCATATGAGTTTGATAAAGTTTGGCTAATGCCGGTGAAAGTGCCACATTGGGTAAGAGGAGATATTGAAAAAGCTGGTGTAAATGGAAAACTAATGAACATTAAAACCTTGGGTGGTTCTGTCAGTTCAAATGGTAAAATTGAAGCTGAAGTTATTGAAGTGCAAGATTTTGATGAACTTTCTGAATTAGGGAAGGAAGCGATAAAAGGCAAGATTGTATTTTTTAATCGGGCATTTGACCGAAGTTTAATTAGCACCGGAGATGCTTATGGTGGTTGTGTCAACCAACGTTGGGATGGAGCTAGTCAAGCTTCAAAGTTCGGAGCTGTTGGCGTTTTTGTGCGTTCATTGAGTCACAAAAAAGACAACCATGCGCACACGGGTTCTATGGGGTATGAAGAAGGAGTAAAGAAAATACCTTCTGTTGCCTTAAGTGTTGAAGATGCTGATATGTTGAGTGCTCTTTTAAAATCAGAGCCTTCGTTTTTAGCCTATTTGAATGTTAATAGTCAAACTTTTCCCGACAAGGATTCCTACAACGTAATAGCAGAAATAACAGGTAGTGTTGAGCCTGATAAAATTATCACCTTCGGGGGACATCTTGATTCGTGGGATGTTGGCGAAGGGGCGCACGACGATGGGGCAGGAGTGGTTCATTCGATTGAGGCATTACGTATTGTAAAAGCTACCGGATACCAACCGAGATATACTTTGCGCTGTGTTTTATTCATGAATGAAGAGAACGGTAACAATGGCGGTAAAACTTATGCCGCAGTAGCGAAAGAAAAAGGTGAAGTACACATAGCAGCATTAGAGTCGGACGCCGGTGGATTTGTACCACGTGGGTTTACGATGGATGGAACCCCAGAACAAGTGAAGCAGATGCAGTCTTGGGAGTCGTTATTGGAACCTTACGTACTGCACATCTTTAAAGCTGGCTGGGGTGGAGTAGACATTAAGCCATTAAAAGACCAAAATGTGCCATTAATTGGTTTACGACCGGACGATCAACGCTATTTTGACCACCACCACTCAGATTCAGATGTTTTCGAAAACGTGCACCGGAGAGAATTGGAATTAGGAGCTGCTTCTTTTGCGTCTATGATTTACTTAATTGACAAGTGCGGATTAGGTGAAAATTTAAAACCATTGAAGCGAGATTAAATAGCCCTTCTGAAGGAAATTGTCATAATTTATTTATTCTAAGATTAAGTCAAAAGCTCCTTTGGTTAAGAACTTATCGTCTACTATAAACGTTTCGGCATTTAGAATTTGAACATTACCATTTGACCTTGAGCCAACTTGAACTTCATTTTTCGAAAAGGTGTAACCCTCATTCGTTGCCTCTTCAAGTTTGAGAACAAAATACTGGTTTTCCATCTCAATTACTGCCCCTTCAGGTAAGGGCCGGACTTGACCTTTAAAGTTCAGTCCAATTCGGGAATGTTCCGTAGTAGAATAGTTTAAATCAACGGATAGCGGAAGTAAGACTTTTGCCTTTATTTATTCTTTACGTAAATCAACTTGTACCTGCTTTTTTGATTCTCTCGCTGCTCTACTTCAAATTGGCCAATAGAATTGATTAAAGGAGTTAATTTATCAAAACCATAATTCCTAGAGTCAAAATTTGGTTGTTTTTTCTGCAATAAACTGCCTACATCTCCCAGGAAGGCCCAACCATCTTCGTCCGATAAATCGGAAATGGTACTGGCAATTAGACGAATTACTTTAGGTGTAATTTTATCGATACTCTCTTTTACTTTGTCTTTTTGATTTACTGTTTCTTTCTTCTCAGTTTCCTTTCTAAGAATTTCAATGTAAATGAACTTATCGCAAGCAACAATAAACGGGTTAGGTGTTTTTTTCTCTCCAATTCCAATTACTTGCATACCGGCTTCTCTAAGTCTTGTTGCCAATTTTGTAAAGTCACTATCACTAGAAACCAAGCAAAATCCGTTTACCTTTTCAGAATAAAGGATGTCCATTGCATCAATAATCATAGCTGAATCTGTTGCATTCTTACCCGTAGTGTAAGCATATTGCTGAATTGGCGTAATGGCATTTTCGAGCAACAAGTTTTTCCATTTCGATAAGTGCGGACTTGTCCAATCACCGTAGATTCTTTTAATGGTTGGATTGCCATACTTCGCTACTTCTTCCATCATTTCTTTAACATGGGCTGAAGGGATATTGTCTCCATCTATGAGAACAGCTAAATTTGAATTCATTTTTCTTTGGTATTTCTTTGTTTAATATAAAAACGAATTGAGTTCATCTATTTGCTTTTACCGTTAATGTGTAATTGAAGCCAAGGTAGCTAAAATAATGCAAAATTGACTACGACCAAAGCATTCAACACCCAAAGCTATTGTTTAATTAGCATCAATTTCTTCTATCATTTTCACTGCTTCGGCTCTTGGAGGATATATTTTCGAAAAGATATAACCAACTAGCATAGCTATAAAAAAGGACGGAGCAAGAACATCAAGGGCAACAAAGTACTCACCAATTTCGGGCATTTCTTTAAATACAAAATTGAATAAACCAACGCTAAAAAATCCTGTGAACATAGATGCGATAGCTCCTTTTTCTGATAAGCCTTTCCAAAAAAGCGATAAGATAATTACAGGGCAAAAGGTTGCAGCGATTCCTGACCAACCAAATATAATGACCCAGAAAATTTGGCGATCGGGTGAAACATAATCCATAATAATCGCAATAATTAAGGCTGCAAACGCCATAAGAATAGTGGATATTCTAGAAATTCTGGTAAGCGCTTCATCTTTTATGTGTGGTCTAAATATTTTTTGGTAAATATCTCTAGTAATGGCACTTGAAGCCAAGATTAAAAGAGAATCGATTGTAGACATAATAGCAGATAAAACGATAGCGATGAAGACGGCAACTAATATTGTTGGTAAGAAGCTTTCTGTAATCATGCTCAATACATTCTCACCGCTATTCCCTAAAATTACTTCTGGATCCTGACCATTTTCAGTAAAGTAGATACGGGCTAAAATACCAATGGTCACTGCAGCAGCATCTGTTAGCAATGTAAATACTGCAGCTACCCATTTACCTTTATCAATTTCATTTTCATCCTTTATAGACATAAATCGCACATACACTTGCGGTGAGCCCAGAAAGCCTAAACCAATCATGGAGAATCCTAAAATAGTGAACAAGTTCATCCAGGGGTTAGCGCTTTGGCCCATTACCTGCGTAAGCGTTGGGTCAATTGCATTTAATCCTGCAGTAACTCCTGCACCATGATCCATGTAGAACCAAACCACAATGGGCAACAGCACCAAACCAAAAAACATGAGTAATCCTTGAAATAAATCTGACCAAACCGCAGCAACGAAACCACCAATAAAAATATAAGTTAGCACTATAAAAAAACCGATCAAAGCACCTAGTCGGTAGTCAATTCCGAGCATCGATTCGAAAGCGATTCCAGTTACGTCAATTTGTGAAGCCACATAGATGACAATTAATACAACAATTGCAGATGCTGCGATTGCTCGAATAGTATTACTTGTTGATTTAAAGTGACTATGAAGGTAATCAGGAACAGTGATAGATCCATAACTGTCTGATCGTTTTTTAAAACGCTTCGCCATAAACTGCCACGAAACAATTACGCCGAGAAGCTCTCCAACGACCACCCAATAACTAGAGTAACCAGCCATGGCTCCCATGCCAGTGAGCCCGATTAATAACCAGCCCGATTCACCTGTTGCTCTTGCCGAAAAGGCAACAGCCCAAAACCCCATCTTTTTTCCACCAACATAATAGTCACTCATGCCTTTTATTCTGCGAGAGGCGATAATTCCTATGAGAAATAGAATTCCAACGTAAACGGAAAGAACACCAATTTTGATTATAAAATCTTGATCTATCATTGTAAAATAAATTTGTATTACGCTCTCAATTAAACTAGCGGAACATTTTTAGAAAGGCCAAAATACGATATTTTCTTAAGGAGTAAAAAATGCATAAAAATGGAATAAAAATGCCATTTTTTGATTAAAAACGCTCAAAAATGCTATAAAATGAGTTAAAAATAGTACTTTTAACCCTATTAAAGGGTACAGCCCTTATGCGATAAATATCGATCAGAATTTGGGGAGTAACCTTGGATTTGTGCATTAAATGAACAAAGAAAGAGTAAAACCATTTTGAATTACAACGAACAGGATACAACCTCGCTGCAAACCATCCAAGAATTAGTCACTGCTCTTAAGGAGGAGGAGAGGACGACCTACACCAAAATAATCCAGTCTCTTGATTTACCTGCTAGTGCATTAAAACCATTCGCATCTTGGTCTAATGAATGCTATACAAGAAATTGCATCATAAACACTGACAAATTTGAATTGATCTTGATTTGTTGGGAGAAAGAACAATTCACCTCAATTCATGGTCATAATGGCGAAGAGTGTTGGATAAAAGTAATACAAGGAGAGTTTAAAGAAACCATTTACCAGCTAGATGAAATAGAAGAACTTCAAGCTATTCGTACTTCTATCTCTGCGGAAGGAGACAGTTCTTATATGATAGATTTTATGGGCTTTCACCGGTTAGAAAATAGTAACAATAAACGAAGTATGTCGCTTCATTTATATGCAAAACCTATTCGCAGTTGCCAGCTATTCGACGAAAACTTAAACAAATTTGTTCGGAAAGATTTGACCTATCATACAATCTCAGAATTGGGAACAGATTAAAAATAATTATAAAAGCATGCCAGATATTAGTAGTGATTTAGTTCTTTTCAATGAACTTGTTGAAATTTTAATGAACGAAGAAAAGCAGCACCCTGTTGCTGATCGAATAGAATCAGATGAACTGTACAACACGATAGATCTTTCGTTAAACAAATCTGCGATGTTAGATGACGCGTTTAAATCAGTGTTAAAAGAAGTAATTGTATCTACCCCTAAAACAGCGACTAACCTGTTTTTTAACCAACTTTTTGGAGGTAGACAAGGGAAAGCAGTTTTAGGAGATTTACTGGCCGTGATGCTTAACAATAGCATGTACACCTATAAAGTAGCTGGTCCGCAAGTTGGTATTGAGCAAGAAATTATTCGACAATCGTGTAACCTTATTGGGTTTGGGGCAAAAAGTAATGGTACCTTTCCAACGGGTGGCTCCATGAGCAACTACATGGCATTAGTTATGGGCCGTGATGCTAAGGACTCAAATTTCAGAGTAGCAGGAATGTCAGAACCTATGACCATTTACACGTCGAAAGAATCGCATTATTCGAATGCAAAGAATGCAAGTTTTGCTGGAATAGGACGAAGTAACATTCGATACATTAAGGCAGATTCATTAGGAAGAATGATACCGGAACTATTGGAAGAACAAATTAAGAAGGATATTGAAGATGGATTTGTACCTGCCTATGTTAATGCAACGGCTGGTACAACTGTTTTGGGTGCTTTTGATCCAATTGATAAAATTGCTGACATCACTGAAAAGTATGGCCTTTGGTTGCACGTGGACGGTGCTTATTGTGGCAGTGTAATTTTTAGTGAAAAATACAAACACCTAGTAAAAGGAATAGAGCGCTCTGACTCATTTAGCTATAATGCTCATAAAATGATTGGAACCCCTTTAACTTGTTCTATTATTTTGGTGAAGGACAAAAGGAATTTACACGACTCTTTCAGTAATGAAGCAGATTATTTGTATCAAACCGATGGTGATGACTTTAACCTCGGGAAAACTTCTTTTCAATGTGGTAGAAGAAACGATGCTTTAAAATTTTGGACCCTTTGGAAATCTTTAGGGACCGATGGTTTAGAGAAGATTGTAGAGCAACAATTCGACTTGGCAAATGTTGCCTTGGACTACATTCGAAGTAATCCTGACTATATTTTATACAGTCATGACGATTCTATTTCAGTTTGCTTCAATTATAAAAATATTGCCCCAATGGCTTTGTGCACAGCATTATATGAGCAACAGGTTACGGTTGTTGGTTTTGGAGCTTTTGAAGAAGACACCTTTGTTCGATTGGTAACCATTAACGCCAACAATGAAAAAGTTGACATACTCAACTTTTTCAGGGTGATGGAAGAGTTTGTAGAAAATAATCCGCATTTGGTAGGAATAGGAGAAGCTGTTCAAGAGCACTTGTGACTAGTACTTTTCGGCCTTATTGCTGCTTTAATGCTACACGCATAGGTCCTTACAAAAGAAAGCCTTCCATGAAAATGGAAGTTTTTGTTGTTGTATACATGGAAGAACAGAAATCTCTTAAAAAGTAGTTTTTAGGCACACCAACGCAGCACTCTATTTTAATTATTTTTGTTTCAGATGAAAGTATGTATTGCCGAAAAGCCTAGTGTTGCCCGAGAAATTGCTGCTGTTTTAGGAGCGAATAACCGGCAGGATGGTTATTATGAAGGCAATGGCTATGCAGTAACCTACACCTTTGGTCACCTCTGCACCTTATTTGAACCCAACGATTACAAACCGCATTGGAAAAGTTGGAACCTCAATTACCTTCCCATCCTGCCCGAGAAGTTTAAAACCAAGGTGGTAGATAACCCGGGAATTCTAAAGCAGTTCGGCATTGTAAAGAAACTTTTTGACGAAGCTACACTCGTAATTAACTGTGGTGATGCTGGCCAAGAAGGGGAGTTGATTCAACGCTGGGTTATTGAACAAGCTAACTACCAAGGAGAGGTAAAACGCTTGTGGATTTCTTCCCTAACTACTGAAGCCATTAAAGAGGGTTTTGAAAAATTACAGCCTTCTTCCAAATACGATAACCTCTATTATGCGGGCTTTTCAAGAGCCATTGGAGATTGGTTATTGGGCATGAATGCTACACGATTGTATACAGTGAAACACGGTGGTTACAAACAGGTATTATCAGTTGGTCGGGTACAAACACCTACACTTGCCATGATTGTTGCCCGATTCAAAGAAATTCAAAACTTTAAACCACAACCGTATTGGGAATTACAAACGGTTTACCGCGAAACGCTGTTTTCTTGTGAAGAAGGAAAATTTACCAAAAAAGAAGAAGGGCAGACCTTTGCCAATTTAGTGAAGGAAAACGAGTTTGAGGTCGTTTCTGTTGCAAAGAAGAAGGGGAAAGAGTACGCTCCCAAGCTGTTTGATTTAACCGGTTTGCAAGTGTATTGCAATACGAAGTTTGGTTTTTCGGCAGATGAAACCCTAAAAATTGCGCAGAAGTTGTATGAACAAAAGGTAATTACTTATCCAAGGGTAGACACCACTTTTTTGCCTAACGATATTTACCCGAAAGTTCAGGGAATACTGCAAAATTTGACACCGTACAAAGAATTCACCGCTTCTATTTTTGGGAAAAAGATCAAGAAGTCGAGCAAGGTGTTTAACGACAAAAAAGTTACCGATCACCACGCTTTGATTCCTACGGGCGTGAAGTCTAGCCTGCACAACGAACAGCAGAAGGTATATGACATCATTACCAGACGATTTATTGCCGTGTTTTACGACGATTGTTTGGTTTCGAATACCACAGTGTTGGGCAAGGTAGATCCTGTGCCCTTTAAAACCACCGGTAAAGAAATACTAGAAAAAGGGTGGAGGGTAGTTTTCGAAAAAGACGACGATAAAAAAGAAAAAGACGTGTTGCCTACTTTTAAGAAAGGTGAAAAGGGGCCACACGAACCTTCCTTTTTAGAAAAGGAAACCAAAGCACCCAATCAATATACGGAAGGTACCTTGCTCCGAGGAATGGAAACAGCAGGTAAAAAAGTGGACGACGATGAAATGCGCGAACTGATGAAGGAGAACGGCATTGGCCGACCGTCTACACGGGCCAACATTATTGAAACGCTCTTTCGACGGAAATACTTGGAGCGCAACAAAAAACAGATTCTACCAACAGAAACTGGGGTAAAATTGATTGAGACTATCAAAAACAAATTATTAACCTCTGCAGAGCTAACAGGGCAGTGGGAGAAGCAATTGAAGGAGATTGAGAAAGGAAAGTTTAAGGCGGGTTCCTTTGTAAAGAACATGAAGAAAATGGTGGACCATTTGGTTTACGAGGTGCGCATGGAACAGTCGTACCTCAAAATTTCACACACCCCAGAGGAAGAGGTTTCCGCAAATGAGAAAGTAAAACCAAAAATCGGGACTGCAATTACAGGTAAAACCTGTCCGAAATGCAAGAAAGGAAGCTTTTTAAAAGGGAAAACCGGTTACGGCTGTAGCAACTATAAAGCAGGATGTACCATGGTATTACCCTTTGCTTTTGAGGGTAAAAAGATTTCTATTAAGCAATATTTGCGCCTGCTCGAAAAAAGCTGCACGGTTAATTTAAAAGGATTTAAAACTGCTGATGGAAATACAGAAGGACTCATTCGTTTTACAGATGATTTTAGCTTGGTGTTGGAAGAAAAACAAGCTACTAAACCTGCGAAAAAAAAGGTAGAGCAAAACAGTCTAGTTTGCCCGATTTGCGCTAAAGGAACGGTAGTAAAAGGTAAAACAGCATACGGGTGCAGTGCCTACAAAGAAGGCTGTGATTATAGATACAGTTTTGCTACTATCCGAGAAAAAGCAGACCAACAGCCGCTAACTGCAGAGTTGGTAAAGGAATTGTTGATGAAAGGGTAATTATGGAGTAACTTCTTCTCAAATTTCACTCACCGCCGGTAGTAATTAGTCAAAAAAAAATCCATCAATGATGAATTTTTTTTGAGTAGTGTAGGTAATTTACGCTTCTTTCTTTTTTGTTGCCGCCTTTTTAGCAGAAGCCTTCTTTGCCGCAGGTTTCTTTACTGCTGATTTTTTTGGAGCTGCTTTCTCTTCTTTTACTTCTGCTGCTGCTTTTTTCTTAGCTGCAGCCTTTTTTGGCTTTGCCACAATCACTGCTTTCTCCGTTTTCTTCTTTCTGCTTACTCCGTAAGATCCTGCACTTCGTTTACCTTTCTTCGTTTTAATATCGCCTTTACCCATTTCGTAGTTCTCTTTTTTTGCTCGTTAATAAATGATTGGTAACAAAGATAGAAAAATTGAACTACTTTTCTAAATTAACTAAAGACTTATACACTGAAATACTTAGGCATAAAAAAAGTCCCACTCAAGCAAGTCGAGTGGGGCTTTTCATACACGTGTAGCAATTAGAAACGCTCTAAGTTGGAGAAGAAAAAGCTTCCCTCAATGTTTGCATTTTCATCACTATCAGAACCGTGAACAGCATTTGCTCCTATAGATTCTGCATATAATTTACGAATGGTACCTTCAGCAGATTCAGCTGGGTTAGTAGCACCAATTAATGTTCTAAAATCATCTACTGCGTTGTCTTTCTCCAATATAGCAGCAACAATAGGTCCTGAAGACATAAATTCTACTAGTTCACCGTAGAAAGGTCTTTCTTTGTGAACTGCGTAAAATTCTCCTGCAGCCTCTTCTGTTAATTTAGTGTACTTCATGGCTTTAATTTTAAAGCCCGCGCCATTAATCTTATCTAAAATTGCTCCGATGTAGTTGTTTTTTACCGCATCAGGCTTAATCATTGTAAATGTTCTGTTTGTTGCCATATCAATTTAAATTTTTGGAGTGCAAAAATAACAATTGAATGTAGCTTTAGCGTTAAAAAAGAGATTAAAAATACATTATATAGTATGCACGAAAGAATTACTTTTGAGAAGTGTATGCGATAGTAGATATAGAAACCACCGGAGGAAGTGCCACAAGAAGTCGAATTACTGAAATTGCGATTTACAAACATGACGGTCAAAAGATTGTAGATGAGTACCAAACGCTCATTAACCCGTGTCAAGATATTCCGATCAATATAACCAAACTTACAGGAATTGACAACGAATTAGTGGCGAATGCCCCTTTGTTTTTTGACGTTGCAAAAGAAATTGATGCCTTTTTGGAGGGCAGTGTATTTGTAGCGCATAATGCAAATTTCGATTATGGTTTTGTAAAGGCAGAATTTGAGCGTATAGGACTATCCTTTCGCAGAAATAAATTGTGTACCGTTCGCTTGAGTCGAAAGCTTTTACCAGGTAAATTTTCATACAGTTTAGGAAAATTGTGTGCCAGTGAAGGTATTCCGCTTAACAATGCACACCGCGCTGCAGCAGATGCCAAAGCAACAGCAATTCTTTTCACACAGTTGATGAAAATTGACCGAGAAGGCTACATTAAGAAAGCATTGAACCCATTGAGTTTAGAAGGCTTGATGCCTCCTAACATGCCAAAAGAGGATTTTATTGCACTTCCGAAAAAGCAAGGAATCTACTACATGCTCAACGAAAGGAAGCAAGTAATCTACATTGGCAAAGCAAAAGACATTAAAAAAAGAGTGCACTCGCATTTTTCAGGGAATACCAACACCAAGTCCAAATACCATTTTGTAAAAAATATCTTTGGTATCGACTTTAAGGTCATTCCAAATACGCTATTGGCAGACATTATTGAAGTGACAGAGATTAAAAAACACTGGCCCATACACAATCGCTCGTATAAGCGAATTACGCTCAATTACGGCTTGTATAAATATATTGACCGTAATGGTTACGAGCGCTTTAATTCGGGCAGATGTGGGAAACATGATAAGCCAATTAAGTCGTTTAAAAATTTGTTGGAGTTGAAAGGATTTCTGAAAGAAATGATTGAGAAATATAACTTATGTCCGCGTTTGTGTGGTTTGCAGCCCATTTCTTCGGGTAAGTGCAATTATGTGGAAGAGTTAGATTGTCGTGGTGCTTGCGAAGGGAAGGAAGAAACTTCTACCTATAATTTACGAGTGTTGCAGGCAGTTGAAGAGAAGGTCAACAGAAATACGACTTACGTGTTACGTGAGAAAACTCAGGAAAGAGCTGAGCAAGCTGTTGTATTGGTGGAAAACGGTAGGTACAAAGGATACGGAAAAGTACCGCTATCTGCTGATTTAGTGAATGTAGAATTGCTAAAGACTCAAATAAATACTGCTTATGATGATCAAGACATGTCGATTATTGTGCATGCATGGCTAAAGAAGTCAAAACCAGAAGATGTAGTTTTTATAAATTAATTTTGAACCATGGGAGAGCAGTTGAGTAAAGAGGTGAACATTCGGAACAAGAAAGCATCATTCTTATATGAATTTCTCGAGAAGTTTGAAGCTGGAATTCAATTAAAAGGGACAGAGATTAAATCTATACGGATGGGAAAAGCCAGTATTAAAGAGGGCTATTGTGCATTTAAAAATGGCGAGTTGTTTGTTTACAACATTAACATTACGCCGTATGAAAATGCAAGTTTTACCAATCATGAAAGCAAACGGGCACGAAAGTTATTATTGCACAAGCAAGAAATTGATAAACTGATTAAGAAAAAGAAAGACGTAGGGTTAACCATCATTCCAACTTTGCTGTTTATCAACAATAAAGGTTACGCTAAACTTAACATTGCGCTTGTAAAGGGTAAAAAAATCGCAGACAAGCGAGAAAGTTTAAAAGAGAAAGATGCCAAACGGCAAATGGATCGAGCCTTGAAAATTTAACCATCAATACCGCTTTATTTCCTACTATCATTTTAATGTTAATTCTATCCATTTCTTAACATAATCAAATGGTTTTGCTTGGGAATAAACATAAATTTGCGCCGAATTTATTACAATGAAAAAATTAAACATACTGCTTATTAGCGTTTTATTATCATTAATAAGCGCAGCACAAGAAAAATTTACCATTCGCGGGTACGTTACCATGACAGAGTCTGGAGAAGAGCTGATTGGAGCCACGGTGGCTGTTAAATCACTTGGAACAGGAGTTAGCGCCAATGTTTATGGCTTCTATTCTTTAACACTTCCAAAAGGCACGTATGAGGTATCCTATTCTTTTATTGGTTACACTGATAAAGTAAAAACGGTAGAACTTTCTTATAATCAAAAAATCGATATGGAGCTCAGTGAATCCGTATATGAGATTAATGAAGTTGTGATTGAGGCAGAAGGAGCGGAGCAAAATGTGAAAAGCATTGAAATGAGTGTGAATAAAATAGATGCTAAAGACATTAAAAAAATTCCCGCATTGTTAGGGGAAGCTGATGTTATAAAGAGTGTGCTTTTGCTACCAGGTGTAAGTACGGTTGGTGAAGGAAGTACAGGGTTTAATGTTCGAGGAGGTGGAATTGATCAGAATTTGGTGTTGTTAGATGAAGCACCGGTATACAACTCTTCGCACTTGTTTGGTTTTTTCTCAGTTTTTAATCCAGATGCCGTTAAAAACGTAAAGCTATTAAAGGGTGGAATTGCTCCCGAATACGGTGGTCGACTTTCTTCTATTTTAGATGTAAGAATGAAGGAAGGGAATAGCAAGAAATTTACCGGAACCGGAGGGCTTGGTGTAATTTTTAGTCGTTTGGCGCTCGAAGGACCAATAAATAATAAAACTTCTTTCATTGTGGCTGGTAGAAGATCGTATGCAGATGTGTTGGCAAAGCCATTTTTAAATGAAGACTTACGAGGAAGCAAATTTTACTTCTACGATTTAACTGCCAAGATAAATCACCGAATAAACGAAAACAATAGAATTTTCTTGTCGGGTTATTTTGGTAGAGATGTTTTTGGTTCGGGTTTTGTTTTTAATTGGGGAAACGCAACAGCTACGGCACGTTGGAATCACATATTTAATGAGAAACTATTTATGAACGTCACTACGTTTTATAGCGATTACGACTATTCTTTTGGATTGGAAGACAGCGATCCTGATGATGATTTCAAATGGTCGTCGAGTATTGTAAGTGGAAGTATAAAACCTGACTTTACTTACTACTTAAACAATAAAAACACCATCAAATTTGGGGGGCAAATTATCTATTACGATTTCAAACCGGCAGAGGCTTCCTTTGCAAGTAATGGACAAATAAGCAGCTTAAGTTTGCCGGGAAAGTACGGCAACGAAAGTGGCTTTTATGCTCAAAACGAACAGAAAATAGGAGCAAGGTTGTCTGTTTTGTACGGGGCGCGGGTTTCTCACTTTCGCTATGAAGGCGATAGAGAGCAAGAGTATTTTGAAGGAGAGGCAGGCCTTCGGAAAGTGTTAAAATCTGAAACGCTAAATGAATCTACTTTTCACCAAGTGAACATTTGGGGGTGGATACCTTCTTACAGAAATTACAAGTCGGAAACAAACTACACGAATTTTGAGCCTCGCTTAGCCATCAATTATTCCCTCAACGAAACAAGTTCTCTTAAGGGAAGCTTTAACAGAATGACTCAATATTTACATTTGATTTCTAACACAGTAGCTTCAACTCCAGTTGACTTATGGTTGCCAACAACGAACAACATTAAACCGCAAATTGCGGATCAAGTAGCTGTTGGTTATTTCAAAAACTTCAAGCAAAATAAATACGAGACTTCATTAGAAGTGTATTACAAAGACTTTCAAAATCAAATAGATTATATAGACAATGCAGACATCTTTTTCAACACGCAGTTAGAGGGAGATTTGTTAACTGGAGATGGCAGGGCCTATGGACTAGAGTTATACGTAAAGAAAAATCAAGGAAAATTAACTGGATGGATCAGTTATACTATTTCAAAAACGGAAAGGCAAGTTAACGGAATTAACAGAGATGAATGGTATCCAACACGATTTGACAGAGCCCATAACCTTAGTGTGGTTTCAAGTTATGAGTTAACTGACAAATGGAACTTTTCAGCCAATTTTGTATATTCAAGTGGCACACCAGCTACCTTTCCAACCAACCGATATGAAATTCAAGGCGTGGTATTGCCACACAATGATAAAGATGCACGGAACAATTATCGAATTCCAGATTACCATCGTTTAGACATTTCGGCAACTTTGACGCCGAAAAAGAATAAAGATCGAAAATTTAATGGTGAATGGGTATTCTCTGTCTACAACGTTTACAATCGACGAAACCCTTTTTCAATATTCTTTGAACAAGATGATGCAGAACCTCGAGTAACCAATGCCGTTCGATTCTCGGTAATCGGAAACTTTGTACCAGCAGTTTCTTATAACTTTAACTTTTAAGCGATGAAGATGAGATACATACTTTTTGCTGTATTCGTAGCATTGACCTTCAGTTCATGCGAAGACATCATTGAATTGGATTTAGATAATGGAAAGAATCAATTGGTAGTGGATGGTTTCTTGAATAACGAGAGTTCAATTCAAACCATTCGATTAACTTCTTCTGCTCCTTATTTTTCAAACGTCGCTACACCGTCTGAGAACTTTGCAAGCGTTAGATTAATTGGACCCAATAACTTAACCTATAATTTTATTTCCAATGGTAATGGGAATTACGAGTACAATCCAAATACCTTGGGAGCAATCGACAGTATAGGTTTCAATTACAAATTAGAAATTGATTATAAAGGAAGTGCATATACTTCCACTTCCTTATTAAACCCAGTGCCGGTTATCGATAGTATGCCCTATGCTTTTGAGCCTGCCGGTTTTGGAACAGAAGAAGGATATTACGCGCAGTTTTACGCTAGAGATTTCGGTGGAAGAAAAGATTTCTATTGGATTAAACCATTTAGAAATGGTAAACCGGTATACGATGATCCCACATTTATGATCCTTTCCGAGGATGCCACGTTTGGCGGGGAAGCAGGAGACGGACTGGTTTTTATAGAACCATTAAGAGCAATTATTACAGATCAAGATAATCCTTTTGTTTTGGGCGATACTTCATCTGTTGAACTTCACAGTTTAAATTCATCTGCTTACCAGTTTTTAGATCAATTGGTAAACTCTTCAGGCAACGATGGTTTATTTGCAGTTCCTCTTTCCAATATTCGCTCAAATATATTTGATGCTGCGGGTAATCCACAAGATGAAGTTTTAGGCTTATTTTCGTTATCCGCAATTAGTAAATTTGAAGTTATAATTCAATAAAAAATGAAAAAACTACTTTTCTCCTTCGCAGCAACATCCATGATGTTGTCCTGCTCTAGTTCACAATCCACCTTAAGCAATGCGCAAAGTGGTGCAACAGAAGATTCAAAACTTAGTGCTGTACTTTGGCAACAAACATCTGCAGAATACGAGGCGCTTTGTCACCAAGCATTTAACGTAGCGACTTATCGATTAAATATAATTAATAATTCAGACCTTGACGTAATTGATCAAGAAACAGGAGCTGCAATGGTAGATCAAACATCACCAAACAAAAAAATGGCCATCGTAATGGATTTGGATGAGACTGTTTTAGATAACTCTCCTTACAACGGTTGGTTAATTGAGAACAACAAAACCTACAATGTAGAAAGTTGGACAGAATGGTGCAATATTGCTAAAGCGGAGCTTGTTCCCGGAGCACTTGAATTTATAGAAAAAGCTACCAATCAAAGTATTAAAATAATGTACATTAGTAACAGGTCAATTGATGACCTAGAAGCGACTATTGCAAACCTTAAAAACGCGGGCATTACAGTAAATCGTTCTGATGTGCTGTTAAAATCGAATGACAGTAAAAAAATAGAACGAAGAGAGAAAGTAATGTCTAAATATAATATTGTGATTCTTATTGGCGATAATTTAGCAGACTTTACAGATGGGTTTGATGAAGAGCTTTCCATTAACGAAAGAAAAGCTTTAATAGAGAAGTATAGGAATCAGTTTGGTAAAAAATTCATCGTGCTTCCAAATGTAATGTATGGTGAATGGGAAAATACCTTGAAAAGCAATAATAATTCTGATTACATACAAAATTATAACGCCTACGGCTTAAAGAAATACATCAAGACGTTTTAATCTACTTTTTTACAGTCAGCAACCTTTTTTGCAGTTGCTCTTAGCTCAGTTAAATCAGAATTGTGCATGTCAACTATTCGCCTTAAAACATAATCATATACCAACTTAGTTGAGCATATTCAAAATATGGAAGTAAAAAGGACTATAGTATTGGGGGCATCTACCAACGCTTCAAGATATTCCAACATGGCAGTTAAAAAATTATTAAAACATGGACACGAGGTAGTTCCAGTGGGAATAAAAAAAGGAGAGATTGAAGGTATAAAAATAATCGCAGCAGATGCAGTAATGGATGGAGTAGATACCATTACAGTATATTTGGGGCCGCAAAAACAGACGCAGTATTATGACTACATTAAAGAACTGCATCCTAAAAGAGTCATTTTTAATCCTGGGACCATCAACCATGACTTTATGGAACAACTGGAAAAAGAAGGAATTGAGGTTGTTAACGCTTGCACATTGGTAATGCTTTCAGCAAATACCTATTAATCTACTTTTTTAATTCAAATGAAAATTATGATTCAGAGAAGCTTCTTGTTCCCTAATTTTCCTGAGAAAACGGATTTCATTAATTAAAAAGGAATTCGCTAACTGTTCATCAGCAATGCTCATTAGTTCATTTTTCGTATCGTTAGAAAGTTGCAAGCGATTGGCTACATGGTACAAACTAAAAGGACTAGGTTTATTGGTACTCTTTTGAATACTAGTTAAGTAATTTTTAAAATGTGTAACAAGCCGATTGCCGGCACCTGTAAATAGTGGGCACCTCTCAATTTCAACTCCTGCATACAATTTACCTTGCATTATCTGCTCAAAAGAAAGTATTTTGACAACTTGAACTCCTTTAACAATAACATCTACAGTACCGTCAGGAAATTCATCTATTACTTTTTCAATATAAACCAGCGCGCCGAAGGTTGAATTAACGCCTTTGCTCTGATAAAGAATGACAAATTCTTTGCCACTCTTGTGATCCGCGTAAAGCTGTCTATACCTTGATTCAAACAGGTGTAAGGCAACGGATTCTTCTGGTAAAATAGATATGTTTAATGGAAATACAGCTAACATTAATTTTTAGTTCATGAAACATTATTTACTGAACAAAAGTTTTAATAAATAGTTTTTAAAGGGTTCTAAAATGATGTGAATAAAGAACGTAATTTTGTCCCCCATGAAATTAAAAGCCGAAGGCAAGCGAAAAAGTAGGGTAAATACTTACCATCACTATTATAAACGCAAAGGGGTTTATAATTTTTTATGGAAAAATAGTTTAAAAATCTCTATAGGTTTTGCTATTGTTATTGGTGCGTTTTTAATTTTTAAAGAATATGTTCCGAACTACGATGCCAAGTTAGAAAATGTATTGAATAGCATTAACACCTTGTGGGCACTTTCCATTTTTTTTGCTTCAGAAATAATATTGGGCTTAATTCCTCCTGACCTATTTATCATTTGGGCTAAAAAATTCGATTCACCATACCAGATGGTGTCCCTCCTAGCGATTCTTTCTTACGTAGGAGGGGTGCTGGCTTATTTCATTGGAAAATATGTTGGAGGTTTGCCAATTGTTGAATCTTGGATTCTTGCAAAGTTTGACAAGCATTTTATTATGATTAGAATGTGGGGTGGGGTGTTAATTGTTTTTGCAGCATTATTTCCCTTGCCCTTTTCTTCTATCTGTTCAGTGGCGGGTGCAGTGCGTTTTCCGTTTAAAACGTTTTTGATTCTGGCACTTTTTAGGTTTGTTAGAATATTTGGCTATGCTCTGTTTCTATTGAATTTGGTATAAAAAAAGGCGACTTCTAAAGAAATCGCCTTTATCGCTGAATAACGTATAAATTTATTTTTGAGAAATGCCGCTTAGTTTTTCAAAAACTGCAGCTGCAGCAAATGCTTTTGCTGCAGCTCCCTTTCTAATAATTTCAATGTTTTTAATTTCGTCACCTTGAGCAATTAAATCTACTGTGCCTTGTCCTTCTATAACGTAACCAAATACAGTATGTCTTCCGTCCAAGTGTGGCGTAGGTTGGTGTGTAATAAAGAATTGACTGCTGTTAGTTGCAGGTCCTTTGTTTGCCATAGACAACGTTCCGGCTCGATCATGCTTTAAATTAGCATTAAATTCATCTTTAAAGGAATACCCAATTTCACCTGCACCGGTTCCTGTAGGGTCTCCACCTTGGATCATAAAGTTGGCTATTACCCTATGAAATTTAATGCCATCGTAAAAAGGAGTGCCCATAGGAACCTTGCTATTTTTTATTTTACCTTCAGCTAAACCTACAAAATTGGCAACCGTTAATGGCGTTTTTTCCATTTCAAGTTTTATTAAAATACTTCCTTTTGAAGTCTTTATTTTGGCATATAAACCATCTGCTAGCTTACTCTGAGCTGCACAAGAAATAGTTATCATTAATACCAATACTCCTCCTAATAGTTTTTTCATCTTATTCATTTTATTATTTGTTTTAAATTTAGGCAAATAGTTTGCCAAATTCTATTAATAAATACTCGAAATTAATCTCAGCCTGTGGCTGTATCCTCGTTTTTCCTGATTATAAATACCTTGATGATCTAATTTGTCAATTCGTACTTTACCAGAAGCATGTATGATTCTATTGTTTGACAAAATAATACCAACATGTGTAATGTTTCCTTCATTATTATCGAAAAAAGCTAAATCGCCTTCTTCAGCCTCTTCAATAAATGAAAGGGGCTGTCCCATAGATGCCTGTTGAGATGCATCTCTTGGCAAGTAAATTCCATTTAACTTGTAAACCAACTGAACAAAACCTGAACAATCTATCCCAAATGGAGATCTTCCTCCCCATTGGTAAGGAGCATTTAAAAGCATAAAGGCATTTTCTGTCAGCTTTTTCTTCTCATGTACTTTATTAGAATCATGACTGTTTCCTTCAAATTTCCAAACGGAATCTTTTACGTCAACCAGATTATTTTCAATATTAGGAATGTTGGAGCCCATTAAAACGGTCATCAACTCAGTTCCGTCTTCTTTCGTCAAAACCTCTACTAAATCAGAAACAACAAATGGTTTTTGCTCATTTAGCTGCTCAAATTCCCTTTGTGTTATAAATTTAAATTGGTTTTCGTCCATCCAACATTCATAGTTATCGTGAGCCGTCTTAACTCTGTGCCAGCTTCGCTTCTTTTCATATACTTTTATGGTTTCTCCAAAAAGTAATTGAGTCACTTGTTCACTGCTATCTGCAGCTTCAGCTCTGCAAGGTACTACGCTTAAATGTCCTATTCCGTACTTCATTCCTTTTGAAAGAAAATTTTATTGAATGTTTTCTATCACAAATCCAGAAGCACCGCCGCCGCCGTTACAAATTCCTGCTCCACCATATTTTCCGCCGTTTTGCTTTAATACATTGATAAGAGTTACCAATATTCTTGATCCTGAGTTTCCAAGTGGATGACCTAAAGATACCGCGCCGCCATTGATGTTTACTTTTGCAGGATCTAAACTCATTTGTTGAGTATTAACTATTCCAACAACTGCAAATGCTTCGTTTAATTCTATCGCATCTAAATCGCTCAATTTTAAGCCTGCTTTTTCAATAGCTTTTGGTAAAGCTTTAGCCGGTGCAGTTGTAAACCATTCAGGTGCTTGAGCAGCATCTGCAAAAGAAACAATTTTTGAAAGTGGTTTCAAACCTAAACTTTCCATCTTTTCTTTGCTCATCAATACTAATGCAGAAGCTCCGTCATTAATAGTAGAGGCATTAGCAGCTGTTACACTTCCGTCTTTATCAAAAACAGGTCTAAGGTTAGGAATCTTATCAAAAAATACATTCTTGTATTCTTCATCATGATCAAATGCTATTGGATCGCCTTTTCGTTGAGAAATCATAACCGGTACAATTTCATCATTGAATTTTCCAGCTTCCCATGCAGCAGCAGATTTTTTATAAGAGTCTATTGCAAAAGCATCTTGATCTTCTCTAGAAATATTACAATCCTTTGCACACAACTCTGCTGCATTGCCCATCGGATAATTGTTATAAACATCTATTAAACCGTCTTTGGTTAAGCCATCGATTACTTGACCGTTCCCATACTTGTATCCAGTTCTCGCTTTGTCCAAGTAATAAGGCGCTTGAGACATGTTTTCCATACCTCCAGTAACTACAACGTCATTATCGCCTAGCATAATTGATTGCGCACCTAACATAGTAGCTTTCATGCCTGATGCACATACTTTATTGATGGTTGTACAAGGAACATTTTCACTTAAACCAGCAAAAATAGCTGCTTGTCTTGCAGGTGCTTGGCCGATATTTGCTTGGAGTACGTTGCCCATGTACACTTCCTGCACTTCGTTTTTATCTAGTCCAATTTTATCTAGTGCTCCTTTAATAGCAACTGCTCCTAATTTAGGTGCAGAAATACCTGATAACGTTCCATTAAAACTTCCCATTGGAGTTCTAACTGCTGATACTATATATACTTCCTTCATTGAAAAGTTATTTTATTTAGTTGGTCAAAATTAACCATTCTCTAATTGAATTTTAAAGCGTTTGGAAGGCATTAATTATGTTACGTGCAAGATTTTATTTACTTTGTTGCCGCTAAGAACATGGAGAATACATTGATTGAAAAAAGGAGTTTAACGTTAAGTGGAGTCTGTAAAAAGTTCTTTTCCTATTTTGATGGAAATTTAGTTGGTGTAGATTATAGCAAATGAAATGGTTAGAGAATGATTAAGAATGTTTTATTCATCAGTTACGACGGCCTAACCGATTCTTTAGGGCAAGCGCAGATATTACCCTATTTAATTGGACTTTCTAAGAAAAGGTCATAATATTTCGATTTTAAGTTGCGAAAAGCCGGAAAATTTTAAAAAAAACCATTCCATTGTTTCTCAAAAATGCAAAGAGGTAAATATCGACTGGCATTACATCGATTACAATAACTCTATTCCAGTTATTTCATCCTTTTTAACTGTTCGAAAGTTAAGGGTCAAAGTCTTAAAAATAGCACAGCAAAATAAAATTGAAGTAGTCCATTGCCGGTCTATAATACCTGCTATGGTGGGTGAAACCTTACAAAAAAAACGGGCATCAAATTCATTTTTGATATTCGAGGTTTTTGGGCTAACGAAAGGGTAGATGGTAAAATATGGAACCTAAAGAATCCTCTCTACAGTTTCCTTTACAGTTATTTTAAGGGTGAAGGAAAATATCTTTAAAAAGCATTAATAGCGAAAAGAGCTTGGAGAATGAGAAAAAGAGATGTGTAGCGTGCGAACTAATTCGATAAAATTTTCGTTTTCAGGGAAGCCTTGTTAACTTCTAGTACTTTTTTTGAAAGAAAGTTTGCAAGTTCTTCAGCAAAGGTAGTTTTCGATTTTGATGACGCCATCTGGCTGCCTAACGTCTCTTCTGGAAACAAGGCTCTTCAAATGTTGAAGAATCCTTCTAAAACTGAAGAAATTATAAGCTGCGCAGATATGGTCTTTGCTGGAAATGAACATTTGGCCGACTATGCTTCTGAGTTTTGCTCTGATGTCAAAATTATTCCTACTACAATAGATACTGATTATCATAAGCTCAGAAATCAGAATACTTCAAATCGTATTTGTATTGGGTTGGACGGTAACAGAAACTACTAGAAAGTATCTTGAAATGGTAAAGCCTGTTTTTGAAAGATTAACCTTAACCTATGGAGACAAAATTTACTTTAAAGTTATTTGTGATCAACCATGGAATGCAGAAGGCATTGACCTGAAAAATGAAAAATGGAATAAGGAAAGAGAAATTGAACAACTAGAAGAAATTGATATAGGGATAATGCCTTTATCAGATGATCAGTGGAGTAGAGGGAAATGCGGTTCTAAAGTACTACAATACATGGCAATGGAATCCGCAACTGTAATGTCTCCAGTTGGTGTGAATACGCATATCGTGACCCACAGTGAAAATGGATTATTAGCTACAACGGAAAACTATTGGTATGAACAATTATCAAAGTTGATTGAGAATAAAGAATTACGTTTGCAAATATGTCGAGCAGGAAGAGAAACCGTGATCAACAAATATTCAGTTTCTTCCACAAAAGAGTTGTATTTAAAATATTTGAAAGAAATAATTGAATGATATGAAAGAGATCGCACTAAATAAAGTACACATAGAATTAGGGGCCAAGATGGTACCATTTGCAGGCTACAGCATGCCTTTGCAATACGTTGGATTAACGCAAGAGCACTTGGCAGTAAGAAATAGCGTTGGGGTTTTTGATGTCTCTCACATGGGAGAGTTTATTTTTAGAGGAACAGAAGCTCTGGATTTAATTCAAAAAATTAGTACTAACGATGCTTCAAAGTTAGAGGTTGGGAAAGTACAGTATTCTTGTATGCCAAATGGTAGAGGAGGAATTGTTGATGATTTACTGATTTATAAATTAGAGGAAGAAGTATACATGTTAGTAGTAAATGCTTCTAACATTCAAAAGGATTGGGACTGGATTCAAAAGAACAATACCTTTAAAGCAACGCTACAGGATATTTCTGACCGAACAACCTTATTGGCTATTCAAGGACCTAAAGCTGCAGAGGCTATGCAAAGCTTAACTGATATTAATTTAACCGAAATGGTGTATTACACCTTTGAAAAAGGAAAATTTGCCGGAGTAGATAACGTATTAGTTTCAGCCACAGGATATACTGGTTCAGGAGGGTTTGAAATTTATTTTGATGACGAACATGCTGAAAAAATTTGGGCTGCCGTTATGAAAGCAGGTCAAGGAAACGGAATTATGCCCGCGGGTCTAGGAGCTAGAGACACGTTACGGTTAGAGAAAGGATTTTGCTTATACGGTAATGACATAGACGATACAACTTCCCCAATTGAAGCCGGTTTGGGTTGGATAACGAAGTTTACAAATGACTTTGTTGACAGTAAATTTCTTTTAGCGCAAAAAGAAAAAGGAATAACTAGAAAGCTCGTTGCTTTTAAAATGATTGATAGAGGAATTCCTAGAAAAGAATATCAAATCAATGATTCTGAAGGTAATTCTATAGGGGTAGTTACTTCTGGAACTTCTTCTCCCACTTTAAAATTAAGTATAGGAATGGGTTATGTAACCAAGGAGCTTTCGAAAATTGGAACAGAAATTTTTGTAGAAGTTAGAGGTCGCCAGTTGAAGTGCGAAATTGTAAAACTTCCTTTTGTAAAGTAATATGGAAACAACTGAGAATGAATTCCAACGGAAGTTAGAGGTTTGTTATTCACCTGACCTTTTTCCCGTTTACTATACCAAAAAGGAATGTGTAGTAGTTGTGATTGATGTATTTAGAGCAACATCTGCCATTTGTACTGCTTTTCAAGAAGGTATTAACCAAATAATACCGGTTGCGACAATTGATGAAGCCAGAGCCTATCAAGCAAAAGGATATTTTGCAGCTGCTGAACGACATGGTGAAATTGTTGAAGGATTTGATATAGGTAACTCTCCTTTTAGTTACATGAACCCCGAATTAAAAGGTAAGGATGTTGTTTTAAGCACAACTAACGGAACACAAGCTATTGAAAAAGCGAAATCAGCGGAACAAATCATTATCGGTTCATTTTTAAATTTAACCGCTGTTTGTAAGCACTTAGAAAGGGAAAATAAAGATGTTATTCTACTTTGTGCAGGATGGAAGGGAAGATACAATTTGGAGGATTCTCTTTTTGCAGGGGCAGTAGTCAATTATTTTGAAGGGAGCAAGGTTTTTACAGGAATTACTGACTCTTCATTGGCTGCAAAACAGATGTATCAATCAGCAAAAGGCAACCTTAATGATTTCTTGAAAAATTCTTCCCATAGAAGAAGATTACAACGCTTAAATTTGGAAAAAGACATAGAATATTGCCTTCAAATAGATACTACCGACCTGGTGCCTATTTTTGATGGTGTAGGATTAAAAATATAAAACCATGAAAAGAATTGGGTGGGCTAGTGTTGTATTAATTGCAGTAATTCTTGTTTGCCAGTCATGGGGATTTTATGGTCATCGCAGAATTAATCGGATGGTAGTTTTTACCTTACCACCGGAAATGGTGGGTTTCTATAAGAGAAATATTGAGTTTGTAACAGCTCATGCGGTAGATCCCGATAAACGAAGGTATGCTTCTAAAAATGAAGCTCCGCGACACTATATCGATATAGATCATTATGTCAAAGGGGGTGAAAATTCATCTGAAGTAATGCCAAGGAATTGATATGACGCGGTAGAAAAATTTACCGAAGACACCTTGCAGGACTACGTAATTGTTCCGTGGCACGTTTCAGGAATGACCAATTGGTCAACTAAAGCTTTTGAAAGAAGGGATGTGAATCGAATTCTCTCAACATCAGCTGATATTGGACACTATATTGCAAATGCTCATGTGCCTCTGCATACTACTGAAAATTATAATGGACAATTAACCAATCAAAAAGGAATTCACGGATTGTGGCAATCGAGAATCCCTGAACTTACTGCAGACGAGTATGATTATTTTGTTGGAAGAGCGAACACATTGACAAACCAATCCATGCCATTTGGGATGTTGTTGAAGAAAGTCATTCTTACCTGGACTCCGTCTTATTTATTGAAAGGGATGCAACAGCAAAAATACATTCTGATCAGAAATACGCTTTTGAAACGCGAGGAAAAAGTACGGTGAGACAATATTATCAGCAATTTACACTAGCTTACACAAATAGAATGGGGGACATGGTTGAAGAAAGAATGAGAAAGGCGATTGTTATGGTTGGGAGTATTTGGTTCACCGCTTGGGTAAATGCTAGACAGCCTGATTTAGATACGTTTGGAGAAGTATATGAAGAGCAATTGGCGAAAGAGCAAAAAGAGGCTGAAGACGCTTATCAGAAAAGAGAAATTAAAGGAAGGAGTCATGACGACTAATTCTCATTAGAATGGAAGAATGAAGGCAGAAAAACAGGCATAACACTAATTTTTTTATCTTCTGTATTAGTTCAACACTACTTTACCATCATTTATAATACCTATAACCTTTCCACTTAGTTTCCGATTGTAAAACGGAGAGTTTTTTGATTTTGAAAGCACCATCTTTTTTGTGAAAGTGAATTCTTCTTCTGGCTGAAAAAGGGTTAATTCAGCTTTTTCACCTTCCTCAATTGTACCGAGAACAAGCCCCAATACTTTTGCCGGACCACTCGTAAAAAGCGGAATAACCTCCGATATCGTGAGTGCATTTTTTAATGCTGAATTAGCTGCTGAAAAAGAGGTTTGTAAGTTAATTACGCCAAATGCTGCATGATCAAATTCTTTCATTTTTTCCTCTACATCTTCGGGTGTGTGGTCTGAGCAAATTGCGTCAATTGTGCCATTCTTAATACCTTTTACTAGATTTTTAATGGTACTTTTAGATCGAAGAGGAGGTAAGGTTTTTAATCTGGTATCAAATTCTGCAAGCTTAGTTTCGTCTAGAAATAGACTGTAAGAAGCCAAATCACAGGTAACCTGCATGCCCTCTTTTTTTGCCTTAGCAATTAATTCAAGTGATTTTGAAGTAGAGATGCAATTAAAGTGAAGTTTGCCGCCAGTATATTCTAATATGTTCAAGTCTCTAGCCACCATCAAAGATTCTGCTAATTCAGGAATGCCTTTTAGTCCAAGGTGTGTACTCGTTTCTCCTTCATTCATTACACCCTGATAAGCTACTTCGTCTGTATGTGGATAATTAAATACAACTCCATCAAATGCTTGAGTGTAGAGCAGAGCGCGGTTTAAAACGTTGGGATTTTTTATCGGGTGTTTTCCATCTGAGAATCCAACTGCACCTGCTTCTTTTAAATCATACAGCTCTGCTAGTTCTTTCCCTTTTGCACCTTTACTTAGTGCTCCAAGAGTCAAAATTTCAACAGCTTTTGTAGCGTTCTTTTTTAAGTATTCTAGTTGTGATTTCGAATCTCTAACAGGGTCACTTAGTGGTGAAACGATAATTTTTGTAAACCCTCCGGCAGCGGCGGCATTTGAAGCGGATGCGATATCTTCCTTGTGTTCAAATCCAGGATCTTGAATGTTTGCTTGCAAGTCAATCCAGCCTAGAGAAACATGCAGTCCCTTTGCGGTAATTTCCTTAATTCCTTTTGCGATAATAGAGTTGTCAATTTTTATAATTTTTCCTTTTTGTATTAAAATGTCCTTCACTTTTAAATTGTGAGGGCTACCTTCAGAAACTATTGTTGCTTGTTTGATTAATACATCCATCTTCTTTACTTTATTATACGAAGAAATAAAATTTCTAGCGCAATAAAAATTAAACTCAAAATAATGAAATACTTCCAAATGCCTGCAGCTTTTCCTAGGGCATTTATACTTGCCGAAAGTGTTTCGGCATCGCCATTTAGAAATTCTATTGTCAATCCTTTTTGTGCTGCTTGTTCTTTGAACTCTTCAACTTTAAACTTCTTTAAGTCCGACTCATCTCTATTATAATTAAAAGCCAATTGTTCAATTACTTTGTTGTCTTGTATCACGCTGTAAAACCCTGGTTCGGAGATGCTATTGCCAAGAAAAATATCAACCGAATTTTCTTTCCATTTTTGCTTTGGAATCCACTCATAATCTCCTTTTTTAAATTTAATTGGAGATTCGGATGCTTGTATTGCATTCAATACAATTTTAGAATCATTCATTTGATAAGAGGTCTGAATTCTTCTGGCTGACTCAAGGGCCATGTTGTAGATGGTGGGCACAAATAAAGCATGCTTACCAAAGTTACTCGCATTGGTACTTAAGTTACTTGCACATAGATATAGTGCACCACTGTTAATTTCGTATTTTTTCAAGAAAGAAGTGCCGTTTGAAAAAGCAAGTAGTTGTTCAGATATACTATTTTGATTTTGCTGTATGATCCATGAGTTATAACTTACAGGATAATTTATATTAGTTGGTTTTTCTTCAAACACATTGTCAAATAGTGATGCTTTGCTATTGAGTTGATTTACCCAAATGGTGTCTTTAATTTCTTTTCCATAACCTGCTATGCCAAACTGGTTGAATAATGAATTTACAGCAACAACGTCCATGTTCAGAGCTGGTAAAAATAAAACAGTCCCACCATTTTTAATGAAGGAAGTTAATTCAAAAATAAGCCCAGTTGATAGGCTGCGACAATTTTCAAGAACCACAAGGTTGGCCGTTTTTAATTTTGAATAGTTTATGTTTTTAACTGTTGTACTTTTAAAATCAATTAAACTATCCTCCGAAAATAAGCTACTCATGCTTTTGTTATCGATGTCTTCAAATAAATGATAAACTTCGATAGCCCTGTCCGCAGGGTAGGAGAAGTAAAATGTATCATCGAAAATAACAGGATAATCTTTTATGGCTACTTTACCTAATACTTGATTTGTTTCAGGGTTGATAAAGTTGATTTCCTTTTCTGCAGAATCTCTTTCCATCTCAATGATAAATGGATTTTTCAATTTATCATTCAAAAATAACTTTCCATTTATCTGATTTCTTTCCCCATCTTCATTTTGTTGAACTCTTAAGTTGAAGCTCTCGTTCATTGAAGGCAAGTGAAAAGGTTGAAAACTTGTAAACGCTTTTATATAGCTGTTTTGCTGTTCTTGAGATTGAACAGGTACAACATAGAAGTTCGCACTATCTTGTATGTTATTTGGTTGGTAACTTGATTTTTGCAAATCCCCAATTAGATAATAATCTAAACTTAAATCATTGTCATTTTCAGCTGAGTTAAGTCTATTGGTTATAGCATCTATTGTTCTAAAGTTGGCACTAAAATCAACCTTTTGTAATTGATCAATAAATGCTTCTCTATTTAGCCAACGTTGCTCATTTGCATTGAATTGGTTGGTGTGTAATTGAAATTTATCTGACTCTTTGTATGCGTTTGCAATGGTAATTGCTTTGTTTTTTGAATCATCTAACAAACTACCAACTTTTGCACTAGCTTGCATAGAAAAGGAATTGTCTATGTATACAACCACACCTTTTTTTCCAGAAACTTCAACCGATTTATTGTCGATGAGGTAGGGTTGTGCAAATGCAAAAACGAGAGCAGCTAGCGCGAGGCATCTGCAAGCTAAAACAATCAGGTTTTTTAATCTAGAAGTGGACTGAGTTTGTTTTTTAATACTCTTAAGAAAGCGAACTTGAGAGAATTGAACTGTTTTATACCTTCTGAAATTGAAAAGGTGGATAAGAATAGGAATTGCTAGGAAGCCAAGTGCATAAAGAAACTCTGGTGCAATAAAATTCATTAAAGCACAATATTACGAAAGTTGTCCATTAAGTTCAACGGAGGCTTATTGATTAAGTTGATTATTACAAATAATAATTCTAAAATATGGAATGTTTATGCTGGATTTATATTTCATTTTAATCATTAAACTTATAAAAAAAGTATTTTTTTTGGCATCTGCCTTATCGCTATTGATTACCCAGACTGCTTGTTTTGGTTCTTTTTCGCTGATTAAAAAGGTTAACGAATTTAACCCGAGTGGAGTAGATAACAATATACTAAAAATATTGTTGTTTTATGGGTTGAACATTGTTCCTGTATATAGTGTCACATATTTATAAATATAATAATCTTCAACCTACTGGAATTTTGGATAGATTGAAATCCGATTTCTATGAAACCAGGACAGATAGAGGAAAAATTAAAAAAATTTAATGGAGTAACGTATAAAGTAACAGCAACTCAAAACAAAATGGCCTTCGTTAAATTTGAAGGAGTAAATACGATTGATTTGGGCTCAATGGCTTTTGATACCAAAGATTATGCTTGGAGTTTTGAAAAGAATGGAGAAACAAACAAGTTAGTATCTTTTGATGTTGCTAGTAATAAATTGAATTATTATACTGAAAATGGTATTACTTCAATAGATGCTGAAGCTGTTAAATGTATTGCGTCAGAAAAAAGTAACTTATCAAACTCTGAAGTACTTTTGATTAACTAAAAAATAAATCAAAGAAACAAATCCGGTCCGAATTTTTAGGCTGGCTTTGTTTTTGTTCCTTTGGCACAACTATTGACTAATACTTTTTAAACCTAAAAAATCAACAAGATGAAATTTAAAACAATATTATTAGCGACTGCATTAGTAAGTATATCAACACTTTTCGACGCTTGTAAAGGAACTACACAAGTAACAAGAGTAGATGAGAATGCCGTGATTGATTTAAGCGGTCGATGGAATGAAACAGATTCCAGATTAGTAGCAGAGGAAATGGTAAGTGATATGATGTTACGTCCTTGGTTGGCAGAATTTGAAAATGCTAAAGGAAGAAGACCAGTTTTAGTAGTAGGAATCGTAAAAAACAAAAGTCATGAGCACATTGCATTAGAGACGTTTATTAAAAACATAGAAAAGTCGGTATTAAATATTGGAAAAGTTCGTTTGGTGACTGCCGGTGACGCTCGAGAAGAGCTGAGAAAAGAAAGAGCAGACCAAAATGAGTTTGCTACACCTGCATCAACAGCAAAGTGGGGTAGAGAATTAGGAGCTGACTTTATTTTACAAGGAGTTTTGAACTCAATAGTAGATTCTAACGGAAAGCAAAAAATAGTATTTTATCAAACTGACCTAGAATTAACGAATATGGAAACAAACGAGAAAGTTTGGATTGGTGACAAAAAAATTAAAAAGGTCATAGAATAAAGCGTCCAAAATGATAGCCACAAAAAATATCGTCATCAGTATAGTGTTGACGATATTTCTTTTCTCATCCTGTGCTTCTTATTACCATAAGAGTTATCAGTTTCAGCAGCAATTTTCAAGCGGGAACATTAAAGAGGCTCAAGCATTTCTTATTAGTCAGAAGAAAGCCGCAGAGAAGAAAGATCGTTTACTTTTTTTTTTAGACCGTGGAGTTGTAGAGCAAATGCTCGGTAACTATGAGGCTAGTAATGTTTATTTTGAAAAGGCCTACCTGTATAATCAAGATTTTCGCAAAAATTTTAAGTACGACATTATTGGCTCATTAGCCAACCCTATGTTGAAACCATACAAGGCCGAGGACCATGAAGTAGTTTTAATTCATTTCTATAAAGTAATTAACTATATTCAGTTAAAAGACTTTGATGCAGCATTAGTGGAAGTAAGGCGGGTGAATATTTCTCTTAATGAACTAAATGATAAATACGAAGATAAAAAGAACAGGTATAAGGAAGATGCTTTTGCTCATTTGTTAATGGGAATTATATACGAAGCAAAGAACGATTTTAATAACGCTTTCATCGCTTATAGAAATTCCCTCAACGTATATCAAAGATTATACAGCGAAGTATTTCACGTAACAGTACCTGAGCAACTTAAAAAAGACTTATTGCGCACTGCTGCCTTAAATGGATTTAGAAAGGAGTTACAACAATACGAGTTGGAGTTTGGTATAAAGTACGAGAAAGAAAATTCAACCGATGGTGAGCTGGTTTTTTTCTGGTTGAACGGCCTTAGTCCAGTAAAAGGAGAGTTTAGTATGAATTTGGTTAGAAGTGAAGGGACTGGCGATAATTTGGTATTTGCCAATGAAAGCGGGCCTTACAACTTTCCAATAAATATTACCAATCAAGTAAATAACTCAAAACAAGAAGGATTAGCAGACGTTCGCTTTGTGAGAATGGCTGTACCCAAATATAAGGCTCGAAAACCTTTGATTTCGGAAGCTTACTTAGTGGTTGATGGTAAAAAAATAAACATGGAGTTAGCCGAAGATGTTGAACAAATTGCTTTTGCAGGTTTGGAAGATCGAATGCTTCGTGAAATAGGTAAATCAATTACACGATTAGTTTTAAAACAAGCTGCAGAAATTGTGGCTTCAAATCAAAATAAAGACGCAGGGTTTGTGCTTTCTGCATTAAACTCAATTACCGAAAAGGCTGACACAAGAAATTGGCAAAGTCTACCTCACTCTATCTACTACCAAAGGGTTTCTTTAGCAACTGGAAATCATGATGTTAATTTGGTGACAAATGGCAACGGAATAAATAAACAAACAATTGATTTTCAAATCGGAATAAATAGAAGTGAAACGGTTTTCAGAACATTTCACTCGCTAGAAAGCACGCCGCCACTGGAGTAATAATTAATTGTTGATGTTATGTAGTTAAAAAAATAGATAGATTATATGACATCTACCGAATCCATTATTCTCCCACAGCACAATAATAGATTGACTACATTTCTAACAACCGGACTTATATCCGGCGTTGCAGCTGCGTTTCTAAATTTAATTTACATGTACCTGCATAAATCTATAACCTCATTTTCGATTCCTGAGGTGATAAATATAGGGTCTGTTGCCTTAGCTTCTTTAATACCTGGTATTATTTCTGGTATTTATTATTTCATACTTAGAAGAATAATGACAGATAAAAATGCTTTGGTAACATTTTTAGGGACATTGGCATTTATTACGTTGGTTAGTTTATTGGGTCCGCTGTCAAATGGATTACCCGATGGAATAATTACTCCGGATGAATTTTCAGGGCTCTCCATTCCTATGCACATCATAGCTGTGTCTTTTTATTCCGTAATGATAGTTAGATCTGTTACTAGGTCTTAATTTTGTACAATGTTTAGTAAGATTGAGCGAACTACATACCTTCCTGGTGAAAGACCTTTAATGGTTTTCGATGGAAACTGCGGTTTTTGTAAATATTGGGTAATTCGTTGGAAAAAAATAAGTGGCCTAGAGGTGGACTACAAGCCTTACCAAAAGGTTGCTAAAAATTTTAAAGATATTTCAGAACAACATTTTAAAGAGGCTGTGCGCTACATTGATTTAGAAGGGAATGTTTTTACTGGTCCTGATGCCGCCTATATTACTTACTTCAATAAAAACAAAGTAAAATTTTTACACCTTTGGTATATAGAAAAGACTTGGTTTAGAAACTTAAGTGATTTCGCTTATCAGTTTATAGCGGATCATAGAGATACTATGTCTAAAATAACCATACGACTCTTTGGAAAAAACCCTGCAAACCCCAAACCTTATTGGAAATATTACTTACTTGGTTTAATAGTACTTATAGTTAGTCTATCAATTTTAATGTGAGCCAATACTTTATGCCGACCACCGTTTTTTGAATTGAAGATAACCGGTTCAAATCTTTTTGGTGAATTCTTGGGAACAATCTATTTATAATGCTGAAAAGAAACTGAAACAACTTTTTCATTACAAATTAATAATTAGCCCAACACCCAAGTTAAGTACAGATATTTCTCTCGTTACAGTTTGCCTTTTTTCTGCTTGAAGAGTTCCTGATGCAAGTGTTTCGGTAATTTTTTCTTCAAATTCTTGTTTCGTTAGCATTCCTTCGCCATTTATTCTAAGCGCAAATTTCCCTTTTAATTGGATTCTAAAATGCATCCCGTAATTAACTCCGAAAGAAGTTCCATTAACCGCAGCTGAATTAAATTCATATTGGTCGTCATTAGACTGTATGTTAATGAATGGTCTTTCAGAATTAATTATTCCACCCAACACTTTTAAATCTACAATAAACCTTTGCGAACCAAAAGAGAAATAGGGTCCAACCATAATGTAACCATTTGTCCAACTTTTTGACGTGACATCAAAGGTTGAATTCCGAAAACGAAAGTCACTTTTCAGTTGGTCGATAATACCTTGGTCGTCAATGGAGTTATTGAAAGCCCCAATGTTTAAGCCTATGCCCAACAGTTTAGAAAAATAGGCGCCAGCTTCAAAACTATAATATATCCCTGGGTTTGCACCTGCATTGCTTAGACTATCAATCTCCCCATATTCCGAAAACGGTATGTTTGATCCGGCATTCAAGGAAATAAAGTGGGGGTGAGCTAACTGAGCAAAGAGCACACTAGTTGAGAAAAAAGAGATAGCTGCGAGTAATACTTTGATTGATTTCATAATTGCTTAATATACAATAGTAATGGTTCCTTCTGTTTTAAGAGGTCCTTTTAAATTTTCATCAAACTTAGCAGTTTTTGCAGCGGTTTCTGCCTTAATGTATAAATAATTGTTAGATGTAGTACTTCCTGATTGGCCCGGCTCTGCAGAAAGCACATTTCCGTAACGGTCTACAACAACTTTTACAACAACCGTTCCTTTGTCCTGTGTACCAATAGAAACTTTTGGTTCACGAATCATTTTACGGTCTTTCATTAAGTATTTCACAGTAAAATCTCCAATTTTTAACGTTGTTTCATTGCCTGTTGGGATAAAAACTCCGTCGTATGGCACGTATTCGTTAAAGAAAACACTGGTGACTTCTTTCATCGAAATCATTCGTTCTTTTCCATCTTCATACACTTTCCACATATCATTGTTTAGCGAAAGTACCACGCAATCAATCTTATCACCCGACTTTAATACGATTGAATGTTGTGCTTTAATAGAAAAGAATAAAGTGATTAAAAATAGCGTGAGTGAAATTTTCATCTTTTTTTTTCAAATTTATAGCCATTTAGTCAATTCACAGCGGTGGGATCAATACTCTTTTCAACAGTCCGTTATTAATAGCATTCTTAACATATTTTGCAACCAACTTGTATTGTCAAGCTTAAGTTTAATAGTATTTTTGCAACATGGTAAAGAAGTATGTCTTTTTTATGGTTCTTATTGTTTCTCTATTCTTTGCAGGCTGCAGCGAATATCAGAAAGTATTGAAGAGTCCTAACCCTGAATTGAAGTACACAAAAAGTATTGAGTATTATGAAAATGGGGAGTATCTTAAAGCGATGCCTTTGTTCGAAGAATTATTGCCCTTATATAAAGGAACAGAAAAAGGGCAGAAGCTTTTTTTCTATTATGCTTATGCGAATTACCATATAGATGATTTGTTTCAAGCGGCATATATGTTTCGAAGCTATGCTTCAACTTATTCGCTAAGTGAATATGCTCAAGAGGCTTTGTTTATGAGTGCATATTGTAATTATTTAGATGCTCCAGGACCAAGCTTAGACCAAACACCCACAAAACTTGCGCTTGAGGAGCTTCAAATTTTTGTAAATACCTATCCTAAAAGTGAATTAGTTGATTCTGCGAACACTTTAGTAGATATATTGAATAGCAAACTAGAGGCAAAGGAGTTTTTAAATTCATATCAATATTTCAAAATTCGAAAATACCAATCGGCAATTGTAGCACTTAACAATATGATTACCAAGTATCCAGATACAAAATACTTAGAAGAGATTAAATTAACTGTATTAAAAAGTTACTATTACTTGGCTTCAAACTCCGTTGTTTCAAAGAAAAAACAACGATTTGACGAAGGAATAGAGGCTTATTATGATTTTATTGATAATTTTGCAGATAGAAACAGTATAGAAGAAGCAAAGCTTGTCTATGCAAAACTAATTAGGGAACAAGAACGTTTCTTAGCTGAAAAACGAAGTAAAGATGAATTATAAAGAAGTAGACGCAGCAAAATCAACAATCACTAGAAACATTGTTGATATTGATTCAAAGACTGGTAACATTTACGAAGCGATTGCTATCATATCAAAACGTTCAAACCAAATTGCTCTTGAAATGAAAGAAGAGTTAAATGGCAAGTTAGCTGAATTTGCAACAACTACAGATAATCTGGACGAAGTTTTTGAAAATAGAGAGCAAATCGAAATTTCTAAATTTTACGAAAGTCTACCAAAGTCTAATGCAATAGCAATGAAAGAATACATGACAGGTGGTACGTACTACAGAAATCCAAAAGACGATACAGAAGAAGCATAACATGCTGAAAGGCAAAAATGTACTTTTAGGAATAAGTGGCAGCATCGCAGCGTATAAATCAGCAGTGTTGTGCAGAGAACTTATTAAAAAGGGTGCACACGTCAAGGTGGTAATGACTCCTGATGCAGTCGGTTTCATTACACCTCTTACTTTATCAACACTTTCCAAAAACCCAGTTTACTCGGAATATTCTGATGCGAAGACTGGAGAGTGGAACAATCATGTTGAGTTAGCCAAATGGGCTGACTTTTTCTTGTTGGCTCCAGCAACACAAAATACCATCGCTAAAATGGCTAATGGTATTTGTGATAATTTGCTTCTAGCCGCTTACTTTTCAATGCAAAACAAAACGTTTTTCGCTCCTGCAATGGATTTGGATATGTTTAAACACCCGTCAAATCAACAGAATATAAAGAGATTGGAGGGATTTGACAATGTTCTTATTCCTTCTGAAAGTGGCGAGCTAGCAAGCGGACTAGTGGGCGAAGGAAGAATGGCAGAAGTGGAGAGTATTATAAAAGCCATTTCATCTGAAGACAGTTCTTGGGTAGGGAAAAAAGTAGTTATTACTGCCGGTCCTACTTACGAAGCAATTGACCCTGTTCGATTTATTGGAAATCATAGTTCTGGTAAAATGGGGTTTGCCTTGGCAGAAAAAGTATTAAATAAAGGTGCAGAAGTAATTCTAATTTCAGGACCCACTCAATTGACGGCTCCAAATGGTGCACAACTCATAAAGGTTAAATCGGCTGGAGAAATGTTAGCAGCGGTTAGAGGAAACAAGGCCAATTTATACATATGTGCTGCTGCAGTTGCAGATTACACTGTAGCAAAGCCCGCAAATCAAAAAATAAAGAAGAAAACTGAAGACTTGTCGCTTGAGTTGACTCCTACCGTTGATATATTGGCAGAAATTGGAGCCCATAAGAAGAAAGGAGATTTTGTAGTGGGTTTTGCCCTCGAAACAAACAATGAATTAGAAAACGCTCAAACTAAAATGGAACGTAAAAATTGCGACATGATGGTTTTAAATTCCTTGCGCGATAATGGAGCCGGGTTTGGTGGCGACAACAATAAAACTACCATTCTTCACAAGGACAATAACGTGGTCGATTTTGAGTTAAAAAGTAAGTCCGCAGTGGCGCAGGATATTATAGATAGCATACAATTGAAATGGCTCGGATAATTTTTTTTTCACTTCTTTTTTCGCTTACAGGTATTGTTTTATCTCAAGAGTTAAATTGTGTAGTTGATGTAAATTCTCGTCAGGTAAATGGAAGTGAGCGGACAATGTTTGATGAAATGCAACGGCAGATATTTGACTTGGTGAATGGCCGCAAATGGACTTCAGACGAATTTCAAACACATGAGAGAATTGATTGTAGTATATTAATCAACCTGACTGAGCGGGTTAGTGCCAATGAGTTCAAGGGGAATATTCAAGTTCAAGTTTCACGACCAATATTTAATTCCGGTTATAAAAGCCCGATCATGAATATAAGAGATGAGGATTTTGTTATTCGGTTCAATCAATTTGAACCGTTAATTTATAACGAAAGTGCTTATGGTGGTGAGTTAGCGACCATACTCGGATATTATGTTTATATGATTTTGGGTTATGATTACGATAGTTACTCTTTTGAGGGAGGAACAAAGTTTTTCCAACAGGCACAGCAAATCGTAAACTTTGCTCAAGCTTCCTCTCAAAGCGGATGGAAGGCTTTCGAAGATCAGCGAAATAGGTATTGGTTGGTGGATAATGCCTTAAGTGCACGGTTTAAGCCATTACGGAAATTGTACTACGATTATCACATCAATGGATTTGATATGATGCAACAAGATATGGGAAGGGCAAGAAGGCAGATTACAGCTAGTTTAAGGTCCCTACGTCCAATTCACAACGTTGCACCATCTTCATACAATTTGCAAGCATTGTTCAATGCGAAACTGCAAGAGTTATTAAATCTATATGAAGAAGCTACCCCTCAGGAACAATCAGAGATTAGTGAGCTTCTGATTATTATTGATCCTGGAAACTCGAACAAGTACGATAAATTGAGAAAATAAATCTTTCTTATTTTATTAAACAGGATTACGGCTTAACTTTGAGTCATGCTGAAACAACTTTCCATTAAAAATTTCGCTTTAATCGATCGAGTCGAAATTGATTTTCATAGCGGACTTTCTGTTATAACAGGAGAGACTGGTGCTGGAAAATCGATACTCTTGGGAGCTTTAGGGTTGATTCTTGGAAATAGAGCGGACCATTCAGTTTTAAAAGATAGCACGAAAAAGTCCATTGTGGAAGGGAACTTTAAGTTGAAAAACTATTCGCTTCAAAAATTCTTTGATGAAAATAATTTAGATTATTCTGACGAAAGTATTCTCCGTAGGGAGATTAATGGAAATGGAAAAAGCAGAAGTTTTATAAACGACACACCGTGCACCCTTGACGTTCTTAAAAAACTAGGTGTTCAGCTGATAGATATCCATTCTCAAGAACAAACCCTTCAAATTAACGATGCTACTTTTCAACTTAAAATAATTGATGCCTTAGCGTGTAGTGCTGATTTGTTTCAATCATATAAACTTAATTTTAAAAATTACAGTGATTTAAAGAAGAAGATTAGCTCTTTTCAAGCAGATCTTGCCGAAGCGAAACAACAAGAAGATTATTTAAATTTTCAATTTGAAGAGTTAACTAAACTCAACTTCCAAAAAGGGGAGAACGAGACGTTGGAGCAGGAGCAGATGCGTTTTGCAAACAGTGAAGAAATTCTTAGAAATTTGTCGTTGGGACAAAACTTACTTTCTGATAAGGAGGAGAATATTACTGACCAGTTGGCATCTTTAAAACAAGTTTTAGCCCAATCAGAGCGCTACGACGAAAGTTTTGGAGAATTGCTGACCCGTGTCAATAGCACTTTAATCGAACTGCAAGATGTTGCAAGTGAACTGGAGGATAAGGCTCAATTGTTTGAATACGATCCTGAACGACATCAATATGTTGAGGAGCGATTGGGAGAAATTCATAGACTTCAAAAGAAGCATATGTGTGTGAACGCAGATGATTTGATAGAGAAAAAAGAGAGCATCCAAACTCAATTATTGTGCTTAACCAACTCTGATGACGCGCTTAGAAAGTTAGAAATCGAATTAGTTAAAATAGAGACGAGGCTAAAGGATCAAAGCACTCAATTAACCAAAGGTAGAGTGTCGGTTTTAGAGGCATTTCAACAACAGGTTGAGGAAACGCTAAAACTTATAGGTATTCCATTTGCAAAACTCGAAGTAAAGCATCAACAACTTTCTGAGTATACGAAGGACGGAAAAGATGCATTTGACTTCTTATTTTCAGCCAATAAAGGAATTCAACCTGCATTGGTTTCCAAAACGGCATCGGGAGGAGAAACATCTAGATTAATGTTAGCCATCAAAGAAATATTGGCCAAACACCAACATTTACCCACTATATTATTTGACGAAATTGATACCGGTGTTTCGGGAGAAATAGCCGAAAAGATGGGTGCTATTTTAGCAAACATGGGGCATCAACGTCAGGTAATATCGATCACCCATTTACCACAGCTAGCTGCGAAAGGAGAACACCACTACTTTGTTTACAAAGAAGTTGTAGATGAAAGAAGCATTACACAATTGAAAAAGCTTTCGCAAACAGACCGAGTTGAGGAGGTAGCAAAAATGCTGAGTGGTGCAACGATGACAGATGCTGCAATGAATAATGCTAGAGAATTATTACAGATTTAAGAGAAAAACTATATTTGCGTACTTACAAAACCGGATAACATGTCAAATAACTTATTACAAGGAAAAAGAGGAATTATTTTTGGTGCATTGAACGAGCAATCAATTGCTTGGAAAGTTGCAGAGCAAGCGAAAACCCAAGGTGCAACATTTACCTTAACCAATGCTCCAATTGCAATGAGAATGGGGGAGATTCAAAAGTTAGCAGACGCTTGCAATGCAACAGTTATTCCTGCTGATGCTACCTCAGTGGAAGATTTAGAAAATCTAATTACTCAATCAATGGAAGTATTGGGCGGTAAGATTGATTTTATTCTACATTCAATAGGAATGTCACCAAACGTTAGAAAAGGTAGACCTTATGATGGAACTAACTACGATTGGTATCATAAAACCATGGATGTTTCTGCTATGAGTTTACACAAAGTATTGCAAGTAGCAAAAAAAATGGATGCCATCAATGAGTGGGGTTCTGTGGTTGCTTTAACCTATATAGCGGCTCAGCGAGTATTTCCTGATTACAATGATATGTCAGATGCTAAGTCGTTGTTAGAATCAATTACAAGAAGTTTTGGATACCATTATGGTGAAGCAAAAAAAGTAAGAGTAAATACTATTTCTCAATCGCCAACAGTTACAACAGCAGGAAGCGGAGTAAAGGGCTTTGATGGATTCATTAATTATGCTGAAGATATGTCTCCACTAGGAAATGCTTCAGCACTTGACTGTGCAAACTATTGCGTTACCATGTTCTCTGATTTGACAAAATACGTGACCATGCAAAACTTGTTTCACGATGGAGGATTCTCGAATACAGGAGTTACCCAAAAAGTGATTGAGAAGTTTTCTTAAGATAGTAAGGATATAATATATCAAAAAAGGGCTGCGATTTTCGCAGCCCTTTTTATTTTTAAATAGTAGATTAACAACCTTCTTTAATGTCAGGATCAATTGGTTTATCAAATTCATGAATTTCGTAGTGTAGAAGAGTTTTTATTGAAGTCCCCGAATTTCCAATTAGCCCTATGGTTTGTATCTCTTTTAAAACTTCCCCTTCTTTTACATCAATGCTACTTAAATGAGCATATAGGGTTTTGTATTTAATGTTATGTTTAATAATGATATGGTTGCCATAGCCCTTTTTATCTCTAATTACTTTTAGTACAGTTCCATTTTGTGCTGCTAAAATTGGCGTTCCTTCGTCCGAGATAATGTCAACACCGTTGTGCATAACATTCACCATCTTAATAGGATGTATTCTCATGCCAAATTCAGACGAAACTTTTTTAATCGCATCATAGGGTACAGGAATTCCACTTGGCTTTTTATACAAACCAAAACCTGTTTGATTGGTAATTTGACGATCAATTGTCTGATTTACTTTTTCAGCTTTAAAGGCAAAAAGGGTAAAAAGCCCAAATGCAAGTATCATACTTAACGAAGATGCTGATAGTTGTTTGAAAGTTGAATTTTTCTTTTGAATCATTTTGAATCTATTTTTAATGGATAAATAAGAGAAGTTACTAACTAATAAAATTTGACTAGGTTGACTAGAGAGATTTATAATTGTTTGCATATACGAAGTAGCAATAGTTTGCTTGATAACTTAATCATCTGCTAAATATTCATGGTTGGTTCTAATTGATTTTTTAATTAACCAGGAAACTGGATTACACCAGAATACAATGGAATAGATTTCGCTAATTACATTATCAATACTGTGTAATTGATTGTAGAGGGTGTGTTCATGTTTTAAAACACTTTCTTCAACTATTTCATTAAGGTATGATTCTGGGACATATAGTCGATTGAAAAAACTATAGATCAGCTTTCCTTTATAAAAGTATACCTGCATTCCATTTAACGTTAAATCACTTTTAGTTTGCTTAAATAGCAACGTTCTTGAATTGAAAACTAATCTGATCAATAAACAAACAGCGACCAATTTGTAAAGCAAGCTGAAGAACGTCATCCACTCAAAAGTATTCTCTTGGAAAATAGTAGACTCTTGAATCTTATTACTCACCGCGGCGACTTCAGTTAATATCTTATTGCCTTCTGTAAATAGTAAGTTGTCTTGGTTAGGAGTTATAACGGTAAATGATATAAAAGGTAATATTATTGAAAGTGCTTGTGCGCTTAATAAATAAAATCTGTTAAACTTAAAATTGCCTGATGCATGAAGAATAACTCTATAAAAGAGTTAAAGTGCGCATGCGATTGTGAAGGCTTTGAATAAAAATAGTGTCATTTTAATTTGGATTTTTGTTCAATTTTTTGCTAATCATACTTTGCAACTCTTCCAATTGTGTTAGATCAATATTGGCTTCTTCTGTAAAAAAGGACCCGAATTGACTGGGCAATTTATCAAAGTACTTATTCATAATTTGAGTAAATTCTTGCTTAAAATAGGAAGTTTTTTTTTAAAATAGGGTAGTACTCTTTATCTCTACCATTTAATGTAAATCCAATATGTTTTTTAGCTAAAAGTCTAGTTATTAGGGTTTAAATTATAGTATAGGCAGGCTTTGGATCCTTATACTTACTAACAATGTCTTTCATATATCCCTTGTTAATCTCCCAGAGATGATTCATAAGTTCTAATTCCTTTTCACTTAAATTTTTCATTACTATAAATGTAGTTTAATAACTACATTTATAGTAATGAAAGTAAATCAATAAAATTTAAGATAAATTTTATCTAGGAAGGTCAATATAATCAACCAAAACGCCGTCTTCGAAAATAAGTCGCCGTTTTTTTATATCTCTTTTGTTAGGATCGAACGAATGGTCAATAAAGATGTTGATTTCTCCCCTGTACCAAGAAGCAAATACATTGTCCGGATTTTGAAACAAATCCTCAATGCCCACCATTTTCATGTTGTGGTCAAACCCCTTCAGTTCAACTAACTTTAACCGATTATTTACGATTTCCCAAATCCCTATATACCCTCGTTCATTTTCTGACGAGTAGGAGAGGAAGGCATCTTCGATTTCGTGATGTTGCAAGTAAGCTTCCAAAGGTTCTTCTTGAAAACTTAGTTTTCGTTCGTTGTAAATTAAAAGTTCTGCTGTTTTTGACATAGGAATGATTGAGGAGGCAAAGTTCCATAAAAACTGCTCGTAATTGGGCCGTAAGGAATTACTTTTTTTAAAGATAAGTATCCTTAAAACTTCACCAATACTCTTCCTTTAGAATTACCTTCCAACATAGCTTGAATGTAAGGCTCTAATTCATCTAGAGATATGACCTTTTTTATTTTATCTAAGTGGTTTGGTTTCCATTCGTCGGCTAGTAATTCCCAAATTTTTAAGCGAAATTTTCTAGGAGTTTCTGCTGTTTCGATACCCAACACATTCACTCCGTTCAAGATGAAAGGATACACTGTAGTATCTAATTTTGGAGATTCTACCAACCCGCAAACCGCAATACTTCCGTTTCTTCCACACGCCTTAATGCAAGTGGCCAAAGTATTGTCACCAACTGTATCAATGGCACCTGCCCATTTTGGTCGAAGTAAAGGACGTCCACTCTGGTCATTTGTCTCTTCTCTTGATATTATTTCTGTTGCACCTAATTCTCTCAAATAATCGTGGGCTTCTTTTTTTCCGCTTGCAGCAATTACTTTATAGTCATTTTGGGCCAAAATTGTAACAGCCATACTTCCAACACCACCTGTGGCACCGGTGACTAAAATGGAACCCATTTCTGGGTTTTGGCCGTTCATTTCCATTTTAAAGAGCGAAAGGGCTGCAGTAAAACCACCTGTTCCCAAAATCATGCTTTCTTCTAAGGTCAGCTTTGGTGGTAGCTTCACAGGCCATTTTGCAGGCACTCTAATATATTCCTGAAAGCCACCAGAAGTATTCATACCAAAGTCGTAGGAAGTAACAATAACAGCGTCTCCTTCGTTAAATTCGGAGCTTGCTGAGCTAACTACAATGCCACAAGCATCTACACCAGGTGTATGAGGATATTCTCTAGTTATTCCTTTATGACCTGAAGAGGATAACGCATCTTTATAGTTTAAGGCAGCGTACTTTACTCGAATTAACACTTCGCCTTCAGGTAAATCATCAATGTTTTTGTCTTCAATAGAACGGCTAAAAGTGCCGTCTTTATTCTCACGCACTACAAATGCCTTGTATAGATTGTTGCTCATTTTTATTGAAAGATTATAAGGTTCAAGTTGTCTACTAAAAGTTCTGATTTATCTGGATTCCAAAAGAATAATTCCCAAGGATCTCCTTCTTTAAATTTCGAGGGATCGACAAAGTAACTGAATTGATGTTTTTGCCATTTGGCTAACTTTTCTAATTCGCTAATGGTATAATGAACGCCATAGTAATTGCCCACTCTAAATACAACTTGCATTCTACTGCTGTCATTTTGAAAATAATCTCCTACTAGTTGTATTCTTAGGGGTTTGTTATCCTCTTTGTTACGAATGGTATCGCGAATCGTAAGGGCGTATACATTTTTGGATTTAATCGTTAAACTATTACCGTGCAGGCTATCTGATTGCTCGATTGGCAACCAATCTGAGGCGGACTTTGGTAAATCTCCTCGTTTCTCAAAGTCGGTGTTTACTTCATAGTGTAGTTTATTAAAGAATAGACTTGCATTGTTACTACAAGACTTCTCATACAAACTCAATTGTCCATTTCCATTTACCTTTTTTAATTGTGTTATTAGTTGAGGATAATCTTTATACACATTGTTATAGAAAAAGCTATCTACCATAACAGCATAGGTGAAGTTGCTATCTAATTCTGGGCCTAGTATCGAAGCTCTTGTTTTTAAATTGGAGTAACCCTTGTTGTCCCATATGGTAAAAGGAATGTTAGTCGAGTTGGCATCTACAACATAAACGGTGTCATTCTTTGTAACTCCCCATTCTATCATGCTTTCTGTGGCGCTTTCATACAACTTGGTTGCATATTCTACTCGATCATCAAATGGAGGAGTGTATCGAAAGGTCTGAATGTCTTTTGCATGGCCAAAAAAGTAAAAGAAAAAGATGAAACAAGCAGTACCAATGAAGGTATACCACCTTTTTGGTATTGTAATGGTTGACAGCATAAAAATGATCCAGAACGTTAATAGTGGTAAAAAACTATCAATGTAGTAGTAATCGTGATCGGTAAACTGACGACCAAAAGCAATAAAGAAAAGTATAACACCAATGAAGGAAATAAGCGTTAACGAAAGCAGTGATCTCTTCTGCTGACTAATTGTTTTTAATTTTCTGTGCTGAAAAAAGCTAGTAACAATAAGTAGAATAAATAATATGGCATGAAAAGGACTCATAAGTTGGTTGTTCCAACGGTCAGCAGCTCCAAGTAATACATCAGTAAAGTTTGATATACTAGTGAAGTGCAACGTCTCGTTTAAAAACATGCTCCCGTATGTTTTACCTAAGTATTGATTATACAAGTAATACGTTATGAACAGTGCAATTCCAATGAGAAGTGCACTAATTCTATAGAATTTAAAGTTCTTTAATCTAACTCCTTGCAATATTTCATTCAAGAATAAGGCGAATAGAAAGATGAAAAAGGGAGCTCTTGCCAAGGCTGCTAATGTGATAAAAACAACGCCTAAAGTGTATCCCTTTCCACTTTTGTAGCTGAAGAATAAATAGAATAGGCCAATAAAAAGATTGGCGAAAGAAGCGGTTGATGGCAGAAATCCATTTTGGTAATAAACAAAGAACGGAAGAGTGAAAACGAAGGTAGTTCCCATAATAGAGCGCATTGGAGACTTTGAAAAAAGCAGGAATACATGGAATAAGAAGAATAGTCCGATTAGTGAATAAATTAGATTATACCAACGAAATACAACTACTACCGAATGGTTTGTTATTGAACTGATAGCGGCAACTAGGTAGTCGTGAATTGGGAAATCAACTTGTGTAATACCATCTTTCGTTAATAAATTATAAGTTGCAGGATGAAAGAAATCAAATCCATTTTGTTGAAAATTTTGTGCAATTGCAATTCGGTCACTTTGCGTCCATGCGTGCACATAAGCAGGATATTTACTCATGGTGCCATTAAATAAATACATGGTCCCAAATGCTAAAATTAGGAGTATTACTATAGAATAAGGTAGTTCTTTTTTTACTTGAGATAACATACTCTAAATTTCACTAATCCAATTAATAATGTCCTTCAAAACTATTTCTGAAAAATGGCCTTCTTTTTCATATTCAGCTGGCACACAAATTCCTTCACCTTCGAAGAACATGTGATTCAATTTTGGGTAGATGATTGTTTTGGAATGTTTGTTTTTCGAACCGCCTTTCCATTTCTTCGCTTCTTTTGGCGTCACTTGATAATCTCTTTCTCCGTTTAAAATCAAATATGGAAATGATTGCTTTTTCGCTACTTTTTGCGGATTATAATCTTTCAGACTTAGCCAAAATGACGCGGGTAAACTGAGTGGCAGTAAAGGTGGAGCTGTAGTTGCATCATAATCTCCTTTTTGAACTCGCTCAACCTGCATTCGAATCATTGCCATCCGGAAATCGTTGATTTTAATGCTTGTGTCATTTTCCTTGATGTGCTCGAATTGAGGAACAAGTAAATCTTCTATTGGACTAACATTTCCAGCCAACACAATCACCGCATCCGGTTGAGCCAATTGTGCAATCATAGGTGTGCAATATCCTCCAAGGCTATGTCCTAGTAATACAATCTTTTTGGCGCCATTTTCCCTAGCAAGTTTTATCGCATTTACAGCATCTTTGACAACAACCTGTTGTATGGTTAATGAATTTGCCTGTTTTGCCATGGCAGATGGATAGTCGTAGGTTCGTTTATTATAGCGAATGCTAGCAATTCCATTGGATGCTAATCCATAGGCTAAGTCTTTAAATAGCTTATTAGGCCCAAGAGTTTCGTTCATATCATTTGGTCCTGAACCATGAACAAATACCACTACTGTTTCCATTCCATTATCAGGAATAGTAATCTTTCCTGTTAGTGGCAAACTATCTCCAATCGCAATGAATTCTTCTTCATAGTCGTTTGGTCCTTTTGCGTATTCCCGAGTAAGCCATTCATAGGTTTGCTGATGTGGTCGCAAACTAAAACTTGTAAACTTTTCTTTGTCATTCAGCGTGAAAACAAGGTCTAAGGTTTCTTTTTCAAATTTAGCGGCTTGGTAAAAGTAGACTGCCTCTGCGGTTTCTCTTGCATTAAACTCTAGGATTTCATTTATAGCTCCAAATTGTATCGCAAGTCTAGAAAAAATTTTCTTCATTCGTTCAAGAGGAAGAGCGGCTACCATTTCTTCAGAAAACCGTTGGTGTATATTTTCAAAATCATTTGATTTTAAATATTCCGCTACTTGTTTGCCTAATTTACGAGCAACTGGAAATGTATCCGTTTGTGCTTCACTTTGAGTAATTAAACCTATAATTAGCAGTGTAAAAACGAGTAGTTTTCTCATGATTTAAGCTTTGAAACAAACTTAACTATTCTTTTAGCAAAGCCTTCCTTGTTACACCAAATAATAAAACTCATTATTAACCATAATTAAACTACTTTTGCACCCTTAAAAACACAGGCAAAATCTGCACGTAATGATCAATTCAAAAAATTATTAATGAGCATTTTAGGTTAATTGTCACTATTAGAATTACAACATGAAATTAAGAAACATCGCCATTATTGCCCACGTCGACCACGGTAAAACGACATTGGTAGACAAAATGTTATTAGCTGGAAAATTATTCAGTGATCATGAAACTCCAGGTGAGTTAATCATGGATAGCAATGATTTAGAGAAAGAAAGAGGTATTACGATTACAGCAAAAAACGTATCCGTTTTTTACAAAGATCTAAAGATTAACATTATTGATACTCCTGGTCACTCCGATTTTGGTGGAGAGGTTGAAAGAGTATTAAACATGGCTGATGGTGTACTTTTATTGGTAGATGCTTTTGAAGGTCCAATGCCTCAAACAAGATTTGTTTTGCAAAAAGCGATCGAATTGGGTTTAAAACCAATTGTAGTTGTAAATAAAGTAGATAAGGAAAACTGTACTCCAGATATAGCTCAAGAAAAAGTATTTGACTTGATGTTCAACTTAGGAGCGACGGAAGAGCAACTTGACTTTCCAACCATTTATGGTTCTGCAAAGCAAGGTTGGATGAGCGAAGATTACAAAAAGCCAACTGACAATATTATTGCGTTAATGGATGCTATTGTTGAGCATATCCCTGCTCCTAAGCCACCGGAAGGAAATACTCAAATGTTGATTACTTCATTAGATTATTCTTCATTTATTGGAAGAATTGCTATTGGTCGTTTACACAGAGGTGGATTAAAAGTGAATCAGCAAGTTAATTTGATCAAAATTGACGGCACATCAACTAAGAGTAAAATTAAAGAGCTATACGTATTTGAAGGAATGGGTAAAGTTAAAGTTGACTCAGTTGAGGCAGGTGATATTTGCGCTATTGTAGGATTAGAAGGGTTTGATATTGGTGACACAGTTGCTGACATTTTAGATCCTGAAGCGTTAGCATCAATTAAAATTGACGAGCCAACAATGAGTATGTTGTTTACAATTAATGATTCTCCATTCTTTGGTAAAGAAGGAAAGTTCGTTACTTCTAGACACATTAAAGACAGATTAGATAAAGAGCTTGAGAAAAACTTGGCATTAAGAGTAGAAGATACAGGATCTGCAGACTCTCACAACGTTTTTGGTAGAGGTGTACTTCACTTATCGGTTTTAATTGAAACCATGAGAAGAGAAGGTTATGAGCTTCAAATTGGTCAGCCACAGGTTATTATTAAGGAAATTGACGGTAAGAAACATGAGCCAATTGAAGAATTGACAATTGATTTACCAGAGGAAGTAAGTGGGAAAGCAATTGAGGTTGTTAACCAAAGAAAAGGTGAAATGTTGAACATAGAACCTAAAGGAGATCGAATGATTTTAGATTTCCAAATTCCTTCAAGAGGAATTATTGGACTAAGAAATTATTTATTGACAGCTACTGCAGGTGAGGCAATTATGTCACACAGATTTAAAGAATTTCAGCCTTTTAAAGGACCAATACCTGGACGTCAGAATGGATCTTTAATTTCTATGGAAACAGGTAAAGCAATTCCTTTCTCATTGAACAACCTTCAAGATAGAGGTAAATTTTTCGTTCACCCGAACGAAGAAATTTATGGAGGTCAGGTAGTTGGAGAGAACAACAGAGCAGGTGATTTGGTAATTAACTTAACAAAAGCAAAGAAAATGTCGAACATGCGTTCTTCAGGAGCTGATGATAAAATTAGAATTGCACCAGCAACTAAGTTTTCTCTTGAAGAAGCATTGGAATACATTCAAGGCGACGAGTACGTAGAAGTAACTCCTGAATCATTAAGAGTGCGCAAAGTAATGCTGAACGAAACAGATCGAAAAAGAGCAGGGAAGAGCTAATTAGTTCCTTTTTTATCAAGAAGCCTGAAACAACTTAAATTGTTTCAGGCCCACTAGTGTAGGAAATACTTTAATTTTAACAGTTTAAGAACACATCGATGAGACCTCCGCTTAAATTCTTTCTACTTTTTCTATTATTCAACTTTGGAGGATTGGCTTTAGGTTCTTACTTGCAGGGTAGCATTGCTGATAACGAGTGGTATGCTAGTTTAAATAGAGCACCATGGATGCCACCAGGTTGGGCGTTTGGTGCAGCTTGGTTTAGTATCATGTTAGCTTATTCATATTACCTTAGTCAACTAACAGTTACTATTAGCCATCGCTTTATCTCTTTTCTATTTGTTGTATCGTGGGTATTTAATGTCGCTTGGAGTCCGTTATTCTTTCGTTTTCATGCAACTCAATTTGCGTTAGTTGTTTTGGCTTTGCTATTCTTATGTATCCTTACCTTCTTTTTGCTTTTTGGTCGTAAAATGAGAGTGTTAAGTTTCTTACTTCTTCCTTATTTGGTCTGGTTAGGAATAGCCTTTTCGCTTAACTGGTATGTTATTTTTAACAATTAAAATGAAGGTATTTCGACTAACTATACTTTCCTTTCTTTTAATTGCTGCTGGCTACAACGTTTTTTTATGGACAATAACTTTCGATAAGACGAATTTGGAAAATCTGAACGAAGGTGAAGTTCAAGTGATTGGCCACAGCGGAGTTGGATTTTTCTCATTCTTTCCTTTTAAGTATTTTCCTTCAAATAGTTATGGCTCTATATCTAAAGCATTAGATGAATATAAAGTTGAAGGTGTAGAAGTTGACCTTCATTTGACTGCAGATGATAAATTTGTTTTATTTCATGATGGAAATCTAGACAACAAAACAACGCTAACAGGTTGTACAGGTAATAAAACTCTAGAAGAGCTAACGCAAACAAAATATCAGTTGGGTGCTCCTTTTGATTGGTTCCAATCTGAACGAATCATTAGTTTATCGGAATTGATCGATAGCCTTCATAAGCGAAAGGAATTCCCTTTTCTACATATGGATGTTAGAAATTGGAATGAATGCAACACACCTCAGGAAAATAAGGTTTTAGAGGGAAAAATTGCATTGGAATTAATAAAGCTATTGAATGCTAAAAAAGTTCCCGCCAATAAAGTTCTTATTATCTCGCTTTCTCAGAATTTATTGACGAAATTGAAGGAGTTAGAAAATTCATATCCGGTATCTTTTGAAATTGTAGGCGAAGGGCCTCAATTTCTTGAATGGGCCATTGAAAATGGCACAGAATCAGTTACTGTAAAGCCGAGGTTGCTAACCATAGAACTATCTAAAAAGGCGCATGATGCAGGAATGAAAGTAATTACATTTGGTGCTAAAAGTAAAAGTGGCAATAAGAAGTTACTAGAACTTAACCCTGATGTCATTCAAACGGATAATATTCCTGCCTTGAAGGAATTGATGGGATACAAATAAACTAGATTACTGTATCGCCTCTTTTTGTATCATTACTTTAGCATCAGCTAAGTAGTCATCATAACTCATTACCTTATCTAACATACCTTTTGGTCCAAGTTCAATTAATCGAGTAGCTGTGGTGTGCGTGAAAGTATGGTCATGAGACGTAAATAGAATTGTTCCTTTAAAGTCTATAAGCGAGTCGTTTAAGGCTGTAATTGATTCCAAGTCTAAGTGATTGGTTGGTTCATCAAACATCATCAAATTCGCTTCGTTTTGCATCATTTTAGATAGCATACAACGCATCTTTTCACCACCAGAAAGCACGGAACACTTTTTCATCACTTCTTCGCCAGAAAAAAGCATCTTGCCTAAGAAGCCTCGAATGTATACTTCATCTTTCTCACCAACCGTATAATTTCTCAACCAGTCTACCAGGTTTTCAGAGCTCTTAAAGTACTGAGTATTGTCTGATGGTAGGTAAGAGGTAGTAATTGTTTGCCCAAATTCAAACTCTCCACTGCTTGGTTTTAGGTTGTTATTTAATATCTCAAATAAGGCCGATATGGCTCTTGACTCACCGAGGAATGAAATCTTATCACCTTTGTTGATTACAAAGTTGACATCTTTAAAAAGATAGTTTCCACCATTGTCTTTATAGCTTAAGTCTTCTACCTTCAGCAATTGATTGCCGGCTTCTCTTCCTTGTGTCCAGATAATACCAGGATACCTTCTAGAAGAAGCTTGAATATCATCCAAATTAATTTTTTCAAGTAACTTCTTTCTACTTGTTGCTTGTTTCGACTTAGAAGCATTTGCGCTAAATCTTTGAACGAATTCTTGTAATTCCTTTTTCTTTGTTTCTGCCTTTTTGTTAGCCGTTTGGCGCTGTTTCAAAACCAGTTGAGAAGATTCGTACCAAAAGGAATAGTTTCCTGAAAAGGTAGTCAACTTGCTAAAATCAATATCAACTATATTGGTGCAAACGGTATCTAAAAAGTGTCTATCGTGAGATACAACAATTACCGTATTTCTGAAATCCAATAAAAAGTCTTCTAACCAACTAATCGTTTTTACATCTAAATCATTGGTAGGCTCATCTAATATCAAAATATCAGGATTACCAAATAAAGCTTGAGCTAATAAAACCCTTACTTTTTGATTACCACTAATTTTAGTCATGGGAGAGTAATGCAAAGCTTCTTCAATTCCTAAACCGCTTAACAATGCGGCAGCGTCAGACTCTGCATTCCAACCATCCATTTCTGCAAATTCTCCTTCTAATTCTGATGCCCTTATTCCATCTGCTTCGCTAAAGTCTTCCTTTGCGTATAGCGCATCTTTCTTTTTCATGATATTCCACAACACCTTGTGACCCATAATCACAGTATCCAAGATATTAAACGTGTCAAATGCGTAGTGATCTTGACTTAAAACGGCCATCCTTTTCCCTGGCTCAATCATTACCAATCCAGAATTTGGATCAATATCGCCTGACAATATCTTCAAAAATGTGGATTTCCCCGCACCGTTAGCTCCAATAATTCCATAACAGTTATCGCCTGAAAATTTGATATTTACATCGTCGAATAAAATTCTTTTACCGTATTGTAGGGAGACGTTTTGAGTTTCTATCATGACATAGTTTTTGGGGCGGCAAAAATAACGAAAATATCGGTGTTTAAAGGCAACTTTTCATCATTTATAATGTTCCATTAAGGATGAAAACAAGATTGATTTTTCTGCTGTTGTCCGTCGTTATTATCTCTTGCAAAGTACCGTACAGTAAAAAAGACGTTTTTGAGGAGCGTGCAGAGTTGCCAAAAGATGAAGCGCCTCATTTAAAAAACTCTTTGGAGTGGTGGTATTTTACTGGTCATTTAATAGATAAAGTGAAGAATAAAACACTTGGTGTAGAGTACGTTGTTTTTCATTTTAACCCTACTAACGCAAAAGGTGGTTGGATGGTAAACATGGCCGTAGGCGATCCTGAAACTAAAGAGTTTTACTATGACCATCAGTTTTTTCTGAAAAAGAAGAGTGAATTCAGTGAACTTCCATTAGATTTTTATTGGTCAAAAAAGCATTTTAACTCGAGTTTACAAGGTCAAAATGGATTCTATAAATTGAATGCCCATTTCTCTGAAGACTCTATTTCTATGCAATTGAAAACTAGAGCAAACAAAGAAGTTGTGTTGCATGATGGTATCGGCTATAAAAATTATGGCGACATCGCTAAAGCAGGATACTATAGTTTTCCGAGGTTAAAAACGGAAGGGCTAATTAACCTTAACGGAGAGGAGTACAATGTAAATGGTAATTTGTGGTACGACAGGCAATGGAATTGCAGTGGAGTATTTGACAAGAAGGTTGCTTGGGATTGGTTTTCGATACAATTTAAAGAAACACAATCGGAGTTAATGTTGTATCGACTATATAGCTTGAAGGACAGCAGTGTTATTTACGGAGGAACGTATACGAATGCTAAGAATGAGAGTGTATACTTAGAAAATGACCAAATTAACATAGAAGAAATAGCCTATTGGGAAAGTCCTACTTCAGCTGCTAGCTATCCAATTGATTGGCAATTAGATGTTCCATCAGTCGGATTGTCAACGAATCTAAAAACCTTGTTTCCAAACCAAGAGCTTGAGTTGAAGTTTGGACCCTTGACTAAATTCTATTATTGGGAAGGAATGTGCCAAGCAACGGGAACTATTAAGGAACAAGAGGTGACCGGTACCTCATACGTGGAAATGACAAATCGATTTAGAATTAAAGAATCAAAAAAGTAAAAACTTCGCTGACTTTCTTACTTTATTTGCAACGTGGAAATAACTTTTTTCTTATCGTTTTGTCTAGCATCCTTCCTCATGGCTTTAATGCCTGGACCAGATAATATTTTTGTATTAACTGAAAGTATTGCGAAAGGATCGAGGAACGGAATCTTAATCGCTTTCGGTTTAAATTCAGGAGTTTTGGTTCAGACGTTAGCAGCATCAACAGGTGTTTCTTTAATATTAAAACAATCAGAGTTGGCCTTTAGTATCATCCAATATGCCGGAGCCGCCTACTTATTGTATTTGGCATATATATCCGCCAAAGAAAAGGTAGAGCAATTTGAAACAAAAGAAAACAACGAATTAGGAGCATTTAAATTGTTTAGAACAGGCTTTATAATGAATCTTTTAAATCCAAAAGTTTCGTTATTCTTTATCGCTTTTTTACCACAGTTTGTCCGCCCTGAAAGTGGCAGTGTTACCAAGCAAATGATCATAATGGGTATTGCATTTATGGTAATTGGATTTATAACATTTAGCAGTTTTGCATTACTAGCAAATCAACTTCGTAAACCATTAAATAGCTTGAAAGTATTAAGGTTGATAAAGTGGGCTAAGGTTTTTGTATTGGTTGGCTTAGCCGTTTATTTGTTTGTTTGATCGTACTTTTAGTTATATAAAACTTATCGAATATCAAACATTTACAGCCAAAGACGTTGATAAAGACACTTTTGAGGGGAATCATTTTGAGTTATGTACGCTCCGTGCAATAGACTTTAAGGAGTATAGCTTTTAAGCCAATAAATTTGTCGAATGCGAATTTGTTGATTGCGATTTAAATATGGTTAGCTTAACAGAAAGTATGTTTCAGGAAGTTAAGCTTAAAGGATGTAAAATGTTGTGTTTGTTTTTTGAAACGATAAAGCCTTTTTTTGTTTCAAGTTAGCTTTGATCAATGCAACTTGGAAAATACGTCGTTTGCTGAAGTGAATATGCCGAATACTAGTTTTAAAGGTTGTAAAATGCTTGGAGTTGATTTTACAGAGGCTGATCTGTCAAATGCAATCTTTGAAGAGTGTAATTTATCTGCCGCCATCTTTCAAAATACAAATTTGACAAAAGCTGATTTGCGATTGGCTCAAAACTTTTCAATTGATATCCGTGCGAATCGGGTTAGCAAAGCGATTGTATTGAAGAGCAATATAGAAGGATTTTTGAAGGGCGCTGGTTTAGATTTTAGGGTTTAAAGACGTAGAATCTTCTTAATTATTTAGGAAACCACCTAAACCAATTCTAATGTTCCAGGCTGCAAAATCCATATCTTCAAATGCCGCGTAAACACCGATTTTCATTCCAAAAACGATACGATCGACAGAATATCCAACTTCCGAATAATTAATGTTTTGCTCCGTAATTAAGTAATTCACATTAATTGTTTCTGAAATTCCTGAATTACTTAAAAAGGGCAGTCGTTTCAATAAAATCCTATTGTCTTCAATTGTAAGGTGTGCTTCTAAATATCTATCGTTGGTGTTAAACCTGTAATTGTCTAAAAGCTTAAAACTATTTGCTAAATCATTGTTTAAGAAAAGTAATGGTTGAGCATTAAAGTTTTTGTAATCAGCAAAGAAGGTGCTGTTGTTTTGTAAGAATGTTCCTGATTCAATATAATAGGTTACCCGATCAATCAATCTAATGGATAAGTCTTGTGTGATACCGAAAGAAACAAATTGATAATTTGCGTCACTACTTAGAACATCTTGTACAACTTGTCTATAATTGGCAGTGAATGTTGGGTATTTAGATCGTAAGACTTGTTTGGTTCCGTCTTTCATACTAAAATACTGCTTAGGCGTATAGTTTAACTCAATATATAAACTTAAAGATTGATTATTATTTAAAAGAGAATTGTCGTTTGCTACTTCATTATTTATGGGTTCATTTAAAGTGTAGTCCAATCCCCACCAGTCTGTGATGGTAAAGTTGGAGTTGTTTCGTTGAGCCGTTCGATCTTCAAAATCTAACTTTGTAACTAGTTGAAGACCATTTATAAGGTCAGTTTGATGACCAATTTTAAAAAAATCCGATTCAAAAAGCTTTTTCTCATTTTGGGTATAAAATAAGGACGCAATTGTGTTCCCTAGCGGCGGAATAGGTTCTTCTCGGTTAAAATCATCCATCAACCTTCCAAAATGAGCAAAAAATGAAGCTCTTCTTTCCCCATTGTATTGTGCTTTTACTTGTCCATCGGCCAACCAACGATTTCTAGAAATAGCATATCCAATTGAAGGGTCAAAACTGAAGTATTTACCCTTTTTATCAAGCCACTCCAACTTAAATAAATTCTTGTACGGCGTGAATCCGTTCACCGTATTATACTCTCCTGTAACTTTGCTTAAAAGACCATAAGGGGTAAATCGGAATTTTTTATTCTTTGAGAATCTAGCAGTATTATAAAACAGCAGGTTACCAAAGAAGCTTTTCTCTTGAGCGATGGCAGTATCTCCACTTGCTACTTTTTCAAGAGAATCTCGTTCGACGTATATGGTCTTTTCTTGCTCAGATAATGGTATTGTTCTATTCAAGTTCCATAGAGAGTCGTTTTGAGTGAAAACGCTATCTGCATAGGTTACGGTTTTGTTAGAGGTTATTTCTAACTTGTCTATTGAATCATTTTTTTCCTCAAGTTGTTTTTCTTTTTGTTTAATAAGGCGGAGCAGTTTTAAGGATTCAGATTTCGTAACACGTTCTTTGGTTATAATCTCTTCCATTTTACTATCTAGCTTATCAAGTTTAATTTTTTTCTCAGGAGGTATGTTGCCATCGAATTTAATCTCTGCAGTTGCTAGCTGCAGACTATTCAATATTTCTTCATCTACCTTAGGGTCTGTTACCACATTCAATTTACTTAATGTAGAGAGGTATTTGATTTGAATTTCGTATCCCAAAATTTCAACATCTGCAGTAATTCTATGGTTAATAGGCATCCAAACATTTGAACGAACTTGTGAGTAGAGCTGCTGGTATTTCAACTTCGCCAAGGGCTGTTGAAATTCAACATTAACATTATTTATGTTCCAGACTTTATCATTAATGTATATAAAGCCACTCATTAAATCATTGCCATTTCTTCGTGGTATAATTTTTATCTTATGAATTGCTTTACTGTCTTCGTAGTAGGTGCTGATGTGTTCAAATTCATAAACTGCAAAGGCATTTTTACTCAACGGGTTAATAATACTTGATCCTCCTAAATTGTAAAAATTAAGGTTAATATATGGTGCTCCATATATTAAAGAGTCTAATTTTCCTGATTTCGCTGCGAGTATTTTTTGATTTACCGTATTTGGACGCTTAAAGGAGTATTCTAATAACACCTCTGCTATATTACCGGTTGACATTTCAACAAGATCTTCTTCAGGTATTATTTTCTTTGCTAGCCAAGGAATTTTTTCAGGGTCGTAAAAACTTCTAATGTATAGCTCGCAGTTGTACGCAACAATTTGCTTTTTATAATACTCAGCCATAGCTGTTGCTTTTCGAATATAACTGTATGCAATGTTCTCCTGAGAAGCATCAATTTCGACTTCCCCAACTTTATAACTAACACTTTTAAGAACGATGGGAAGTTCAGCTGTCTTACTAAGGTCAACCTTCAAAACCTTTTTCTCAAAACCCAAACTTTGAAATTGAATGGTGTAGCTGTTACAGGGAACATTTAATGAAAATTCCCCAATAATATTCGCCATGCTACCTTTGCCAATTGAAGAGATGTAAATGCTTGCGAATGGAATTGATTTACCATTCTCATCAATTACTTGTCCGCTTAGTTCACAATTCTGAGCTGTTGCTACAAAGGAAAATACTATACTAAGTAAAGTGAGTAATCGTTTCATTTTTACGGAACGGAAAAATAACGAATAGAAACTGGTTTTTGTTACATCTTCTGGTAGTCAAATTTTCTAATTTGTATAACTTTCTATCAAATGGCATTAAAAGCAATCCATTCAGCCATAAAGTCATATAGGTATCTTCGGATTGCACAGATAGGTTGTGTTAAGAATTTATTAATTTTTTTGTTTTTCGTCAAAATATATTATGCTAAATACCTTTAGTGGCTATTTTATTTGTCCATGCATTAAATTCCTTTTTTAAGGCAGGAAGCGTTACTTCAAAATCATTTGGATATGTTTTGATGATGTCGATCTGATTTAGCAGATGACTATCATCTAAAATGTTAAATACAACTTTTATTTTTGTTTCTTTAAATATCTTTGATGGTCACTTATCCCTAAGAAGTAGAAAAAATTGGAGCTAAAGGAGGAAACTGGAATAGCAGTGCATATGAGATTAAGATATATTGCAATGATCCGTTTTTGGGAGTTGAAAAAGGACTCCCACTAACTTGGATTTAGACCGGCAATTACTTTTAAATTGGAATTAATGTTGATAGACTGCTTGTTGCGCCTTTGAATTTCTAATCTTTAAATCCAACCTTTTACCCTATAGTAGGCTATCGCAGTGTATTCTCTAAGTACAATAATTTCATATTGCATGTAACTCCATATATTGTAACGAAGTGCTAAATTTTGAACTTTCATATCGTCTTTATCAGTCTCGTCTTTTAACTTTTCCTCATCACTCGGTTTTTCGAAAGATGGAGAACCGCCAACAATTTGAAAACCGACTTTCCTAAAACTATGAATACTGCGATACATGTGTTCGGGAGAACTCACAATTAATAAAGCAACAGAAGTATCTACTAACTCTTTAATTTCTAATGCTTGACTCCTTGTATTAAATCCATTGGGAGCAAATATAATTCTTTTAGAATCTACTCCTTTTTCCACTAACTGACACAGCATTAAACTCAATTGGTAAGTACTATCGAATTCATTGTAAGGTAAGGCAATGATCACTTTTGAATCTGGATGTTGAAGTGCTTTTTCAGTTCCAATGTACAATCGCATTAAACCAGAAGGCGATGGCATTCCATCACCTCCCATTATTACGATGGTGCTTGGAGTCACTTCTAATTGATCGTCTGTTGCCGCTAAACCGTAATAAGCCCAGTAAGGAAGGCTTGTGAACGATAGTATTATAAAAACAAGGCTAAACGCTCCAAGAAAAAGGAGTAATTTTTTAAACCAAGATGAAAAACTTTTTATCAAAGGAATGGATTAGACAAATAAAGATAGTAATTAAGAATGTAGAATTTAGAATTATAAGTTAAGAGTAAAGCAAATTGAATAATTCGTAATTCCCAGATTCGTAATTGAATTTAATCTTTCTTCTTAAAATCACCTCTTTTCCATGCCTGAATAAACTGAGCCCAAGCAATGGGGTTAAGTAAATTGTTGGGTCTATATTGACCTGTAAAGTAAAGTTGATTTGCCCTTTGCTGATTTTGGAATTTAAAATTCAAACTTCCATTCATAGGCATTAAAGCGGCCTTTTCGGCCATTAAATCTGCACTTAAATTTCTTCGCATTATTTCTAGGTTATCATCAGGTAGGTCTAAGGCTAAAAATGCCTCCTTAAACTGAGCAGGTGTAGGCCAGGGGTAAATTTCAACTTCTTCTAACTCCACAGTATCTTGTAGCATACTGTGAATTAGAGAATACCGATTTCCTTCCAAGTCATCCGGCACAACAAAGTCTGAATCCTTAAATCCAATTGACGAAAAAATTAAGGTGTCGTTAGCTTGAGCAACAAAACTGAAGTAACCATAGTAATCTGAGGTTGTTCCTCTAGAAGTATTTTTGACCATTATTGTCGCGAACGGAACAGGGGATAAGCTGTCCATTGTAACCACAACACCTGAAAATTGAATTAAATTTTCACCTTCCTCTTGTGCCCAAATTGCATTCAAGGTAAAACAAGCCAAAACAAGGAAATAAATCTTTTTCATTGTCTCAAAAATAAGTCCTGATTTTTAAATAGGAATGTAAAATATGTTAACGAACAAAATCGGCTTCATATACTGATTTGTTGCCTACTTCATCTTTGACAACCAGTTTGAACGTGTGGTTTCCTGTAGCAATTTTTTCATCAAAGAAATAACTCAATTTATCATTTTTAGCATCATATTCCATTATTATCCAATTCCCATCAACAGTTCCCCTGTAGGAATGAATGCCTGAAAGATTGTCTGTTATTTTTAAAGTAATGGACCACTTATTGGTCATTTGTGCATTTGGGTATATATTAGTTGGTGTAATTCGAGGTGAAATAGTATCTAATGCAATAGCGTAACCACCAAAGCTTCTTGTTCGAACAGAAATATTATCTCCATTCCACGTTCCACCTTCAGCGTACCAAGAGCGTTTATCGGTTGTACTTACAATTAAAGCTTTACTCTTCTGATAAGGAGTTAACTTCTTGTTTTTAATGGCAACTGTCATTTTCTTGTGTAGCGGTGTAAAGTGGTTGTGCAACCAATACACGGAACTAACTGTTTTTGATGTGCCGTCAGTCTCACTGTATTCAAAGTAAGTGTCAGCATACAAAGCGCCATTAGGTATGTTTAATAACAAATTAGGACGTAACAACGTATTCTTTTGATTGTGCGGCATGAAGGTGATGTCTTTTTCATCTTTTGAAGTTAAATTCGCTTGAACATTAAAGTCAACACTTTGAACAGTAAATGATACGGTTGAACTGTTGTTATTCAGATCACTTACGGTATACTCCATTACATGCTCCTCACCATCAGAACAATTGATTTGTCCATTTTTTCTCTTGTAAATCCTTAATCTATTGCCTTCTTGAACAAAACTTTTTTGAACCCTTCTTCTCGTTTTTCTGTACATTTCAAAATCGATGTGCGAATTAATATAACGACCCTCGTGAAAAGCAAATTCATCTATTTGTTGCTCAAATATTAATTCATTATTGTGCTTCAGCTGAATGTTGTGCAGCCCATATTTGTTTGACGTTCCACTCATTCGATCAACGGTTTCAATTCCAAAGCCAATTTTACCTTGCACTTTCAATTGACTTTTCAATGGGATAGTATAGGAACCATTTGATCCTCTTGCAATGAAACGTTGCGCTTTGTTGGTGCCGTTAACATAAGACGTATCATTGAGGGGATAAATGGTTACGGCATAAATGTCAGGTTTAACTCTATCAGAAACGCTAAACCCAAAAAACAAAGGATTCATAGGGTGTTCATTGGAAGTTTTACGAATTTCAAAATGTAAATGTGGTCCACCTGAGCCACCTGAATTTCCTGAATAAGCAATCAGTTCTCCTTTTTTAACTTGCATTGAAAAAGGAGGCGGAAATAATTCTACCTCAAATTCTTCTTTCTTGTATTGATAAGCCTCAACTACTTGGTGTATTTTGTCATTGTATTTTTGTAAATGGCTGTATACTGAAGTGAAGCCGTTTGGATGAGTAACATAGATCGCATTGCCATATCCGTAAGGAGATACCTTTATTCTACTCACATATCCATCCGCGATAGAGTATACCTTTTGTCCTTGTACACCTTGTGTCTTAATGTCTAACCCAGCATGAAAATGATTCGATCTCAATTCACCAAAATTTCCAGATAAAAAAAGCGGGATATCTAAGGGAGACCGAAAATAGCATTTTGGTACTTCTTGAGAGAAAAGGATTAAATTACTGAAAGTAAGTGCTGTGAAGAGAAAAAATCGAATCATATAGGATATGTAAACATGCTTTAAGTCAGAAAGACAAAGATAATAGCCTTCGAAAATAAAAGTGTAAAAGTGTTAAAGAAGTTATACAGTTACTTGAAAAAAGTATTAGCTTTGTTGAAAGGCTTTTTAGTGGAATTTTAATTACAAAAATGAATAGTTTTTCTGAAGATTTTTCAAGGTTAGAGCGAAATGTTCGTCTATTAATCCAGAAGAATAAACTATCGGAAGAGAAATTAAGCAATGCTAGGAAGGAACTTGAAGAATTGAGAGAAAAGTCGGTGCTTCAAGACAAGGAGATAGAAGAGTTGAATGAAAAAAATAAGATTTTGCGAATTGCCGGCGGTTCTAACGATGGAAGTTCGCGAGAAGTTAAATTTAAAATCAACGAAATAGTACGGGAAGTAGATAAATGTATCGCTCAGCTAAACCAATAAATTATCCGTGAAGGATCTATCTATAAAAGTGAATATCGCAGGGAGAATGTACCCTTTAACCGTTCAACAGAGCGAAGAGGAGAACATTCGAAAGGCAGTTAAAGCCATTGATGAAATGGTTAGAGACTATGAGCAAAATTATGCTGTAAAAGACAAACAAGATTTGTTGGCCATGGTAGCTTTGCAATATGCAACGCAAGCTTTAGAGCTCAATGATAAAAGCACTACTTTAGATAAAGGTTTAAACGACCAATTGAAAGTGTTGAACGGTTTAATTTCGGAAGTTCTTTAATTAAAAGCAGAAATTAGTCGATCTAGACGACTTTAAAAACATGCCCGCACAGTTTGTTATCGTTTGGTAAACTCAACGTTTTAATTATCTTGGGTTTTACTTAGTGGTAAAGAAAACAGGCCTTTAATTAGCCCCAATTTATTGGGAGGATTCTCCTTAGGGAGGACGTTGGAAGTTTGATTTATCCGGAAAACCCTAATCCTTATTTTAGGTGTTTACTCAGAATAACAAATTGGGCGGGTTTTTTTATACATTTAAATTAAAAATATGGATATCGTAAGTATTGTTATAGGTCTATTAGTAGGTGTTTCCGTTGGGGTGATAATCGCTATAGCTATAATAAAAAAGAGCAATGAGAAGAAGGCGAATGCTATAGTCGAAGAAGCTAAAGCTGAGGCAGAAGTCATTAAAAAAGATAAGATTTTACAGGCGAAAGAAAAGTTTTTAAGCTTGAAAGAAGAACATGAAAAGGTCATTGCAAGCAGGGAACGCAAAGTTGTTGATGCTGAGAACAGGGTGAAGCAAAAAGAAACATCTCTCAACAACAAGTTGCATGAAAACAATAAGAAGGACAAGGATTTAAGGGTCTTGAAAGAAAATTTTGATAAAAAATTAGAAGTTGTTGATAGCCGTCAAGTTGAATTAGATAAAAACCTAAGAAAACAAGTAGAAATGCTTGAAAAAACAGCGGGCTTATCTGCAGATGAGGCAAAGTCTCAAATGGTAGAGGTTTTGAAGGAAGAGGCTAAAACTGACGCAATGGCACACATAAAGGACACCATTGAAGAGGCCAAGATTAATGCTAATATGGAAGCACGTAAGATTGTAATCCAGTCCATTCAACGAGTAGCAACAGAGCAAGCCGTTGAGAATTCAGTCTCAATATTTAACATTGAGTCTGATGATATGAAAGGCAGAATCATTGGTCGTGAGGGTCGTAACATTAGAGCGTTAGAAGCTGCAACCGGTGTTGAAGTTGTTGTGGATGACACTCCTGAAGCAATTATTCTTTCTTGTTTCGATCCGGTGAGAAGGGAGACAGCTAGACTTGCTTTACACCAATTGGTTTCTGATGGAAGAATTCACCCAGCTAGAATTGAAGAGGTTGTTCGGAAAACTAAAAAATCATTGGAAGATGAGATTGTAGACATCGGAAAAAAGACATGTATCGATTTAGGCATTCACGGCTTACACCCAGAATTGTTAAGAATGGTTGGAAGAATGAAGTATCGTTCGTCCTACGGTCAAAATCTCTTGCAGCACAGTAGGGAAGTAGCAAACCTTTGTGCAACAATGGCAGCAGAACTGGGATTAAACGTAAAAATGGCGAAGAGAGCAGGACTTTTGCACGATATTGGAAAAGTGCCAGACGATGAGCCAGAATTGCCACACGCTTTATTGGGAATGAAATTGGCTGAAAAGTACAAAGAGAAACCTGAGGTTTGTAATGCAATCGGAGCTCACCACGATGAAATAGAAATGGCTTACTTAATTTCTCCAATTGTACAAATTTGCGATTCTATTTCAGGTGCTCGTCCAGGTGCTAGAAGAGAAGTAGTAGAATCCTACATTAACAGAATTAAGGAGCTAGAAACTTTAGGAATGTCTCATAATGGAGTTGAAAAGGCATATGCCATTCAAGCAGGAAGAGAATTAAGAGTAATTGTAGAATCTGAGAAGATCAGTGATTTGGAAGCAGATAAAATATCTTTCGAGATTGCTCAAAAAATTCAATCAGACATGACCTATCCTGGTCAGGTAAAAGTGACTGTAATTAGAGAGAAAAGAGCAGTCAATATTGCCAAGTAATTACAGAGTTAATTTATATGTTGAAACCCTTTTGTAATTTGCGTTAGTGCGCAAAGCAAAAGGGTTTTTACTTTTAAGCAACCATTATCATAGATTTTGACTTCAATGAGATTAGCAAAAGAACTAATGGATGTTAAGAGTTCCAAATTTTCCAACTTTCTTCAGCTTGAATCTTCAACATAGACAAACCATTAACTGTAATCGCACCTTGACTTTCAGCTACCTTTAGTAAACGACTCTCTTTAGGATTGTAAACTAAATCATAGACTAGGTGCCTCTTTCCGATGGCACTCGTTTCAATCGGTATAATAACGTTTGTGTTAGGATAAGTTCCTAAAGGAGTGCAATTAATAAGAAAACGAAAGGATTCAATTGAGGTTTTATCTAGATCTTCATAGCTGATTTCTTTTTCAGAAGAAGGGTTTCTACTCACGAAATAGAAAGGGATACCAATTGATGTTAATACATAAGCTATGGCCTTAGAAGCTCCACCTGTTCCAAAAATAAGAGCTCTACTATGGTTTGGGTCGAGAAAGGGTTTAATGCTGTTGCGAAAACCAATTACATCAGTGTTGAAACCTTTTAAATTTCCATTTTTTTTAAATTGAATGGTGTTTACCGCACCAATTTCTTCTGCAACAGTGTCTACTTCATCCAAATATGGAAGGATAGACTCTTTGTAAGGTATGGTTACATTTAATCCAGATAGCTTAGGGTTTGACTGTAAAAGATTCTTAAAGTCTATTATCGAATCTATTTCAAACTTTTGGTAAGAAGTTTCATTTATTTTTTCTCGAAAAAACTTCTCACTAAAATACTTCTCAGAAAAAGAGTGGGAGAGGTGCTTACCTAAAAGTCCGTAGTTTTTCATGTCGAGCTATTTTGCATTGCAGCAACTTTCTCAATCATAAAAATTAATAGAAAACCTGCTATAGCAGATGCAATTGCAACACCTAACTGCGGGTCGACCTCCATACTTTGAGGTAAAATATTTTCTTGAATTCTTGGTACTGTTTCTCCGTGACGATCAATCATAGTTGAAATCGTTCTTTTCCAAGGCCAAATTTTATTCAACGATCCAATCATGAATCCCGTTAACAGCGCAAGGGTAATGTCATGGTGCTTTTTTAGAAGATAAGATAGTAAGTGAGTAAAACTTACTAAACCTATAATACATCCTAGTCCAAAAACTATCAAAACCATATAATCGAACTCGCTTAGTGATTCAATAATATAAATATAAATTCCCAATAAAACCAAGATGAAAGAACCTGAAATACCCGGTAAAATCATGGCACAAATGGCTAACATGCCAGCAGCAAATACAAAAAACAAGGAGGTAGAAGCTTCAGAAGGTGCAGAACCAGTTATTAAATAAACAGCTACAGTTCCTATTATAAGGGCAATTACTTGTGGTAGTTTCCACTTAATAACTGTTTTACCTATATAAATGCTAGAAACAATTATTAATCCAAAGAAAAATGACCATATAGGTATAGATTGAAACTCTAATAGGTATTTAATGAGTTTAAGTAGTGTTACAATTCCAACAGCCATTCCTGCACAAAGCACTACCAGAAAATTTCCATTCACATGATTCCAAGCACCCTTTATGCCGTCGTTTTTCAAAATAAAAAATACTGTGCTAAATGCCTTAAGTGCATCAATAAACTCTTCGTAAATACCGGTCAGTAATGCAATAGTTCCAGCAGAAACACCAGGTACTAGCTCAACAGCACCCATTGCCATTCCTTTTAAGGCTAGCAGAACATTTTCTTTTGTAGATCTTTTCATCTAAACCGCAGTATATGCATCAATTCCACCAATGCAGGAGTATACATTACAGTTATCCAACTCTTTAGATAGGTGATATGCAACTGCTCTTGAACGCTTACCAGATTTACAAATAAGGTAAATGTTACCTTTTTCTTTTAGCTCTTCGATGTGGGCAAGTACTTCACCCATTGGCATGTTTACTCCTCCAATATTAACATCTTCAAATTCATATTCTTCGCGCACATCAAGTATAAAAGCACTCTTTTTATGCGTTATATCAGCTTTAAAAGCGTTTGCTTCAAGTTCTAAAAATTTCATTTTAAACTTTTTTTTGCAAGCTCTTCCGGTAAAAAATCATGAAATGTGTCTCCTCTTAAACCAATTCTCAATGTCTCTAAAGGAATCACTTCATCGTGACCTATGTTTCCTAAATTAACATTGGTTCCAAATTGTTTGATGAACCAAACTTGCTGTGGTTTCTTAGGAGCTTCCCAAAGGATACTTTCAGATGGAACTTTTGCGATAATTTTATTTACCAATGCAACATGGGCAGTTCCATTCGGTCGGTATATTCCAACATTACCACTTTCTCTTGCTTCAGCAATGACCTTCCAAGCGCCGGCCTCTATTTCGGAAGACATCATGTTAATCCATTTACTTGGACTAATTAATATCCCTTCTTCTTTAGACCCTACTTCAGAAAGTACAGTAAAGTCTTTACTTAGTTCTTGAATGTATTTGCATTTAAGGTCGTGGTCCAGTTCAATGGATCCATCTGACACTTCTACCGTTTTAAGGTTTAATTTATTCAATAAGTCTCTGTACTCATTGAACATTCCTCTGATAATAAATGCCTCGAAAAAGGTTCCACCCAAGTACACTTTCATCCCAGCTTTGTGGTATATTTCGATTTTTCGTTCTAAGTCTTTTGTGACATATGAAGTTCCAAAACCCAACTTTACTAAGTCAGTCAGGTGAGCAGAACAATCAACAAAGTTCTCCGACTGTCTCCAGCTAAGTCCTTTGTCCATCATCATTGTTAGTCCCGATTCTCTTGGAGAAGTCGTTCTGTGGGGTATATGTGGTAGGTTAAAATTCATTTGTTATTTTTTGTAATACTCTAATAAGTCAATTACTTGAGGGTGGTTTTTTGCTTTTTCATAAGCTTCAAAAAGCGCATCCTTATCTTTATAGTGGTTTTTTAGTGCTACATCTAAATAAAACATAGCATTTATTAAATCTCCTTTTTGTAATAGAAACGCTACAAAATTATACAATAGCTTGCCATTTTTAGGTTGGTTTTGGACACCTAGAACAAAATAGTTCATTGCTTCTTCTAAAATGTTTAATTCCTTGGAGGTATTTGCTAAATCAATTAAAATAGAGTCGTTTTCTGGATCCAAGTCGTAAACAGTTTCAAAAGCTTTCAATGCCTCAGTATGAAATCCAAGTTCCGTTTGAACCTCACCTAATAGATAGAAGTACTCAGGATTAAATTCATCTAACTTAATTGCTTTTCCAATGTACGCTATCGCATCTAATTCCTTCTCCATTTCGAAATAACAGGCTGCAATTCCATACCAAGAATCTGCCAAATACTCGTCGAATGATATTGCCTTCTTGTAGAATGAAATGGCCTTCGTATACTCCTCAAGTTTTTCAAAGCTTTCTGCCATGTAATGATAGCAGAGAGCGTCTTCGGTATCAAATTTTAAGGTTTCATTAAAAACAAGTAATGCCTCCTCATATTTCTTTTGCTGATTTAGACAATGTGCCTTATTGAAATAGGCAGATGAGAAGTCTTCTTTTATTGCTATTGCAAAGTCATAACAATCTATTGCTTTTTCAAATAGATCTAATTTTGAATAGGTAATGCCTAAATTGTACCATCCAATATAGGAATATGGAGTTCTATCTACGAAGTCTTGAAAATAGTTTTTACCCTCTTCCATGCGTTCGGAAATATCAAAACAAAATCCTAATTCGTACAAAGCGGTTTCATTTTCAGTATTTTCAAGTAAAATTTCTTTCAAAAACTCTATCGCTTCATCGTGCTTGTCCATGTTTTCATACTCGAACGCTAATTGAAGAAGTATATCTTCACGTTCATAGCGTTCAGAAAAGCTAAGCGCTTTTTTGTAATTCTCTATTGCTTTTTCAGATTTCCGAAGTTGACTAAAAATACCTGCCTTGGTATAAAACAAATCAAAATTAAAAGGCTCGATGGCCTCAGACTGCTGCAAGAACTTCAATGCCTCTTGAGGTTTATGAATACTCGCATACAATTGCGCTACACTAACTAAAAGCGACGCTGACCCGGGATGTTGTTCTAATGCGGCTTTAGCAACGTGTAAGGATTTTTTGAAATTACTTTTAGAATTGTAAAACTCTAATAAGTTCTCAAATTCTTCCACGTCGAAAAAGAGATTAGTCCTTTCGTTCAACATGGACTCGAATCGCTGCACAGTGGCAGTAATATCCATTCCATCTTCAAAAGAAAACTCATATTCATTTTCCATACCGTTCAACTAATCGTCTTTTAACAAAGATTGTAAAAATATCAGATTAGCAAAGGTCGGTTAAGTATTATTATTCACAAAGAAATTAACAAGATTAACTGCATTAATTATTTGGAGAAACAGTTGAAAAATTTTAACAACTCGTTATTTAATGGACACTTGTGGGCTTCAAAATGGCTAATTTTGGACTAAATTTAAAGTATAGATGACATTAATTATATCAATATCAGGGATTAGAGGTACGATTGGGGGAGTTGTTGGTGAAAATTTAACGCCAGAAGACATAGTAAAGTTCGCATCAGCCTATGGACAATTGTTAAAGAATAGAAACAAGGCGAACACTCCTTTAAAAGTTGTGATTGGTAGAGACGCAAGAATTAGTGGGGAAATGCTAAATCACTTGGTAGTTGGAACGTTGAATGGGTTGGGAATTAATGTTGTGGATATAGGTTTATCAACAACACCAACGGTTGAAATCGCTGTTCCTCTAGAAAATGCAAATGGTGGAATTATTTTAACTGCAAGCCATAATCCAAAAGAATGGAATGCGTTAAAGCTATTGAACGAAAAGGGTGAGTTTATTTCAGCCGAAGACGGAGAAACCTTATTAGAAATTGCTGAAAGCTGGGAGATTAAATATCAATCAGTAAGTAAATTAGGGTCATATTCTAAAAACGACACGTATTTCAGTAAACACATTCAACAAGTGTTGGACTTAACTCTTGTCAACAAGGAGGCAATAGCCAAGAAGAATTTTAAAGTAGTCATCGATTGTGTAAATTCAACTGGAGGAATTGTTCTACCGTTATTGCTGAAGGCCTTAGGGGTTAATGAAGTGATTGAATTGTATTGTGAACCCAACGGCAACTTTCCTCATAACCCAGAACCATTACCTGAAAACTTAACTGAAATTTCAGCAGCAGTAATTAAACATAATGCAGATTTGGGAATAGTCGTTGACCCTGATGTTGATCGATTGGCATTGGTTTCGGAAGATGGAGAAATGTTTGGCGAAGAATACACATTAGTAGCAGTTGCTGATTATGTTTTGAATCAAACAAAAGGTTCAACAGTAAGCAATCTTTCATCATCTCGAGCTCTACGTGATGTTACAGAAAGTAACAATTGTGAGTATTTTGCTTCAGCAGTAGGGGAGGTAAATGTTGTGGACAAAATGAAAGAGGTAAATGCAATTATTGGTGGAGAAGGAAATGGAGGAGTTATCTATCCCGCCTCACACTATGGTAGAGATGCTCTGGTTGGAATCGGTCTGTTTTTATCGCATTTGGCAACATTTAATGGAAAAACTAATAAAGCTTGCTCTGAACTTCGATCAAAGTACAATTCTTATTTTATTTCAAAAAATAAAATTGAATTGACTCCCGATATTAATGTGGATGAAATACTTTCTAAGGTACACGAAAAATATAAGAAACAAACGGTAAATACAATTGATGGAGTAAAAATTGAATTTGATAAAGAGTGGGTTCATTTGAGAAAGTCAAATACTGAACCTATCATTAGAATTTATTCCGAAAGCGAATCTGAAACAACTGCAAATCATCTTGCAATGAAAATTATTTCAGATATTAAGGAAATAATTAAAGCCTAACCTTGAAATAGATGAAGAATATTTATTTAGACAATGCAGCAACAACACCCGTTGATCCCCGAGTTATTGATGCAATGATTCCGGTATTAAGTGAGAATTTTGGAAATCCATCATCTATTCATTCAGACGGCAGGGTGGCTCGCAGTATTATTGAGAAATCCCGAAAAAAGGTTGCATCATTTTTTAATGCCAGCCCTTCTGAATTTTTCTTCACATCTGGAGGAACAGAAGCGGACAACATGATTTTACGTTGCTGCGTTGAAGACTTAGGAGTTAATCATATAATTACATCAGAGCTAGAACATCATGCAGTGCTGCACACTGCTGAGGAACTTAGAGATGATAAAGGTGTTAAATTGAGTATAATCAACGTTTGCAATAAAGGTAAAGTTGATTTGAACCATTTGGAAGAGTTACTCATGCAAGGAGGGTCTATATTGGTAAGCTTAATGCATGCCAACAATGAAGTTGCTACCAAGTTACCGTTGAAAGAAGTTGGGGAATTGTGCTCAAAATACGATGCCTTTTTTCATTCCGATACGGTTCAAACAATGGGGCATTATCCGTTTGATTTTGAGGATTTAAATATTCATTTTGCTACCTGTGCAGCACATAAATTTCACGGACCTAAGGGAATAGGGTTTCTTTATATGAGTAGTGATGTAAAGTTGAAACCTATGATAACTGGTGGTTCGCAAGAGCGCAACATGAGAGCCGGAACAGAAAATATTTATGGAATAGTAGGATTAGCAAAAGCTTTAGAAATTGCTTACACAGAACTGGATTACCATCAATCAGAAATTCAAAATATAAAATCGTACATGATTAAAAGGTTGAAAGAAGAAATTCCTGGAATATCTTTTAATGGAGATTCAGAATCAAAAGATTCACTCTACACTGTTCTAAGCGTATGCTTCCCAAATTCTGAAGTAGATGAAATGTTTTTGTACCATTTAGATATTGAAGGAATTAGTGTTTCAGGTGGTAGCGCTTGCTCCTCAGGATCGAATATCGGATCTCATGTACTTAGAGGAATTAACTCTCCCATGGACAGACCCTCTGTTCGTTTCTCCTTTGGGCGTTTTAATACTACCGCTGATGTGGACCGAACGGTAGAGGTAATTTCTAAAATTTATACCAGTTAAAGATGAAGGTGACAGTGCTCGGAAGCGGAACATCGCAAGGGGTTCCTGTTATTGGATGTGATTGTTATGTTTGTCAGTCAACTGACGAGAAGGACTACCGCAGGAGAAGTTCAATTTTGGTAGAAAATGATGATTCTACAATCGTTATCGATACGGGACCTGACTTTAGGGAGCAAATGCTGCGGGCGAATGTTAAGAAACTAGATGCAGTGGTTTTCACGCATGAGCATAAAGATCACGTAGCAGGGCTAGATGATGTCAGAGCGTTTAACTTCATGAATGAAGGCAAAGAAATGGAAGTATTTGCAACAAAAAGAGTTCAAACCGCATTGAAGCGTGAATTTGAATATGTATTTGCCGCTGATAAATATCCTGGTGTTCCAAAAATACATTTAAACAGCATAGATGAAGAACCATTCAATGCTGGAGGCTTTTTGCTTCAGCCAATTGACGTGATGCACTACAAGTTACCTGTAAAATGTTTTCGGATTGGTGATTTTGCCTATTTAACGGACGCCAATTACATAAGTGAACCTGAAAAGCTAAAACTAAAAGGTGTTAAATTACTTATTTTAAATGCACTGCGAAAGGATAAGCACATTTCTCATTTCAATTTAGAGGAAGCGCTAGAATTAATTGAGGAGTTGAACCCTGAACAAGCATATTTAACTCACATAAGTCACCTTATGGGAAAACACTCCGAAACCGAAAAGGAATTACCCAAAAATGTCAAGATTGCTTACGATGGCTTAGCGTTTCACGTTTAATCTACCCAAACAAAAGGTTTCGTTTCATTCCCAACTCTTAAGAAATAAGTTCCAGACTTTAGATTACTTCGTAAGATTTCTAAATAGCTCGTGTAGCGAATCACTTTTGCATTAACCGTTCTTCCATTCACATCAAGTACTTCAATAATTTTATTCGTTGGTTGCTTTAACTCAATTCGCACATATTCTTTTGCAGGATTTGGATATAACTTTCCAATTGTACTTAAGTTAATATTTTCTATTCCTGTTGCTAAAGGAGTCACTTCAACATTCATTAAAAAATCCTGTGTCAGTTTATCTCTGTATTCCGACCATGATCCGAATATAATTTCATACGTCTGTCGAGAAGCAGGAGAGTTAAAACTTCTGCCTAAGTTCGCATTAGGGCCATCCATTAACCAATACAAATAAATACCTCCACTATTCACTACTATTGGCGTAGTTAAAGGAACTCTGTTGTATACTCCAATTGCGATGTTACCTGCAGCAATAAAGATGGAATCTAAAACTGTTCCTTGTCCTACTTGTCTTCCATTATCATCCAAAATTATACTATGGAATCCAGATGAAGGGGTCGCTGCTGCTGTTGTGATGAAATAGTTTGCAGCAACAATTCTAGCAGGGTAATAAGGTGGTTTAATGTAGACTCCACATCCACCATTTCCGCCAGCCCAGCCAATACCTGCACCACTCAAACCATCTGTGAAGTCTAAGGTTATAGGAGATTGTGTTGTATCTAACACTTTTAGTAAAAGTTCACTTGTGTCGTTTGTAACAGCAGCATCGCCAAACACTTGTGAAACATAGGTTCGTACGATAAACTTTCCGGCAACTGCAGGGGAAAATGTTCCAAATGATTTTATTGAGTCATTACCCGGTAATAGGGAGTCTATAGTTTGAGTTGCACTAAACGCTGTAAGACCGGCAGGATCAATAATTCTAGTATTTATAGTTATATTTGAGTTAACATCTTGATTACCATTGTTTTTTATTGAGGCAGTGGCAGTAAAATTCCCATTTATTGCTAAGAACTCACCACCATTTCCGGGATTTCCTATATAATCGACAGCAATATCAGTAATGGGTTGAATAATATTTGGATATTCAAATCGAATACTTGTACTATCAGTTGGAAAAGTAGTCCCTCTATAGTATTGTAATCCATCATTTCCAGTGCTGTTTTCGATTCCTATGCTAAGGAAATTATTGACATATGTTGGATCGGGCAACCCTAATTGTTTCTTATAATTAACGGTGATTGAAGAGTCTCTTTTGTTTAAAATAATTTGGAATGTGTTTTCTCCTCCAAATTGACTCGTATTATTAATCCAAAAAGGAGCTTTTTCAAAAGTAATACAAATGGTGTCTCCTAGATTATAGAAATAACAAGATGCAGGATTAGTAGCCCCTGCAAATGAAAGATCGGTAAGGAGGGGAGCTATAAAGTTATTCGCTCCTGTGGTTTGTGGAATAATTGGAAACTGCGCATTTGTTGAAGCTATATTTGCAGGAGTAAAAGAAATATAACCGTTGGAGCCAATGTATAAATTTGTTGGATTTCCTGCATAAAATGGGAATCCTGAAATCGAATAGGGGCCAACAAAGTTATCATCCGCTAATCCCGTTATAATTGTGCCAGTTTGTGAAATATCAAACCATTGAAAACTTGGGCCAGTTGGATGTGCTGAAGATTTATATGTATACCCAAAACTATCTGGACCTCCACTCGTAGCTTGAGCGAACGAAAGAATTGAAGATAAAACTAAAAATGAAGTAATAAGATTTTTCATAGAGGTTAATTTTTAAAGAAATGAAGATATAAAAAAATAATAACTTCTCCCAAGTTTATTCCATTTGTAATTACATTTTACCGACCATACATATATCTCGTGCAAGGATTCTGCATCTTTTCGTAATTTCGAAAATCTAAAAATAATTTTATGAAAAAAAGAATTGTTCTTGCAGTGGTTGCGCTATTGACCTTTGGGATTAGTAGTGCTCAGATTCAATCCAATAAGATTGATTTTACTGAATATGATCTAGATAATGGAATGCATGTTATCTTACATCAAGATAAATCTACACCAATAGTTGCTGTTTCAGTATTGTACCATGTTGGATCTAAAAATGAGGATCCTAGCAGAACTGGATTTGCTCACTTTTTTGAACACTTGTTATTCGAAGGATCAGAAAACATTGAAAGAGGTGAGTTTTTTAAAATTGTGCAAGGTAATGGTGGTGTATTAAATGCAAATACTTCTTTTGATAGAACCTATTATTTTGAAATTTTGCCTTCAAACCAATTAAAACTAGCTTTATGGTTGGAATCTGAAAGACTTATGCACGCTAAAATTGATCAAGAAGGTGTCGAAACTCAAAGAGGTGTGGTAAAAGAAGAATTGAAGCAGCGAAATGAAAACACACCATACGGCACAATCTTGAACGAAACCTTTGGTCATGCATTTGTCGAACATCCATACAGATGGACACCAGGCGGATCTCCTGAATACATCAACAAAGCTGAATTATCGGAATTTATGGACTTTTATAAAACATTCTATGCTCCTAACAATGCAACACTTTCAATAGCAGGAGATATTGATATTTCGCAAGCAAAAAAATGGATTGCTGAGTATTTCGGTACCATACCTAAAGGAACTAAAGCTATTCCAAGACCAACGATAGTTGAGCCAAATAAAACTGCGGAAGTAAGAGATACAATTTACGATAACATACAATTACCTGCAGTTGTAATGGGTTATCACATGCCTGGTCAAGGAACAGAAGATTATTATGCAATGAGTATGTTATCTCAATTGTTATCGCAGGGCGAGAGCTCACGTTTTCAAAAGGTGATTAAAGATGAGAAGCAAAAGGCATTATTTGTTGGAGCATTTCCTTTGCCGACAGAAGATCCGGGATTGGCGTTAATGTTTGGAATTACCAACATGGGTGTAGCACCAACTGAGTTGGAAGATGCAATGGACATTGAAACTGAAATAGTAAAGAAAGAGTTGATTTCAGAATTAGAATTTCAGAAATTAAAAAATCAAGTTGAAAATGATTTCATTAGTGGAAACTCAAGTGTTCAAGGTTTAGCCGAAAACTTGGCCAACTATCACGTCTATTTTGGTGATGCAAACTTGGTGAATACCGAGATTGAGCGATATATGAAAGTTTCTAAAGAGGACATTCGAAAAGTAGCTCAGAAATATTTAACTGATGAAAATAGAGTTGTACTATACTATTTACCAAAGGCACAACAAGCAAACTAAATTAGAAATAGAAAGAAATTAAGAGATGAAAAAGATATATATCAACATAGTAATGCTTTTGTTGTGCAGTACAGTTAAAGCGCAGGTAGACAGAAGTAAAATGCCCGAACCAGGCCCCGCACCTAAAATTGAATTAGGTGAAACACAATCATTCACCCTAGAGAATGGGTTGAAAGTTTTTGTTGTAGAGAATCACAAATTACCAAAAGTGTCATTTTCTTTACAGTTTGATATTGACCCAATAGTAGAAGGAGATAAGGCTGGAGCATCTCAAATTGCTGGTGATTTAATGTCTAAAGGAACGACGAATAGAACAAAAGAAGAATTGAATTTTGAAGTAGACTTCATGGGTGCAAGATTTTTCACTTCTGCCGGTTCTATTTTCGGTTCAACTCTCAAAAAGCATCAAGAGAAGTTATTAGATATAATGTCTGATGTTATTAAGAATTCTGACTTTAAAGAGGAAGAATTAGAGAAGCTGAAAACACAGTATATTTCTGCCAAGCAAACAGAGAAAGATGATCCAGATGATATTGCTGGTAATGTACAAAGTGTTCTTCTATTTGGGAAAGACCACCCTTACGGTGAGAGAACAACAGAGGAAACACTTAAAAACATTCAATTAGTAGATGTTAAAGCTTCGTACAACACTTATATGAAACCAAATGTAGCCTACTTGGCAGTTGTTGGAGATATTGATGTAAAGGAAGCAAAAGCATTAATTACAAAATACTTTGGTGATTGGAAGAGTGGGGAAGTACCAACCCATAAATACGAAATGCCAGTTGCCCCAAAAACTATGCAGGTTGTTTTTGTTAATAAGCCGGGAGCTGTTCAATCGGTAATTTCAGCAGTGAACATTATCGATTTAAAGCCAGGTAGTGAAGATGCAATAAAAGCTAATATTACTAATGGAATTTTAGGCGGAGGATTTGTTTCTAAATTGAATTTAAACTTGAGAGAAGCAAATTCTTACACTTACGGAGCTAGATCGAGTATTGGTTC
>JAOKCF010000049.1 GCA_028245195.1 Vicingaceae bacterium | reverse complement strand
TACATTGCGACTAGGATTTGCAACAGGTAGCCAGGCAAGTTTCAATGTAAGTACTGGATTAACTTGGACCGCCACGCCATCCGCTAGTTGGATTACTGCAACTCCGAAAAGCGGAACAGGAAGCACCTCAGTAACTGCAACTGCAGCTGCAAACCCGGGAATCACAAATCGACTTGCATATATTGAAGTTTCAACAACGGGAGGTGCAATAAACTCAGATACCGTTTGGATAAATCAAGTTGGTAATACTGAGACAAATACTGAAAAGTTGTGTGGAAAGAATTTCATTATTAGTGATTTTACAGTTATTCAAAATGGAGTTACAATAATCACGGGTCTTGATACTAATATTTATCCTGCTTGTCAACAAGACAATATTCAAAGATTTGAGACAGACGGTTCTCTTGCGTTTGATGAAGGAGCAACAAAGTGCGACCCTACCGACCCTCAAACCGAAGCTGGAAATTGGGCTTTTTATGATTCAGAAACAAAGTTAATCTTTGATCCAGGACCAGATGCTGACACTCTTAATATTATAACAAATAATGGTACTGTATTAACTCTTGGCGGCAGTTTTATTGAAATGGGTGATACCATTGAATTTAGACAGACCTATACAGCACAATAAATTAACTTAATACTTTAAATCCTGTAACTAAAAGTCCTGCATCGGCAGGACTTTTTTGTTTTAAAAAGGACTAATCATCGGCATATCCTCCTCTTGTAATTCAGCTACCTCAAGTCCCCCTTAAGTAGGTTAAATACCTAACCAAAGAAGTGTTATACATCGTTATACAGTCTCTAATACGGGGTTATAACTATGCCATACAACTCCCCTTGAAATAGAAAACCATTCCTATTTAACCCCCTTTGGTTAGTTCTTTTTGAGCGGCCGAAAGGTTTGGGATTTTGTTAAAGCTCTAGCTGAGGTTCTTGAAAATATTACTTTCTTTGTGACCAAGTAAACTCATCTATGAAACTATTAAAATATTCTCTAATAGCACTTATATCGATATCTCTATTTTCTTGTGAAAAGGATGACGATACTACTGAACCAACAACCCCAACAACACCGACAACTCCAATAAATAATGCATTAATCTATCTTGATGCCAATGGAGTCACAATAAAGGCAGGTGCAGCTGCCATAATAGGAGATACAGCAACTGTGAATGGAATTTTGTACACCGTAGTGAACTCTACTCAACTAAAAAATAAGATTATTAGCAACCAAGATGTTACCAATATTTGTGTAACTAAAATAACTAATATGACCTCTATGCTAGATTCTGCGATAGGTTTTAATCAAGATATAGGCTCGTGGGATGTGTCCAATGTCACTAATATGGACTATATGTTTCGCAATGCCTCGTCCTTCAATCAAGACATTAGTTCTTGGGACGTTTCCAAAGTACGCAGAATGGGACTAATGTTCCATAATGACTCCTTATTCAACCAAGACATTAGCTCCTGGAATTTGTCAAATGTAGTTGATGCTTCAGGAATGTTCTTCTCAGCCATTAACTTTAACCAAGATATAAGTTCTTGGAATGTTTCTAATCTTAGCAGCGCTTATGCAATGTTCGCCAATGCATCTTCCTTTAACCAAGACATTGGTTCGTGGGATATATCTAATGTAACTGATATGAATAGTATGTTTGAATATGCAACAAATTTTAATCAAAATATAAGTTTGTGGAATATATCTAATGTAACTGATATGGGTTTTATGTTTTCAGAAGCAACAAATTTTAATCAAAATATAAGTTTGTGGAATGTGGCTAATGTGACTAACATGGGTTTTATGTTTTTAAACGCAACAAATTTTAATCAAAATATTAGCAGTTGGAATGTTTCTAATGTGGCTGATATGAGTTATATGTTTTCTTCTGCCTCGTCCTTCAATCAAGACATCGGCTCGTGGGATGTTTCTAATGTGACTAAATGTAACAACTTTAGTTCCTACACAACAGCTTGGACACAACCAAAGCCTAATTTCACTGCTTGTACTCCATAAGTTTCATT
>JAOKCF010000048.1 GCA_028245195.1 Vicingaceae bacterium | reverse complement strand
TCTTCTGATTTAGTAGATTTTACATCAAAGAAATAGGTTCTATTTCTTGCTCTTAGCGATTTTGAGTAAATATCATCGGTTCTTCGCTTTGAACCCTCGTGCTCATTATCCATCTTCAAGTGTAGTTTTTTATTCTATAGCTTTTGCTTTTTGTTAAGTTAACAAATCTAATGAAAAAATATATGACTAAACAGTCGAGGAATGACTAGTCAATATTTCTAAATTATTTCTTTTTCGTCTTCAAGTAATTGTTTCTGATACGTTTCGTAATAAAGACTTTTAGCTGCCAGTAATTTCTCATGGGTGCCTTGTTCTGCAATTCTACCTTCGTCCATTACTAAAATGCGATTTGCATGTTTTATTGAAGAGATCCTATGGCTGATAATAATCGAAGTAGAATTTTTCATGAGTTGTTTCAGGTTACTCAAAATTTCTTCCTCTGTTTCGGTATCTACTGCAGATAAGCAATCATCAAAAATCAAAATTTTTGGTTCATCGATAATTGCTCGAGCAATTGAAATTCGTTGTTTTTGACCTCCGGATAGAGTTATTCCCCTTTCCCCTAGCAACGTATCGTATCCTTTTTTAAAGGTTTTAATGTTCGAATCAATCGCAGCTTTTCTTGCGGCTTCCTCTACTCGTGATTGCGGAATATCTTGATCTTGTAACCCAAAAGAGATATTGTTTTTGATATTAGTGGAAAACAGAAAAACTTCTTGAGGAACGTATCCAATTTCAATTCTTAAATTATTTAAATTAATAGACTTAATGTCTCTACCATCTATTAAAACTTCTCCTTCTGTGGTATCAAAAAGGCGGCATACCAAGTCGGCAATAGTAGACTTTCCCGATCCAGTTTTTCCAATTATAGCGAGGGTTTCACCTTTCGAAATTTCAAAGTTTACATGCTGCACAGCTTTGGTTCCTGATTCAGGATAGACAAATGAAACGTCCTTAAATTCAATTTTTCCAATAATTGGAATGTTTGTGTCTGCAGAGTTTTGAATATCCGGTACCGTTTCTAAAAATTCATTGATTCTAGTTTGTGAAGCCGCCGCTCTTTGTACTATTGATGTAACCCAGCCAAGGGCAGTAACAGGCCAAGTTAGCATGTTGACGTAAATTATAAATGCAGCAATGTCTCCAATGGAAATAGCATTTTCCATTCCTCTCGTTTCAATTACTTTCAAACTGCCCATGTAAACGGTTAAAATGGTGCTCAATCCAATCAGCATCATCATCACAGGAAAGAAGAAAGCTTCTAGTTTTACCAGATCCAGATTTCGATCCTTGTATTCTTCAGCTTCTTTCTTTAATACAAGATTCATGTATTTTTCTTTTACAAAAGACTTGATGATTCTGATTCCCGAAAAGCTTTCTTGAGAAAAAGTAGAGAGTAACGACAATTGGCGCTGAGTGGCTTCACTTTTTTTATTGATTTTACTTGAAATAATGTAAATCAAAATAGACAAAATGGGCAAGGGAGTTAAAGCATACAAGGTTAATTCCACACTTTTAGAAAGCATCACAGGAATAACCATTGCGAAAAGTAGAATTAGGTTTAAAGTATACATGATCCCCGGTCCTAAATACATTCTAACGCGGCTAACATCTTCCGAAATACGATTCATAATATCACCGGTGTTGTTCCGCTTGTAAAAGGACATACTTAAAACCTGATAGTGCTCGTAAATTTCATTTTTTAAGTTATATTCCACCAATCGAGACATTACAATAATTGTTTGACGCATAAAAAAGGTAAAAACTCCTTTTAGCAGCGCCATGAGTAGCACTAAAGCGACAAAAACAATCAGTTTTGTTTTGAGGGGTAAGTGTTTGATATAATGCGTTAACAACGTCTCTTTTGCAGCGTTTACCTTTATGGGTAACTCTTCATCTCCAACAATCTGTTGAATTTCTGCTGAGTTTGCAACAGCGTCAATGGCTTCGCTTACAATTTGTGGTGGATAGATTGCAAACACATTTGAAATAGCAATAAATACAATTCCCAATATCAATCGGTATCTATATTCCCAAAGGTATTTATTAAGGTAATGAAGTGATTTCATTTGCGTTTTTAGAGCTTTCT
>JAOKCF010000047.1 GCA_028245195.1 Vicingaceae bacterium | reverse complement strand
AATAACCTTAATGTTTCTGAATTTGAAAATGGGCTTTATCTATTAAAGCTTATTGGTCAAAAAAAAGTAGTTGATTTGAAATTTGTTAAGCGATAAGCCGCGAGCACAACTTAAACTAAAAAGGTCTACCCGATATCGGATAGACCTTTTTTTATATTATTTACCTTGTACTTACATCATCTCTCTTGCGGCTTTCAAGGCTGCTTCAATTCCATCTGAATTCTTACCTCCTGCAGTAGCAAAAAAGGCTTGACCTCCTCCGCCGCCTTGAATGTGTTTACCTAAATCACGAACGAGCTTACCTGCATTCCAATCTTTTTCAGCCACCAATTCGTCGCTTATTAAAATTGTAATGGTTGGCTTCCCTTCTGCTTTTGAGGCTAAGACTAAGAACAACCGCTCTACTTCTGCTTTCAATTGGAAAGCTATGTTTTTAGCAGAACCTGCATCCACTCCAACTTCTTCAATTAAGACGTTTACACCATTAATAGATTTGATTTTATCTTGTAATTCACCTTTCAAATTACCTGCAGCCTTTGCTTTAATGCTTTCTATTTCTTTTTGCAACTTAGAGTTTTCGGTTAATAAGGAGTCAATCGATTGTTTAATGTTCTTAGGATTTTTCAAGCTCGTTTTTAGCTCATTTATTAAATCATTTTGACCATAAAATTGCTGCAGTGCGTTCTCTGAACTTATCGCTTCTATTCTTCTAATACCCGCAGCAACTGCACCTTCATGAGTTATTTTGAAGAGTCCAATTTCTCCGGTCGCTTTCACGTGAGTTCCTCCACACAATTCAACCGAATCACCAAATTGAATCATGCGAACAGTATCGCCGTATTTTTCACCAAAAAGTGCCATAGCTCCTCGTGCTTTTGCTTCTTCAATGGGTAGGTTACGCTCTTCTTCCAAAATTAAATTCTCCCGAATTTTTTGATTCACAAAATCTTCAATTTTTCGAATTTCTTCTGCTTCAACTTTCTGAAAATGAGAAAAATCAAACCTCAAATAAGAATCATTCACTAAGGAGCCTTTTTGCTCCACATGTGTTCCTAATATTTCTCGCAATGCTTGGTTTAACAAATGAGTAGAAGTATGATTTGCTTTCGTTAACTCTCTTTTACTAGAGTTCACAACTGCTTGAAAATCCGATTCTAAATTATCGGGTAATTCCGCAATAAAATGGATAATCAAGTTATTCTCTTTCTTGGTATCTAGTATCGAATATTTTTCACCTTCAGCTTTAATGTATCCCGTATCGCCAACTTGTCCTCCACCTTCCGGGTAAAACGGTGTAAGGTTAAATACCAATTGGTAGGCATCTTTTCCTTTTTGATTCACTTTTCTATAACGAGAAATTTTTACCTTCGACTCTGTTCGATTGTATCCAATGAATTCCTCCTTATCGTCTTTGTAAACTTCTACCCAATCTCCGGCATCAACCTTTGTTGCAGCTCTTGACCTGTCTTTTTGTGCTTTTAAGTTTTTCTCAAACTCTTGCATGTCAACTTTTAGTCCGCTCTCTTGAGCTAATAATTGAGTTAAGTCAATTGGAAAACCAAATGTATCATACAATTCAAAAGCAAAATCACCGTCAATAACTGCAGGTTTGGTTACTACTTTATTTTCGAACAATTGAATCCCTTTTTCAAGTGTGTTCAAAAAAGAGGCTTCCTCCTCCTTTATAACCTTTGAAATCAACGTTTTTTGAGCTGCTAATTCATCAAAGGTGGAGCCTAACGTTGCTATCAACGGATTAACCAGCTGATACATAAAAGGCTCTTTCAAGTCAAGAAAGCTATACCCGTAACGAACCGCTCTTCTTAAAATTCTTCGAATAACATAACCAGCTCCTGTGTTAGAGGGCAACTGACCATCCGAAATGGAGAATGAAATGGCTCGAATGTGATCTACAATTACACGGAAAGCCACGTCTTTTTTATCATCCGTTGCAGCATATTCCTTTTTTGCAATTTTCTCCAAAGAATGAATAGATGGTATGAATACATCCGTATCATAATTTGATGTTTTACCTTGCACTGCCATACACAAACGCTCAAAACCCATTCCTGTATCTACATGCTGTGCCGGAAGCTTTTGAAGGCTTTTGTCCTTTAGACGATTAAATTCCATGAAAACCAAATT
>JAOKCF010000046.1 GCA_028245195.1 Vicingaceae bacterium | reverse complement strand
AACGAAATTCAAATCAGGTACAGGATGGCCAAGTTTTTACGACTACATAAAGGGCAATGTAACTGAAAAAGAGGATAATAGTTACGGTTGGAACCGAGTGGAAGTGGAATGCAGTGTATGCCGATCGCACTTGGGTCATGTTTTCGAAGATGGGCCAGACCCAACAGGTTTACGGTATTGCATAAATTCAGTGAGCTTAGATTTTATCGAAGAATAACATTCTCGATAAGATGACTTTAGGTTATATCAATTGAATTAATACTCTAAGCCATACACCGTAAAAACGGCTTTGTAATCTTTTAAATTTAGTCCGTCTATTCTTGCAGCTTGCGGAATGATAACGCTCTTGTACCATAGGTCATCTGGTGAACCAGGATTATCATTATGTTCAAGGTTGTAAAACCTTGAACATAAGAATAACCAAAATCGAAATAAGGTAATGCAATCCAACGCCTTGTATTTGGGTTTGCATCTAAAGAAAAGTATGCTTGAACAAGACCTGTTACGATAACATCTCCCGTTCCAACAAAGTAAGTGTTGCTCTGTATGTTTGCTAAACCGTCTCTTCCGTTAAAACCATCAAAGCCGTTTCTTCCATCTCTAGCGTCCCTTCCATATTGCACACAAGAAATAAAGAAAAGTGCTCCCACAATGTATATACTAGTAATGCTGATTATTCCTTTTAGATTTTTCATAAGGTTCAACTTTAATTTGCAATTAATTAATCTCTTCAGTGGTCGGTGTGCCAATTCTATGCCAGAAGTAACCATTCATCATTTGTTTTTAATATTTCCTGCCAAAACACTCGACGCATCAATTACTCCTATTATATTTGTTTAAATTTCAATTTTATGAGTTCAATTTTAAAAGCGGAAAACATTGTTAAACAATATGCAACGCACAGAGCATTGGATGATGTTAGCATTGATGTACCAAAAGGTTGCATATACGGCCTGCTTGGGCCTAATGGAGCGGGTAAAACTTCGCTTATCACAGAGAATCAAGTCGTAATCGTTTTTTTCTACTTTAGAAATAGCCATTTGACCATCTTCAGCATCATCTACTTTGAATTTCTCAAACTCAAGAATCTCCTTTAACGTGCTTCTAATTGGACGGTCATCGTCCACTACTAATATTATTGCCATTTTACGTCTTTGTTACAATCCATTTGCCAATTTCCTTAAAACTTGGCTTCTTTCCATACATCAATATTCCTATGCGATATATTTTACCTGCCATAGCTGTAGTTCCAATAAAGCTAATAATTAAGAGCCCCATAGATAAAGCTACTTCCCATGTGTCAACTCCGAAAGGTATTCGAACCATCATGAGAATAGGGGAGGTAAGCGGGAATAAAGAGCCCCAAAACGCCAACTGCCCATCAGGGTTGTCCATTACTACTTGCGCAATTACAATGGCTAGTATTAACGGTATGGTAATCGGCATCATAAATTGTTGGGTATCAGTTTCATTGTCCACTGCAGCTCCCACTGCTGCAAACAATGATCCATATAGTAAGTAACCTCCCAAAAAGAAGAAGATAAAACAACCAATAACCAATGGAAAATTAATGGTGTCCACATTGTTTTTGATCTTCAGGAAAATCGAACCATCATTTGCTGCATTTGCCAATTCGCTGCCCACTGGATTTGAACTTTCTACCTGCTCAATTTGGTTCTTTTGGTTTTTTGCTATATCATCTCCATAGACGGTTACAGCAGTTGCATAAATACCAGTGCTCAATGCGACCCAAATACCTACTTGGGTTAGAGCAACCATAGCAATTCCAATGATTTTACCCATCATTAATTCGAATGGCTTAACGGAAGAAATAATTACTTCAATAATTCGGTTGATTTTCTCTTCAAGTACTCCTCTCATTACCTGCACTCCAAATAGAAAAATGAAAAAATAAATGATCATGGCTAAAACAAGACCTAAAATCATTGCTAGTTTATCCGATTTAGCTTCCGAGTTTCCGGTTTCATCTATTTTATTTGCAACAATCCCTACGGTAGGTCGCAGACCTGAAACTTGATCGTAGCTCAAATTATAAAGATCTTGTAACTTTTTGTCTTCCATTATTCGAGCAATTTGATTCTCCATATAATCAATGGAACTGCCTTTGGGTTTGTCTTTGTAAAAAAG
>JAOKCF010000045.1 GCA_028245195.1 Vicingaceae bacterium | reverse complement strand
TCGCAAAAATATGGCGCTATTTCTGCAGAAATGAGCATTACCTATAAGGGAAAAGAATTTACATTACAGGCTGCCGCAAAATTCTTAAAAAACACAGATCGAAAAATTCGTGAGGAGCTCTACTTTTTAATTCAAAATAGACGTTATGAAGAAGTTAAAAAACTAGATACGCTCTTTGATGATTTAATTGAATTGAGAGAAGAAGTAGCCAAGAATGCCAACTTTGAAAACTATAGAGATTATATGTTCAAAGCGATGGGTAGATTTGATTATACTGCAGAAGACTGTGAAGCATTTCATAGCTCCATCAAGACTCATTTAGTTCCGTTGTTAAACAAAATAACTAATAGTCGGAAAGAAAAACTTGGCGTAAAAAGCTTAAAACCTTGGGATTTAAGTGTAGACATCGATTTGAAAGAACCTTTAAAACCTTTCGAAAATGGTAAGGAGTTATTAGAAAAGACCATCAAGTGTTTCGACAATATTGATCCATTTTTTGGTGATTGCTTGCGCGAAATGAATCGAAAAAAACACCTTGACTTAGAATCTAAAAAAGGAAAAGCCCCAGGAGGATTTAATTATCCGCTTTATGAATCAGGATTTCCTTTTATCTACATGAACGCCGTAGGGTCTTTTAGAGACATTGTCACAATGATTCATGAAGGTGGCCATGCCATTCACTCAGTATTAAGCCATAAACTAGAGCTAACTGATTTTAAAGGACTAACATCTGAAATTGCTGAACTAGCTTCCATGAGTATGGAATTAATTAGCATGGATAACTGGGATGTATTTTTCGACAACGAGGAAGATTTAAAACGTGCAAAGAGAGATCAATTGATGGACATTCTTGGCACTTTACCCTGGGTCGCAACAATTGATAAATTCCAACATTGGATTTACACGCATAAAAATCATTCAGTAGCTGAGAGAAATAACTATTGGTTAAGTTTAACAGAAGAATTTAGTTCGGGACAAGTTGATTGGACGTGTCTAGAGATGTTTAAAGCTACACAATGGCAACGGCAATTGCATTTATACGAAGTGCCATTTTATTACATAGAATATGGAATGGCGCAGCTTGGTGCAGTTGCAATGTGGCGGAATTACAAGAAAGATTCTAAAAAAACAATCCAGCAATACAAAAATGCTCTTTCATTGGGTTACACCAAGTCAATTGGTGAAATTTATGAAGCAGCAGGAATAAAATTCGACTTCTCTAATGAATATGTTCAGGAATTGAGCCATTTCATTTACGAAGAACTCCAAAAAACATTTAAAGATTAATTACAAATGAGTCATTCATCATTGCACGCTATTTCGCCTATCGATGGCAGATATGCTTCCAAAGTAAGTCAACTTTCTCAATATTTTTCTGAAGCAGCTTTAATTAAATACAGAGTTCGGGTAGAGGTTGAATATTATATTTCATTAAGTAAAGTTCTACCTCAACTTGCCAATCTTACTGAGGCTCATTATAAGGAATTGAGAAACATTCACATCAACCTTGATGATACCGATGCTGAAAGAGTTAAAGAAATTGAAAAAACTACCAACCATGATGTTAAGGCTGTTGAGTATTTTATCAAAGAAAAACTGGCCAACACAGATTTAAAAGAACAGTTGGAGTTTATTCACTTCGGACTAACTTCTCAAGATATTAACAATACAGCAATTCCACTCTCATTAAGAGATGCAATTGAAGATGTGTACTTGTTAGAGTTAAATGAAGTAATTTCAGAACTAAATGCATTTGCCATAGAATGGAAAGACATTCCAATGCTAGCAAGAACACACGGCCAGGCAGCTTCTCCTACTCGACTTGGAAAGGAAATTATGGTGTATGCAGACCGATTAAAAGAGCAATACAACGGATTAATTAGCACGCCTTTTTCTGCAAAATTTGGTGGAGCGACAGGCAATTTTAATGCCCATTTTGTTGCTTACCCAAACGTTGATTGGGTAGAGTTTGCAAACGAATTTGTTGATGATACGCTGGGTTTAACAAGAAGTCAAATTACAACCCAAGTTGAACATTATGACAACTTAGCACGACTATTTGATGCACTTAAAAGAATCAATACTATTTTAATTGACTTGAACAGAGACGTCTGGGCCTACATTTCGATGGATTACTTCAAACAAAAAATCAAAGAAGGTGAAATTGGTTCTTCTGCCA
>JAOKCF010000044.1 GCA_028245195.1 Vicingaceae bacterium | reverse complement strand
CTCTCCCGGAAACTTATTGATGTTAATAGGGTATATTGTAGTTCCGCTTACACTTGCGCATGCAGAAAATATGTTATTTCCATTTATGATAAAGTCTTTGGCTAAAATGTAAGTTCGGCCCTCACCAACTTGCATTATTCTGTTAAAGCCTACCAGCAACAAAGTGTCAATTGAAACCGAATTAGAAGTACCATCTCCAACAGAGTAGTTTATAATAAATTCATCTCCAGGTATCAAAGTGTTAGGCCCGTTGTTCCTAATTCGCACTTCAATGTCGAACGTATCTACCGTGCTATATGTGTTTGTAGAACTTGGAGATAGAATTGCTAATACTTCTATGTCAGAGTTTTGACCAAATTGTGCAGATGCAGTAATGGTGAGAAATAAAGCTATAATTAGAGAATAATAATATTTCATATAATGGTTATTTTTTGGTCAAGTACTTCGATGATATCACCTTTTCTTACTTTAAGACGCTTTCTGGTGTCAATTTGTCCGTTGCACGATACTTGCTTATCTTCTACTAAGGCTTTTGCCATTCCTCCAGTTTCTGCAATTCCGGTCAACTTCAACAATTTGATGAGTTCTATGTATTCTTGAGATAGTTCAAAGTTCATGGGGCAAATTTAAAGAAAGCATTGAATTGGGATATGTTACTTTGAGCTTTGTTTCGTTATTTTGAACCCTATGAAAGCGCTGCTTTATTTACTATTCGGAATTGTATCCATTTCAACTTTTGGTCAAAGTTGTGCGATTGAAAATACTAGCTTCAAAATAGGGGAAAGAATAGACTACACTATTTACTATCATTTAGCAGGTTTTTGGGTTGGTGCAGGAGAAGTTTCCTTTAATGTAGATTCGATGAATGTTAAAGGTCAAAATTTTTATCATTTTAATAGTAAGGGCAAAACATTTAGGAAATACGATTGGATTTATAAGGTACGAGATCACTATGAAACGTACATGAATGTAGAAACAATGAAGCCTCTACGCTTTAAAAGAACTGTAAATGAGGGAGGTACGCATATTAGAGAAGATTATGTTTTCAATTACAATAAAAATGAAGCCTACACTTTACGCCAAATGGAAAAATATGAGCCATATGTGAAGGATACCGTAAGGCTAAATGACTGCAGCTATGATGTATTGAGCATGATTTATGTTGCCCGAAACTTAGATTATTCGAATTTAGAGAAAGGTGATAAAATTCCAATCACAATTTTCTTAGATAACGAGTCACATGATAGCTCCATAGAGTATTTAGGAAAAGAGGATTTGAAGATTAAAGAAGTAGGAGAGTTTAGGTGCATTAAGTTTGCCCCACTTTTAATAGAAGGTACTATTTTTAATGCCGGGTCGGGCATGACCGTTTACGTGACTGATGACAAAAACAGGGTTCCATTGCTTATTGAAACACCGATTTTGGTTGGTTCTATCCGAGCTAGAGTAAATAATATGGAAGGGTTGAGGTTTCCGTTGACGTCGAAGATTGGAGATTAAAGTGCCATTAAGCCTTCGATTTTCGAAGCTTTTTCATAGCGGTCAATAATTCCGTCTGAGCTCAACATTAATTCCTTGGCGCTAACGCTTACGAAATTCCCTTTACTACTTTGTTTTAGCGTAACCTGAGCTTCAGCTCCAAAAAGAGCTTCAACCTGTGCTAATTTTTTATTGTTGGCAGGGACTATGAATTTAAAAAAATATACTCGAGGCCACTCTTTATTTACCTCTAACTTTTCTTTCAGTGCTGTGTAATCTATTTTTGCCATTATTCTCCTTCAATTGGTAGGTTTCTAACCACATCCGCCATACTCACAAGTAGAACTTTTTTGTCGCCATCTTCTACCTCTTCTATGGCTTCTAATAACTCAGACTCCGCGTCCAATAATTCATCTTGAGAAAAGGCACTATCAAAATTTTCGACAACGGTTAACGCTTCAAGACTTGTCATATAATCTCCATTGATAGCCGTTTTTACAAATAAATCTAAGTGCGTAGAGCCATCGATTGCTGATTGCCAAAAAGTTGCAACCAAAAAACTTTGATAAAATGAATACTCTTTGTCTTGAATTGCATGAATGAGCACAGGAATGCTCTCTTCATCTTTTAGGTCGTACAGAAATTCAATAATTGCAGCTTCTACCGTGGGTTCATCGGTGTCTTTTAAAAGCTCCAAAAGTGCTTTGAAACTTATCGCATTTCCTTCTTTTC
>JAOKCF010000043.1 GCA_028245195.1 Vicingaceae bacterium | reverse complement strand
ACAGTTAAATTTGATAGGTTCATAGTCCCGATGCCTTGATTCATTCTTAAGAATAATGTATCACCAACCACTTCATATTGGGATCTATTTCTAATCTTTAAATTTTGAATTGTATTTACAATAGATGTTGTTATAAAAGGGAAATTAGTTGCGTTTACGTCAACTATTGTATTGGATTCAGAATTAAAAGCATAAGCTCCAGCTCCATTAGGTTTTGTAATTAACTCACCTACTTCACCAGTGTAGCCTGTAACGGTCAAAGGAGCAATAACTGTTCTATTCGAGATGGTGGCAGCAATTATACTACCTAAGGTATCTTTGTAATTTGGAGCTCCAGTAGATTGATTTTGAGTCACAACTAATAAATCATTTGAAGACTCAACTAACATCGAAGTAACTCCACCTGGGATGTTGATGGAATCCAATAAATTCAATGTTGTTTGATTATAAATGTAGACGTTGTTTGAAGTTTTACCATACCAGTTGGACACAATGAGCTCGTTATTAGCTGATAAAGCCATTGTTTTTGTACTGAAACCTGCGAACTTAACAGCTGCAGTTCTTACGTTTAAAGATAAATCGTATCTAACTATTGAATCTTGTGCAGCAACAAAGGCAATATTTCCATCAATTAACACATCTTGAACGGACTGCGCACCAATACTATCTATTGTAGTTGACGTTTGAGTTTGGGTATCATAGATACTAATTGATACATTCTCAGCCTGATTGCCAAATCTACCACCATTAACTAAAACAGTTTTTTGAGCAACACTTGCTAAGGTTATTACGGAGAGAGCAATTGAAAAAGTAATTTTTTTCATCTTCGGTTTTTTTTACGATTCTTAGCAGATTTATTTTTTTTGCTAAAAATCAGATTAATAATTTATTAAACCGAGAAAATCATAAAGGGTAAGAAGCCAAAAATAGGCAAGCTCGCGCTTCACTTTTATCCCGAAAGTATGTTTCTTAAAGGCAGGTCTTCTGACTTACTCCCCTTTGACCGCCTTCCCAACTGTTAGATAACAGAAAGTGGCATGATTGGCCATTGGTTAATGGAGCTTACAGCTGCGGGAACAGTTTCGAAATCTCATCGAATTCCCTTTTAATTCCAATCGAAATTGGAAACCATTAAGGTCCGGTCGAAACCGAGATTCAAATTTAGAATAAATTCTGACGATTTATCAATTGTTAAGAAATAAATAAAAAAACTTGAGCTTTCTCTACCTTTGTAAAATGGGACGAAAAATAAAAAACAACAGAGTCGTTTACTCCACGAATCCTGATTTTAGCACTGAACCTGAAAATGAAGAACAAGAAACAGTAAGCGCTTCTGAGCAATTGCTTGAAGTCCATTTGGACAAGAAAAATAGAGGTGGAAAAGTTGCTGTTGTTGTTAAAAATTTTATTGGCAGTGATGATGATTTAAAAGTTTTAGGCAAATCGTTGAAAGCATCGTGTGGTGTTGGCGGCAGTGCAAAAGATGGTGAAATTATCATTCAAGGGGATAGTCGAGAAAAAGTGATGGAACTGTTGTCCAAAAAAGGATTTAAAACAAAGAGAGTTGGTTCTTAACTAATTACTACATTACAAACCTTTTATATCACCATTTACTCCCATCCCGAATAAGGCAAAGTCGTATTTTACAGGGTCGTTAGCATCAAAACTGCGCAAGTTAGCAGTAAGTTCTTCTACTGCTTGCCAATCCTTTTGTTTTCTGTCCAGTAATCCTAGACTTCTTCCAACATTCCCGGTGTGAACGTCCAAAGGAATCATTAAATCTTTTGGCTGATGCGTTTTCCAAATTCCAAAATCTACACTGTTGTGATCTAATCGTACCATCCATCGTAAATACATATTTAAACGCTTAGCCGTAGATTTTTTTATAGGATCAGCAATATGTTTTTGCGTTCTTCTTTCATGGTCGATTGAGAAAAAGAGTTTTTTAAAGTTTGAAATGGAGTTTTCACTGCCTCGCTGCTGTAAAAAGGCCGCCTCTAAACCATAATGGTGATCATAAATGTTCTTCAACGAGGTAAAAAAGAAGCTTAAATCTAATGCATTAAACGTTCGGTGAACAAAACCCTCAGTCATTTTTAAATCACTTGCAGTGTGATTTAGAATGAAATCGTGAGGTGCAAAATCCATCATTTTTAATATTTTATTCGCATTTTTAATAATGGTAATCCGTTGTCCCCATGCTATAGTTGCTGATAGGAAGCCTGCTATTTCAATATCTTCCTTTTTGGTAAACTGATGCGGAATAGAAATGGGATCGTCATCAACAAATTCCTTACGATTATACAAATGATATTTTGTCTCTAGCAAATCAAAAAGTTCATCTGATTGTTTAATTTTCATAATCTAAGTTTACTTCGTTGAAAAAAGAAGCTTTCCGTAAGTTAAAACTAAAAAAGAGATACGAAGTTCTGAGAAAGGATAGAAAACATCTTGCCAATCGGCATCATGGGAGTTTTTTATTTTCACTATATGACTTTCACTGGTAATATGTAGAAAGTTGGAAA
>JAOKCF010000042.1 GCA_028245195.1 Vicingaceae bacterium | reverse complement strand
TAAATAACGATACTGTTTTTGACTTCGAGGAAGAAGGTATTAATATGTATATTGATGGAGACTGGGTAAAAGCAGAAGGGACTACTTTGGGATCAGATAATGGGATTGGAGTTGCTTCAATTATGGCTCTTTTAGAATCTAAAGATATTGCGCATCCTGCTATTGAAGGCTTTTTTACCATAGATGAAGAAACAGGAATGACAGGGGCGTTTGAATTGAAGGCCGGTTTTTTAGAAGGGGAAATTTTATTGAACTTAGATACGGAAGATGACGATGAATTGACAATTGGTTGTGCAGGTGGCGTGAACGTTTCTGGAGAAGCATTCTACGATGAAATAGAAATGAATCAAAACTTTGAGACCATTCATATAACAGTTAGAGGATTGTCGGGTGGTCATTCAGGTATGGATATTACTAAAGGGCTTGGGAATGCAAATAAATTAATGAATCGATTCATGCATGAACTAATGCAAGAAACCGAGTTTTCAATCATAGAAATTGAGGGCGGCGGATTGCGAAATGCTATTCCGAGAGAGTCGAATGCCGTTATAGGAGTTGCTAAAAAACATCTTGATCGTTTTACAGCTGTGAAAGATAAATTTTCTGCTGAAGTTATTGCAGAATACAAAGACACTGACCCGAACTTTATTTTTGAAACCAAGGCGGTGAATCATATCACAAAAGGCGCTTCGGTAGAATCTTCGAAACGATTTATAAAAGCAGTTTATGCTGTTCCAAACGGAATTTATAGAATGAGCCCAACAATTGAAGGCTTGGTGCAAACGTCTAACAACTTGTCGCAGTTGCGCATGAAGCTTGGCAAGGCTGAAGTTTTGTGTTTGTGCAGGAGTTCTGTTGATTCAGAAAAGCATGATGAAGTTAGAACCATAGAAGCAGCATTGTCTATTATAAAGGCTAAGGTTACTCTTGATGCAGATTACCCTGGTTGGACACCGGAGCCAAATTCTGCCATTGTTTCTATAATGAGCGACTTGTATGAAGAAATGTTTAAAGAAAAAGCACGTGTTATGGCCTGTCATGCCGGGTTAGAATGCGGTATTATTGGAACCAACTATCCAAATTTAGATATGGTATCCTTCGGCCCTAACATACGTGGAGCGCATTCACCTGATGAGAAAGTTCAGATTAGTTCCGTTCATAAATATTGGAGCTTTTTATTAGAAGCCTTGAAAAGAATACCTGTGAAATAAATCGCAGTAACTACATAGTAAATGTAATGTACCAAAATCAACTCTTTTCGTAATCCATTGTGGGTTTGGATAGTATGTTTAATTGGTAATCATTCGTAGGTTATTAGGAATAAAAAAATGAAAATACTTCTAGTTGCAGCAACAGATAAAGAGTTAGTTCCAATTCAACGAAAGTTAGAAAAGGATCAACCCAGTTGCGCTATTTCGATCCTAATTACCGGAGTGGGTATGATTGCAACCACATTTGAAATCACTAAAGCCTTAACGGAAGAACGATTTGATGTCGCAATCAATGTTGGAATTGCAGGAGCTTTTGATAGAACTTTAGCTTTAGGTAATGTGGTAGAAGTTGTTCAAGATCAATTTTCTGAAGAATTTATAGAAGATGGTGACGAATGGAAGACCTACGAAGAAATAGGACTTCGAGAAGCAAATGAGTTTCCATTTAAAAACGGAAAGTTACTCTCAACCTTTCAAATTCAACATTCCAAGCTGACTAAAGTTATTGGGATTACGGTAAATGCTGTTCACGGGAATGAGCTGTCAATCAAGTCCATTGTAAAACGATTGAACCCACAGGTGGAAAGCATGGAAGGTGCAGCGTTTTTTTATGTTTGTAATCAAATGAATACACCCTCTTTACAAATTAGGGCAATTTCAAACTATGTTGAAAAACGAAATAGATCATCTTGGGAAATAGAACTTGCTTTAGATAATTTAGCTAATGCAATTTCTTCGATTTTAATGAGAATAGAATGAATAAATTAACTCTTGGTTTTTCTCCTTGTCCAAATGATACCTTCATTTTTGATGCAATGGTGCAACAAAAAATTGATACTGAAGGTCTGGGTTTTGAAGTTGTTTTAGGTGACGTAGAAGAGTTGAATGATAAGGCTTTTAAGCAACAATTAGACATAACTAAGCTTAGCTATCATGCTATGGCTTTTTGTTTGAATGATTATCAGTTGTTGCATTCCGGAAGTGCTTTGGGCAGTGGAGTAGGACCATTGTTAATTGCACGAGAAAAGTTAAGTTCAGAACAAATAAATGCCGGAAAAATTGCCATTCCTGGAAAATACACTACCGCTAATTTTTTACTTTCCATGGCCTATCCAAAGGCCAAAAACAAGCAAGAAGTGCTGTTTTCCGAAATTGAAAAAATGGTGCTTGATGGCAAAGTTGATGCAGGTTTAATTATTCATGAAAATCGATTTACTTACGCCGAAAAAGGGCTAGAAAAAATAATTGATTTAGGCGATTTCTGGGAAAAAGAATCGGGTGGTTTAATTCCGCTGGGAGGAATAGTGCTGCGCAGAAGTTTTGACAAAGAGTTGCAGCAGAAGGTGAATAGAGTGCTTCGCAGAAGCATTGAGTTTGCT
>JAOKCF010000041.1 GCA_028245195.1 Vicingaceae bacterium | reverse complement strand
GGACAAGAAGAAGCTATTAAGAAGGTGGTGAAGGCTATTCAACGAAACCGTGCAGGATTAAAGGATCCAAATAAACCAATTGGTTCATTTATTTTCTTAGGTCCTACTGGTGTTGGTAAAACGCAACTAGCAAAAGTTTTAGCAAGACATTTATTCGACAATAATGATGCTTTGATACGCATCGATATGAGTGAATATATGGAAAAATTCGCTGTTAGTAGATTAATTGGAGCACCTCCGGGATACGTTGGATACGAAGAAGGTGGACAGTTAACAGAAAAAGTTAGAAGACGGCCCTACTCTGTTATTTTACTAGATGAGATCGAGAAGGCTCATCCTGACGTTTACAATTTACTATTGCAAGTTCTAGACGATGGTCAAGTAACTGATAGCCTTGGTAGAAAAATTAGCTTTAAAAATACCATCATCATTATGACCTCGAACATTGGTGCGAGACAATTGAAAGATTTTGGCGCAGGTGTAGGATTTTCTACAGCGGCTAAACAACAAAATAAGGATAAGTATGCTGACGGTGTAATACAATCTGCATTGAAAAAAGCTTTTGCTCCAGAATTTTTAAATCGAATTGACGACATCATGATTTTCAATTCATTGACAAAAGAGCACATTCACGATATTATTGACATAGAGCTTGAGGGCTTATACAGTAGAACAAAAGAAATGGGCTTCACTGTTGAGATTTCTGAGCCAGCAAAGAATTTTATTGCTGACAAAGGGTATGACCCAGAATATGGTGCAAGACCGCTAGCAAGAGCTATTCAAAAGTATGTTGAAGATCCATTGGCTGAAGAAATTATTCAATCGAGATTGTTAGAGGGAGACATGATTAGTATTAAGTTAGACGATAAAAAGGAGAACATTAAAATTGAGATCATTAAACCAAAAAAGTCTTTAAAGTCTGCAAATCAGAAATCGTTGCCAGAATCAAAAAAAGAGGATGATGAAGTTTCAGGCGAAGCTAAAGCTTAGTAAAACTAACTTAACATAAAAAAAGCCAAATTCTAAAAAGAATTTGGCTTTTTTTATGTTCCTTTATAAGTCGTATTTATAATGACGTACGAAAACCACATTCAAAATTCATTGTTAGAAATATATGAAAACTTTTAGCAAGGAAGAAATCCAATCAACAGACAAAATTTTTAGACTGAACTTAGTGAATTCAGTTAGTGGATATAAATCAGCAAACCTCATTGGCACGAAAGGAAAGCACGGAGAGAATTTGGCCATTTTTAGTTCTGTGGTGCATTTGGGTGCAAATCCAGCTTTGTTGGGTTTTATAATGCGACCCGCAAGTGTGCCAAGAAACACACTCACCAATATGAAGCAAACGAGGAGCTTCACTATTAATTCTATTTCTGAAGAAATTATTGAAAAAGCACACTACACTTCAGCCAATTTTGAGGTTGGTATTTCAGAGTTTTCAGAATGTAAACTAACACCGGAATACTTTGTTGACTGCCAATCGCCATTTATACAAGAGAGCAAGTTAAAAATGGCCATGAAGCTCGAGCAAATAATAGACATCGAATTAAACGATACGATGCTAATTATAGGTTCTATTGAAAATATTTATGTAGATGAAGCAGCACTAACAGATAATGGGCAATTGGATTTAAATGCACTTAGCACTGTTGCTATTTCAGGTTTAAATAGGTATCACAGGGTTCAAGAAATAGCTAATTTCCCCTACGCAAGAGCGACTGAATTACCACATTTTTAGTAGAAAAAAAGATTGGAAAAAAGCCTCTTCAAAAAACTTGAAGAGGCTTTAAAATAAGTTTGTTATAGTTTAAAAAGTAAACGTATTTTCCTCTAGCTTCGGGTTTAAAACAATTTTTTCTACCTTCAATTCCATCTTCTGGGGTCCAGCATTTCTTAGAATTTTGTGGGGTATCACAACGTTTTTTACTGATTTATAATCGGAATATAACACTTCTGAAATACCCGCATCAGTTGTTTCTTGTGACAGAATTAGAAAACCGGATTCAACGCTATAAAAATTGTTCATAATTTTCCCACCTGGCTTCATAATTTTAACAACATATACTTCCTCATCGTTTTGAATATCTACGCCCTTCAATTCAAGGTTATATTCTCCTTTTAAGTAATCTGCTTCAGGGAACATTGCTGTTTCTAAAGCCATTTTTTCGTTTCTTTCATCGTCAAATTCTTGCGCCTGCCCTCCTTGTATTAAAGCTCCTTTTTCACCATCGAAAACAATCTTTTGCATTACATTGCCGTTCACTGCTATTTCCGTTGCAGATTTATTTGGTATTGCTGATATAATTGTTATAGTCAATGGCATTCCTTGCGTACTCGTGCTCATTTCAGTTTTCATTCCTTTCAACTTAGACCAATTATTAGAACCACCTACAGCGTCTATGTATTTATTAATAACAGCCTTTGCGTCTATTCCGGTAGGAGCAAGTTTCAATGTATTTTCCGTTGCCAAATCGCCGTTGTTATCCATTAAGATTACTATACTGGCTTGAGCGAAAGCTTTCACTTTATCTAAGATTTCGTCTTTGTTTCCAACAATAACAATATAACCGTTAGCAGGATTAATGAATTTCTGCGAAATCGCTTTCACATCTTCCAAATTAACCGCTTCTACATTTTTCAGATAGTTTGTATAGTAGTCCTTATCTAAGCCATACTTTTCAATGTTAATTGCAAAACGCGCTTTAGTTTGCGCATTCTCCAAACCAATGGCAAATGTCCCTGCTCT
>JAOKCF010000040.1 GCA_028245195.1 Vicingaceae bacterium | reverse complement strand
GCTAAATTTAGCACTTAATTAATGAAGTTGAACCCATTCAGCCTCACCAACAGAACCAACCAAGTAAGTACATCAAAATGCCTCATTTGACTCATTCTAAGCCCTTCCAAGGCATTATTTAAACCAAACCTACAATTCCTTCAGTTGTCTATCAATTGTCTTACAATCAATGTAAATAAGCCTTCTGTAATAGCTCAAAACATCAGACAGAGTCTCAACAAAAGCTGGAACCTTTCACCCGTATTAACAGAACCAACCTTGAGTGGGTTAAACAGAAATGTTTTTCTATTTCAAGGATGTTGTATAGCATAGTTATATCTCCATATAAGAGAGAGTGTGGCGATCTATAACACTTGCTTAAGTTAGGTAACTAAACCTACTTAAGGGGGATTGAGGTATCTGAACTACAGGAAGAGGATATGCCTATGATTTAGTATTATTAACTCTACTCAACGCTATTAGATAAACTAGACTTTTAGAACCCCAAAAATCTATTCATTACTAAGTAAAAAATAATTAATTTAGACAAAAAATGATATGAAAAATTTATACACTATTTTGTTTTTATGCTTCTCCTTAGGGGCAATGTGCCAAACAACATTTTACACCGAGTCTTTTGAATCAACAACGGGTTACTCTTTCCCTAATGGTTCAGCAGTAGGCAGTAGTAATCAAGATTTTTTTGGCAGAACCGATTCTGCAGGCGCTCCACCGCAAGAAATATTTACTTACTCAGGATTTGATGGAACTTTTTTTATTGCTGGAGAAGATATTAATGGTGCACTTACAGGGTCCTTAGGGCAAGTTTATATTGACAATATTGATATATCGGGGAAGTTGAACCTGCAATTTACAGCGGCTTTCGCTTCTGGAACAGATATAGATATTGACGGGGTGGCAGATTCAATCTCTGTAGCAGTTAAAATAGATAATGGTGCGTGGACAGTAATTGGTCGCTTCAGAGCAGACAGTAGCACATTTACAAGCTCTTCAGGGCCATTTAATGGTCAGTTTGCTGAGGATACCAATGGCGATGGTTATGGAGATGGAGTGCGGTTAACAGGTAATTTTACTGACTTCACGTGGCCAATTATTGGATCTGGAGATTCGCTAGACATTCGTATTTCAATGGATTTACAATCAGGCGATGAAGAGGCAGCTTTCGATAATGTGCGTATATCTGGATTAACTTCAACAGGAATTAGCGAAGTAGCTTTTGACAAGAACGCAATCAACTTGTTTCCTAATCCAGCGGCAGGAATAATTAACATTGAGACTTTGGTCCAGGGCAGTATAATTCAGTTAATATCATTTGAAGGGAAGTTGCTGAAAGAGATAACAAGTACGAAGAGTCAAGTGCAGCTTAACTTATCTGATTTTGAGAATGGAGTATACTTTATAAAGGCTGGAGGTACAACACGGAAATTTATATTGAGTAGATAGAAGTTTATGGAATAACAAATTTGATTATGAATTTTTTAAAGTTAACTCTCGTAGTAAGTTTCTTGTTTTTAGTGTCATCTCAATCCTTCTCTCAAATTCCAAATGGATATTATTCCATTGCAATAGGATTTACAGGAGATACTTTAAAAGACAGTTTAAATAATATTATTGATGGGCATATTGAGTTTCCTTACACTAGTGGTTCTCAGATGGATTGCTGGGATGTGCTGAAGCAGGCAGATAAAGACCCTAACAATTCAACTAATGTAGTAGGTATATACTCAAGATTTTCAATGAATGGGCCATTAGAGTATAATAGTGGTCAAGGATGGAGCAGAGAACACGTATGGGCTAAATCTAGGGGAAATTTTGGCACATCTAGAGGAGAAGGTACAGACTTACATAATCTGTTCGCTGAGGACATATCCACCAACTCAGCAAGAAACAATAGAAACTTTGATAAAGGTGATACTAGGTATGTAGATAACAGTGGAGCTTATTCAGGTTCTACGGATGCTTTCACTTCTTCGTCACGTTGGGTATGGGAGCCACCAGACTCTTTAAAAGGAGATGTAGCAAGGATTATATTTTATATGGATGTTAGGTATGAAGGAGAAAATGGGGAGCTAGATTTACAGGTAACAGATAGCCTTTTACCTAGTTCTAGTCAACTGCCTTTGCACGGCAATGCGAGAACATTGTATAGTTGGCATTTACTTGATACAGTTAGTAACCAAGAAATGAGGAGAAATGATACCATTTTTAAATACCAAAATAATAGAAACCCATTTGTAGACCACCCCAGTTTTGTGCAATCCATATATGGAGCAAGATATGGCAATGTATCGGTTGGTAGTAAAGAACTTAATGGAATAAACGTATTTAAAATCTATCCGAACCCTAGCAACAAAAATATTATTGTAGAGTCTAATAAAAGAAGTATTGTAGAGGTGCTTGTCATTGATAGTCAAGGTAGGCTAGTCCTAAAAGAACAGTCTCTTTTAAATCGAGTAGATATAAATGTCGATGAATTAAAAAAGGGATTCTACTTTATAAGAGTCATAGATTCTGAAGGACAGGAATATACTCATAGGCATATAATCGAGTAATTGATATAATCGTTTTTAAAGGGATAGCAAACCAACGAAAATGGTGATTTATGAGTTCAACCAATTACCACTTGATGGACAAGAGAAACTTGTTTGGGAGGAGGGTATATTTTTAACCAATAGATTAGAGCAAAATTTTGGGTTAACCCTTTACAGTCTATTTGACTTCTACGTTGAGGTTCATTTAAACAATGAAACAAACGAAATTGAGAAAATACGAACCTTCAAAAGCATAGAGCCTTTGACTCCTTATCTCGATGAGATACACTTGACAAAGTTGGGCATTTAACCTACTTAAGGTTGGCTTG
>JAOKCF010000004.1 GCA_028245195.1 Vicingaceae bacterium | reverse complement strand
CACTCCTCCTTCATAAAATCGCAAAAAGAAATCTGAAGCGAACCTGACGGAGTCAATTAACTCGTTTGATAAATCATTATCTCCGCTATTTCCTCTAATGTTAAGGGTATCAATTGTCCCGTCTAAACTTGTAATTTGTATTGCTGAATCATTCAATTGAATAATAGTATCAACACCTATCGTTGCATTTAACATCGTATTATTTCGAAGAAGGGTTAACTCGCTAGTATCTGCGTATTTACTCAAATCTACTCCTGTACCACCTTCAATTTTTATAGAATCTGAATCTAGTGTTAAATTTTGATTATCGGTATTATTTATTCCCAAGTCAGTAATAGCCACAGCGCCGCCACCGTCGGACAGAACTAATGAATCTAATGTCCCATTTAACGTAAACGATTGAGTCGAGCTTCTTAAACTTGAAATATCAACCGTATCTGCATTAAGTTGCCCCTCTTCAATAATTAAAAGACTATCATTTAGTAATGAAATATTAGAAATTAATTCATTTACATTAGATAGGTCACCTGTGTTAATAATCGTGTCTTTCCCGAGTACCTGAATCCCTGTTCCAGCCATAATCGTATCACCTGATGACTGAGCGTAGAAAGCATATGGAACCGATACCAGTTGTATTGTTCCAAGATCTTCTAGTCCAAAAAAATCAACTGAAACGTTCAAAAAATGCTCTCCAGCTGACCAATCGATTTCTGTAAATATCACCCCTGAAGACGAAGTAGGGGAACCTTGACCTATCTTTACGTTAAATAACCCGGTGTTCGTTGTTGAGACCAAATGGGATTCTTCATAAATCTCAGTGCCATTCGCTGAACCAATTAATATCTTGAACGTCACCGTTCCTGTTTGTCCCGGTTTCACATTCCCGTTTGCATCTCGCACTACCGCCTGATAGTTAATCCCACCCGCTCCTTGTGCAAAAGAATTATTAGAAATTACTGACAACACAATTAGTGTAATACTAATAATTACACACGACCTAATTCGACGATTTAATAACATATTCGATTGTTAAAACTGTTTAAATAACCCTCCCTGTGCGCTCTAAATACACTCTTGTTGTGCAACAGTGAAGAAGAATGGAATTAAATACAAAATACTATAATCCAAATCTACGCAAATGCTTGCAAATCGATCAACTTCTTGTACACCCCATTTTGCTGAATCAAATTTGCATGATTCCCCTGCTCAAATATTTGACCATTTTTTATGACCACAATTTCATCTGCATTCTGGATGGTTGAAAGTCTGTGTGCAATTACAATAGAAGTTCTGTTTTGCATTAATTTGAAAAGTGCATCTTGAACTAGTTTTTCAGATTCTGTATCTAATGCTGAAGTAGCTTCATCTAAAATCATAATTGGCGGATTCTTTAGCACCGCTCTTGCGATACTTAATCGCTGTTTCTGACCACCCGATAATTTTCCACCTCCATCACCAATGTTAGTTTGATAACCTTCCGGTAATTTCTCTATAAATTCATGTGCGTTCGCGATTTTTGCAGCCTCTTGCACTTTTTCAATCGTTGGGTTTTCAACCCCCAAAGCGATGTTATTGAAAACGGAATCATTAAATAAAATAGATTGTTGGGAAACAATTCCCATTAAGCCACGTAAGTCTCTAATTTTAACATTCCGAATATCTTCTCCATCAATGGTAACTGATCCGCTTTTAGCATCGTAGAATCGAGGTAATAAATCTGCCATGGTAGACTTCCCTCCTCCAGATGGCCCAACGAGAGCAATAGTTTTACCTTTAGGAATACTGAGATTAATGTGGGTTAAAACCTCTTTATCGTCATAAGCAAAACTCAAATTCTCGAATTTTAGTTCACTCTCAAAACTATTTTTAGAATGAGCGTTCTCTTTGTCAAATATTTTTCTGTCTGCCTGCAATACAGCGTCAATTCGTTCTGTTGAGGCTGCTCCTTTCTGAATATTATAATAGGCTGTAGAAAGCGATTTTGCAGGATTGAGCAATTGAGAGAACATTGCAATGTATGCGATAAAATCTTCTCCATCAAAAGTTATCTCAGGATCAATGATCATAGAGCCACCAAACCACAAGAGAGTTACCATTACAAGGGAGCCCAAAAACTCACTCATAGGTGAAGCTAAGTCTCTTTTATGAAACATCCGCTTCATAGTTATTCTGTAGCTTTCGTTTATTTCTCCAAACTTCGAATTACTTTGACTCTCTGCATTAAAAGATTTTAAGATTTTTAATCCCGTTAGGGTTTCTTCTACGTTCGAAAGTAACTCCCCCATTTTTATTTGAAGTTTCCCAGAAGTTCTTTTCAAGCTTTTCCCTACTCTTCCTATAATAATACCACTTATGGGCAGTAAAATAAAACTAAAAATTGTAAGCTCTGGACTGATCGAAATCATGAACACCAATGAAACAATAATTGATATAGGATCACGAAATAACATTTCCAGCGAGTTCATGATAGACCACTCCACTTCTTGGACGTCACCGGTAATTCTAGAGATAATGTCACCCTTCTTTTCGTCAGAATAAAAAGACAAAGGTAAAATCAGAATCTTGCCATAAACGTCTCTTCTAATGTCTCTCACCACTCCGCTTCTTATGGTTGCTAAGAAAAATTTTGAAAGATACCTGAATACATTTTTTAGAAAAAACAGCACTCCTACTGCAATACATAAATAGTAAAGTGCCCCCTCCAGACCGTTGGTCTCAATGTGTGGGGTCATTTCATAACTCAAATAATCTGTAATATAATCTGCTGTCAAGGAAAACTCGGGTTTCTCTGAAACGGGTTCAGATTTTCCGAACAGTAATTTTAAAAAAGGTATTAAAACCAATAAAGAAAGTAGATGAAACACCACCGAAAAAACATTCGAAAGCACACTTAAAAATGCGAATACCTTGTACGCTTTTATATAGCGTAAGACTTTAATAAGACTCTTCATTTAAAACAATTAAATATCTAACACCTTCCAGTTTTTGAAAGGGAAAAAATGTTTCCCTCCATTCAAATTTCGCTCTGCCCAAGAAATTACTCTGTACTTTAGTTTCTCGTGTTTAAAAAGCGGACGTTTTGGTTGTTTATTGTTTGAATAGTTCAAAGAAGATGCCCAAGAAAAATCTTTCATTTTTTCTGCCATAACAGCAGGGTGGGTTTCTTTAAACGTTAACATATTTTTTAGCGGACCATAGTCAAATTCTTCAGCGCGCTCTTTGTAAAGGCTTTCCGCCTTTTTGTCACCTTTATGAATACTATCCAAGGCTTTCTTTTTACTTTGCATGTATTTTGGAGGACGAACCCACCCATAATGATAGATGTATGCATCCAACAGAGCTACTTTCAATAAATGAGTCCCCTCTTGTTTTCGATAACTCTTACCATCGAAAATCGGAACCTTTCTAAACGATTGAGCAGACTCAAACGAATGAATTTCAGGTCTATTTCTTACAATTCGAATTTCATTTTGATACCATCCGTGATGATTAATGTAATGCTCGTAATCTCCAAAAAAATGTTTGTATTTAAACAACAATCCTTCAACCTCAGTATGATCCATTAAATCTTCACATCGTTTTTGAATTGCTGGCAGATACTTTTCGTGCACCACTTCATCCGCCTGAACGTAAAACAACCAATCACCTGTGCAATGCGATATTGCAATGTCTGTCTGATGGGCATTTTCTGTGCCATTGGGGAATTTTTCAGTATCCCATTCGGTATGAATAATTTTCAACTTTGGAGAATCAATACTCTCTAAAATTTGTAAAGTGTTATCGTCCTCATCTCCTTTTCCCAATACAAAGATAAATTCATCGCAAATAGGCAAAATGGACAAAATGGACTCTTTTATTGGATAATATAATTTAGAAGTATTTCTTCCGAAACTGAATCCGCTAATTTTCATGTAAGCTAAGAATTTATGCGAAATTAGTCAATTTAGCAAGCAATGCCGAAGGTGGCATTTGTAGTGCTTTGAATTATTAACTTTGTATTCATTATGGAAAGCATTAGACAACAAAAAGTTTCTCGCCTATTGCAACGAGAAATTGGAGATATTTTTACAAAAAAAGAGGTCAACCTATCGGTTAATCTAATGATTTCAGTTACTCAAATTAGAGTTAGCCCAGATTTAGGTGTTGCTAGAAGTTACCTTAGTTTGTTTCCTTCAAATAACAGAGAAGAAGTGATCGAAGAAATTCGAAAACACACAAAAGAAATTCGTTATATCCTTGGTAAAAAAGTAGGTCAACAATTACGTCATATCCCTGAATTATATTTCTATTTAGACGACTCTTTCGACTATGCAGAGAAAATTGATAAGCTTTTAAAATAGCATTTTGAACCTCCCGTTTTACATCGCTAAGCGATATTTGGTGGCCAAGAAATCACAAAATGCAATTAACATCATTTCTTGGATTTCTGTATTTAGCGTTGCCGTTGGAACTTTTGCCTTAGTCGTTGTTCTGTCCGCATTTAATGGCCTAGAGAAATTAGTCGAGTCGCTTTTTGAATCATTTGACGCTGACGTTCGAATTGAATTGAAAGAGGGCAAAACATTTGACTCCAACACAGTAAATTATGATAAGTTAGCGGACATTCCTGGTGTAGCAAATTATACTCGCGTATTGAAAGAGGTTTGTGGGGTGCGATATAAAAAACAACAAACTATTGTTCAAATAAAAGGAATTGATGAGAGTTACCTCGATATGAGCAAAATTGACAGCAACGTTATTGAGGGCAGAACCATTTTGAAAGAAAACAGTATCAACTATGCGATCATAGGTTATGGTATTTCCTTGCAACTGAACTTGACCGTGAACACAGGTGTTGAAAATTTGATAATGTACGCTCCAAAAAGGGGGAAATTTTCTACGTTAAATGCCATGAATTCTGTTTATCGCAAGCAAATATCGCCAGCTGCTATTTTTTACTTGAGTCCTGAATATGATAATAAGTATATAATCACTTCGCTTGAGTTTGCGCAAGAACTATTGCAATATGAAAACGAAATTAGCTCCATTGAAGTTTTAGCAGAAGAAGGAGCCGACTTAGAAGAACTAGCAAAACAATTAGCCGTATTTTTTGGCGATACGTTTTCGGTAAAGTCAAGACTAGAATTCAACCAAATACTCTATAAAACCAATAAAACGGAGAAGTGGGTAACCTTCCTTATTTTGATATTTATCTTAATAATTGCGGCCTTTAACATTCTAAGCTCATTAAGCATGTTAATCATCGATAAGAAAAAAGATATTAATACGCTGATGTACCTAGGAGCTAATAAAAAGCTGATTCGGAGTATCTTCTTTTTAGAAGGAATGTTAATCAATTTAACCGGTGCACTATCAGGCCTAATTCTTGGGGTATTTGTTTGTTTACTTCAAGAACATGTTGGGCTAATTCGATTAGAGGGTGGAATTGTAGATTATTATCCTGTTCACATAAACCCAATTGAATTGGTTTACATACTTATTACGGTAATTGTTATAGGGTTTTTAACTTCTTGGTATCCGGTGCGAAATTTGACTAAAGCCTCCAGCAATTAGCAATTATACAATTGCCATCTCTTCGCCTGAATAGTTTGCCTTAATCTCTTCAAAAACTTCCTTAATGACTTCGTAAGAATCTTGGGTAACTAACTTAATACGGTGCTCTTTGAAATTATGGATACCTTTAAAGTAGTTAGTATAGTGTCTTCTCATTTCATTTATCCCAACTCTTTCTCCTTTCCATTTCACCGACATTTCTAAATGCCTTTCTGCCGCTAACAGCCTTTCCGCCATAGTTGGAGGCGCTAAATGTTCTCCCGTTTTAAAAAAATGCTTCATTTCTCTAAAAATCCACGGGTTCCCAATACTTGCTCTTCCAATCATAACACCGTCTACACCATAGGTATTCCTTTTTTCTAAAGCAATTTCTGGAGTAGTTACATCTCCATTACCAAATACTGGAATATTCATTCTAGGGTTTTCCTTTACATCTCGAATTAAATTCCAATCAGCTTCTCCTTTATACATTTGTTGTCTGGTTCTACCGTGAATAGAAATTGCCTGAATTCCGACATCTTGCAATCGCTCAGCAACTTCAACAATGTATTTCGTGTCTTCATCCCAACCCAATCTAGTTTTAACTGTAACTGGTAAATGGGTTGACTTCACAATTTCGGTAGTCATCTTCACCATTTTGGGAATATCTTGTAAAATTCCGGCACCCGCTCCTTTACAGGCTACTTTTTTAACTGGGCATCCATAATTAATGTCAATAATGTCAGGATTGGCAGCTTGTGTAACTTCGGTAGCCTTTTTCATAGATTCTATGTCATTCCCGAATATTTGAATTCCAATAGGTCGCTCATATTCGAATATGTCTAGCTTCTGGGTGCTCTTTACTGCATCTCGGATTAATCCCTCAGATGAAATAAACTCGGTATACATGAGATCTGCTCCTTGTTCTTTACAAAGTGCACGAAATGGGGGATCACTTACGTCTTCCATTGGAGCAAGTAGCAGTGGGAAGTCTCCGAGGTCAATATTTCCTATCTTTGGCAAAATGCTAATTTTTTTCAAAGTTAACCAATAATACCTTTTTCACATTTGAGCACACTCGATAGCAGATTTTCGAAAATATTGGTTTATACAGCGCTCTGTTTGGGTTCAGGTTTTATCTTTTCGTTGTTATCATTCCTTGTTGTTCATTTACTCAGCGGGATTCCCTTTGGGAACATATCTTCCATAGTAAATAACTTAGGTACAGAAGAAAATGTTTCTTTAGTTAAAGTATTGCTTTTTATTAATAGTTTTGGACTGTTCGTTCTTCCTCCCCTGCTATATTGCTTTATCTATCGCTTTTCTATTCTTGATTTCTTCAGATTGAAAGAGCTGCGAACTATTCAACTGTTTCCTGTTCTCTTTTTACTCTTTGTTTTGTTATTGCCCATATTAAACTTTACCGTTGAGTTGAACAAACTACTGCAGCTCCCTTATTGGCTTTCTGGACTTGAAGATTGGATGAGAAGCGCGGAGGATGGTGCAACAGAGAAGACAGACGCACTTTTGAATATGAACACCTATATTGACCTCCTTATTAACATTCTGCTTATTGGAGTTTTGCCTGCTGTAGGCGAAGAGCTAGCATTTAGAGGAGTAGTGCAGCAGACCTTAATCGGAAAAAATAACAACCCGCATTGGGGAATTTGGGGGGCTGCCTTTCTTTTCAGTTTTATACATTTTCAATTTTTTGGGTTTTTACCTCGTCTCTTACTTGGAGCGTTTTTTGGCTATCTGTTTTATTGGTCGAAAAGTTTGTGGCTACCGATTTTAGGACACTTTATTAATAATGCAAGTGCAGTTTTAATTTCTTTTTACCTTAAAGAAAACGGAATGAGCGAACAATTGGATCAAATTGGAACCACACAAGAGTCAAACTATTTCCCAATAGTTTCTATTGCACTTTTTGGTGGTTTACTGTATTATTTTAAAAAGCAATGTAATCTACTATTAACTTAATCTATCTTTTTCTTACTCCACATAAAAACTTTGTCGTTACCGACATATTCATCCAAATCTTTCGTGGTAAGAATTGCTATAATATCAAACAAGGGTAATAAGCCAAACCCTCCTCCAAGTGTTAATGAATAAACTATCGGTACGTTTTGATTGGTTCCCAAATAGATTCGATGCACTCCAAAATGACCCAAGAACACCGCTAAAAGAACCGCTTTCAACTTTCGAAATTTAGGTTTCACGACAACTGTTTCGTCGTTTTCAAACGTTAAATCAATTTGATTTAGAAATTCGGTTTGCTGTAAAATAGAAATATCTACTAACTTGGTTGAAGCAACCGAAGCAGTAGATATTCCAAAAATTAATATCAGTAAAAGTTGTAGTAGCTTATTTGGCATTATTCATATGCTCCGCTACTCTATTCCAATCTACTACATTAAAAAATGCATTGATGTAATCAGGTCTTCTATTTTGATAGTTCAAATAATATGCATGCTCCCAAACATCAATTCCTAAAATTGGTGTTCCTCCGCAACCGTCTTGCATAATTGGGTTGTCTTGGTTTGGAGTAGAACATACCTCTAGTTTGCCATCTTTATAACACAACCAAGCCCATCCTGAACCAAATTGTGTAGCAGCTGCATTGCTAAAGTTTGTTTTGAATTCTTCAAAAGATCCGAAAGCTTCATTAATTTTTTCAGCCAATTCACCGGTTGGAGCGCCTCCTCCGTTTGGTGACATAATATCCCAGAACAATGAATGATTATAGAACCCTCCACCATTATTTCGAACTGCTGCAGATAAATTACCTACAGAAATGATGTCTTCAATTGATTTTTCTTCATCTGAAGTTCCTTCAATTGCAGCATTTAATTTTGATGTATATCCTGCATGGTGTTTAGAATAATGGATTTCCATTGTTCGAGCATCAATATGAGGTTCTAAAGCGTCGTAACTATAATTTAATTTTGGTAATTCAAAAGCCATAATAATTTTATTTTGTTAGGTTTAATCTACTTTTCAAAGGTAAAAAATTTTAATTCATAAATAAAACCAAATTTAAGTTAAACTTGTTTTCTAATTAACACATAATTATCTACATTTGTCCCTAATAATCAACACAACAAAAGATGAAAAAGTTTTTAACTTTATTTGCTGTAGCTGCTATGTTTTCAGCTGTAGCTTGCGGAGACGCTAAAAAAGAAGATTCTAATGCAGATGATGACGCAAAAGAATTAATGGACGAGATGAACTCTACCATGGAAGAAGTAACTGAAACAGTAGAAGCTACTGCTGATACTGTGGAAGTTATGGTGGATTCTGCTGCTAATGCTTCAGGTGAAGTGATGGAAGAAGCTGCTGAAGAAGTAGAAGAAGCTGCACAGTAAAACGTGCAATTCTATAAATTGCCTCCAAGGTCATTCTGCATAAAGTAGAATGATTTTGGAGGTTTTTTTATGCTATTTTTAAAATATGAAAACCCTTTTCTTCCTGCTGCTCCTTTTATTATCAGCTGCTGGTTTCGGTCAGATACTATCGGGACCGATGATTGGTCATCAAACTCCAGTAGAAACTAAAGTTTGGCTACAAACCGAAGTGCCAAGCCTACTCAACATCAGTTACGCCTCAAAAAATGAAGCTGAAAAGACCATAGTCACCAACACGCAACAGGATAACTGGAATACAATTACGATACAACTTGAAAGACTGACCCCAAATACTCTTTATAATTATAGTATACTATCTTCTGGGAAACTTCTTTTTCAAGGAAACTTTAAGACCCCACAACTTTTAGACAAAAAACCCCTCTCAGATTATAGTTTCGCATTCGGAAGTTGCATATACATTAATGAAGAGCAAAACGACCAGGATGGCGAACCATTTGGAAGATCATTAGATATAATTAGCAATATTCAAAAAACGCAGCCAGACTTTATGCTGTGGTTGGGCGATAATATTTACCTCAGAAAAGGGGAATGGCGATCTAAAACAGGCATTTACAGAAGATATACAAACTTTAAATCTCAGCCAGAATTACAATCTTTTTGGCAAAACACTGCCCATTACGCTATTTGGGATGACCATGATTTTGGCCCAAACGACGCTGACCGGAGCTTTGTAAATAAAGATATTACTTTGCAAGCTTTCAAAGATTTTTGGGCAAACCCAAGTTACGGCATAAATGGACAATTGGGAATTACATCACAATTTAGTTATCTGGACATTGAATTCTTCTTATTAGACAACCGTTATTTTAGAAGTCCGAACGAGAGAAAAACTGGAGAACGAGAAATTCTCGGAAAGGCACAGATTGAATGGTTAATTGATGCCTTAGTAAAGAGTAAAGCTAACTTTAAGTTTGTTTTAGTAGGAGGTCAATTTGTGAGTGATGCTGCTGTCTATGAAAATCACGCTAATTACGCAAAAGAGCGAGATTATTTGTTGAACTTAATTGAAAATGAAGGGCTCAAAAACATTGTTTTCTTGACGGGTGATCGTCACAAAACAGAATTAAGCCTATTGAAATTAAAAAACGGAACAACGCTCTACGACTTTACCTCCTCCCCAATGGCCTCTAAAGCCTTTGATTCAGAAAACGAAGGGAACACTAATCAAGTGAAAGGAACCCATGTAGCAACTCAAAATTTTGGCACTATTACTGTATTGGGTGATTACGAAACCCGAAGTTTGTTGCTAAAAACCTTTAATGCCAGCGGAAAGTTATTGTGGGAACATAAAATACAAAAACAATAACGAAATTCGCTCCATCTAGCCCATATACGTATTTACCTTTAAAAAATTACCATGAATATTAAAATAGCTTCTGTTGCTCTATTTTCGTCAGTTATTCTTTCTTGCGGAACAGTAAATGAAATAATGAAAGGAGTTGAAGACTCATTGACCCAAACGGAAACCTCTACCAGAAGTATTCCTTCTAATTTAGAAATTGGAAACGGATTAAAAGAAGCGTTGGTAAAAGGAACTTCAAATGGAGTATCTAACCTTTCTGCAGCAGGAGGTTATTTAAACAGTCCTCAATTTAAAATTCCCTTTCCAAAGGATGCTCAAAAAATAGAAACAACCTTACGTGATTTAGGATTAGGAGGCGAGCTAGATAAAGTAATTGTTTCTTTAAACAGAGCTGCTGAAGACGCAGTGACAGAGGCAAAACCACTATTTGTGAATGCAATCAAACAAATGACTTTTGCGGATGTGAAAAATATTCTGATGGGTGATAATATGGCTGCAACAATCTACCTGAAAAGTAAGACAAGTTCTCAACTGCAAGCCGCTTTTCAACCAAAGATACAAGCTTCATTAGATAAAGTGAACGCGACAAAATATTGGGGTGATGCAATTTCGACCTACAATAAAATTCCTTTAGTAACAAAAATGAACCCAGACTTAACTTCATTTGTAACAGAAAAAGCAATTCAGAGTCTATTTACAAAAATTGCACAAGAAGAATCAGCAATTAGAGCTAATCCCGTTGAACGAACGACAGGTTTACTTCAAAAAGTTTTTGGGTACGCGGACAGTCAGAAAGGGAATTAAATTTCCATCAGTTTTATACGCTCGGTTTTGCTCTTTGCGAGAATAATACTTGTCTCTTCAAAGGAAGGAGCGCCAAATGGAACTGATTGGAGTTTAGTAAACCCAAAAGGTTCTTTTGGAATGCCAATCATATTTTTATCCATGATTCCGTTCATGTTCTTGTCTTGCATTAACGTAACAGCATACTCTCCAGCAGTAAACTCTCCTAACTCTATAGTCATTGATTCACTTTCGACTTTAATAGTATAGCTTCTAAGTGCTTTTTTACTTGTTTCCGGATAACCGTCTTCTGAGTTGAATAACAAGATGCCAAGGTTGCCTTTGATTTCTGAAATCCCTTCCACTTTTATAGAAAACTTGTATTTCTCCAGCGAAGTTGAAAATCCAAGTAATGAACTAATTAAGCCAACCAAAACAATCTTTTTCATGCCATTTTTAATATCAAAAGTAGTATCAAAAAGCCAGACTTTTAACTAAAAAATCTGCTGTTCCATTCGGTGTCACTAAAATTCTCTCGAATCATAAAAACAATCATACACGCAATTCCACACATAGCGATAAAGCTGTGTACAAAAAGAAAAAGAAACACATCTATACTCGCTGTAGGAATAGTTAAAGAAAAAATGAAAGCCACAACTAAGAGCGTCCAAAACATAGACATAAAGCTTCTCAATGGAGCTGCTATTAAAGCTCTAAACCTGTTCAGTTCTCCTCCCCATTTATGTATAAAATAAAACTTATTGTCCGTGAGTTGCAAGAATAAGAGCGGATCTGAATCCTTATCTTCTAATTGAAAAAGTTTCTTCGGGGCCACAATTTTAAATCCATCAACCGGCTGACCTAGCTGTTTTCCCAAGGCTTTGACCTTCAAAATTGCTTCTGCTGGTATTTCGCCAATAAACGCTTTTGAGTCTAAAAAGCGCAACCTATATTTAATACAAACCTCTCTAATTTGATCCACCGTATATATATTCTCCGGCTCAAGTTTAGTTAAATCGTATTGTGCATTAGAATGATTGTTTCCTTGAATTTTTTCAGAAATAATCGCTTCCTTTCCAATGTCTTCATTGAGTATTTCATGAACTTCATCCAGAACGTCCATTTTGGATTTTTTCCTAATTTTTTGAAGTTCCTTTTTTAAATCAACCGTGTTAAAATTCATCTTTTTAAAGTTAAAAAGTTTTTGAACTTAAGTTCTTCGGCAAAATAGCCTTCTTGGTTTGGTTGATTAACGGACTAGTGTATTATAAAAATAACCAACAAAAAGAAATGATGTTTTATTAAATCAAAAATTAATTTGCCTCTTGCTCAATAAATGCTCTTAAATCTTCCAATTGCTGGTCACTCATTCTCTCTTTTGGGTAAAGTGGCATATATCTAGGTTTACCCTGTCCTGCATACGTTCCATTTCTTACAATATCATATAAATTGTAATCCGATTTTTTACCAATACTTCTTTTAAATTTTTGAAAGTCCACTTTTGAATTGGTAAAGGCAATACCGGAGACACCTCCATCTTGGTGGCAACTCATACAGCTAAATTCATAAACTTTTTTACCGTTTACTGGGTCTCCTTTAATGCCCTCGAAACCCAAATCCTGTCGACTAGGAGACTTTCCAAATGTAGCAGGAGACTTAGTGGCGTATTTGCTTTTTAAAGTGCTAAGGCTCTTTTTCTCATCTTTTGGATTTCCCATCAACATTAATTCTTCTTCGCTGATATTCAAATCTTTTATTTTTAACTGATTGTTCCAGTAATAGGCTAAAATTGCTTCTAATTCCCAGTCTTCTAAATACCTTCCCGACGAACAAACTTTAGCGCAAAGCTGAGTAGATTCTGCCAAACTGTTGCGCGCTGGTTTGACTAAGTCACCGTACTTTTTTTCATAGTCATCATTGTACCAGCTTTCACGATTTGCAATTCCATAAAAAGTGCTTCCTTGTAAAAATTTTTGACCATTTTCGACAGCATAGTCCAGTCTACTTTGAGGATCAAAGGATGCAATACTGGGGTCTTCTTTTGCCGGGCTGTGGCAAGAAGTACAGGTATAAAATCGACTTATATATTTCGACTTTTTCCCATCAGGCCCTATTGTTCTTCCTTTAAAGACTAAATCTGTTCCCTGCTGAATTTGCTCAGCTGTAGCATTCGGCCTTGCATGCTTTGGTAAACTTTCCCCAAGAGCTACTAGAGCCTCTGAAATGTTGGTTTCCTTGGTCAATTTTTGTTTTGGAAACTTTAAGGCAAGCACCATTATAAGACACAAGGCTGATGCGCAGCTAAAAAGAAAAATCTTGGTGTTTTTAGTTGTAGGTTTCATCTTTCAAATTCTTATTTATACTTTCTACCTTTAACCTGAAAATCTCTCGTTATATTGAAGCCTAACATAATATCTCCTTCAGACCAATCTCCGTAAGTTTCAGAGATAAAAAACTTTTCTGTCATTCCTCTTGAATTTCCTATATGCAATTGAAAAACGTGGTGTTTTGTCTCAATATCAAACCCAACTGCTAATGAATTTGTGTTTACTTCAGGAAGATGATTAGGTAATGTAAAATAATATTCAACTTTAAAGCTTAGCATTTGGGTCAATCGCAATCTCCCGGCAGTTCCAATGGAAAATATATCGTTTTTAAACTCTTTAGATGGGGTCAAGTTTCTATGCAAAAAAGTGGGCATAATTTGCAAAGAAAATCCTTCACCAAACTTTTTTGCAATTAACGCTTGATGTGAAAAAGACCACCTAAGTTTATAAGCAATTTTTATAGCTTCGGGTCTCTTCAAAGTGTTTAAATCTGCTGAACTAAACCACGTTATGGAAATTGGTGACCTTGTCCGTTTTTTTTGTGTTATCAATTTTGCTTTTACAAAACCATCAACCGTTTTCTGAAATGAGCTCCGTCCTATTCCTACTGTAATATTATCAGTTATCCCGTAATCTAACCCTAATCGAATTGTCGACTGGTCTAAACCAAAAAGATCATACAACCCCCCATTTAATAAGCCGAAACGGTGAGAAATTATCATTTTCATAGACCCTTCTTTATTGGTTTCAACAGAGTGGCCATTGACTATCCTGGTATCATCAAAGGTTTCACTAACCTTTTCTTGAGAGAAGACACTTGTTGTTCCAGCGCAAACTAAAGCTAGCAGAATTTTTTTCATGATGTTAATTTAATTGTTCATTGCTCCTTCGGTAATCCAAGTAGATATCTTGTCCTTTTCAATTTGAGGAAGCGGTCCGCTGAAAGGCATACCTCCATTTGGTTCAACCGCTCTCGCTTTAATTCTCTCTTTGGAGGACTCAATTTGAGTGTAAGTTTCCAATGCAGGAAAGTTAGCATTTGCAGTATGACATCCGGAGGTAGCACATTTCTGTTCAATCAAAGGTTTGATGTCTCTGGCAAAAGAAACGGTTGGTTGGTTCGTTCCAGTCGTGTCTGTTCCAGCTGTATCGTTAGGATTTTGTATCGGTTGTTCTTCCGGAGCTGGACGCAAATCGTCCAAACTTTCCGATTCACAAGCGACTAAAAAAAAGGCAGAAAAGAGAATTAGCATGTATTTCATAGGGATTATGTATTCAACGGTTAAAATTAGTCAAATCGTTTTGTTGTTATGCGCGCTCTAGGATAATCACGCTAATCTCTGGAAGAATACCTACTCTTCCAGGATAGCCAATATAGCCATACCCTCTATTTACGTACAAATACTGGTCTTTGGATTTATAGAGCCCAGCCCATTCGTCGTAAACGTATTGAACAGGACTCCACTTGAACCCTGGAATATCCACTCCAAACTGCATTCCATGTGTGTGTCCAGAAAGCGTTAAGTCGATGTTATCGTATTTGGGTAAAACCTCCGCTTGCCAATGACTAGGGTCATGAGAAAGTAGCATATTAACAGATGTTTCCGGTAAATTTTGTGTGGCAACATCTAACTTCCCATATTTTGGGAACCTAGCCTTAGCACCCCAATTCTCTACTCCTATAACGCCCAGCTTTTCCCCATCCACCTTAATTATTTTGTGCTCGTTAATCAGTAAATTCCAACCCATATTTTTATGAATGGTTGCTAAATCTGCCAAATTCTTCTGCTTTTTCGCTTGACTTTCCCATTCCACATAATCGCCATAATCGTGGTTTCCAAAAACAGAATACACCCCTAACGGGGCATTCACTTTCGCAAATATGCTCCCCCACTCCTGCATTTCAGTTGCCTTGTTGTTCACTAAATCTCCGGTAAAAAAAGCCAGGTCTACTTTTTCATCTTGCAGCATTTGCACTCCTCCCTTTACCGCTGTCTTGTTCCAAAAACTACCAGAATGGATGTCTGAAAGTTGCCCTATACGGAGTCCTTCTAAGGCTTTGGGTAAACCTTTTACAGGAAGCTTAATTCTTCTCACTCGGTAATCGTGCGCTCCACTAATAATACCCCAACTTAAGGATACAATTGGTGCCGCTGCCACCACCAAACCAGTGGTAGCTAAAAATTTAGACCTTGAAATTCCTTTTTCACTCCCTGTTGTAGAAGGATTCGATAGTTTCATAACAACCCAACGTGCAACCCGCTGAATATCATCTATAAACACAAAAAACCCTAACATAAGTTTGGCCAAAACATTGATAAAGACAAAGGACATTAATGCCGTTCGAGCATGCTTTGCGATACCGTCAGGATGACCGAAGTTGTACACGAGTATCGCAATAATTACCAATGATGTAAGTGCAAAGTAGAGGGTTTTTACTCCTTTTTGGAAACCTTCCGATTGATTTACGGTAAGGGTTTTAATGGCTTGAAAAGCATAATAATCGAGCAATAAAAAAACAACACTAAAAACGGTAACAAATAATATTCTATTCATATTCACAAAGGAAGCAGTTTAAATGCTTGATTGTTTTTGTAGATATTCTAATTTTGCAAGTTCAATCATAAAATTTATTAAAATGGATAAAATGGAACAGTACTCAAGCTATATAGCTGATTTTGTCATGCTTTATGGACCCAAATTAATTGGGGCGATTATTACACTTGTAATCGGTTTGTGGATCGTTAAACGGGTTAGCAAAGTTTTTAACCATACCTTAGATATAAAAGGAATCGATCCCTCTTTAAGGCCATTCCTAGGCAGCATGCTAACTGCTATTTTAAAGATAGTTGTGGTTATATCGGTGCTCAGTATGGTCGGCGTTACAATGACCTCGTTTGTCGCTATTCTTGGTGCGGCTGGATTGGCAGTAGGACTGGCCCTCTCCGGAACTCTACAAAATTTTGCTGGCGGAGTTATCATTTTGATTTTAAAGCCATTCAAAGTAGGTGATTTTATCGAAGCTCAAGGGTATTCTGGAACCGTTTCTACCATTCAAATTTTTAACACCTTTTTAAAAACCCCGGATAACGTGACCATTATTATCCCAAATGGAGACCTTTCTACCGGAGCAATGAAGAACTATTCAACTGAACCAACAAGAAGGCTAGATTGGAGTATTAGCATCGGGTATGGCGACGATATACAAAAAGCAAGAGAAATATTGCTTTCGATTTTAGAATTAGATGATAGAGTGTTAAAAGACCCTTCCATTTTTATTAAGGTAGAGGCCTTAGGAGACAGTTCTGTGAACTTAGCCACAAGAGTTTGGTGTAATGGATCAGACTATTGGAACTTAAAGATGGACACTTTTGAGAAAGTATACAATGCGTTTAATGCGCAAGGTATTAACATTCCCTTTCCACAAATGGACGTTCACGTTTACCAACAAAATTAAAAATTACCCCAATTGTTCGTTATGAAAAGATTCATTTTAATAATCCTATTGCTCAGCGGACTTAACTCTTTTACCCAAGTTGCTGACAGTGAAAAAAAACTCAAAAAACTGCGAGCAGACAGCGCTGATGGCTGGGAAAAAGGTGGATTAGTGAACCTTAATTTTACCCAAGTGTCCTTGACCAATTGGGCTGCAGGGGGTCAAAACTCTATCTCTACAGCCGGATTTTCTAGTCTTTTTTCGAACTATAAAAAAGGGAAGTCAACTTGGGACAACTCATTGGTCTTACAATTTGGACAGGTTAAACAGGGAGGCAAGGGCTTTATTAAATCAGATGATCGGTTACAGTTTACCTCTAAGTTTGGCCGAGATGCAGGCAAGTTTTGGTATTATGCGGCCCTACTTGACTTTCAAACTCAGTTCACTGTAGGCTACGCTGAACCAAACAACAGCGCTACCAAAATATCTGACTTTATGGCTCCCGCTTATTTTGTAGGCGCGTTGGGAATGGACTTCAAACCGACAAATAATTTTGCCTTATTTATCGCCCCAATTACTGCCAAATATACAGTTGTAGGTGATGACTCTCTGGCATTTCGTGGAGCATATGGGGTGCAAGCTCATGAAGTTGACGGCAATAGCGGCATCACAAATTTCGAAAACACTCGCTTAGAAATTGGGGGCTACTTGAGACTGATGTTCAAGAAAAAAATCATGGAAAATATTAGTTACCAAACTAACTTGGGATTGTTCTCAAACTACGCTAACAAACCTCAAAACATGGATATAAACTGGGACAACCTGTTAAACATGAAAGTGAATAAATACATTAGTGCATCCATTACCACTTCTTTAATTTACGATGATGATGTAAATATTACCATATCAAAAGACGATGGAAGTACTCCCAAAGTAGGACCAAGAACACAATTTAAATATGTTTTAGGAGTGGGGTTAGCTTTTACATTGGGGGATAAATAAAAGCGAGCCGTTTCCTCATTTTAGTTTAAGCCAATTTTACCCCCAATTCAAAATTTAGGTTTAAACATGAGACAAAAATCTAAAAAAATCACTATGAGAAAATCCATGTTGTTCACCTTGTTCTTTGTTATACTCCTAAGTGCCAATGCGCAAATAGCAATTAGTGTGGTAGTTACAGGTAAATACAACCAAAGTGCCATTTTCTTCCGCCAAACTTTCTAAATTCAGTCTTTTCCCATCAATGCTTTTCATTGTTACAGTTATCATCGGAGCCTTATCTCCTGCCTCTAGTGTTTTGTAATTTTCTCCAGCTTCCGGTGAGAAAGCGAATAGTGCTGCGGCAACTACTACCAATGTTAATAAAAGCCCCTTCTTCATATTTTTAGTTTTTGTTTTACGTATAAAATAAACTCCAATCCTCTCTCAAAAAGTTAAAACTGCTTAAATAAAATAGGGAGAGCTGCTCAATCCTCCTCCTTTATTAAACTTGTGGTGTTCGCTAATAGAGTTGAATCTAACTCGAACAAGCTGATAATAGTCGCCTTGTTAAAGTGATTTGCCTCGATAAACATTCCCTTTAGTTCATTTGCCGCAATGTGTTGAACGAGGTTAGAGCTATCCGTTTTTATAAACTTGTATAAATTCCTACGGAAGAGCTGATGAATAAAATAAAAATGAAAAAAGCATAGGTTTTTTTAACTTCGCACTGTAAAAAATTGAAAAATTGAACAAAACACATATCCTTTTTATAACCACACAACTCCCATTCCCTGCCAAAAGCGGAGGAACAGTAAAATCTTGGAATTACGTTCAATTTCTTTCACAAAACTATACTCTTTCAGTGGCTAGCTTGCTGAAAGATGACGATGAAAAACATGTGCAAGCCTTCCAAAAGGCAATTAATTTAGAGTACTTTGAGTCGGAACAAAGTGACATTCAAAGAACACCATTGAACCTAATTAAAAGCTATTTCTTATCTACTAGCTTGAATGTATTCAGAAATTATTCAACTAACTTTAAAAGCAAAATTCTCCCGCTTGCAGAAAAGGCAGATGTACTACTTATTGATCACTATGAAGTGTTTCAATATGTCCCTGCTAACTTTAAAGGGAAAATAGTTTTGCATACGCACAATGCCGAGTTTATGCTGTGGCGTCGGATGAGTGAGTTGACAAATAACCCAATAAAAAAGATAATTCTTAAACTAGAAGCAACTCGGGTTGGGCATTATGAAAACCTCATTTTTAAAAAATCAGATTTGGTTTACTCTACTCCTTCTGATATTGATTTGTATCAAAAAAACAGGATGAATACGCAAGCCCATGCGATTACGTATCATTTAGGAAATGACACCTTACTCGATTTGCCAGCTTTAGAATTTCACAAAACAGAGAAAGCAATTACCTTTATTGGCACCTTAAGTTGGGAACCTAACATTGACGGAATCTGTTGGTTCATAGAAAATTGTTGGTCTACCATACAACAAAAACACCCAGATTGTGTGCTCTATATTATAGGAAAGAGTCCGGATGAAAGAATTAAAACCGCTGCGAGAAAACAGACACAAATTATCTTCACAGGCTTTGTAGAAAACTTAGATACCTACTTGCAAAAAACTAGAGCTTACATAGCTCCTTTGCGGTTTGGCAGTGGCATGAAAGTAAAAGTGTTAGAAGGATTATACCGAGGCACTCCATGTGTCACTACCTCAGTAGGAGCCGAAGGATTGAAAGTTCGAAATGGGGAGGAAATACTAATTTCCGACGAGGCACAAAGTTTTGCAAAAAATTGTATCGCTCTTTTAGAAGACAAGCGGCTTTGGAATAAATTAAGTTCAAATGCACGAAAAGTTGCCAAAAATGAATACAAATGGGTCGACTTGTTTCAAAAAATGGAAAACTCTCTGCAATCGCTTCTCAAAAAGAAATAAACTCTACCCCAAATTATTGTATGTCTACTTTAGCTTGCAACCAGAGTTATCAGTTATATGTATCGGTGAATTCCTCGGTTTTTAGGCTAGTAGCTAATCTAATCCATAATATTTTGAAAACTTTGATACGCTTTTTTTCTAATTTAATTCCAACAAATTAACTCATCAAAAGAAGGTCTTGCAACTCAAATCCACCAAAACACCAACTTTCCGATACCTATACTTCCACTTTTCTTTAAAAAAATAGAGGAGGGAAGATATAGCAGATTAACGAGTGAGTCGGTACAGGACATTGTCGAAATTTACATAAAGATAATCTACCTCTACCTTCTGGTCAGCAGACCTGATGTCTTTCCCTTTCTATGGAAATATTTTATTCTGCCTTCCCGTCCAGTCAGACCACACTACCACCATCTTGTATTTGGAAGAATCAGTTCATTTATAATGTGGCAGTGGCGTAAAATAGCTTGAGTACTGTTCCAATGCTAATAAGTCGCCAAATTTATTTTCAATAACATTAGGTTGAAATTGATTAAACATCCAATCCCACTTTTAAATTGGAAAACCCTCCTGCATCGCAATTAACTACCTGCGAAATCAGTTCCCCTTTACGATTAGACACTTTGTATTGCAATGGCTGATAATTGTTCTTTTCGAAAAGTCAAAGACTCGTGTCTATGTCGTTTAAATACCCAGCAAAACTGATGTCCATGAAATACAATTCCGATGCATCAATTTTAAGTTTTAAAGCCGATTTTAACACTTCCTGTTGGGTTAACTCTCCCACTTTGTGGTCTATCCCATAGACCACAAGAATTGCGTAACTGCGCGAACCTAAAAAAGCTATAGCACTTAACACCACTAAAAATAAAAGGTTTCTCCTGCTGACCAATTCCTTATTTAACGCATTCAAATCCAAATTAACTACCCCCTTCCTACATTGGAATGTTACCGTGCTTTTTCTTTGGCAATACTTCCACTTTGTTCTCTAACATTTTAAACGCTTTAATTAGTTTTTCTCTTGTTTGATCTGGACGAATTACCTCATCAACGTAACCTCTTGTGGCTGCATTGTATGGGTTGGCAAACATTTCAGCATATTCTGCTTCTTTTTCTTTCAACTTTGCCTCTGAATCAGCAGCCACTTTAATTTCTTTCTTAAAGATAATTTCTGCCGCTCCTTTTGCACCCATTACTGCAATTTCTGAACTTGGCCAAGCAAAATTCATGTCTGCCCCAATATGTTTGGAATTCATTACATCGTAAGCCCCACCGTAGGCTTTTCTTGTAATTACGGTAATGCGTGGCACAGTTGCTTCACTAAACGCATATAGAAGTTTCGCTCCGTTGGTGATTATGGCATTCCATTCTTGGTCCGTTCCTGGTAAAAATCCCGGTACATCTTCAAACACTAACAGTGGAATGTTAAAAGCGTCGCAAAACCGAACAAATCGTGCACCTTTTTTAGAGGAGTTATTGTCTAGAACCCCTGCTAAAAATGCTGGCTGGTTGGCAACAATTCCAATTGACCTTCCTGCCAAACGAGCAAAGCCTACCACTATGTTTTCTGCGTAATTTTTATGCACTTCATGAAAAGAGTCACCATCAACCGTTCCAGAAATAACTTCCCGTATATCATAAGGATGGTTGGGGTTCTGTGGAATAATACTGTTCAATTTCTCTCTTTTTTCGTCCCCAAGCGTATACGGTATACTCGGTGCATCTTCTTCACAATTTTGCGGAATGTAACTCAACAGTTTCTTCAACCCAATGATACATTCAATTTCGTTCACGTAGGTAAAATGAGTTACACCAGACTTTATTGAATGCGTTGAGGCTCCTCCTAATTCTTCGGAAGTTACTTCTTCATGAGTTACAGTTTTCACTACACTTGGTCCTGTCACAAACATATAAGAAGTGTTTTCGACCATGCTTATAAAGTCGGTTAAGGCCGGCGAATAAACTGCGCCACCTGCACAGGGTCCCATGATAGCCGAAAGTTGAGGAATTACCCCGCTTGCTAAGGTATTTCTGTAGAATATGTCTGCATAGCCGCCCAAAGAGACAACTCCTTCTTGAATTCGAGCACCACCGGAGTCGTTTAACCCAAGCAACGGAGCTCCATTTTTCATGGCCATGTCCATTATTTTTACAATTTTGCTTGCATGTGCCTCTGCCAAAGAACCACCCATAACGGTGAAATCTTGCGCAAAAACATATGTCAATCTGCCATTGATATTTCCATATCCTGTTACCACACCATCCCCTAAAGGTTTATTGTGTTCTAAACCAAAATTGGTGCTTCTATGCGTTACTAACATCCCAATTTCTTCGAAGCTACCCTGATCCATCAAAAAGTGCACACGCTCTCTAGCTGTTAGCTTGTTTTTGGCGTGTTGCGCTTCAATTCTTTTTTCTCCACCGCCTAATTTGGCAGCTTCAATTTTACTATCTAACTCCTTTATTTTGTCATGCATAATCTAAGTATATCGAAACGTAAAAATAAAGATTAGGAAATGAATTAGAAATTAAGAAATAGCAGAAGAAAAAGTATCTTTAACATCCTCTCTCTTAAAGAGAGTCTGTTCTTGTGGAATCTGTTTTTGTTTCTTGAGCGTTCATGCCAAAACTGAAACTCATCAGCAAAGCAAAAAGCAAACTTGATTTTAATATTGAATTTTTCATTTTTTCTTGTTTAAAATTGAACACTGCTTACATGCTTGGTGTATCGATTTCTATGTTCAATGTTGTTATTTGAAAGTGTGACGGATTACAGATCCAGAAAGTTACAATAAATTTTATCTATTTATTTAAATTCTTAATTTACAGGTGCTTAAAGCAAAACTATCAAACAGACCTTCTTTTTCTTTATCTGCCTCAAAGGTAATTTTATCGTTTGAAATGTCCGCTAACTCTTCTGCAACTTTTTCCGAAAATGTTTTTCTCTTCAATAAGTCTTTCTTGATTTTATCTTTCGCAAATTTTTGAATGGGTACAAACTATTGTTTTGTTTGCATCGGCTCTACATTTGCTAGGGTGTTCTCTACAACATTATCGGTTGTTATTACTTTTATTGGTGCGTTCTCTTGCTCCTTGTTGTCTAATTTCTCTATCGGTTGCTTGGCCGCAAACTCTTGTTCCAATGGTTCTACCACCATCGGACTTTCTCGTTTTCCACTCTTTTTGTTCAATGCAGGAGGTTTTGGACTCTTTTTTTGCGCAAATTGAATTGTGTTGTTGGTCAATGGAACCTTTTTAGTATTCTTTTACAGTCATTTAATTAATATTCCTTGAAGAGGTATTCTTTATTTACAACCGTAAAACGCACACGCATTCCGACTAGTTAAAGTTAAAAAAGGTTTTAGAATCTACTTCTTTTCCACGTGAGAAGCGGCAAGCCAAAAATTTGAACTTATAATTAAACATTCCCGGTTATCAACTTTTATCTTCTCATAAGTACCCTGTAATAAAGCCCTATGGTGCGCAGTTTGCTTAACTTTGTGCTTTAAATTTTTTATTATGAAGAGTGAACGACCAAAATCAAAGCGAGGTGCAGCAAGGAATGCCCCTAAAAGAAGAGATTCTGTGATAAGCGACAAGCCAAGTTTTAAGAAAAATTCTACCAACAGTTCGGATAAAGGGGAAGGAAAAGAATTTGGAAATAAGAAGTTCACCTATAAAAAGAAACCTAAAAAACTGGCAGAAAAGTCAGTGGACGATAAAATTCGCTTAAACCGGTTTTTAGCAAACGCAGGTATTTGCTCCAGAAGAGAAGCAGATAAGTTAATTGAAACCGGAGTTGTTAGCATCAACAACAAGGTGATAACGGTACTTGGCACAAAGGTAACCCCCGACGATGTGGTTCATTACGGCGGAATGTTATTGCAAAGTCAAAAAAAGCAATACGTTTTACTGAATAAGCCAAAGAACTACATCACTACGATGGACGATCCTGAGGAGCGGCAAACGGTGATGGAATTAATTTCAAAGGCTTGTAAGGAAAGAATTTATCCTGTTGGAAGACTTGACAGAGCAACTTCTGGTTTACTACTTTTCACAAACGATGGAGAAATGACTAAAAGACTGACTCACCCAAGTGGGAAAGTGAAAAAGACGTACCACGTAACGGTAGATAAAAACATCACACAAAAAGACTTAATTGCACTCGTAGAAGGAGTTCAATTGGAAGACGGTCCTGCAGGCGCAGACAAGGCTTTCTACTTAGCAGACACTTCTAAATCGACCGTTTCCATTGAATTGCACTCTGGTAGAAATAGAATTATACGAAGAATGATGGAACATTTAGGCTATAAAGTAACTAAGCTAGACCGTGTTCAGTTCGCAGGATTAACCAAGAAAGACATTCCGAGAGGAAGGTTTAGACACCTAAGTGAAAAGGAAGTTGGGCTGATGCATCGAGTTTGTGGCTTAATTCCACAAGATAAAGAGTAAAACGACATTTGGTAAGGCATGAAAATCCTGAAAAAAATAATTGCTGTTTTTCTGATTTTACTTGTTTTAAGTATAGCAGGTATAGCCAGTGCTGCCTATTTTTACGAGGAGGAAATAAAGGTCTTGGTTGTAGAAAGCCTAAACAAAAATTTAAAAACGGAAATCAAAGTTTCACAGGTAGACTTTAGTGTTTTTCAAGATTTCCCTCAAGCTTCAGTGGTTTTTTCTAACGTGGTAATTTATGCCGTAAACGCAAAAAACGATACGTTGCTCTCAGCCAAAAAACTACGCGCAAAATTAAGCTTACTAGATCTTTACCACCAACAATATAACCTCATTGGGTTTTCTGCTGAAGACGGGAAATGCCAGATGATTGTTGATAACTCTGGAAGGTCAAACTATATTTTTTGGAACTCTGCAGATTCTTCTAATAGCAATGTTTCTGTGCAACTTAATAACATTTCTTTTACCAACATGAAATATACTTATGTGGATTATTCCAAAAGTATTGGTATTGATTTCTTAATTGAAAATGCACAGTTTGATGGGAATTTCAAGGAAGATCTCTTCGATTTAGACTTAACAACAACGTTAAAAAGAGCCAACATACAAGTTGGAGAAATGAACGTGTTGGAAAACCGCACTCTTTTCCTAAAGGTAAAGGGCAACGTAGACCAAATTGTGGAAAAATTAAACTTTTTCTCTTCCAACATTGGAATTGACGGAATGAACATTAATCTTAATGGCGCCCTTACTTATGGTGAAAAAAGTAGGATGGATTTGCAATTGGCAAGTGAAAACGCAGACTTAAAAAGAGTAATAGCGCTACTTCCGCTAACTATTCGCAGTAACCTCAACCGATTTGAAATTATTGGTGAAGCTCGTTTAGCAGGAAGTATAAGTGGAACAATTTCTTCTATAAGCGCCCCTTTTTACGACTTCGACTTTTCCGTTAATAATGGAACTTTCAATGACACAAAAAGTGACATTCAATTTAAAAGCGCCGCTCTTTCCGGGAAAATCACAAATGGTGCTAATCGAAGTTTACAAACCACCAAGCTAGAACTAGATTACTTTGAAACGAAAACTTCTGAAGGAAGTGTTAGCGGTAAACTAAGCATTGTCAACTTTAATATACCAGTGTACGAATATGTTGGTAAACTTAAATTAGACTTGAAAGAAACACTCGCATTAATGAAAGTTGACGAATTAACGAACCCTAAGGGAAGTGTTTCAGCAAGCTTAAATGTAAGTGGTACCTTGACTGATGTAGAAAAATACGGACTTGATGATTGGAAACGTTCCAAAATTGATGGAGAACTATTGATTAATAGTCTCGGATTTGGTTTCAAAAGCAGACCACAAACTATTAGTGATTTAAATGGTTCGCTCACATTCAACAACAACAGTTTAGATATTACTAAGCTAATTGGAAAAATTGACCAAACAGAGCTTGTCGCAAAAGGTAAATTTAACAACCTAATTGCCTTTTTGTTAGACAAAGACGAACCCTTATTTGTTGATGCTAGCGTGAATTCAAAACACATCCATTTAGGGGAGTTATTAGCCGCTAATCATTCCGAAAAGGAAGCAGACGACGATGAAAACTACGGGTTAGAATTATCTCCAAGAGTGACAATTTATCTTTCCCTTCTGGCAAACGAGTTAGACTTTAACAAGTTTAAATTAAATGATTTAAAAGGAGATGTTATTGTTAAAAACGAAAGAATTGATGCTCGCGGAATTTCGTTTACATCTCAAGAGGGTAAGGTTAACGGCGACTTATTTATTCGTGAAAAAGACGATAAATTCGTGTTGATTACCAAAGCTCAGCTCGAAGAGGTAGACATTAAGAAAGTGTTTGAAAGTTTCAATAATTTTGGGCAAGAAGGCATAAAAGCGGAGCACCTCGAAGGCACGGCAAACATTGATTTGAGTTACACCTCGTGGATGACTAAAAAGTTTGAAATCGATGTTAATACAATTCGCAGTGAAATAGATTTCACTATTGACGACGGGGAATTAAACAACTACAAACCGTTAGAAGCTTTATCTAAGTTTCTCCAGCTAGAAGAGTTACGAGAAATTAAGTTCAAACGTTTGCAAAACTCTATCCTCATTAAAGAAAGTGAAATTATCACTCCAAGGTTTGAAATTTTATCTTCTGCTTTAAACTTAAGCATTGCAGGAACGCACACCTTTGATAACGACATTGACTACCACATTACCATGTTGCTTAGCGAGGTATTGGGAAAAAAGGTGAAAACCCCGACTAACAGTGAATTTGGGTACCTGGAAAATGACGGATTACAAAAGCAGTCCAAATTGTACCTTAAAATGACTGGCAACATCGAAAACGTTCTGGTAGCATACGATACAAAAGAATTAAAAGAGAATATCAAGTCAAAGTTTGCAACAGAAAAAACAACCATCAAATCGTTACTAAAGGAAGAGTTTGGTGCGTATAAAAATGATCCAACCGTAAAGACTTTCCCAGAAAAAAGGCGTAAACAAAGTCCTTTTCAAGTCGAAGTCGATTCCTCTTTGATCAATAAAAAAGTACCGAGTAATCCTGTTCCAAACAAAGCAACAACAAAGCAGTCTGAAAATGAGACAGAAAAGAAAACAAAATTTGGAAAGTTTTTAGATAAAATTGCAAAACCTAACGAAGAGGAATTCATTGCGCCCATTGAAAATTAAAGGTATTTTAGCAACTGTCAAATGACCACATTCGTCTTAAAGGGAAGATATTGAACATATATTCAAAAAAGCAGCGTTGGAAACTAATTTTGGCAGCATTTGCAGCCATCATTGTGTTTGTGTCGCTATGGTACACCAATGTTTTGGTTAGTCAGATTGCTCAAGAAGAGCAAATGAAAGCCAGATCTTGGGCAAAAACCATTCAACGTAAGGCAGAACTTGTAAACTATACCCAAGATTTATTCGAGAAGATTCGCAAGGAAGAAACGAAAAGAGTTAAGATTTGGGCGATGGCTACTGAAGAGGCCGGGAAACCCGATTTAGATATTGATCCAACGCTTACTTTCGAAATAATTACAAGCAATAAGACCATTCCCATTATTCAAACCACTAGTGAAGGTAGGATAACTACAAGTACAAACATACCAGAAGAAACAACCAAAGATTCGTTAAAAATGAGCCGCCTACTTCGAAAGATGAAGGAAAAAGGTAACCGCATCAAAATAAACTATACCGAAAATGCCTTTAACTATATGTTCTATGGGGAGTCTAGCGTTTTCGTTGAGTTAAGAGAGGTTTTGGAAGATCAAATCGAATCTTTTAACAAAGACATTACCTCTAACTCAGCTTCAGCTCCGGTAATTTATGCGACGGAAAATGACAGCGTGTTACACTTTGGAAATTTGGACTCAACAAGTATGCAATACTCCACCTTTGTAAATGGAAAAATTGCAGAAATGAAAGAGGCAAACGAGCCGCTTGAAATTAATTTAAATGAGTACGACACAAACTATATTTACTATGCGGACAGTCCGCTTTTAATTAAATTGAGGCACTACCCTTTCATACAATTAAGCGTGATTGGCTTGTTTTTAATTTTCGCTTACTACCTTTTTAATACCGCTCGAAAATCGGAACAAAACCAAGTTTGGGTTGGAATGGCAAAAGAGACAGCGCATCAGTTGGGCACACCTCTTTCATCGTTATTAGCTTGGGTTGAAGTTCTTAGGGCTAAAGACATAGAAGAAGAAACGATTAAAGAGCTAAGTCAGGACATTGGTAGACTGGAGACGGTTACGGAGCGTTTTTCCAAAATTGGATCTAAACCTAATCTAGTGCAACACGATGTAAACCTAGTGGTTAGTAACACTCTTTACTACCTAAAAACAAGACTTTCTAAGAATGTAAAGTTCTCTCAAAATGGTGCAGATGGAGAAATAATAGCGAGTATGAGTGTGCCGTTATTAGAATGGGTATTGGAAAATATCATCAAAAATGGTGTAGATGCGATTGGCGGAGATGGAAGTATTGACATTAATATTGTAGATCAATCTCAGTTTGTATACATAGATATCTCTGATAATGGAAAGGGCATTCCAAAAGGCCAACGTAAAACTGTATTCGAGCCAGGCTTTACCACCAAACAAAGAGGCTGGGGATTAGGCTTATCGTTAACAAAACGAATTATCGAAAACTACCATTCGGGAAAAGTTTTTGTAAAAAGCTCTGAGCTTGGCCAAGGAACTACGTTTAGAATTGTACTCAACAAAAACATGCAAAATGGCAGGAATATACATTCATATTCCTTTTTGTAAGGAAGCTTGCAGCTATTGCGACTTTCATTTTTCAACCAAGTTAACGAACAAGAAATCTGTTGTTTCAGCGATAGAAAAAGAACTGGAATTGCGTTCGAACTACATTGGTAAGGAATTAGTTGATACCATTTATATAGGAGGGGGCACACCGAGTTTGTTAAATGAAGTAGAACTCCAATCCATCTTCCATGCTGTTCTTCATAACTACAATGTTTCTGAGAATGCTGAAATTACGCTTGAAGGCAACCCTGACGATTTAACTAAAAAGAAGCTAAAGGAACTGAAACAAACACCAATTAACCGTTTGAGCATTGGCGTGCAATCGTTTTTTGAAGAAGATTTACGTTTCATGAATAGAGCTCACAATGCGGCAGAAGCCATAGAGAGTATTCAAAATGCCAAAGAGGTAGGTTTTGATAGCATCTCCATTGATTTAATTTTTGGAAGCCAAACAACTACTAACGAAATGTGGCAGAAAAACCTAGAGACTTTTTTTGAATTAAGAATAAATCACTTGTCAGCGTACTCCTTGACGATAGAAGAAAAAACGGCATTAGCTCATAATATTGCCAAGGGTAAGGTTGAAAACGTTGATGATGAAAAAAATTACACCCAATATTTAATGCTTCAAAACGCCATTCAATTGCAAGGATTTGAGCAATACGAACTGTCTAATTATTGCAAAAATGAGAGCTACTCCAAGCACAACACTTCCTATTGGCAAAGCAAAAATTATTTAGGTATTGGCCCTTCAGCGCATTCCTTCGATGGAACCTCGCGGCAATGGAATGTTCGAAATAACTCACTATATTTAAAGGCTATTGATAATAAGACGAGCTATTTTGAAAAGGAAGGACTTACAGAAATTGATCGCTATCATGAATTTTTAATCACCTCTCTGCGAACAAAGTGGGGAATAAATGTAGCGGAACTAAAAGTGTTGTTTTCGCCTTTTATCGTTGACCATTTTAACAGAAAAATGTTGTCCATAAATAAGTCAACAATTGATTTATCAAATAAATATTTGGTTGTAAAGTCCGCCTATCTGTTCCAATCCGACGATGTGGTGAGGGAGTTAATGATTGATTTTAACGCTTAAATTCTTATCATGAAAAAAATCAACCTCGAAGAAAAGTTTAGCTTATTTAAAGAACATTGGACACCCAAAATTGTTGGCAAATTAAATGGACAGCAAGTTAAAATAGCTAAGGTGCATGGTGAATTTGTATGGCACGATCACGCAGAAGAAGATGAACTTTTTATGGTTGTAAAAGGGGAAGTAAAACTTTACTCGAGAGATGGTCAGGTTGTATTGCGCGAAGGAGAAATTTATATTGTCCCAAGAGGGGGTAGAGCACAAGCCTTTTGCTGAAGAAGAGTGTTGGGTTCTTCTGTTTGAAACCAAACAAACACAACATGCCGGAAAGGTGGATAACGATTTAACCAAAAAGATTGGGGAGTGGATTTAATCTTATTCTCCGCTAAATAGCTGATAATTATATTTTAACTGCCCATCAAACCGAAGGCCATCATCTAAAGAGTCAGCCGATTGTCTATTGTTCGTGTTTTTTCTTGCCCTTAGATATTAGTTTTTTCTAACTTGGCACCTCTGTTAAGCTGAAATGTACTCCCCTTCTCGACACCCAATGCATTCAATTCCACGTTGAACAAAAAAACACTCCGCACCTTTATTAACTACCGAAGCGAAAAAACAGTTTATGCCATTGACAACCCAACAAGTAAAAGCTTGTCTCAAAGTATTTCTAAAGGAATTATTTCAGGTGTTAGATAAACTGACTTTGGCACGAAATTAATCCAAACAGATGTTAGTATTAATTCAGGAAATAGTGGAGGCGCTTTAATAGATAAAGAAGGTAACGAAGTAGGCGTTGTAAGTTCTAAATTAATGGGTGTTGGTGCAGAAGGTGTTGCCTTCGGTATACCAGCTTATGAGATATATTACAAACTTAAACTGAAGTAAAAAACGTGGTGCTTCCAACTTAAAAATAGACATTTATTAGCCTTGTAAAACAACCTTGTTTAAAAGGCTAATTTGTTTAGACCGTTTTATTGCCAAACGGGGTGTGTTTGCGGTTACTTATAATTGCCGCTATTTAAGCCAAGCAAAAGCATTTTCTCCCAAAAGTTTCGCTTTTAGAACATCTGTATAGTGTATTGACTTAATATAAATGCCTAGATGACTCTCTCTTCAAAAAACCTAGCCTCTAAATGAACAGATCGTTAATTAAATAATTCACCCACAATTGATAAATCCTGAGTGAATTAAGGATGCTTTTACATCTCCTTACCCAACCAATTTAAAACATTTCGTGACCAAATATCTTTTCCTTCTTGTTTGGTTAAGATACCCGTTTCAACAGCATAGTCTACCACCCGTCCTGGGTAGGAGGAGCCAACGCCCTCCATTTCTCCTAAAGGATACGGATCATCTAAACCCATTATTATTTGACTAGCCCCTACTCGCTTTTTAAGCAATTCTAACGTGAATGAATCATGCACCAATGTGTCATAATAGAGGTTCTTATGTCCTAAAGTCGTGCGAGGGTCTTCTAATCCTTTGAAAATATCCGGTCGTCCATCAAAACCTTGAATTCTTCTTCCATAATTCGCTACACCCAGCATTCCTCCATGGGCAAAGCTGGTTCTGATATTTGGATATTTGTTAGGCAAGTTGCGTAAGGTGAAGAGGTGCAAAGTATCAGCGCATTGTGCCATCATCCATACTAAATGAAATCTCCAATATTGGTCTTTTAAGGCAATCATTTTCTCTCCATCATATGGATGAATTTGAACAGCCAATCCATACTTATTCGCTAATTCGTAAATGGGATCTACGCCTGCTTCCGCAACGGAAAGCCACTCTCCTTTGGAGTTCAAAAAGTGGGTTGGTAGACAAAGTAATGTTAGATTCAGTTCATTTACACACCTTTCGATTTCCTTTAGCGCTTGGTCGATGTATAATGGTTGAACCACAAAACCGCAGGTAAATTTATCCGGATAGTCGGCTTGTATTGAGGCGTTATAATCGTTTTGGAAACGAATGCCGTCCGCACAATCTTGTTTGTCCCACCCATTACAGTACAATTGAGAAAGGCAGAGCATCACTGCATGATCTATTCGATTGTGTTCCATCCACACCAACTTCTCCTTGATAAAAAAACTAGAATCTGTAATTGGTCTTGACCAATCACCTTGTCTCATAAACTTTTTATTATCATCAATCCAAAAAAGCTTTTTGTCTTTCATAAATTGAGGGACCTGAGAAGGCTCAGGTAATAAGTGTCCGTGTCCGTTAATTCGCATATTGTGGCTATACAAATCTTTCGTCAACTTCCATTACAGTTCCGCACTTGTTGCATGTTCTCATTTCTTCAGAACCATAGAATTTTTTAAATACTGGAATAAAATCTTTTTCTATCCTGTTTAATACGAAGTACTCATCATGTAACTTATTGTTACAGTTATCACAGAACCAAAGAAGTCCATCCTTTTCCCCTTCTTTTCGCTTCGTTTCAATTACCAACCCAATTGATCCTTCTTTCCGAATCGGCGAATGCGGAACTTTCGCAGGGTGCAAGTATATATCGCCAGCTTTTAAATTCATCAACTTTGCTTGTCCATCTTCTTGAATCTTTACAGTTATTTCCCCTTCTAGTTGATAGAAAAATTCTTCACCTTCGTTATAATGATAATCTTTTCTAGCATTTGGCCCACCAACTACCATAACTATAAAGTCGGCATCCTCAAAAACTACCTTGTTACCGACCGGAGGTTTTAATAAATGTCTGTTTTCGTCAATCCACTTTTGAAAATTAAAAGGAGGTCTAATTGCCATAATGCTTAAGTATTTTTGAATGTTACTAAAGTAATAAAAGAGAATTACGAATTACGAATCTTAGATGGTAAATTTTTCGAATTGTGAATTCTTACTTTTACAAAGATTATGTTTAATCAAGATAAAATTACAGCATGAATTTAGATTTAACAGGAAAGAACGCTTTAGTTTGCGGAAGCACGGCGGGTATTGGAAAAGCAGTAGCAATAGAATTGGCTGAAATGGGTGCGAACCTAGTGCTAATGGCTAGAAACGAGGAGAAGTTAAAAACTGCCGTTTCAGAAATGGACAGTTCTAAAGGTCAAAAACACAGTTATGTTGTTGCTGATTTTTCTGATGTTGCAAGGGTTAAATCTGCCGTTGAATCAATTCAAAATCCAATTCATATTTTAATTAATAATACAGGAGGCCCTCCTGGAGGTCCGATTGTAGATGCTGATGTAAGTGAGTTTATTTCTGCTTTCTCTATGCACCTTTTGTGCAATCACACTTTAGTTCAAGGCGTTAAACAAGGAATGATTGATTCTGGCTACGGTAGAATTATCAACATTATATCCACTTCTGTAAAAATTCCATTAACCGGATTGGGTGTTTCAAACACCGTGCGAGGAGCTGTTGGTAATTGGGCTAAAACAATGGCGAACGAGCTAGGTGTTCATGGAATTACCGTGAATAATGTTTTGCCCGGAGCTACTGCAACTGAGCGATTAAGATCAATTATAGAGAGTAAAGCTGCAAAAACTGGTAAAAGCGTCAAAGAAATTGAAGCGTGGTTCGACGATGCTGTTCCTATGAAAAGAGTTGCTGAACCATATGAGGTAGCAGCCGCGGCCGCATTCTTAGCTTCTCCGGCAGCGTCATATATTAACGGAATTAACGTTCCAGTTGATGGAGGGAGAACGGGGAGTTTATAGGACAGTGGCAAGAAGAATACCCCAAACTACCCGATTAATCCTGCGCGAAATTGAAGTCAGCGATGTTGAATCGATGTTTGAATTAAATTCTGATCGGGGTGTGATGAAATACACTGGGGATATCTCATTTGAATCGCTCTTACAAACCAAAACATTTATCAAAAACTATCCTGACTATAATAAAAATGGCTTTGGAAGAAACGCAGTTATCTTAAGGCAGACAGGAGGGGTTTTAGAGTGGTATGGGTTAAAAAAATTACAAGATGGAACAGTCGATATTGGTTATCGATTTTTAAAACGCCATTGGAACAAAGGGTATGCCACTGAATCAGCAAAAGCAATGCTTGATTGTGGTTTTAAAACTATGACTTAACCGAAGTTATTGATAACGCAGCGGAAGAGAATATTGGTTCCATTCGAGTATTTGAAAAACTAGGAATGAGCTTCGTTTGCAAAAGAGATTATGATGGTCTTGAAAATGCAGCTTTATATAAAATTCTAAAGACCAGCTTTAATCCAAGATGGTCAAAGCAGCAGTAACCGTTTTCCCTAGCTCTTCTTTGGAAGAATTGATTTTGGAATTAACATATAACCCACTTTGGACTATGAATAAGTATGCAGCTATGGTTTTTATGTCCTTATAAGGGGAGATTTGTCCGTTGTCTACCCCGTATTTTAAGTAGTTAAAGAATAAAGTCTCTAAACCAAGCCGACTATCTTGCAACTTTTGATCTAAACTAGGGTTTGTGTTGGCCAACTCAGTAGTTGTGTTTACCATAAAACACCCCTTGGACGGGCCTCCAGATAAGGCTTCTGTAATTAGGTTTTCAAACAACAACTGTAATCCCTTTCTCACGTTTAACTGATAATATAAAAAGTCAGCTATTCGAATAGCATTTGTCGAGTTATACTTGTCTAAAGACTGCTCAAATAAATCGTATTTAGATCCAAAAGTATTGTACATGCTCGCTCGGTTGATACCAAGTGTAGAAACTAAGTCTTCCATAGAGGTGGCATTGTATCCCTTTTCCAAAAAGAGTTTCATTGCTTTGTCTAGTACTTTCTCCTTGTCAAATTGTTTTTTCCGAGGCATGAATACAAAAAATAATGTTACTTCTTTTTTTTCTCCTGATTAGGTCACCAAAATTAGTTAATTTTAGAATGATTATTCTATTATTAGTTGATGAAACCTTTCTACAAGTTATTTGTCTTATAAATAAAAAGATTATGTTCGGATTGTTCAAAAAAAAATCAGCAAAAGAAAAACTACACGAGCAATACAAAAATCTTCTAAAAGAGTCATTTGACTTGTCAAAATCAAATAGAACAGCAAGTGATGCAAAACAGGCAGAAGCGGACGTAATTTTGAAAAAGATAGAAGCGTTAGAAAAGTAAAGTGTGTCACAAGTAATTGTAATTGGTTCAGGAATTGGAAGTTTAGCTTCAGCCTTGCGTTTGAAAGCAAAAGGACATGCAGTGAAAGTGCTAGAAGCTAGTGGTCGGGTTGGTGGAAAGCTAGGAGTGCTCCATAGCAAGGGTTACCGCTGGGACACGGGGCCCTCTCTTTTTACCATGCCTCAATTTGTAGATGAACTATTTACCCTGTTTGGAGAAAACCCCAAGGAGCATTTTAATTATCAAAAACAGTTAACAGTTTGCAATTACTTTTGGGAAGATGGCACTCGCTTTTCCTCTAATGCCAATTTAGAAACCTTTTGTTCAGAAGCATCAAAAACCTTCCACGAACCAAAAGAAAAAATTGCTGATTATTTAGCAAAAAGTGCACTAAAATATGACTTAACCGCAGGTCTTTTTCTAGAAAAATCATTGCACAAGTTGAGAACGTTTACCTCAGCGAAGGCGGTAAAAGCTGTTTTGAAAATGGGTGTACTAGACATTTCTTCAACGTTAAATGGAGTGAATGAGTCCAGTTTCTCCAACCCAAAACTCATTCAGTTCTTCAATCGATTTGCCACTTACAACGGGTCTTCACCATATAAAACCCCGGGAATTATGTCTATGATTCCTACTTTGGAAATGCAATTTGGAACTTTTTACCCAAAAGGTGGAATGCGAAACATTGTTGAAAGTTTACGACAACTCGGTGTGCGCAATGGAGTAGAGTTTCAATTCAATGAAAAAGTTAAATCAATAGATTATACAAATCAAAAAATAACTGGAGTAACAACCGAACTTCAAAGTTACTGCGCAGATATAGTTGTTTCTGGAATTGATGCGCATTACACATACACCTCCCTTTTGCCGAAATTAAAAGCACCTAAAAAAACGTTAGAACAAGAAAAGTCCAGTTCTGCAATAATTTTTTATTGGGGCGTTAAGAAGTCCTTTCCTTTGCTGGACTTGCACAACATTTTTTTCAGTGAAGATTATAAAAAAGACTTTGATGCTATTTTCAACAAGAAGAAGTTACCGGTGGACTCAACGGTTTACCTCAACATAAGCAGTAAAGCTGATTATACTGATGCGCCAAAAGGTTGTGAAAATTGGTTCGTGATGATTAATGTACCAACCAACAATGGTCAAAACTGGAAGGAGCTTGTTTCGGAGGCAAGAAGTCAAGTAATTAAAAAACTCAATCGGAATTTAAAAGTGGACTTAAATGAGCTAATTGAGACAGAAGACGTCTTAGACCCTATTAAGATTGAAGTAAAAACGAGCTCACATCAAGGTTCGTTATATGGAAGTGCTAGTAATTCAAAGTTTTCTGCCTTTTTACGTCACCCCAATTTTTCAAAACAACTTAAAGGCTTGTATTTTTGTGGTGGATCTGTACATCCTGGTGGTGGCATTCCTCTTTGTTTAAAGTCGGGCCAAATTGTTGCTGACTTAATTGTGGACGCATGATTGAAAAACCTAGTTATTTACCTGACCAAATCGTGATTCAAAAAGAGCACTACGCAATTGGTATTTTGTGGCTCTTTCAGTTCAGTGCTATTGTTGGAATTGTGCTCGGGTTTCAAGATTGGTTTATTGAGAAAACCCCATTAAATCTAATAATTCAAATTGTACTGTTGCTTTGGATTTTCCCTGTGAAACAAATGAAACAACTTTTAGAGCTAAGCCTACTTTTTGCTTTGGGTATGATTGCAGAAATAGTTGGGGTTGCTACAGGTTTTCCTTTTGGAGAATATACTTACGGAAGTAATCTAGGTTTTAAGCTTATGGAGGTGCCCGTGCTTATTGGCTGCAATTGGGCGGTTCTAGTGTTTTGCGGTGCAGCGATTGCTAATCGGTTCTTTTCGTCCATTTGGATCAAATCATTCTTTGGTGGTGCATTAATGGTTTTGTTAGACCTACCGATGGAGGTACTTGCTCCCACATTCGATTTTTGGGAGTTTTCAGGCCCTGTTCCTTTCGAAAATTACTTTAGTTGGTTTATCATCGGAGCATTGATGCATTTTGTTTTTCACTCTTTGAAACTGAAAGGCAACTTTGCTTTTTCTCTTAATTTATTCCTTGCACAGTTCGTGTTTTTTACTGTTTTGGCCATCCTTCTTTAAATTTACTAGCTTTAGTCCTTCAACTAAAACTAACAATTATGTCAACCGCCATTACAAGAGAAGGCTATTTAGAAGCTATTCCAAATGAAAGGAGAGCTGCTTTTGTAACGTTATTAAAAACGATTGAAGACAATTTACCTGCAGGTTTCGAGAGCTGTATCATATACAATATGCCTGGTTGGGTTGTTCCATATTCCATTTATCCAAACGGATACCATTGCAAACCAAAGTCCCCTCTTCCCTTTTTAAACTTAGCAAACCAGAAAGGTTTTATCGCACTGTATCACATGGGTTTGTATGCACAGGAAGAACTGCACGACTGGTTTGTTTCTGAGTATTCTAAACATTGTAAATACAAGTTAGATATGGGCAAAAGTTGCGTCCGCTTTAAACGCATGGATGATATACCATTTGACTTAATAGCCGAACTGATTCAGAAAATGAATGTCTCCGATTGGATCGGACTTTACGAAAAGAGTTTTCTAAACAAATAAATCTACTTAGTTAGAGTACTATTAAGCTTAACCCACGCACTCAGTCAGTGCAGACACACGGTCATTAGTCCCATCTCCAAAGCTCAAATCATCATCATCTAAAATTGAAACATAATCATTTACTCCATCAAAATTCAAGGTGTGCCCCGAGCCAGGTCTATCACGATAGGTTGTGTTTGCAAACCCCGTTACAAACTGAGCAGACAAAACGGTCGAATAAAATAAAGAGAAAGTAAAATGCACTTTTCATAATTGATATACAGTTAATCAAATTGTTTATTAACAGGTGTTAACGACATGCTACATTAAGATAATTTGAAGGTCATGTTGTAGCGTTTACGATGGTTTTCACTAATCGGTTGTCTATTACTAGCACTTTATATTAATTTAACGGGCAGGAACTCAACCTTTCTAACTTCTTAAAGTTAAGATATCTAAGCGTAAAATTGAAAGCCGTTTTTTAACTCCGATTATTTGCTCTATATTAGTCTCAAAGACTTGTTTTGTTCAGTATATAAGCATCCTCTTTTCGTTAAATTATCAGAATATCAATAACATTTAGCTCCAAAAAGTCATTGAGGTTTATTTCCTTAAACCTACTTTTGTGAGACTAAAAAAATACTCATGAGAAACTTCTTAAAGAACTTAGATTTAACAGAAAACAATAAAGGCACATCAACAGGGCAAAAATCTTTCGATGCTTCAGGTTTCGATATTGCATCGCATTCACCTGTGGATGGAGAATTAATAGGAAATGTTAGTTCAACATCTCCTGCTGAATACGAGCAAGTAATAAAAACTGCTCTTACTGCTCAAAAAGAATGGAGAAAAAAGCCAGCACCCCTTAGAGGAGAAATCGTGCGACAATTTGGAGAAAAATTAAGAGCGCAAAAGGAAGATTTAGGAATGTTGGTTTCATACGAAATGGGTAAATCTTATCAAGAAGGCTTAGGAGAAGTGCAAGAAATGATCGATATCTGTGATTTTGCAGTTGGTTTATCTCGTCAATTACACGGTTTAACCATGCACTCTGAGAGACCTTTACATAGAATGTATGAGCAATATCACCCACTGGGAATTGTAGGAATTATTTCGGCCTTTAACTTTCCGGTTGCGGTTTGGTGTTGGAACACAGCGTTAGCTTGGATTTGTGGTGATGTTTGTGTTTGGAAGCCATCTGAAAAAGTGCCAATGTGTGGTGTAGCTTGTCAAAAGATTTTTGCTGAAGTTCTAAAAGAAAACGACTTACCTGAAGGTATTAGCTGCTTAATTAATGGCGATTACAAGATTGGCGAAATTATGACTGCAGATAAGAGAGTTCCATTAATTTCGGCTACAGGTTCTATTCGAATGGGAAAAATTGTTGCACAAACAGTGGCTGCCAGATTGGGTAAATCATTACTTGAACTTGGGGGAAACAATGCGGTAATTTTAACAGAATCTACTGACTTAAAAATGAGTGTTCCAGCATTGGTTTTTGGAGCGGTTGGAACATGCGGTCAGCGTTGTACTTCAACAAGAAGGTTAATTATTCATGAAAGTATTTATAATACCGTTAAAAACAATTTGGTTTCTGCTTACAAACAAATAAGAATTGGTGACCCGTTGGATGAAAACAACCACGTTGGACCCTTAATTGATAAAGATGCCGCAAAAACTTACAGCGAAGCTTTAGAAAAAGTAAAAGCTGCTGGAGGAAATATTTTAGTTGAAGGAGGCGTTCTAGAAGGCGAAGGACATGAGTCTGGTTGTTATGTAAAACCTGCCATTGCTGAGGTTCAAAACGATTGGGAAATTGTTCAACATGAAACGTTTTCTCCTATTTTATATATCATGAAATACAGTGATTTAGATGAAGCCATTGCAATGCAAAATGGGGTTGTTCAAGGACTATCTTCTGCAATGATGACCACCAACATGCGTGAAATGGAAAAATTCCTTTCTGCTGAAGGTTCTGACTGCGGAATTGCTAACGTAAACATTGGAACTTCTGGTGCTGAAATTGGCGGTGCTTTTGGTGGAGAAAAAGAAACCGGCGGTGGTCGTGAATCTGGATCTGATGCTTGGAAAGTTTACATGCGAAGACAGACAAACACCATTAATTACGGAACTAGTTTACCGCTAGCGCAGGGAATCAAGTTTGAATTGTAGGAATATAAAAAAATAACCTTGTCACACTATGCTCGATGAAGCAAAGTGGGCATGCGTTTTTTATGACCAAATGTTACACTTCCTTTACTTGAATTTCTCAAAAAACTCTTTTGGGGTAACCCTTTTGTGTTTTTTTAAATGCCCGATGAAACGTTGCTTTAGAATTGAAGCCTGACTCATACGCCAACGATAGTAACGTAAATTGCTGTTGGTCATTTACTGCAATTCTTTGTTCAAATGCTACAACTCTTTTTTGATTTATAAAATCATTAAAGTTCACGCCATATTCTTGTTTTATCGCATTTGATAATTCCCTAAGGTTTTCATGCAATTGACGAACAAGATCGTTCAACGTTAATTCTGGTTGAAGGTAGTAGTTGTTCTCATCTATCTTTCGGTTCCATTCTTTTTAAACCAACACCTTACCGGTTTCTAATGCTGGCAGCGCTTTGGTTTTGGCCAAATTGAGGCTAAATAAAATGCGCTTCGGCTGAGGTTGAGAATAACCCTGAAGACCAACATAAAACGCAGTTAAAACTAGCGGTAAATTCCACCACCAATCTTGATAGAATGACAGTTCTAATATCTCATCTAATACAAACAAAATTTCTAGGCAAACAAGCCATGAAATCATGAAGTATATAAAATTTCGGAACCAACGAAAGGAAATAGTCTCAATATTAGAAAATTGATCAAGACTCCAAGCTTTGTAGCTTTTGTAAATCTTTAAACTGGACCATAAATAATAGGTCAATAAAATAATTCGGACAACGTAGTGAATTACTTCTAAAACATCGCTAAGAGTTGAGTTTTGAAACTTCAATACCGATTCATTCCCAGCCGCAAAAACAGAAAATTCAACCAAAAAATAGACGGCTCATGGAACCAAATGAATAAGATGAACTTTACTCAACTTGAAACTGCTGTTCGTTTGACTTTTTAAGTAAAGATGAACAGCCGGCCCAAAAAGTAAATCGCCTCCACGAGGAAAACCATGTAGCTCTGTCCAAAGCAAATTAATTCCTCCAAAAGTGTAGTCTTGTAGTTGTATGGCAATAAAAAACATTCCCCACCTCAAAAAACGATCAGATAAACGTTCTTCGCGAGCAGATCTCCACCAAAATAAAAGAGCCATTGCTAAAGAGAAGAAATAACCAAACTGAAGCGGAGTTGTCTAAATTGTCATAAAGTTTGCGCCTATGAAAGAAAGCAATTTAATGAAAATATGCTTGTGCAAACTTCACCAAATCGCTTAACTGATTGAAATAATTATTTTCTACGAGCCTAATTCCTCCTTTCGTTGTGACAAGATTTCGCCAACATTCAACAAGTCGCCATTGTTAATCGATTCGTCTACCGTTAATAAAACATATTTCTTAAATCCAGCGCGAAATAAAATTTCTTGTCCCATCTTTAAGTCTACTGCGCTCTTTGAAAAGGTGATAAGTTAGGATTCATAACATTAGGCCTAATTAGGGAAATACTTTTCGCACTTTTGTTTTCTAAAGTGAAAAATTTATACAGGGGTTTTTTAGGTTGTTTACGTCTTTCAGCCTCCACAATACTTACACTCAGTTTTATGGTTTGACTTCCATTGTTCGACAACAACAAATGGTTTTTTTCTACCATTACCCTTTCCTTAGCCGTTGCTCCTAAGCCAAAGCTTCGCACTTTCTCGTCGCCCTTATTAGAAACTACCTTTATATCTAAAGTCGTAAGGGAACAATTTTGAAGTCCTGCCATTTAAACGTCATAGTTGGGGTAGTCTAAAACGATTCTTTCTTTTGAAGGAATTTGAATTCACATTTGATAATTTGAGCAGGCGCTTAACAATAAGGTAACTATAAATGCAAGCGTCGTAAATTTTTATGTTTTTATGTTCTCAGCAAAAGAACCCGATTAAAGAAACTCAGAAGTAGCAAATCATGTTTAGTTGGTGTCAACTCATGATTTGACACCAAACAAATTGTCTCATTTTGCGAAATGCTTAGATGTTAAGCTTTTGCGTCTAACCAATTTTTTACTATTTCTTTCCCTTGAGGCGTCAAGACGCTTTCTGGATGAAATTGGACAGCATATATTGGCAGATTCTTATGTTGAATAGACATAATGTTTCCGTCCTCATCAGTTGAGGTGACTTGAAAATGTTCAGAAATTGTTTCGGGTTCAATTACCCAAGAATGATAACGGCCCACCATCATTTCTGATGGAAGGTTTTTAAATAACCCACTGTTGGCTTCTAGAACGTTAATCTTTCGCGACTGACCGTGCACTACTTCCGACAAGTTTTTTAACTTCATTCCAAAGTGCTCCGCTATGGCTTGCTGCCCTAAACAAACACCTAAAATAGGGATATCGGTAGCGTAGTGTTTCAAAAACCCCATCAGTTTGCCAGCATCTTTCGGCAACCCTGGTCCCGGAGAAAGAACAACTCGGCCGAAATTTTGAACCTTGTCTAAGTCCAACTCATCGTTTCGAACTACCTCAACTCCACCCTCATTCAACTCATCTAAAAAATGAAAAAGATTGTAGGTAAATGAGTCATAATTATCTATTAATAAAATTTTCATTCAAGTAGCTATTTCTTGGCTAATTTAAACAGATAATAAGCAAGTGGGGCGAAAATAACAACAAGAATAACGGGTGTCATCCAAGCATCTAAATCTGTTTTACCATTCAACGCATTATTAACCGATTTGCTACTCAAATAAGAAAAGGTAATTGCAATGGCCAAGTTGATTAATCGAAACATGTTTTTGGCTATCGAATACTGATAAAAGGCATTGTTTTCAGTGATGCCGTTTTTTTGACCAATAGAATAGAACAAAATTTTGGTTTATCCCTTTACAAATTATTTGATTTTTATGCTGAGGTTCATTTAAAGAACGATACCAACCAAATAGAGAAAATAAAAACCTTTAAAAGTATTGAACCCTTACAGCCGTATCTTGATGAAATAGATTTGACTAAATTAGATAGCTAAGTCTAATCTAATTTTCGAAGAGTACTTCTTCGTCTATTACTGTTGATGACATATTACCATCCATATTTTTAACTCTTTTGCTAAGTTAGTAATGATTCAATTGTTTTTCGCACACTAAAAAGAACGAATTAAATACAAGAATATGGGCAATCGTTAAAAGGTGGTGTATAGTGTGGTGTAGTTTCTTAAACGAAAAACCCTAAGCAACTTGAAATTAGTTGCTTAGGGTTTAATTTTGAGGTCTCGAGCGGATTCGAACCGCTGTAGATGGTTTTGCAGACCACTGCCTAGCCACTCGGCCACGAGACCTTTTTATAGGATATCCAAAATTAAACAATTTGAACTGCTTAATTCTAGTTTTACTCTTATTCCTCTATTACAATGCTCACCTTTTCTATAGTGGCTTTAATGGGTGGGTTAAGTTTGCTGATTTTAAGCCTAATAAACTGTATAGTACTGAAGTTTTCATACAACGCATTCACAATTCTCTGACCAACATGCTCAATCAACTTGGAAGGGATCTTCATTTCTTGTTCTACCAATCGATACACTGCTGAATAATCAATCGTTCCATTTAGCTCATCAGTTTTAGCACTCTTGCTAAAGTCTGTTTCCATTTCAATGTTCACCTCAAACTTTCCTCCAACAATGGTTTCTTCTTCAAAAACACCATGATAAGCATGAAAAATTGCATTTTCAATTAATACCTTATGCATTAGCCCAACGTTTTAATTCCTGCTTCCATTCTGGCCAAGGTTTCTTCTTTGCCTAATAATTCTGCAATTGAAAACATAGATGGACCCATTCCTTTTCCAGTAACCAACAACCTAAATAACGGCAAAACTGCTCCAATGCCTTTTTCCTTAACTTCTAGAAAGCTCTTAAAAGTATGCTCAATTGTTTCGGTGGTGTACTCTTCAATTTTAGCAAATTCCGCAATCCATTCTGTCATCAATTCCCTACTTCCGTCTTTCCACTTTTTTCGAGTGGTTTTTTCATCAAACTCCGTTGGAGCAGCAAAAAAATAAGCCCCTTCCACAGGAATATCTGCTAAGAAAGTTGCTCTTTCCTTCATCATTCCACATACGCCAGTTAAAAAATTTTCATCGGCAGGTTTAACAACATCGAGGTCACTGTAACCTTGTTTCAATAGTTTGGCTAAGACAGCATCATCCTTCCCTCTCAAATACTGCTGCTGAAACCAGCTCGCTTTATCAGGGTCAAATTTCGATCCTGCTTTTCCAACTCTTTCCAAAGAAAACGCTTCGGCTAACTCTTCTAATGAAAATAACTCCTTACTTGTTCCAGGATTCCATCCTAAAAAGGCTAAAATATTTATGAATGCCTCAGGGAAATATCCCTTCTCTCGGTATCCTGAAGAAGTCTCTCCGGATGCAGGATCTTTCCATTCTAGTGGAAAAACAGGAAAACCTAAACGATCTCCATCTCTTTTGCTCAACTTTCCATTTCCATCAGGTTTCAACAATAAAGGCAAGTGCGCAAATTCTGGCATCGAATCTGACCAACCAAAAGCCTCGTATAAATAAATGTGAAGTGGTGCCGATGGCAACCATTCTTCTCCACGAATTACATGAGAAATATTCATTAAATGGTCATCTACTATGTTTGCCAAATGGTAGGTTGGCATACCGTCAGATTTGTACAATACCTTATCGTCTAAGTGGGACGTTTGAACCGATACCCACCCACGAATCAAATCTTTAAATTTAATTTCTTCATTTCGTGGAATCTTTATTCTAATTACATAAGGATCTCCATTTGCCATTCTTTTTTCAACCTCTTCAGCCGAAAGAGAAATAGAGTTTTTCATGCGCATTCTTGAAATGGCATTGTATTGAGGTGCAGCAACTCCCGCTTTTTTCAAATCCTCTCGCATTTGGTCTAACTCTTCGGGAGTATCAAAAGCATAATACGCTTTATCAGCTTCTAATAATTGTTGCGCATATTTTTTGTATAACCCAGACTTTTTTCTTTCAGATTGCTTGTAAGGTCCTACATCTCCTCCTACTCCGAAGCCTTCGTTTGGTAGAAATCCACACCACTTCAATGACTCTTGAATGTACTCTTCAGCTCCAGGCACATATCTCGTTTGATCCGTGTCTTCAATCCTCAATAAAAAATCGCCATTGTGCTTTTTCGCAAAAAGATAGTTATACAAGGCTGTTCTAACGCCACCCATGTGCAGCGGTCCTGTCGGGCTTGGTGCAAAACGAACTCTTACTTTTCTCTCCATTCTTATGCTTTTATTTTAAGGGCGCAAAGGTAAAAAAGTAAGCGGGCATATTGATTATGTTTGCAAGGAAATGCGCCCACAACAAAAATCCCCCCTAAAGAAGGAAGAAATTAAAATACTTCCCCTATCCTCAGCAATTGACTATGAATTGCTTGACTGTGGTGGAAGACGAAAACTAGAGCGTTTCGGTAAGCTAGTGGTGGATCGTCCAGAATCTGAAGCAGGGTGGCCAATTCGCATTCCGAAAAGAGAATGGGAGAAGGCAGATTGGCACTTTTACGAAGAAAAAGGGAAGAAAGGAACTTGGACCAATAAAACGAATGCTCCTGAAAGTTGGGAAATAGAATACGAATACCACGACGTTAAGCTGCGTTTCAATTTAAAAATCACTGCATTTAAACACATTGGAATCTTCCAAGAGCAAGCTGAGAATTGGAAGTTTATGCAACGGGAGTTCATAAAACTAAAAGGTGAAGTGAAGGTATTAAATTTGTTCGCTTACACAGGAGCTGCCAGCATAGTTGCAGCGGCGTCCGGCGCTCATGTTACCAATGTGGATTCGGTAAAGCAGGTGTTAAACTGGGGAAGAGAAAATGCAGAAAAAAACAATGTAGAAAACATACGTTGGATTTTAGAAGATGCCAGAAAGTTTGTGAAAAAAGCAATTCGTAGAGGCGACAAATATCAAGGAATTATTATGGATCCTCCGGCTTTTGGTTTGGGTAGCAAAAACGAACGTTGGAAAATTGAAAACGATCTGCAAGAGCTCTTGCAAGACGCGGTTCAGCTACTTCACCCAAAAAGACATTTCTTTATTCTCAATACTTACTCTCCCAAGTTACCCATGCAGAAATTGCAAAACTTACTCCGCAAAATAGAGGGCTTTCCAACTAAATATGATAGCACAACTTTGGGTCTGAAATCAGCTTCAGGGCAGCAGTTAGGTTTGGGAAATTTAGTGCGTTTTTCGAAATAAACTTTTGCTTAACTTCATATATTCATTTCAATGTAAAATAAAGTCTTCGTTTTTATTCTTGAATGAACCAAAATATGGCTGATAATAATTTTAATTCTTTACTACAAAAACTGGATGAGTTTATTCGTAAATTCTATGTTAATCAAATAATTAGAGGAGTAATTTTGTTTTTAAGTTTAAGTTTTATTCTGTTTTTAAGCATCGTTATTTTGGAGTATTTTGGAGAGTTTGGTTCTGCTGTACGAACTGGTTTGTTTTTCGGGTTCGCCATGATGTTGCTGGCTGTCTTCAGTATTTTAATTGCTATTCCTTTGTTAAAAATTATTTCGATCGGCAAAAGAATTAGTCATGAAAAAGCTTCTTCTATTATTGGTTTGCACTTTTCAAACGTCAGCGATAAGCTAAGTAATGCGCTCCAATTACAACAACTTTCGGAAAATGGCTCTTCGGACCTACTAATTGCAAGTATCAATCAAAAAATTGAGCAACTCGACCCTGTTCCATTTGCAGCAGCAGTTAATTTCCAAGAGAATAAAAAGTATTTGAAATTTTTACTTGTGCCGTTATTGGTAATAATAGGTTTGGCCGCCTTTCAGCCTAAAGTAATAAAAGATAGCACACAGCGGATTATTTCTTACAATGAGGAGTTTGTCAAAAAAGCACCTTACCAAGTCGTCGTAGAAAACGAGAACCTAACCGCTTTTAAAAACGAGGACTTTAGGTTAAAAATAAGCTTGACTGGCGAAGAGATTCCAAACCAACTGAATGTCATCTACCAAGGAAAAAGGTTTTTGCTGAGTAAAAAAGGCAAAAATAACTTCGAATACGAGTTTAAAAACCTTCAAAAAGATATGGCCTTCAGTCTATTCGATGGAGAGTTTGAGTCTAAACTATATAACATAAACACGTTAGAAAAACCTCAATTGCTTAATTTCAAAGTAGCTTTTGAATTTCCTGAATACCTAAAAAAACAACCGAGAGAACTAGAAAACACAGGTGACATAACCGTTCCGCAGGGCACAAAAGTGAGATGGTTCTTTAGCACGGAAAACACAGATGATGTCGCTTTCATTGGAGCTGACACAATTAGCCTTCTTGTAAAAAGCGCCGAGGACGAGTTTGCTTTTGAGCAGCGCTTTTTGCGAAGTGCAAAGTATGGACTAAGTGTTGCCAACAATTACTTGCAGTTTTTAGATACTGTTTTTTACAATATAAGTGTAATCCCAGACGCCCGCCCTAGCATAGAGGTGGATACTAAGATTGATTCAGCAAATCAGCAAATTAGATATTTCAAAGGGCTGGTTAAAGATGATTATGGCTTTAGTCAATTAAATTTTTACAGAAGATTCGTGAGTAAAGACGACTCCGTTGGAACGTTTGAAAAACAACCCATTCCTATCAACCTGGCGCTTCCCGCAACAGATTTTTACCATTCCTTAAATTTAGAAGATTACCAGCTAGCGGCTGGAGATGAAGTGGAGTATTATTTTGAAATTTGGGACAACGATAGGGTGAATGGAAGCAAGTCGACAAGAACACAAACATTTAAATATAAGGCTCCTACAAAAGAAGAATTGTCGAAAAAAAATAAAGAAACAGACGAATTGGTTAAAAAGCAGTTAGAAGAAAACATCAAACTCACCAAAGAAATCAAGGAGGACCTGGACGCCTTAAAAGAAAAACTATTGAATAAAAAAGAACTTGGCTTCCAAGAGAAAAAGCAAGTTCAAGCGCTAATTGAAAAACAAAAGAAGGTGCAGCAATCGATGGAAAAGTTGCAACGCCAAAACAAGGATAATAATCAAATGCAAGAGAAGTTTTCGAAACAAGACGAAGCGCTGCTTGAAAAGCAAAGACAACTTCAAGAAATGTTTGAAAAAGTCATGACCGAAGAAATGAAGGCAATGATGCGAGAAATGGAGGAGATAATGGAGAAAATGAAGAAGGACGACGTTCAAAAATCTCTAGAACAAATGGAATTGAACAATGAAGAATTAGAAAAAGAACTGGATAGAAATCTTGAACTTTTCAAACAATTAGAGGTTGAAAAGCAGCTCGCAGAAGCAAAAGAAAAACTTGATGAATTAAGGAAAGAGCAAGCAGAATTAAAAAAAGAAACAGAAGACAAAAAAACTGACGCTAAAGAAAATAAGAAAAAACAAGATGAGCTAAATAAGAAGATGGAGGAGGTTTCTAAAGAATTAGAGGATGTCAAGAAAAAGAACAAAGAATTGGAACGCCCAAACGATTTAGAAGATACAAAAAAATTAGAGGAGGACATTAAAGGTGACATGAAAGAAAGCTCTGAAGAATTGGGCAAAAAGAACAAGAAAAAAGCTGGTGAAGAACAACAAAATGCGGGCGAAAAAATGAATAAGTTGTCTCAAAAGCTCAGCGAAATGCAACAGCAAATGTCTTCTGAAAGCAATGCTGAAAACTTGGAAGATCTACGAGCTCTCTTAGAGAACATAATTCAACTTTCTTTCGACCAAGAAGAGGTGATGGAAAAGATCATCAACACGAGTAGAAACGACCCAAGATATGTGGAGTTAGCGCAGCAACAGAAAAAACTTAAAGACGACTCTAAGATTGTTGAGGACTCGTTGTTTACTTTGAGTAAAAGAATTCAAAAACTTGAAGCTGCGCGGACTATTAATCAAGAAATGACCGCTGTTAACTTCAACATGGAAAAGGCAATAGAGGAGTTGCAAGAAAGAAGAACACCACAGGCTTCAAAGCGGCAACAATTAGCCATGACCTCCTTAAACAACTTGGCTCTGTTACTTGACAATTCTGTTCAGCAAATGCAGCAATTTATGATGCAAAGTAATGGCAAATGTAAAAAACCCGGAAACGGAAAGCCGAAGCCAGGTAAGGGGAGTAATCCATCAAATATAAAGTCGCTTCAACAACAGTTAAACAAACAAATGGAAGCCCTGAAGAAAGCGATGGAAGAGGGAAGTAAGCCAGGAGAAAGAAAGAAAGGTCAAAAACCCGGACAAGGAAAACCGGGACAAGGTAATGGTGGAATGAGTAAGGAATTAGCACTAATGTCTGCTAAACAGTCTGCTATAAGAAAATTGGTAGAAAAATTACAAGAAGAAATAGGAGAGAGTAATGGGCAGGGTGGTGGAAACATGAAAAAATTAGGCGACTTAATGGAGCAAACCGAAACGGACCTCGTTAATAAACAGATTACCAGTGAAACACTGCTGCGACAAGAAGAAATTTTGACACGTTTGCTTGAATCAGAAAGGGCTGAAAACGAGAGAGAAAAAGATGAAAAAAGGGAAGCCACAGAAGCTGTGGAGCAACTTTCTCGTAACCCAAATACCTTTTTTGAGTATAATAAGCGAAAAGATCAGGAAATGGAATTGATGAGAACACTTCCTCCAGCCTTTAATTCTTATTACAAATTAAAAGTTTCAGAGTACTTTAACCAGATTGAAAAATGATGACAAGCTCTACTATAAAACACTATACATTAGATTCAACTATTGAGTCTCTAGCTAAAGTGGAACAAATTATTGAGTCACTTAAAGAAGAGTTTGGTATTTCTGAAGAGATCTTTGGAAATATTCTTGTTTCTATTTCTGAAGGGATGAATAATGCCATCAAGCATGGCAATAAACTTAATGCTAATAAATCAGTAGAATTCTCATTCGAGTTGGGGGCAGAAGAGTACCAGTTTACGATTATGAATAAAGGTTCCGGCTTTGATTTTGAGAATGTTCCCGACCCTACTCACCCTGATAATATCGAAAAAATTGACGGAAGAGGAATCTTTATAATGGAAAGTTTAGCAGACAAAATAGCTTATGAGCTAGATGGCTCAAAGGTTGTCTTAACTTTTAATATTGTTTAATCCATGCCGGATGGTTCTGTCATTTTCCACCTTGAAGAGGTTGCTGTACCAAATTTAAGAAAAGAGAGAATTGCTATTTGGATGCACAATTCTGTTATTGCAGAAGGCAAAGACTTAGGCGATGTTAATTGCATTCTTTGTACTGATGAGTATCTGTTAGAAATCAATAAAACATACCTTAATCACGATACCTTTACTGACATTGTGACTTTCAATTATGTTGAAAACGACATAATCGCAGGAGACTTGTTTATCAGTATCGATAGAGTAAAAGAGAATGCAGCTTCTTATAAAATTGACTTTCTGCAAGAGCTAAGACGGGTGATAATTCATGGTATTTTGCACTTGCTAGGGTACAATGACAAAACTCCCGAAGAAGTTGAAGAAATAAGGGCTAAAGAGGATTTTTATCTAACTTTGTACGCTGATTAAAAATAATTTCACGAAACGTTTCACGTGAAACAAAATCACCAGGTATGTTAAAGAAATATGATGTTATTGTTGTAGGAGGAGGCCATGCAGGTTGTGAAGCTGCAGCTGCAGCCGCCAACTTGGGCTCTTCAGTTCTGTTGATTACCATGAACATGTCAACTATTGCACAAATGTCATGCAACCCTGCCATGGGCGGTGTTGCCAAGGGGCAAATTATTCGAGAAATAGACGCGATGGGAGGATATTCTGGTATTATATCAGACCGAACAGCGGTGCAATTCAGAATGCTCAATCTTTCCAAGGGTCCAGCTATGTGGAGTCCACGAGTTCAAAGTGACAGATGGTTATTTGCTCAAGAATGGCGATTAATGCTAGAACAGACCTCCAATGTTGACTTCTGGCAAGATACAGTTGTCGGCATAACTTCCAACGGTGCCAAAGTTACCGGTGTAGAGACCTCATTAGGAATGATAATCAAAGCCAAATCCGTTGTTTTAACGAACGGAACCTTTTTAAACGGCCTTATTCATGTAGGACAGAAAAACTTTGGAGGAGGGCGCGCTGCTGAGCGAAATTCAACTGGAATAACTGAACAAATGAAAAATTTTGGTTTTGACCATGGCAGAATGAAAACTGGAACCCCTCCCCGCGTTGATGGTAGATCACTAAATTATTCCAAAATGGCAGAGCAAAGAGGAGATGATTTTCCTTCCAAATTTTCATTTACTGATACAAAACCACTTGCTGAACAAAGAAGCTGCCACATAACTTATACCAACAAAAAAGTTCACGAGATTTTAGAAAGTGGATTAAATAGATCTCCGATGTTTAGTGGGGCGATTGAGGGAACAGGCCCCAGATACTGCCCTTCCATAGAAGATAAAATTGTACGCTTTGCTGAAAGAGAAAGACACCAAATATTCGTAGAGCCTGAGGGCTGGAATACGGTTGAGATTTACGTTAATGGATTTAGCACCTCGCTACCGATGGATGTGCAATTTGAAGCTATAAGACATATTGAAGGATTTGAGAATGCCCGCTTGTTTAGGCCTGGCTATGCTATAGAATACGACTACTTTCCACCTACACAATTAAAACATACACTAGAAACTAAGTTAATCGATAACTTGTATTTTGCAGGACAAATTAATGGAACCACAGGTTATGAGGAGGCGGGTGGTCAAGGATTAATGGCAGGAATTAATGCCAGCCTTAAAGTGCAACAAAGAGATCCGTTAATTCTTCGTCGAGATCAAGCTTACATCGGCGTATTAATTGACGACCTAATAACTAAAGGCACTGAGGAACCATATCGAATGTTTACTTCTCGAGCAGAGTACAGAATATTACTTCGTCAAGACAATGCTGATTCCCGACTTACCAAACTCTCACACGAAATTGGCTTAGCGTCTAAAGGAAGATTACACGCGTTAGAACACAAAGAAAAAACAACTGAAGATATTCTAAAACACTTGAACAAAACAAGCATTGACCCCAAGGAAGTGAATAACTTTCTGCGAGAATCGGGAACAAGCGAGATTAAACAAAGAGTGAAGCTATCATCTATAATATCACGACCTCAAGTTACTTTAGATTCCGTTATCAAGGGCCTTCCCGCCGAAGGAAGAGCATTAGCAAACTTCCCGCAAGACTGCATAGAGCAAGCCGAAATTAAAATTAAATACAACGGCTATATTGGAAGAGAAAGAGACATGGCCGATAAACTAAATCGTCTCGAAGATGTCGTTATCAAAGATGACTTTAACTACCACAAACTTTCCTCAATCTCATCCGAGGCTAGAGAAAAACTATCAAAAATTCAACCCAAAACTATAGGTCAAGCCTCTCGAATTAGCGGGGTTTCCCCTTCAGACATATCGGTTTTACTGATTCATTTCGGCAGATAAAACAAGCGTTCCACGTGAAACACTATATATGAAAACTTACACCAATTGCCCAGTTTGCAATGCAACAAGCTTTACCCACTTTCTAACCTGTAATGATAATACTGGCAGCGACCAAACGTTTAATATAGTGAAGTGCGCAAATTGCAACTTCGCATTTACAAATCCAGCTCCTCTCGAATCGGAAGTAGGAGGATATTACGAATCAGATGATTACATATCTCACAGCAATACATCTGAAGGATTGATTAACGTTTTGTACCAAAAAGTGAGAAACTATACGTTAGATAAAAAAGTGAACCTATTAAAAAGTTTAAGCAATGGTAGAGACGTTCTTGATATTGGTTGCGGAACCGGAGAGTTTTTAGGAAGGTCAAAGCAACGCGGATATAACGTGCAAGGTATAGAGCCATCAGAAAGCGCAAAGCGTCAAGCAATCGAGAACTTTCACCTGTCTGTGAAAGGGGAGAAACACCTTCAAACTTTAGATTCGGAAAGCTTTGATTTCATTACCATGTGGCATGTTCTAGAACATGTTTATCATTTAAATGAAAGAATTGCTGAGCTGAAGCGTCTAATTAAAAAAGATGGTCATATACTAATTGCTGTTCCAAACCTTAAGTCCTATGATGCTCAAAAATATAAAGAACATTGGGCTGCTTACGATGTTCCTCGACATTTATATCATTTCTCAGAACTTGATGTAAAAGCGCTAGCAGCTAAACACGGCTTAGTTGTTGAAAAAACTTTGCCAATGAAGTTTGACTCTTTTTATGTAAGTATGCTAAGCGAGAAATACAAGAATGGAAATCAAAATTTATTATCCGCCTTCCTTACCGGGTTAAAGTCTAATAGCAAAGCGACCTCTAATGGCGGGTACTCATCTCAAATTTATGTGTTGAAATCGGCAAATTAAGCCTCTGTGAACACTAAATGCGATTAAAACACACAACTCTATTAAAAAGTCAATAATCAATCTAAAAACAGAACTATTTGGCTCTTGTTAGTTCCTTATGAAAAAAGGAATCCTAATCTATCAACAAAAAAGCAATCGCCTGTTAGGCAGATAGTAAACTTCTTTTGTTGTATGTCATTCATACCTGTATGGTCTCGACACTCCGATGCCACTAAAAGTTGTGTCTCATAGAAGCCTGCCGAGTGGACAGTGCGCGTTTATAATCCGTCAGTATAAAAACTGGCAGGGTTAATGTTCATCTTGAATCTAAAATACATAATTATAACAAGTTTTCGAAACCACTCTGTTGTTTTAAAGATTCTTCATTTATTCGAGCCATTTAACATTTAGTTTCTGCTATTAATTTACATTAATCTTGCAGTTCTAGATAATTCTTTTTAATTTTAAATGTGTATCTATCTCTTTATAGGCCAGTTTAGAAATAAAGGAGAAATGTTTTCGGCTTAGATGTTTTTTATAAAATAAAGGCAGTGCTGTGTTCTTTTAAGAGCAGGTTTTTACCTGTGAGGTGAGAAGAAAATTTGGTAGCTGTCAACTTTGCGATATTGAGTCGGGAGATTATAAATTATTTTCTATTGGGGGTGGTAGCTAAACAGGGTAGATTGGTCTAGTAAAGCATTGTGAGTTTTGTCAAACCTCTTTTACTGCAAATAATTCTAAAAAGCTCTGTGGTGGGGAAGATATGGGGAAACAATAAAGACAACTAGCGTTTAAACTGCTAATTGCCTTCTTTTATTGTGACCTCAAGTGAGGATAGTTCAAACTTTTTAGAGGATTTAAAGAATCTTCTCTGGTGACTGAAACATGTAGGGTTGAAATGACCACGATACAATGCAAGCTTTAGTCCTTTTGTTTACATCAATTTTAATAGTTAACGAATTGATTTCATTAAAACTTTTCCTTTAATAAACACCTCTTCTTTTAAAGCATATTCATGTGCAATATTTGATCCTCCTAAGGCAATGCCTGAAGATTCAAATACGTGCAGCGTTTCAGCATCTATTTCTAAAAAATAAACCGCATGCTTAAAACTCGAATTTTTTATTTCCATAGACATGTCTATTCTTGGAATTCTTCTGAGCTTTTCAGGTTTATGTTTGTTGGGGCGGAATTCCCAATGAAACAAACCCATAGTTGTAAGTGAATTTCCTTGATTATTAGCATATTGTGCGAGCCAGATTTGCATCAGTTCCGTTAAAAAGTTAGGGTTTTGCATAGAAAGTCCATTAAATAATTGATTTTAAATGCTCATAAATCATTACCATAGCTAAAGTATCTAACTCACAATAACGCTTAAGTGCATCTGCAATTTCTTTTCGCTCCTTATCAGACATATCTGTATATTGAATCTTGCCATAAGCTGTTAAAGCTGCACCACCATCTTCAACATTCTCAATATCAGATACATTTGCTTCAATTTCATCAGAACTTATACCTTCAAATACCTCTGGCAACATTTTGTAAGGACTGATAATTTCAGCATCTTCTTTTTTTAACCAAATATGAGTTGTATCAAAATTTTGACTTGAAACGGCAATTTCACCAATAGGTTGACCATACTTTTCTTTTACGATCGTGCTTGATTTTAATACCGCAGGGAGTACTTTTTTAATAGAATTAGATCCTTTGGTATGTGGATTGTAATAGTACTTTTTTACCATATCACATAGGTCAACCATATCTCTTTTAGGTTGTAACCAAGGGTCAGGATGTTCACTTTTTGAATGGCAAATCGATTCTATGAATGCAATAAGAGACTCTTTTTTTTGGTATTGACTAGATTTCAATTGATCTCTAATCGAATTAAGGATCGTATTTTCATGCGTTGAATATCTAAAAATTGTGCCGTCATCGTTCGATAAAGCCTTTTTTAAATGCTCAATGAATTTGAAATTCGGGAATTCCCCAGGATTGGTATTGATATATTCATTAGCATGTTCAATGCGGCCATCTTCATAATAAATATGATGTGAAAACTGAAAGGCTATTTGCTCATAAGGCTTGCGTCCTAAATGGAAGGGTAGCGGCACTGTTGATGTTTCAAAATCTATGAAGTGAAGCGGGAATAGCCAAGTGTCCATTTCAGCCCTTAAACCGGCTTTATCAATAAACTCTGTAAAATCACCATCTCGTTCTTTTTCAATTTGCAGCCACTGCCGTTCGGTACGATGTAGTTTTCCGGCAGTCTCTTTGTATTTGATATGCTCTGGGGTCAGTTGAGATTTAAAAAGTAGCCCCTGCTCCATTATTTTTGGATCTTTTAAATCCCAAACATTAAAAATGTTAGGTTTAGCAAAGTCTAAATCAGTCCATTGATGTTGTGTTTTCAAACAATATTCAAAACCAGATTGCTTTAATTGACCTTTTTCACTTTCGCCTTTCTTAAATTCACACTTTTTACAAGCTCCAAACTGTGTTGGCCAATTGGGATAATAATCCTTAATTCTAATTTTGCGCAATAACTTTATGGCTTCATTAAAATTTAGATTATCGTAATATTTAAAGTAGTTTTTATGTATTTTATCAACCACCTCTGTCAAATCTTCCAAATGCAGCAGATTATCTCCTAGCTGTCTTACATCATCTACCAAAACATCTACACCAGTTCGTTTATCAGAATTTTGTTTGACTCTAAATTGTTGATTTAAGCCTTCTACAGTAGCTGCTTTCGTTTTGTTAACTAGACATAAGTAAGGATTGATTTCATAAGTGGGTAAACAAAGTTGGGCTACATAACTTTGAAAAGCCAAATCAAATAAATAAGGCTTCCAGGCACCTACCAAACCACCTTTTTTCCCAATAAAATTATGGTCATTATTTGGGTCAATGGATTTTGCTTTTACTTCAATAAGTTCAATTTTTTTACCTTTTTTTACCAGAACATCCGTTCTGATAAATAGATCTTTCACATAAAAAGCAGCTTCATAAATAATTATCTTTTCTTGCTTTAAGAGTTCAGTAGTTTGATCTGCTAAATCTTGATAATAATTACCCTCATAAGGTGCGTCTACTAAAATTCCACCCGGATATTGTAAGCGTGCATACTCTTCTATTTGAAAACCACCACTAGCGAGTGCTTGCAAAAACGGATCTTCGTTTTTAACATTATGATAAACATTTGGACTATTTGAAAAATAGAGTTTATTAGGACATTCTAGTCCTTGTTTAAATCGTGATTTTGATAGTGCTTTCATTTATAAAATATGAAGAGAAATTTTCTAAATATAGAGCTTCAGTTGGTTTCTAAATTATTGTTAGGTATTTCATAATAAATAATTTAATACCGAATCCCAGTTAGGGAACTTTTTAGAAGCAAAATGAATCCACTCCCCATCAAAATCCTTTGCTCCATTATTTGGTCTGTCGTCAATTAAAATATCGCCTTTAACCAAATCTTTACGGTGGGTTAAGATAAGCCTTCTGTTTATTTTATCACCAAATTGTTCTGCTAACCACAAACGCTTATCTGTCCATGCAGAAGGGTTATCCCAGGGTGCTGTGCTAAGGAAATACACTTCATATTTCTCTGAATGAAGTAATTTTTCTACTGAACTAATCGCAGATTCTATGGGCTTCAAATTCCTAAAAAGACCCGGAATAGTATCCGGATCTTTATCAAAAGGTAGTTCGTTTCTTAAGGGATGAGCATTCATTGCAGAAACAAAATCTGCAACAACACCATCTAAATCAATATTAAGAATCTTCATAAATTATTGTAGTTGTTACGAACGTATATAGTCTTTATCAAACACGTCATTATCTAAAATATCTCGAGCTACATCTTCATAATTAAGAAGGTATAAATCTTTCCATAATTCTTCTTCATTCTTATAGTCTTCAACAGAAACATCAAGGGTTTCCAAAACATCTTCTAATATTTCATTCGATATATCACCTCCGTTTAGTTTATCATTAATTTCTGGTAAGTCTTCAAAATTTATTCCCAATAAAAGATTAGTGAGATCGTCCGTATCTGTATCATTTTCACATTCTTTACAAACTGTGCATAACAGAACCGTTTTAGACAAATTTATAAACTTGTTTAAATCATTTTCACCTAGCGATATCAAATCGCTGTGCGAATCAAAGTCATAGAATGAATCTATTAATGCCTTAAAGAAAGAAGTTGGTTCATCATCATCTTCTTCAATACCAAATTTTTCTTCTCTCCAATTATAAAATAGTCTATACTCTTCATAAGGGTTAAAGTTCAATTCTCTACCTTTAAGATGTAATCCATCAACACTTAAATCTAATCCTTCATCATCTATTTTATTTTCCCAAACTTGTAAAGCGTTATTTATGGCTAATAAAAACCAGTAGTATTGATTATTTTCATTAATAAAGTTGATTGTGTTTTTTCTAAAATTTTCTTGTGTTGTTAAATCACCGTGAATAATTTCTTCAATAATTTGATCTATTTCTTCTAATGATGTGCTGGTGTTAACATCCACTGAATTTTGTTGATCTTGCGGATTGTTTGAAGTGTTTTTAAGGATAGTGTAGCCCAACTTTTCAGCTCCAGTAATAAAGTCTGCAATATTCTCTCCCCATTGATTAGACATCACTATGTGCAAGCCATTTTTAATACTCAATGGTTCTTTCATGTTAAAACGCTTAGCGTCTTTTACTTCACTTTCTTTTACAATAAAGCCTTTACCACCTTGCACTTCGTCTGGAAATGCGGTTTGTATTTCTTCTAAGGACGGATTATTTTTCTCTGCCCAGTCTTTTACGATTGTAAAAACTAATTTTCTTTTGTTAAGGTTTTCTCCTAAACCTTCTGCTGTGTATTTTGTATAATCTCTTGCCATTTTATTTTTTATTAATTTTTTATTGAAAAATTCTCATCTATATCTTTATTCTTGTCTTTGTGTTTTGTGATGAAGTAGGTATTGTTTTTAATGAAAGTGCTTACCATTTCGACATCTTGCTTATTGCCTTTTAATTCTTCATATAGGCTCAATAAATCAGTCGCTAGTTTTTTAATACCACCATCAGTGTGCTCAACATAGAGTTTTCGTTCGCTCTTGTCGATCTTACTACTTAGATTATAGATCTCTCTTATTGTTCTTGGTTCTGTATGGAAACCCAAATCAGTAATATGTTTTTTTGCTTCTTGGGTATATCCTGCCTCAAAGTGTTCATGCAGCATCCTTAAACATTGGGAAATTGCATAAATAGCTCCGGGTCCATTACTCTTGCCTTCAAAAACTCTAATCTGCCCTAATATTGATAAGAATAAATCCGAAACTAATTGTTCAGATGCACTAGATAACTCCTCTCGTAATCTAGGTTTAATATATCTTGGCATGTATTATTAATAATTAAACATTAAAATTCAAATGTACACTTTAGTTTACGTATAATTGATTCATAATTGATTCATAATTGACGACGTATGATTAACACTCTGAAGAATTTAATTGAAGCTAAAATTGCAAGACCAGTGCGAGCTAGAGGAGATTGTGAGCTAATTTCTAATGCTATTACAGAAATATTGGATAAAGATATCAGCTACAGCACAATCAAACGATTTTATGGTTTATCTCCAAGTACAAAACCGAACAAAAACACACTAAATATTCTATCTCAATTTGTTGGCTACAAAAACTACCAACATTTTATCTTAAACTATCCAAATAAAGACAATATTGATTTGTATCAAACAATCTATAAAGCGCTTGCTAAAGATGATCATCATGCAATCATAAATTTGGTTATTACAGCCAAAAAAAGACCTGAACATTTTATCGGTTTTATTGTCTTCCTAATAAGAGAATTATTGCATGATAAAAACTATCCGTTAATGGATCGTATATTTAAATTAGATGCGCTCAACTTCAACAGCTTTACATATTCGGAAGCCTTAAAATTGGGCAACTCCATCGGTTTTTTGCTTCGAAAAAAACCTACAACCAATTCCCTACTGCTTAGCAATATTAATTATATTGAGTGTGTGTATTTAACCTTTGTGGACTATTCTAGTTTGAATGGATACTATGGAGAACAAACAGAAATAATTAAACGCAATGAACTTGATAAAGAAATTACTCTATTCAACTCTGCAATACTTGAGTTTAGGGATTTTTTAAATCAAAAGCCAAAAAAAAAAATCAATGGTGATTCAATTTACTCCAAGCAATTAAATCCAATTTTGTGCAGTCGATTATTGGCATTAGAACTAATAGCTGATGACAGAGATAATTCTACTGAAATTTTAGACAATTATTTCGAAGTGCATTCAAAAAAATCTCTTATGATCGATTATTCTTACGAATTGTTTTACACAGCTATATTAACTAAAGATTTTATGCTCATGAATTATCTAATAGAGAAAATTCATCTGGATACTAGCATTGAATGCTACTATCAAAAACACCATCTAAACTCTTTTTACTTAATGTGTATGTTTTATTTTAAACACAGTAAAAAAGATCCTGAACAGAAAAAATACGCTCGTCTTTTTAATTATACTCACTGTGCATATAGCTATGAGGAATTTATCACCATTATTCATCAAGTTTATTTATTTGGAACGGCCATAACCGCCAATAAAAAATATCAAATCAAAAAGCAATACACCAAACTGACTAAACAACTGAACTATCCGTATTTTTCAGAAGAATTTTTACTCGACTATTTTAAATAAACTTGCTAATGAATACGGTCCTCTCAGTGCAAAAGCGTTTGACGGCATTCCACGTCGTTTTAGGGTTTGTTTTTTGTGTATAGAAAAACAGAGTTAATATGAAAAATAAAAAGCGGAGAACCAGTTAATTTTAACCAATTCTCCGCTAGAGTGACCTCCACAGGATTATCTCGCTAGCGCTAATGATCCTTTTCGAAATGGTTGTTATGCTCGAGCATAAAGCTCACATGCATCCGCATGTACTGGCTTTTTTCTTTTATCACTTCACATGAGCATAGCTCATATTTGCTCTAAAATAAAAAAGCCCAACACTATGTGTTGAGCTTTTTTCGTGACCCCGACAGGATTCAAACCTGTAACCGTCAGAGCCGAAATCTGATATTCTATTCAGTTGAACTACGGGGCCAAAAACGTATGCAAATATAGTAGTATTTGCATACAATATTTTACGTCTATCTTTGTTTTATTTCCGTTAACTATGAAAAAGAACCTACTCCTTATTCTTGTGTTTGTCATGACTTTTGTTGCACAAGCACAACTTAAACCTATCGGAGGCTGGACAGACCATTTACCTCTTAACAGCGGTACCTCAATCGCCTCTGATGGAAATCTGATATATGCGGGAACAGAAACTGGAATATTTACATACAACACGGATGACAACTCTTTAGAAAAATACACTAAGGTAAACCTCCTAAACGACGTATCTATTTCTAAGCTAGCATACTCCACAACCAACAGGACTCTCATTATAGTGTATGACAATGCAAATATTGATTTAATTAAAGGCGATGCAATTACTAACATACCGTTTATCAAACTAAGTAATGAAGAAAAAGTAATTAACGAGATTAAAATAACTGACAACTTAGCTTATTTATGCATGGCATATGGCATAACAGTAGTTGATCTAGAGCGCCAAGAAATTGTAGACACGTACAAATTTGGTCCTAACGGCGCACCAATAAACATAAATTCCGTTGACAAGTTTGCAGGTCACCTTTATGCAGCAACTAATAGTGGAATATTAACCGCTAGTCTTTCAAGTAATCTCCTTGACTTTAATGCCTGGACAAAACTACCAACTAAAAACACTTCTGTCATTTCTTCAATCTGGGAAAACGACGGGTCGTTAAATTTCGTGTTTCGTGAAGGGCAAGCTAAAGACAGCATACTAAACTACGACGGCAACCAATTTAGCACCAATCAGGTTGTAGCGAATTTTGACTTCATTAACCTTTCCGAAACGGTATCGAACCAATTCGTCCTAACCACCAGAACCAACACCGTCCTATTCGATAGCCAATCAAATATTCAATACACATTAACTAGAGGTGGGTCTAACACTATCGGTTCCGCAATAGCTAATGATCGTCTTTTTGAAATTAACGGATTCACTCCGTTAGTTGAACTTTCTACAACCAACGGTGCAACTATTACCGGAATCAAACCAAATGGCCCATTAACAGCAGCAATATTTGACATGGATGCGTCAGGAGGAAATCTATGGGTCACAAATGGTGCTATTAACGGAACATATAATAATCAATTTAACCTTGCGAAAGTATCACACTATGATGGTACAACTTGGGAGCCCTACCAACACGGAGCAAACCTTGGGTTAAATGACATTTTTGACATTGTATCCGTTACCATCAATCCAGAGAACCCTAATCAGGTTTACTTCGGGTCTTGGGGAAGAGGGTTGGCTGAGTTTAACAAAACAACTCCTTTTAAAATATACCAAGACACCAACACGGTTTACACCAACAATTTTGGGCAAATAACTTCAGCAATACAACGAAGAGAAGCTTGGAAGCCCTCATTATGGATTGGAACGGGAGAAAGTGTCTTTGACGCAGATGGTAACCTTTGGGTTACTAACACCTACCAAAAAAATGGATTAACCGTTCGTTTAACTGATGGAAGCTGGTTTAGTTATAACCTGGGCGCACTTTATTCATCAGACGAAACGGCTATGTATGACATAGAAATTGACGACAATGGTTGTAAGTGGATTGCCATGGCTAAAGACAACGATATCATTGTTTACGATGATCGTGGAACGATAAAAGATATCTCTGATGATAGGTCAATAAGATTAACCAGAACAGAAGGTTTTGGTAATATACCAGGGGCGCGAGGCATAAAAATTGAAAAAGATAAAGATGGTTTGATATGGATAGGTACTTCCGATGGAGTTGCAGTACACTTTAACCCATCTGGTATTTTTAACGGAGATGTGGATTTTGATAGAGTCATTTTCTTTGACGGTGAAAATAACGAGGTCGTTTTACAAAACTCGATTATTACGGAAATAGCAATAGATGGCTTTAATAGAAAATGGATAGGGACAGAAAACTCCGGGGTTATTTTATTATCTGAAGATGGTAAAGAAACTATTTTGGAGTTTAACGTTGACAACAGCCCTTTACTATCTAACTCTATAAGCGCTATAAACATAGACGACGAAACGGGGGAGGTTTATATCGCAACCTCAAAAGGTTTAGTTTCTTACAGGGGGGAGGCTATAAACGGAGCCGAAAGTCTTAATAATGTCCATATCTATCCAAACCTTGTGCGACCAGACTACAATGGAAAAGTTGCAATTAGCGGTCTATTAGATAACACCACGGTAAAAATTACAGACATTAGCGGTACGTTGATTAATGAAATAAAATCACAGGGAGGTCAAGTGCTATGGGATGGAAATAACTTTGGTGGGCGCCGGGCTTCAACGGGTGTTTACCTTGTCTTTATGAGCGGTGAAGACGAAACCCAAAAGCTGCAAACAGAAGTAGGAAAAATATTGTTTGTCAAATAACATGTTACTCCAAAGTAAAGGCGTAGTTCTACAGTCATTTAAATATGGCGAAAACTCTCTCATCAGCAGGGTTCTTTCGGAAGAAAAGGGCCTAATTTCTCTACTTTCAAATAAGACAAAAAGAAAAAAAAACAAACAAGGTAATTTCTTTCAACCATTGTCAGCAATTGAATTCGTTTGCTACCTCTCCTCAAAATCAAACATTCACAGGGTAAAAGAACTCACATATAACAACTCAATTGGCTCCTCGCCAGACAATGTGTCGGTCAACGCAATACGCTTTTTTCTAGCTGAAGTTCTTTCGAAGGTCATCAAAGAAGAAGAGCAAAACTTTCATTTATACAAATACGTCGAGGAAAAACTTCGCCACCTCAACACAGAAAGCGCCCCCTCTTCTTCATTTCACATCACCTTTTTAATGGGGCTTATGGATATGTTGGGCATTCAGCCACTTATTACACATGAACACACATATTTTGACTTAGAGCAGGGAGAGGGGTGCGCTACAAAACCAAATCATCCCAATTTTTTCACTCAGGACGAAGTGCAATTGTATAAAACAGGTCAAGACACCCCAGAGAAACTATTAAAGATAGAAAGAAGTCGGTTGCTTAACATAATTATAAACTACTACAACACTCAGCTTGGTGGGCTTGCAAACTTAAAGTCTAAAGCGGTGTTAGAAGTTGTATTTGGGTAATTTTAACCTCTCAAATTAACATATGACCTAAGAGAATATTCTGCTTTTAACGCTTGTTGTTATGGGGTTCTCACACATTACAGACTTTATGATTTTGATGCCTTTGGGGCCTCAATTAATGAACACTTTTAACATATTGCCGAGTCAATTCGCCTTATTGGTGTCAACATACACCTTTTCTGCAGGAACTTCTGGTTTTGTTGGTGCGTTCTTTATTGATAGGTTTGACCGTAAAAAAGCTATTCTGACGATGGCTACTGAATTTGCAATGGGCGCGTTTGCGTGTGGTTTTGCGCAAACATATTATTCTTTATTATTTACGAGATCAATTACCGGGTTATTAGGTGGTGTTGCGGGTGCTTTAATTCTATCTGTTGTTGGAGATGCTATTCCTAATGAACGAAGAGGAAACGCAATAGGCATGGTGATGGCAACGTTCTTTGTTGCTTCTGTAATCGGTGTGCCCGCAGGTCTATTTTTAGCCGACCTTTCTGGCTGGTATATGCCTTTTATGGTTCTAGGCGCACTTGTTTTTTTAACGCTTATTTACATACCAAACATGACCGGCCACATCATCTCGAACGAGCAGAAGCCATCTCCAATGCAAATAATACGCAACATTACAAGCAACAAAAATCAAATACTAGCCCTTTTGTTTGGAAGTGTCATCATGTTTAGCTACTTTTCTATTGTCCCGTTTATTAGCCCGTACCTTACTACCAATGTAGGCTTTAGTTACTCTCAGATTAAATACATATACCTTGTTGGTGGCACACTAACAGTATGCTTTTCTCTGTTTATAGTTCGAATGGCAGACAAATATGGTCGATCAAGGGTTTTCACATTTACAGTTCTTACTGCATCTGTTCCCATCTTTTTTCTTACCCAAATAAGGGAAACACCAAATGGTTTAGTACTAGTTGTTACCACGCTTTTCTTCGTGTTTGGTAAAGGTCGGATGGTTCCTTCAACAGCAATGGTGACCTCTTTTATAAAACCTCTAAACCGAGGAAGCTTTATAGGCCTCAACGCCTCGTTTCGGTAGCTAACAAACGGTTTTGCTGCCTTTTTTGCAGGATAAGTTATTACGATTGGAGAAGATGGACTATATCACAACTACAACCCTGTAGGGTATTTTGCGATTGCGATGGGAATTGTGTCTATTTTTGTTAGCATAAAAATAACGGTAGCAGATAATTCTAACTTTGCTAATTAACTTTAACTGTATTTAAAACCGCTTCCAATTCTCTCAAGTATTCTCTTTTGTTAAACTTAGGAGCGAACACAAAGGCGTCGAGCTCAACAACCCTGTTGTTCTTTTCGTCCACCAATGTGTAATGAAGAAAAGGCCCCCCCATAAAGTCTTTCACCATGTTCCAAAGGCCTCTATATTCTAATGCGTAAACGCCATTCAAGTTCACTTCTTTCGTCTCAGGACGATACTCTTCATATACAACCATGTAGGAGCTATCGGGTGTTCCTTGAATCATTTCGCTGGTAAAAGCATTTCTGTTTAGAATCATGCTTTCATTAGAAAATACCGAGTCCGAAACGTAAGGTCTTATAAAAACACAAATTCCTTGCATAATTTGATGCTGCCCTATTGATTTTTCTTTTTTCAGCCAGAAGCCGTTTTTGTTTTTAGCCATTTGCACAAATCCAGGAGGAATTACCATTTCTACCTGGTATTGCTTAGCAATTGAATCCATAATATCTTTTAAAGGCTTGCCTTTAAATTGCTTTTTTAATCTTACGAGCTCCTTTTCATTATAGTAATCTCTTATTGTCTGAACGTTTTTTGATAAAATTCTTGCTGCGTCAGTATCGCTTGCAGCGGTTATTTGAATCATAAACTGATTCTTTGCCCAAACGTCTTCTTCAATATTTATCGCCGTTTTTTTTCCTTTCCCTATGCTAAGTTTTAAAACGTTTCTACTTCTTTTTAATATGGATTTAAAGGCCTTTACGGGGACTGTAGACGCCCTGAACTGTCCTTCTGTTTGAGGCATGCCAACAAGAGGCTCAGAAAATATTTTATCCAATACCACCCCTGTTTGACGGTTTTCATAAAAAGTATCTACAACAATAAGCACCTCTCCATACTTTCCCGAACTACTTGGCAACGAACTTTTATCATCTTGAGGCAAAGAATTTCCACAAGCCACTCCAATGCTAACAATGATAAACCCTAGAGCTAATTTTATTGTTTTATCCAATGTTTTTAACTTTTACTTTCATGCCTGGTTTTAAGCGCTTAAAATTCAGATCGCTATTAAGCTTTTTTAAATCCTCTACTGAGGTTCCTTCGTATTTTTTGGCAATGTCCCACAACGTATCGCCAGACTTTACAACATGAACTTGGTAGTTGCCATTTTTTACTGGAGCGGGAGAGTTTTGTACCAGAGTTTTGACAGGAGCTGGACGCCTTTTTGAATAAATGGTAAGTCTATCTCCAGGTTTTAAACGCGATGACCTTAAATTGTTCCATGCCACTAGTTGCCTAACCGTAACTCCATGCTTTTCTGCTATATAACCTAAAAATTCACCGCTTTTAACTCGATGAACAAACATTTCGGGTTCAGCAATAATTTTGCTTTCTCTTCCGGCAATACTATCTGCCATTTCCTTTCTTCTTATGCCGGCATAAATCGTTTTTTCATTTGTCAAAAACAACCCAATTTTATCTGTAGGTAAACAGAGAGTTTGTGTTTTATTTTCTGCCTTGGGAATATAACTTAATTTATACATCGGGTTATAGAAAGCAATTTCGTCTTCCGACATTTTTAAGTAATCCGCTAGTTGTTTGAATGAAAACGATTTGTTTATTTCTATTGTATCCACACCAACATCATATAGGAGCGTATTACTTGCATACAAATCGTGGTCGCCTCCGTGACTCATCATGTAATTTACAGCAATAAATGCAGGAATATATCCCCTTGTTTCCCGTGGTAAAAAGGGCCTAATTTTCCAATAGTCTTTATACCCTCCTGATCGGCGTATAGCTTTGTTTACGTTACCTGGTCCACTATTGTATGCTGCCAAAACAAGATTCCAGTCTCCGTACATTTTAAATAAGTCTTTCATATACCTAGCCGCTGCAACTGTCGCCTTATAGGGGTTCATTCTATCATCAGTGTACGACGTTACATTCAAGCCATACATTTTTCCTGTTGGATACATGAATTGCCACAACCCTTGAGCGCCAACTCTTGATTTTGCCGAAGGACTTAATGCAGATTCAACCACCGCAAGATATTTTAACTCTAGTGGAATTCCATATTGATCAAAAATTTGCTCAATCATTGGGAAGTATAATGGAGCTAAACCAAGAACCGAACGACTTAGACGCCTTCTTTTGTTCACATATAAGTTTATAAACGCCTTAGTGTGTTGGTTATAAGCCAAATCAAAAGGAGTTGCTTTGTTTAGTATGCTTAGCCTTTCAATCAATAAAGAGTCAGGTAATTCTTGTGTGTCATCTACTAGAGTAGTATCATCTGTTCCTAGACAATACCGAAAACAGTTGTAAAATTTATCCGACATTAAACTGTCAATCATTTTCAAAACAGCATCGTCGGGTGCAATGTTTAATTTAATAGAATCTGTTTCTTTTACTTCAAGAACTGTTGCAAAACTAGAAATGTTAAAAAAAACGAACGTTAAAAAAAGTATTTTATTCATAGACATCTTTCATTGAAAACGCAAAAATAAAGTTTTCGTGCATCCATACGAAATTGACCAATTACCTTGTCCTTTCGCTATTTTTTCTGTGATTTTATTAACTCAAATTTGTTAACGAGCTCGTTTGAAAATGCGAACAACTTTTCTTCGTTGAACTCACCAGCCATCAATTGAATGCCAAAAGGCATTTGCTCCTTATTTTGTCCTAAAGGCAAGGAAATAGCAGGAACCCCAGCGAGGTTAGATTGAACGGTATAAATATCTTCTAAATACATTTTAATTTGATCATCCTTTTGCGCATTTATGTCAAAGGCTGTATGTGGAGAAGTAGGTGAAATAATGAAGTCGTATTGCTCAAAAACTTTTTGTGTACTTTCTTTAACTAAGCGTCGTACTTTTTGTGCTTTCGTGTAGTAAGCGTCGTAGTATCCTGCACTCAAAACATAAGTCCCTAGCATTATTCTCCTTTTAACTTCTCTGCCAAATCCCTCACTTCTAGACTTTACATAAGTTGACTCCAGGTCTGTTGCGTTTGGACTGCGATAGCCAAAATGAATTCCATCGTAACGCGCTAAATTAGATGACGCTTCAGCGGTAGTTAACACATAATAGGTTGGAACAATTTGATCTATATAATCAAATTTAATCTCGTCTACTTCATGACCATCTGCTTTTAAGCTTTCTATAATTTCGATTATTCTTTCCTTCACTTCAGAATTTATTCCTTCGTGATTAACATAACAATCGAAATATGCGATTTTTATTTTTTTTCCTTGTAAGCTATCAATTGAATCTGCATAAGAAGGAACATCTTTTTTGCTTACTGTGCTATCAAAATCATCCTTACCTGCAATTACTTCGGAAACCAATGCTGCGTCTTGAACATTTGTAGTGAAAGTTCCTATTTGATCAAACGAAGATCCAAACGCAATCAATCCGTTTCTAGAAACTCTGCCATAGGTCGGTTTAAATCCAACCGTGCCCGTAAAAGAAGCTGGCTGACGGATAGAGCCTCCTGTATCTGAACCAAGAGCTGCCATGCACAAGCCTGCCGCCACAGAAGCTGCTGCGCCGCCGCTAGAACCTCCTGCCACTTTATTTTTATTCAGCGGGTTTTTAACTGGACCAAAATAGGAGGTTTCGTTGGAAGAACCCATTGCAAACTCATCACAATTTGTTCTGCCAATAATTATTGCATCCTCTTTTAACAGTCGTTCAACAACTGTTGCCGAGTACAATGATTCAAATTCTTCTAACATTTTTGAAGAAGCCGAAAGTTTGTGCCCTTTGTAGCAAATATTGTCCTTTATTGAAATAATTAAACCGGCTAATTTTCCAGACTTCCCTTCTTTAATTTTCTGATCAACATGCTCTGCTTGAGCTTTTGCCGAACTGTCGAATGTCTCTATAAATGCATTTAAGTCGCTCTTTGTTTCGATTTTATTTAAATAATAATCAACTAGCTGAACGCAAGAAATTTTTGCATTAGCTAACTCTTGCTGAACATTTTTCAGTGAAGTAAAACCTTTCAATAGATGCGAAATTTTTATTTTGTTGGAGTTTTGTCCTTGTCTTCTTCGTTGGTAGCGTCTTTAAACTCTTTTATGCCTTTACCAACTCCTTTCATTAATTCGGGAATTTTCTTTGCTCCAAACAGTAAAATAACAGCAACAACAATAAGTATAATTTGTGTCGGGCCAAACATCCCTGCTTCAAATACGGTAGTTTCCATGTTTAAAATTTGATCCAAAGTTAATCAAATTAAAAGATCCTATTTCTTAGAGTTGCTTCTCATTTTAATACTTTTGACAAGTGAATAAAAAAGTAGATTACCTTATTGTTGGACAAGGCTTAGCGGGTACGTTTTTAGCTTTCCAATTAATGCAAAAGGGGAAGTCTGTAATTGTTTTAGACAAAGGATTAAAATATTCTTCTTCCAGAGTTGCAGCAGGAGTAATTAATCCGGTTGTTCTTAGAAGGTATACAGTGACCTGGAGAGCGAAAGAGTTTTTAAATTACAACCCCTTATTTTACGAAAGGCTAGACGAATATCTTGGCAAGCAATACCACTTTAATCTTCCTCTAAAAAAATTAATTTCATCTAAAGATGAGATAGCCTTTTGGGAAACCCGTTACGATAAGGACGATATAAGCGACTATATTTATAAAGGGTTAACAGATGTTACAGAAAACTTATTCCCCTCAGAAAAATTTAAGGTTGGACGGGTAAAGCGGTCTTCTTGGTTAAATATTAGCGACTTGCTAGTAGATTTTAGAGAAAAGCTTCAGTTAGAAAACGCGCTACTAGAAGAAGAGTTCAATTTTTCCGAACTTCATCCTAATCAATATAAAGACATCAAGTTTGGACGAATTGTTTTCTGTGAAGGTGCGCGAGGAAAAAACAATCCCCTATTTAAAAACTTACCGTTTAGCCTAAATAAAGGACAGCTTATTACTATTAAAAACACCCTACTACCATCAGATAGCTTATTAAAAAAGAAAGTCTTTATTCTGCCTACTTCTAAAAATCATTTTAAAGTTGGAGCCACTTATTCTTGGAAATGGGATAACAGCTCTGAAGAAACAGCACATGAAATAGAACCGGAGAAAACAGAGCTATTAAAATCTCATTTGGAGGAGGTTACTACTTCTAGCTATGAAGTGGTTGCTATAGAAACTGGAATTCGCCCTTCTATAAAAGACAGGCGACCCTTAATAGGGGGGCACCCAAACAAAAAAGATGTTTATATGTTTAATGGTATGGGAACAAGGGGTTGCTTTATGGCTCCTTTACTAGTTGAAGAGTTTGTCAGTTACTGCGAGAATGGCACTGATTTACACAGCGATGTAAACGTTAATCGTTTTGTACGGTTAAGCTAAATTTAAACGCTTAAATAAGCCTTCTCTATATGATCCTCCAATCGGTATTTTCTTGTCAGAGTTTTCAATATTTACAATAGTGCTATCGATAGAGTTGATTTTGTTCAAGTTTAAAATAAAGGATCGGTGGATTCTCATAAACATCACGTCCGGCAACTTCTTCTCAATGTCTTTCATTGTAGAATGAATGGTAAATCGTTCTTTATCTGTGTGAATGATTACGTAGTCTTTTAATGCTTCAATAAATAGAATGTTTGCGTTTTGAACCTTGACTAACTTTGAATTGGATTTAACGTAGATATAATCTGACGATAAGGGAGCAGGTTTTAATCCAGACGAATCAACTCTGGTAAGTTTTTCTTTCTCCTTTTTAAACTTGTATAACGCCATTTCAATTGACGTTCTGAGGTCAATTTCCTTAAAAGGTTTTATTACGTAACCATAAGGTTCTGTTATTTTTGCTCTTTCTATCGTTTTTTCGTCTGCGCATGCCGTTAAAAAAACTACCGGTATTTCGCAATCGCTTTTAATTCTAGCTGAAGCATCAATTCCTGAAATATTCCCCGCCAATATAATATCCATTAAAACCAAATCTGGTTTATTTCCTTCTAAAAAGGAAAGAGCCTTTTCCCCTTTTGAAAAGGAAGCTACCACTTCGTAACCCATTTTCTCAAGGCATACAGATATGTCTTTTGCTACAATCGTTTCGTCTTCTACAATTAATATTTTTGTTTTCATACTTCGGTTTTTGTATCAAAGCAGATTATAAATTTTGTTCCGCTCTGACGCAATAAGACTAGAGTTCCTTCCTTTTTTTCAACCAAAGTTGAGACTAATTGAAGATTTAAAATGTCTGTATTTTCAACGTTTATATCTTTATGAATTTCTACCCCATCGTCTGCCAAAGAAGGTAAAATTTTCTACAATTTACCAATCTAAGTAATCTCTATTTTTCCGTTTTCCTTTCTTTTAAATGCATGTTTCAACGATTTAGAAATAAGCTCATTTAAAATTAGTCCGCACGGGATTACTTTATTCAAAGATAAGAATACTTCATCTAAAGAAAAAACCAATTCAACAGACATATCAAGCAACTCATATGTTTTTACCAAACTTTCAACCAAATTTCTCACATAACTCTAGAAACGGATATCGGAAAGAAATTATATGCTTTTTGATTTACATTTATAAAGTATAATTATTCTCCTTCTATTAACAATTGGGCATTTGAAGTATTATTAAAAAATACGCTTAAGTACTGAGTACTTTTTCTATTTATTTTCTTGAAATTGCTTCTTGATTTTGCTATAGCAAAACCTCCTAAACCTAAAATAACATATGAAAAACAAATAAAAACTATAGGTGCTTCTGTTTCAAAGTCAAGTAAAAAAACTGTAAAAGTTAATAACCAAAGAACTATATTAAATCTAATACTGGTTTTAATGCTAGACAGAGGATAAGAAAATATATGCACAAACCGGTATTTGTAAATGGAATATAAAGAACTTCAATATAGAATTTATTAACATACACTTAATAGAAAATTGGTGTAAAGCCAAGTAAATAAGCTATATTAGATACGTTTCTAACATTTTTTTATAAAGGTGGGTGAAATGAAAAAATTTCTAATAATAATAACCTAAAAAATATAATTCCATAGAGCAAGGTAAACTCCAATTTACTTAAACTTTCTATAAATAAGAAAAAAATAAAAGAAAGCAGCAAAAAAATCTCTAATCTAAAAAGATTGATGAGTATAAAAAGATTGATGAGTATAAAAAGATTATAAATTGATGATAAAGCTTTTGACATCAAGTAAATGTGGTGATACATTTTTAATGAAAAAAATATTTTTTTCTCACTTTATTTTTTGACCATCTATTCTAATTTCTTCATCATCTTTGTAAGTAATGGTAGTAGTTTCATTAGCAAAAGCATCGAACCATTTCCATTTTCCCTCTTTTTGGCCGTAACTATAATTTTCCTCTTTTAATAAATAGCCTTTTTCATTATAATATTTATGCTTTCCATGCGGAGCTCCATCTATGTAACTTCCTTCAAAAGAAACTTTTTCCCCTGGAAATCGATGTTCCCAATATCCGTTTCGTTCTCCATATCTATATTTCCCCTTCTCTTGATGGTCATTTAATTGATAATACCATTCACCCTCTTTTTCTCCATCAAAATATTCTCCTTTTGTAATTAATGTGCCTTCTAAAGTGTATTCTTCCAATTCACCATCTTCAACTCCTTTTCTAAATTCCTCTCTACGCAGTAAATTTCCATTTTCATAATACCAATTCCACTCATCAGTAAACATGCCATAACCATCGTAAGATCCTTTCTGTTCTATCTTTCCTGTAGTAAAATAATATTCCCACTTTCCATATTTTTTTCCAGCCTTATATGTTCCTTTTGATTTTATTTTACCATTTAAATAATATTCCTCCCAATCGCCTTGATAAAAACCATTTGCATCAATTATACCTTTTTTCAATAAATATCCATTTTTATATATTTCAGTGGTAGAAACAGTTCCATCTTCATTGTAAAACATTGAAACACCATCTCTTTTCCCACCTTTATTATAAACCGATGTAGATTTCAGTGTTCCATCAGAGTAGTAAATTGTATTAATATCAAAATCAGCAATGTTATTCTCATCGCTTTGTTCCTCACCATTTAAGTAGAGCATCGCACTTTCTAGTTTACCTTGTCTATTATATTGTTTTACATAACCGTTCAACTGATCATTTTTATACCTCATTTCAGTTTGTAATCGATGATTTGAAAAATATTCCTTCCAAACACCTTGTTTTAAACTATTCTTATCTGTCCTATTAATTTGCTCGTTACTTACAATAAAGTTTTTACTGTACATAATAATAGCAGTAATTCGACCATCTATTCCATATTCGTAACCTACACCTTCACGCCTTCCATTTTCATGAGGAATAGTTTTTTTCACCAACATGTTAAAACTATCTGGATAAAATGTTTTTGTTACACCACTGATTACATCATCTTTAAAATACTCTTGTTTAATTAATAAACAGTTTTCATTAAAATGTTGATAAACTCCATTCTTTTTATTTTCTAAATAATTGATTTCGTACTGTATATTTCCATTTTCTTTATAAAACTTCCAAATGCTGTCCAATAAAAAGTTCTTTCTATTTCCTTCTGATTTTATCAAACCATTTGGAAAATAAGTAATCCAATAATCATCAGGTTTACCATTTATCAAACTTCCTTCACTATAAATTTTACCATCTTCATAATAATAAGCTTTGTAGTTTTCTTGGGTAGAATCTACTAACTGTGCCAACGCTAGAAATGGAATACCAAAAAGAGGGAAAAAAATACTTTTTAACATGATATAAATTAATAATAGAATTTATTTAAAAAAATTAAAAGAATCTATTATTACTACTAGTGCGTTAATACTGTTTAAACAAATTTCGTTATTTGATTGCTTTAATTACTTATTAATATAAAATAACACTCTATGAACAAAGGTTAACTACTTAAGTTATTGAACAAATGAATAAAATCAAAGCTATTAACAATTATCTAATAACGTCGATACTTATAAGTAAATTATAAAAGAACTAAATAAATAGTTCAAAGAGTGTTCATAAATAGCTGACAAACTTCTGTTAACTTCAAGCGTTTATTCAATTATATATACATCTGGATTTTTTTATGGAATACACAACTATAGATATCAAAAGTTGTGAGCTTTGTTGGAAAGTAATTAACAACAGAAGTGAACACTTTGTTAACATTGAATAAACTTGCACTATAATTTAAATGTAAATATTATGAAAATAGCTATCGGTGGTGACCATGCAGGGTTTGAGTATAAGCAAGCCATAAAAAACTTACTAGAAGGATTGGGACATATTGTTGAAGACTTTGGTCCTTTTTCAGACGAAAGCTGTGATTATCCAGACATTGCCCATCCATTAGCAATGTCAGTGGAGTCAAAAAAAAATGAGTTGGGAATAGGTGTTTGCGGGAGCGGGAATGGAATTAATATGACTTTAAATAAGCACCAAGATATACGATCTGCTCTTTGCTGGGAAGTGGAGTTAGCACGCCTAGCAAGACAACATAATAATGCTAACGTATTAGCACTACCTTCTCGGTTCATTTCTTTAGAACTAGCAAAAAAATGTGCTGAGGCTTTTGTGAACGAAGAGTTTGAAGGGGGAAGACACGAAAGAAGAGTGAACAAAATTAAACAGTAAAGAGTATGAAAAAAATAATTTTAATCATCGGTATAGTTGCAATAGGTTCAAATGGTGTCGCACAAAAATACGACAAGAACGCCGAAAAATATTCAAAAACAATTACCGCAGGAGAGTTAAAAGAGCACTTGTACATAATAGCATCTGATAAGTTTGAAGGAAGAGAAACAGGTAAAAAGGGTCAAAAAATGGCTATGGATTACCTTATTCAAAATTTCAAATCATATGGAATAAAACCTCTAGAAAATCAAGAGTTTACTCAAACATTTAACCTTGTGGAACAAACAACAAAGAATGTAACCCTCGCAATAGGCAATAAAAAGTATACTGTTCTCAAGGATTTTTCTATTTCTCCTAGCATTATTGTGAAACAAGAATTAGAGAATGAAATTGTTTTCGTTGGCTATGGAATAGAAGAAGAAGGGTATAATAACTACACCGGATTAAATGTAAAAGGGAAAGCTGTTTTTATAATGGAAGGAGTGCCGAAGAAGAGAAAAATTGTTGGCGAATGGTCTGTGAAAAAAAGAATTGAGCTAGCCAAGGAGAAAGGAGCCATTTTGGTAATGTACAATAGTTCCAAATTAAAAGACAATCTAATAAAGCACGAGCACTATTATAGCAAACCCAAACAGGTATTAAAAGATGATATTGATAAAAATGAAATAATTGTGCTCGCTACAACAACAGTGTTGACTGAAGAAATGGCTAAACAGGCAGGAATGAAGTGGAAAAAGGTTGTAAAAGGGATGAAAGAGAAGGGTGGACAAACGTTAAAATTCACCTTAAGCATTGATAAGCCTACTGAATATTTAACAAGCGAGAATATATTGGCATTCATTCCAGGCACGGAAAAACCGGACGAACTTATAATATTAACAGCGCATTATGACCACATTGGAAAAGAGGGAGATGTTGTTTTTAATGGAGCAGACGATGATGGAACAGGTACGGTTACAATGCTAGAAATAGCCCAAGCATTTCAACAAGCCGTGGTAGATAGCATAGGCCCTAAACGAAGCATTTTAATTATGCCTGTATCTGGAGAGGAAAAAGGCTTATTGGGGTCTAAGTATTACAGTAATCACCCAATTTTTCCATTAGAAAACACAGTTGCTAATTTGAATGTAGATATGATAGGAAGATATGACGAAAATCATTCTGAAGAAGATAATTATATTTATTTAATAGGCTCTGATAAGTTAAGTTCTGAGTTACATGATGTAAGTAAAAAAGTGAACGAACTGTATACAAAGATTGAATTAGACTACACCTTTAATGACGAGAACGACCCCAATCGATTTTATTATAGGTCAGACCATTATAATTTTGCAAAGAATAATGTACCAGTAATTTTTTACTTTAGCGGAGTGCATGAAGATTACCACAAAGAAACCGATACGGTAGAAAAGATTGATTACGAGAAAACAGCTAGAGTAGCACGGTTGGTTTTTTTAACCGCCTGGGAATTAGCGAATCGTGAGGGTAGAATAAAACTAGATTAAATTAAAAAAGGGGAATATTGCCCCTTTTTTATTGGTACAATTTTGGAGTAATGGTTATTTCTAGAATAGCGTTTCCATCTCGATCATTGAAATAATAAACCATAGATGTTTCATTTTCTCTAAAGAGCTCCGTTTCAGGGTTGCTTTTAAGATTGGTTATAAGTTTAGCCGTAAGAGTTTCCTTCATGGCATCTAAATTTTCTGTAACCTCTGTTAAAGTAATATTTAACAAAGTGTGGTTGTATTGATATATATTGTTTTCTAAAGAGTACGTCGCATTTTCTAACCTCGTGTCAGCATCTAACATTAACGGGTAGTTTTTACTTATTTCTGCTGCTTTTTCAACCAACGCCGCATCAGTTAATACTTTGTCTTCTTTTGAAGAAGAAAGAAAATATTGAGTAGCAAAAAAGGCAATGGCAAAAACTACGACGCCAAGAGCAACGGGCATTATTTTTTTTAAATTAAAGGTATTTTTCATTTCGTTAAGGGTTTGTTTATATATTATTTTATATGTCTTTTTGTTTTCTTTACGTCTCTTTCTCTACTCTTTAGAAGAATATTTTACACCCTTAAATACAACAAAAAAAAGCTAAAAAGGTAATTTAAAAATACTAAACACCCCGCCATCGAAGCACTAAAAATCTACCATTCCAGTAGCAAATAATAAACCTCGAATTAAAGTAGACTTTGTTAATTTTCTTTATTAACGTTTGTTTTTCTTCTCCACCGCCAATACTCCCAAATTCCTAAAGAACCACCAAAGAAGAGAAGGTAAAAAATAAATTTCCACAGACTAAAAGGCAGGTTGTCATGATAATCCCACCCAGCCATAATGGCGGCGTAAACAAAGCCCCCTACCAAACTCCTTATAATTAATTGCTTCTTATTGTTCATTCAACATGTCTTCAACAAGGGCTTCAGTTTCTTTTACAAAATTATCATAAAACTTACCTGTTCTTGGTCCATAAAAACCTGTATGAATTCTTCGAACCTTTTTGTTTTTGTCGATAAATACTGCCGTTGGATAACTCATAATGTGGTTTAGCATTGGAAGCTTTTCAGGGGCTTTATCTTCCCTTGTTGCTCCACCGAGCAAAAAGGAATACTTAGCTCCAGTTCGTTTTTGTAAACGAGCTATATTTTCAAACGCCTTTTCTCTTGTTCTGGTGCGTTCAAAAGCTATGGCAATTACCTCTAACCCTTTCTGGTTGTATTTGTTGTATAAAGAGGAGAGGTAGTTGGTTTCATCTAAGCAGTTTGGACACCAAGAACCCATTATTTGAACAATAACTGGCTTGTTTTCATATTGCTTATCGTGAAGAGAAACACTATCGCCTTTAGCGTTTGGAAAGCTAAAAGACAATTCGTCATAACCCTTTTTTAAGAAGGTTAATTCGTTCGGATTTCGAAGTTTTACGGAGTCGTTTTTTTGTGCTACCCAGCTTTCTTTCCAGTGCGTTCCTGAATAGAACGTTCCAACTAATCCAGTATCTGTTTGTTTTGCTTCAAACAAGAAGGCGTGGGAACCGTCAAAGGTAGAAAGCAGCATGCTCGAGTCAGAAGCGTTTCCCGCTAAATGTCGATAATCCCCTGTTTCTGTAGCAAAAGTTCCAGAGATCATATTTTCATCTTGTTCAAAAATACCAATGGCTTTTGTTGGCGCTTCTGATTCGGGACTAAAAAAAACTTCATATTTTCCTTCAAAACCCTTTAAAAACACTTCGCTTAATTGAGAGAAACGCGACCCTTGATTGAACCTGGCAACAACAGGAATAAAGTAGTTGCTACTTTGGTAATAATTAATCCACCGCCCAGATAGGGTAGAATCATTTTTTATGCATAATTCAAAAAGGGATTCAAAAATGGGTAATTGGATAAAAAGAGAATCGTTCCGTTGTTGAATTTCATTTACCTCAATTATTTCATCCGAATTAAATATTCGCATTTTAAAAAGTCCGTTGCTGTCTTGTAAATCAAAGTCAAAAGGAAGGAATTTGCCCTCTTCTAATTCCATTTTCATTTGCCATTGTCCTGTTTTAACTTGCGAAAAACTTTTTACCTCTTCTGGCGCTGAAGAATGCTGGCAAGCGGTAAAAAACAAGGCAATAACCATACTACTTGAAAAGATCCTTTTCATCATTTGTCTTTTTTAATAATAGTTTTTGTTTTTCTGTTGATTCCACATTGGTGACCCCACCAGAAACGATGAATTTCATTACGTCGGAAGAGGAGGCATGAATTTGAGTTATATTTTTTTTGGGAACAATCATTACCTGACCATTAATCCCGTAAGAGAAGGGAAAGTATACCGCAGCTTTATCATTACCTATTCCTATCTCGCTTAAATCTTCTTGAGTTATAAAACCCATTCGCTCTATTTCTAAACCCTCTCCCATTTTTACCAAAACTGGAGTTTTGAATTGCTTTTTCTTTCCTACAAAAGCACTCATCATGTCTTTCATAGAGGTGTACACCAACTTAATTAAGGGTGTTTTTTCCATAGCCCTGTCCAATGGGCGCAGATAAGACACAAAAAAGTGACCTAAAAAGCCAACTATTGTTATGCCGACTAAAATGGCAATTAAACCCAGCCCTGGGAAGTCTAAAATTATAATACCATCAATTCTCACTACTAACCAAACAATCAGGTAAATTGTCACGCCTATTGGAACAACATAAAACAGTCCTTGCAGAAAATATTTCAATAGAGATTTGATAAAACGCCTGTCTTTAAATGTTTTTTCCATGTTCTTCGCTGTTTCACCAAATTAGAGAAATATATTAGACTAAGCTTTTTAAAAGCTTGCCAATTTTTATTTTTTGGTTAGTTTGCTTACAATCAAATTATAACTATCTTCAATCAGTTCAAATAAATGCGAACGTCTTACGTCGGACTCTAGCAGAACCGTATTCCAGTGTTTCTTGCTCATGTGATATCCTTCCAAAACACCCATTTAGTTTTATCTAAGTTCAATTGCTTTTTCTGGGTCGCATTTTAAGTTCACGCTTTCACAGCTTACAATATTGGTTAAAGCAAACACTTTGTTCATCACCTTAAAAACAAGAACCTACTCATCAAATAGAAAGGATTATATAACCCCTTTTTTATAAATACATCGCTCCCTTATTTCTTCAATATTTGTGATTAAAAGTTAGCGACAATAGACCCCGTAAGGTTTCTCCCGGCCCCACTTATTCCAGAGCTATAAGGACGATAAAGTTGATCTGTGATGTTTTCCATTCCCAAGTTAAAAAAAATGATTTTATTGACTTTATATTGAGCGTTTACATTAAAAGTATACCAGGCAGGGGAGTAGGGAAGTCCGTTTTTGTCGGCGGCATATAAATAGGGTTTTTCTTGTTCGCCAACATTTAACTCTTCGTAATCAACCTGGTGGTTGTAAATAAAAGAAGCTTGTACTTGTAGTTTTTCTCTTTTATAACTCAACCTGGCAAGAGTAAAAAGCGGAGCAACATGTCTCGAAGGACTAGTACTTCCATCATCTAATTCCTCTGTTCCGCGTTGAATGTTTAGCTTACTTTCGAATTTTATTCGTTTTGTAATTAGAACCTCAAGACCCATTTGAAGTCCAAATACCTCAACAAAAGCGGCGTTTTGAACGGTTTGAATTCTTTTTAATCCTCCATCAAAAAACAAGCTATCATTGCCATTTAAACTCGAATTTCTCCGAACAAGAGCGTTATTCAGGTAGGTGTAAAAACCGGTAATGTCAAGCTCCCAGACACTACCAAACGTTTTTGAAGTGGAAAGTTCTGCATTGTACGCGTATTCAGCCGTTAATTTGTCGTTGGGCACCACAACGGCAAAATCTTCAGAATTGAATATTTTTCCCACATCATCAACATTTGGAGCTCTAAACCCGGTGGATAAGCGGGCACTTAACACCCACGAGTCTATCGGCCTATATAGCACTCCCAAACTCCCGTTTAACGCAGCCTTATTCAAGTTTATTTTTTGAAAAGGAAGTTGGATAAAACGTTGATCAAACTCTGCATTCATGGCGAACTGACTAAACCGAATTCCAGCATCCACACTTAATTTTTCGTAAATTTGAATATGATCAGTGAGGTAAATCGCATTAGAAAGCCATAGCGCGTCAGGATACCTTGTTTGAATGTTTTGCTCCTGCAAGGTTATTATGTCGGTTGAAAAACCCTCTGAATTAACTTGATTTATAACACTTTCAACTCCATAAAAAAATTCGTGGGCAACACCTATTTTTTTGATAAAATCTAAGTTCGCCGAGTAGGCGTTCACGTTTTCTGTTCTCGTTCTTCTAGTAGAGCTTTTACGACTTCTATCAATTCGACTTTCTTTAAATATTTGAAAAGCAAGATTAAGCTTAACTCGATCGTAAAATGTTGTTTTGCTGTTTAACTCAACTTCAACATGGTGCATTTGCCACTTTTGTGGGCCATAATTCCATTCTGCAAATAGCAAGGTTCCGTTTTTTTTCTGCGTTAACCGATCATACCTCCCGTATTCTGAAGTTTCAGAAAAATGAAAACCATACTTAAACAACCACTTTTTATTCGGGTTAAAAAGAATTTTTTGCATCAAGTTTACCTGACTAAAAGCACTCGGCCGTTGTACTAAATTATCACTGTTTTTGGCAATAAAGTCTTGTCCGTTTTGTGTTACAATTAAAGAGTCTCTTAAATAATCTTTTGGTCCACTTTTACCCACCTTTAAGTCATTGTAATCACTCCTAGTAAAACTGCTTAACAGCCCCCATTTTTTTCCGGCAACAGAAAGGTCGATATGAAAACTTTTTTCTTCATTTGCGGTAGCTCCTCGGAGACCCGCGTTACCCGTAAACAAAATAGAACTATCGAGGCCTAATGTCGGCGTTTTGGTATTAAAACTCATGACTCCTCCAATTGCATCGCTACCGTAAATAATTGCTCTTGGACCAAAAAGCACCTCTATATCTTCCATAGCAAAAGCGTCTAATGAAATAACATTATGTAGGTTGCCGCTTCTAAAAATTGCATTGTTCATGCGAACCCCATCCACCGCATACAATAAACGATTAGTTGAAAAACCTCTAATCATTGGGCTTCCTCCACCTTGTTGACTTTTTTGAATATACACATCACCTGAAGTAGATAGCAGGTCCGCTGCAGTTTGCGGGTTCAACAAACGAAAACCTTCTGTAGAAATACTGGAGATTTTCTGTGGTACATCTCTTCTTTGTTGTTTCCATCTTGTTGCAAATACCACAACTTCGCCAACATCGAAATAAGACTTTTGAAGAAAAATAAAGTTAACTACTGAATCTAAACTAGTTAATTTTATTTTTGACCGTTCATAGCCCATAATTTGAAAAAGTAAATAATCATCCCCCTTCAATAAATGTACATCCGCAACACCTTTAGCGTTTGTAGTTATGGATTGCTGACTAGGGTAAGCCACCACACTTACAAACTCTAATGGTTTTTTAGATTCAGAATCTATAACCATAACTTTTTGAGAATAAGCATTTAACACAAAGAAAAATGAAAAAAAAAGAAGGACGAAACGCATCAATAGCTTATTTAATTTACAGCTGCCGTTACAGCAAAAATTGTTCCATTCGAATAGGGGTGGGTTAAGAACCATCTAACTACAACAATGAAAAGTACAAAGCTAAAACAAGTCATTCATCCGCTATACTATTTGAAAATATTCTAATAGATCACTCGGAATAATCGCATTTCTAATTGGGTCTCTTTTTTACCTAAGCGCACAAAAACTAAGTTCCATTGGGGTACAGCTACTATATACTGCCCTAAAATTCCTCTTGCATAATGGAATGAAACTCCATTGTAATTTCCCAACCACCATTGGTATCTTTAATGCTGTACTGTATTTCCAAATTCGTCAGGAAGGAGCACAGGAGAAAAGGATGCCTTAAAATAATCCAATCCGATTAGCTCATTGCCTTTCACTTTGCCACTATCTAAAATAAGCTGTCCAACTTCAGCAAAATCAATTGCGTTACTGTAAAAACAACAATACGAACGCTTTTTACCTTCTTTCATATCCAAAGTCCAAAGGGCATCTTTTTCCGCACCAATTGGCTGCCAAAACCTTTCTGCAAAATAGTTTGAAAGTGATTTTCCGGTGGCTTTTTGAACAATGAAAGACAGTAACAAAGCGTTCCCCCCTTGATATTTCCACTCAACACCGGCAGGTTTCGCGCTCTTTTTAGAGAGCGTTAGGTCATAGACGTCTGTGCCGCAATAAGCCTTGGCCATAAAACCAAAAGGGGCTCTATAGTTTTCGCCAAAGTCTATGCCACCGCTCATTTGAAGTAAGTGTTTTATCTGAATATCACTCCCTTTGTATTCTGATAAAAAGTCGCTAATAAGTTGATTGGTAGATTTAATTTTTCCCTCTTTGATCGCTGCACCAACGCACAAACTTGTAATGCTTTTTGCCATAGAAAAACTGTTGGTTAAACTTTCGTCAGAGTAACCTTCCTAGTAGTTTTCAAAAAACACCTCCCCGCCTTTTAAAAGAACAAAGGCGCTTGTTTCCCATTTTTTGAAGAGATTTCTTCTTCAGTATTTAGATAAACCACGGGCGAATCAACATGAATAGTTAAGGGTCGCGGTTGTTTCGCTTCAATTGTTCTGTTAATAAACTTATGACAATCATCAATAGTTAGACCAGTTTTACCTACTAAATAGGTGCTTCTTATCACTTTTGGTAAGTGCATGTTTCCGCTGAAATAATGCCCCAAAACTGCAGCGAAGAGAAGAAGTAGTGTGGCGAAGATTATTTTGCGAAGCAAATTCATACTGTTAAAGTTAAACAAAGCATTGTAATGTCTTATCGTTTGTGAAGTATTGAAAAGCGTACACCACCTAAAGTCCCCTTTTAAAGATGTAAATTTGTGTGCAATCTCAAAAAAAAATTGATGTTGTAATTCTTTATGGCAAAGTTAATCTTAGAGGTAGAAGAAGAGTATGGTTTTGAACTAGTAGGTATTTGTAGTCATGCTAAAGATTACCGCTTAAGCTGGGAGATGAATAAGGCGTTGGGGTTTGACTTGGAGAAAGAAGAAAATTATGAAATCAACACTAAGGGTGACAATCAAAGCTATTCATTCTTTAGTTTTATAGACGATGAAAACCTTGTAGAGTATTATTTGATTAACAACCGCTGTTCAAAGGGGGTTTTAATTCCAGAAGAGAAAAAAGCAGATTATTTTTTATTAATTCGAGGGGTATTAAGGGGGGGACAAAAAGAAGAGTTAATAAACATGATAGGAGAAATTAAAAACGTACTAACCACTTATGAGGTTGAAGTAGGTGAATTAAAGTCAAAAAGCAATTTATTGTTTTAAAAAGAAAAAAAGAAAAAATGAAAACAACCAAAAAAACTAAAATTGTCGCTACTGTAGGACCAGCAACCTCTTCTAAAAAAATGTTAGAAGCGATTATTGCAGAAGGGGTTAATGTGATTCGAATTAATTTTTCTCATGGAGAGCATAGCAATCATGTTGACGTAATTAAAAGGGTTCGCCAAATAAACAAAGAGCAGCAAATACATACTGCATTATTGGGGGACTTACAGGGGCCAAAAATTAGGGTTGGAAAAATAAAAGAAGGCACCGAGGTAAAGACTGGAGATGTAATTGAGTTTACCAACGAAGAAATTGAAGGAGATGGGACAAGGGCGTATATCAGCTATAAAACCTTTCCTAAAGATGTTCAAAAAGGAGAAAAAATTCTAATCAACGATGGAAAATTAGCACTAGAAATTATTGATACAGATAGAAAAACGACCGTTAAAGCTAAATTTTTAAACGGAGGGAGGTTTTCATCTAACAAAGGAGTAAACCTGCCGAAAACAAAAATTTCTATGCCTAGTTTAACTCCAAAAGACAAAGAAGATTTGGCTTTTGCATTGGAGCACAATATGGAGTGGATTGGACTCTCGTTTGTTCGGTCTGCAAGAGACATTATAGAGTTGAAACATTTAATTAAAAACGAGGGCAACGTTGCTCGAGTAATTGCAAAAATTGAAAAACCTGAAGCGCTGGATGATATTGACGATATCATTGAAAAGTCTGATGCAATTATGGTTGCCAGAGGAGACCTGGGTGTAGAAGTACCAATGGAGCAAGTTCCCTTGATTCAAAAAGACCTGGTAAAAAAGTGTTTAAGAGCTGCCAAGCCGGTTATTATTGCAACTCAGATGATGGAGAGTATGATTGAAAGCATCTCTCCAACTAGGGCAGAAGTGAACGATGTTGCGAATGCTGTTTTAGATGGAGCAGACGCTGTGATGTTAAGCGCAGAAACTTCTGTTGGAGCTTATCCAATTGAGGTTATTAAATCGATGACAAAAATCATTGAACAAATTGAATTGTCAGATTCTATTTATTACCTAGAGTTTCCTCCTGCCGAAGTAAATGAAGATCGTTTTATTTCAGATTCAGTTTGCTACAACGCTTGCCGATTATCCCAAAGAGTAGATTCTAAAGCAATTGTAACCATGACACATTCTGGTTATACTGCTGCTAAAATTTCAAGTTTCCGACCAAAAGCAGGCATTTTTGCTTTTACTGGAAACCACAGCTTGCTCAATAAGCTTAGTTTAGTTTGGGGTGTGCAAGGGTTTTACTATGATAAGTTTGTAAGTACAGACCACACCATTGCAGACATTAAGTATTTGTTGAAGAAAGCGGACTACGTTCAAGAAAAGGATTTGATTATTAACATTGCAAGCATGCCAATTAACGAAAAAGGGCAGTCGAATATGGTAAAACTGAGCTACGTAGAGTAGATTGAAATTTTAAATTAACAAGATGAAGATTAACATTCCCTTACTAAAAGATATTTGTGAAATTGCTGGTGCTCCAGGGTATGAAAAACGTATCAGAGAGTATGTAATTAAAGAAGTTACACCCCTTGTAGACGAAATAAAGGTGAATAACATGGGGAATGTTTACGCTATTAAAAAGGGAAAGGAAAGTAAGCGGGTAATGGTTGGAGCGCACATGGACGAAATTGGTTTTATTGTGACTCACATTGATGAAAACGGTTTTGTACGGTTTCATACTTTAGGGGGCTTTGACCCCAAAACATTAACTTCTCAGCGAGTGATTATTCATGGAAAGAAAGACGTTATGGGCGTAATGGGAGCAAAGCCCATTCACGTTATGAGCCCGGAGGAGCGGAATAAGCCAGCAAAAACAAAAGAATACTTCATTGACTTGGGAATGAAGAAAGCGGAAGTAGAGAAGTTGGTTGAGGTAGGTAATCCAATTACTCGTTACAGCGAATTAATGGAGATGGGAGAATGCGTTAACTGTAAGTCAATCGACAATAGAATTTCAGTTTACATTTTAATTGAAACCTTGCGCTTGCTAAAAGACAAAGAGGCGCCCTATGACATTTACGGAGTCTTTACTGTTCAAGAAGAGGTGGGAATTAGAGGAGCAAACGTCTCTGCAATGGACATTCAACCAGATTTTGGTTTCGGATTAGATACTACCATTGCATATGATTTACCAGGGGCTTCGGCGCACGAAAAAATAACATCGTTGGGCGAAGGAACAGCTATAAAAATAATGGATTCTCAAACCATTTGCGATTACCGCATGGTGGCATATATGAAAAAAGTTGCCAACGATAATAAAATTAAATGGCAGCCGGAAATTTTACCTGTAGGAGGAACTGATACTGCAGGTATTCAACGAATGAATGACGGAGGCTCTATTTCTGGAGCAGTTTCTATACCGACTCGACATTTGCACCAAACCATCGAAATGGCAAACAAAGAAGATATTATTGCTTCTATTGATTTGCTAGAAAAGTGTTTGTTGAACTTGGACCAATACGATTGGAAGTTTTAATAATAGTCATCTATTAATCTAAATTCCCATTATAATTTTCGATTAACGATATCATGTTCAAATACTAATATTGAGTCCGGAAGGTTATATCTAAAAAATCGCTTATTGCAATCATTTTTAGGGTCGTCTTTTTCTGGAATAATTCCCGAACCCAGGAACCTCACCCCAGAGCGACTTTTGTAATCATAACCGTTTTTATATTGTCCAAAATCTCCATAAAAAAAAATAACCTCTACACCTCTTTTTTGAACCTTTTTAAATAATGGTTTATAAACTCCTTTATAGAAATCTTTAACAAGACCAACTTTAAATGCATAATTGGAAGTATCTAAATGCGAACCTGTTTTGCCACAAACATCTACTTTTTGCCACAGCGAATGATGAGATAAAATTATAAAATGAGAAGAATTAGCTATTGTGTCATAAACAGCTTTAAGTAATTTATATTGAGACTTAGCAAATGATTTATCTAATTTATGTCTTTCATGGCCATTGGTGTTTAGTAAAAAATAAGTTATGCAGTCTGAATGGCTGGTATAAAATGAAGCTCTTTTTCTGTTATCCATTTAACATTCTCACTTCTTACATCGTGATTACCTAAAGCCCACTTGGTTCTGGGATCAGATAAATCAAAGAGGCAGTCTAAATAGTCAAGATTTGATCTAGATTTAGTAGCCTTAATCAATAGGTATCCTCCTAGCCAAATTTGATCAAATTGATAAAAGTTTAATCGTCCTATTTGATGATTAACTTTGGTTTCGTCTTGATAAATATGACCAAGAATAACATAATTTTTAAATTGCTTTGGAGTTTACGCTTTATAGTCAAAACAATCACCCATTGTTGGCTTAGGGGGCTCTACTTTGGTATCAATCTCGTAAATAGCGAAAAAGGCGAGAAAGAGGTGTGGAAAAAAATTCATATTAGGAATAAAACTAAGTAATTGTGTCCTAAAAACCAAAGGGTTGGAGACTTTAGAACTACTTCTCTTGGTTGCGAATGAACCAGCTTCTGTCGGTTAGAGTAACTCAACTGTTCAGAATATGTTCTCTATTACAGGCTTGGGTCCGGTCTGTGCTAAAAACCTATAAAACAGACTTAAATTGATCTAAAAATCCTTTGTCATTTTCGGAATACAAACGCAAATCGTTTACATTGTATTTTAATTGAGCAATTCGCTCAACACCCATTCCGAAGGCAAAGCCGGAATAAATTGTAGAATCAATTCCACAGTTTTCTAACACATTAGGGTCAACCATTCCACAACCTAAAATCTCTAAGTAACCCGTGTACTTGCATACATTACAACCTTTGCCGCTGCAAATGGTGCAAGAAACGTCCATTTCAGCGCTTGGCTCAGTGAAAGGGAAGTAAGAAGGTCTTAACCTAATTTCTGTTTCCTTACCAAACATTTCCTGAGCAAAGTATAACAAAGTTTGCCTTAAGTCAGCAAAAGATACATTCTTATCAATGTACAAACCTTCTACTTGGTGAAAAAAGCAATGCGCTCTAGCAGAAATAGCTTCATTCCGATAAACACGCCCTGGAGAAATAGTTCGTATGGGGGGAGTGGAGTTTTCCATTACTCTAACTTGTACGGAACTTGTATGTGTTCTCAATGCAATGTCTGGGTCTTTTTCAACGAAAAAGGTATCCTGCATGTCTCTTGCGGGATGTTCTGGTGGAAAGTTTAGCGCCGAAAAATTGTGCCAGTCATCTTCAATTTCTGGTCCTTCAGAAACTTGAAAGCCAATGCGGTTAAAGATTTCAATGATTTCATTTTTTATAATCGAAATGGGGTGTCGAGAGCCAATTTGATTTAAGGTAGTAGGACGGCTAAAGTCGAAGTTGCTAAAATCTTCGGGTGACCCTGAGCTGGATAGTTCTGCCTTTATCAAATCAACCTTTTCTTGAGCTTTCTCTTTTAACTGATTCAGTATGGCTCCAAATTCCTTTTTATCTTCTGCCGCTACATTTCTAAATTCGGCAAACAGTTTTTTCAGGTCGCCTTTGTTTCCAAGCATTTTAATTCTGAACGCCTCCAACTCTTCTAAGCTTTTTGCTTTGAATTCCTTCGTTTCTTGTAATAGTTCTTTAGCCTTACTTAACATTATTGAATCACCTTTATTTTTAAAATATAGACATCTTTTAATGGTCGGTTTGCTCCATTTACAGGAGCGTTACAAACCGCAGCCACTACATCTAATCCTCTCATTACTTCACCAAAAACAGTATATAGTCCATCTAAATGCGGCGCACCCCCCAGGGTTTCATATGCAATAATTTCTTTTTCAGAATACTTTTTCCCCCGACTCTCTTCGAAACGGGGAATGTACTTTCTTGGATATTTTCTGCCAGTCACAATGTAAAATTGTGAGCCGGCGCTTTTTTTATTTGGATTAATGTTATCTGGATTTCTAGCAGCAGCCAAAGCTCCTCTCTTATGAATGTGTTGAGGTTCAAGTTCAGCATCGATGGAATAACCTGGACCTCCCGTACCTAATTTTTTATAGCGAGAAGCATTTTTGGAGTTCGGATCTCCTCCCTGCATCATAAAATCTTTTATAACTCTATGGAAAAGCAAGCTATCGTAAAAGTCCTTCTCAACTAATTTTAAAAAATTTGCTTTATGTAGAGGGGTGTCATCGTATAGTTTTATGATAATATTGCCTGCACTTGTCTCCATTGAAATCAAAGTTTGACTTTGACAAGAAAAAGCAATGAAAAGGCAAAAAAGAAGGCTTATAATTAGCTTGTTCAAAATTGTATTAAATTTGTACTAGAAGTAATCTAGATATTTCGACAAAAGTATGAAAAAAATATACCCAACTTTCCTTGTAATACTTGCAGTAGCATTCTCTTTTTCATGTAAAAAAGAGATATCTCCAGATTTAGAAGTAACAGTTGTTCGAAACGATAACAGTCCTGTGCGAGGTGCTTGGGTAAGAACATCTGCGCCTGATGCAGTTTCAGGAATTCTAAGAGCAGATGTGCTTGATGCGGCACAAACAGATGGCTTCGGAAAGGCATACTTTTCTTATGAAAACACTATCTTGATTGATATCGCATTACTTCGACAGCCAAACGATACTGTTCTTATTGATTCTGCGACTGCATTATTGGAAGTAAAGCGGAAGGCACAAAGAAGTGACAATATAACTGAGAGAAAACTAGTTTTTAGGTAACTTGATCCATAAACGGGGAGCTCTCAAAATATTCTAACACCCCTTCTTTAATGAGTTGTTCTTGCTCGTCATTACTCAGTCGAGGGAGGTCTTTTACCACTTTCCAGTGCGGCCATGCATCTTTGTCTCTTCCTTCATATTCATAAAACCCAAAAGGTTCTAAAATGGCGCAGACGGCAACGTGAATTACTTCTAATTTTTGGTCTTTAGAAAATTTATCTACGACTTGACCCAACTCTTGCATCCCAATGACAAAAAGGATAGACTCGACGTCTAACTCGTCATTAAACCGCTTGTTGATTTGCATTACAAGCTTATCCCACTTTTTTTGAAATTCGATTTCCATAAAAAGTAAAATTAGTGATAGTTTAGCAGCTGAAAACACATGAGTCAGATAGATATTATATTTATAATTCCTCTTCTTTGGGGCGCGGTAGTGGGCTTTAAAAAAGGCTTGGTACTTGAGTTAGCATCTTTAGTTGGTCTAGTTTTGGGTATTTACGGAGCGATTAAAATTTCCGACTATACGGCTGAAAAATTAAAACAGTACGTCGAGATTACTCAAGAGTGGCTTGGGTTAATTAGTTTTTTAATCACCTTTGTGTTGATTGTTTTTGCCGTTTTTTTGGCAGCTCGCCTTTTAAATAAAGCACTGAAACTGGTCGCTCTTGGTTTTGTAAATAGAGTTTTAGGATTACTTTTTGGAACCCTAAAATTTGCGCTGATTATTAGTACCGCCCTCTATTTTTTCGAAAACATGAATCGAAAGTTTGAATTTGTAGAAAATAACTTTGCAGAAGAGTCGATTTTATACGAACCCATCAAGGCAGTCACTGCTCCGTTTAAGGAACTTCTAGAGGATTTTGAGATCAGCAAAGTAAAAGAGAAAGCAAACGAGTTGAAAAACACTGTTGAGGATAAAGCGGAAGAGTTGGGGATATAGTGAACCAGTTAATTTCTAATCGCCTTTAATCCAGGCAAATCTTTGCCTTCCAAATACTCGAGCAAAGCGCCTCCGCCGGTTGAAATGTAACTTACCTTATCTTGATAATTGAACTTATTGATTGCAGCGGCAGAGTCTCCCCCGCCGATTAAAGAATAAGCGCCGTTTTCTGTTGCTTCAACAATTGCTTGTGCCACCAATTTGGTTCCATTTTCGAAGTTGCTCATTTCAAAAACTCCCATTGGACCATTCCACATAATAGTTTTTGACTTCTTAATGATAGCAAAAAAGTCTTCAATTGCCTTTGCCCCAATATCTAACCCCATCCATCCTTTTGGTATAGAAGTGTTTTCGCTACTACTAATGCTTGCTTCGTTGCTGAATTCAGAAGCAACAATAGAGTCGGTTGGCAGGCATAGGTTAACGTTCTTTTCTTTTGCCAGTTCCAAGATTGTTCTGGCTAATTTTAATTTGTCACTTTCTACTAAAGAGGCCCCCACTTCACCACCCAAGGCTTTAAAGAAAGTATAGCTCATGCCTCCTCCAATAATTAAATTATCCACCTTGTCGAGAAGCTTTTCTATTAATAAAATTTTGTCAGAAATTTTGGCGCCACCCATGATTGCAGTGAAAGGGCGTTCACCCTTCTCAACCACATTTTGGGCAGCGACCAATTCGTTTTCTATGACGTAACCAAACATTTTGTCTTTGAAAAATGAGGCAACAATTGCTGTTGAGGCATGCGCCCTGTGAGCCGTCCCGAAAGCATCATTAATGTAAACGTCTCCTAAATCAGCTAATTTTCTAGCAAATGCTGCATCTCCTTCCGTTTCTTCGTCGTGAAATCGCAGGTTTTCTAATAATAAAACCTCACCATTCTTGATGTTATTTGCCGCTTCTACTGCAACACTGCCAGCGCAGTCTTCAGCGAATTTTACAGGAATGCCTATTTTTTCGCTAACCGCTGCAACAATGTGTTTCAACGAGAATTTGTTTTGCTTTTCTCCCTTTGGTCTTCCTAGGTGCGACATTAGAATAACCGACCCTCCTCCCGCGAGCACTTTTTTTATGGTAGGTACTGCCGCAATTATTCGTGTCGTATCTGTAACTTCAAAGTTCGTATTCAAAGGCACGTTAAAGTCAACTCTAATTAATGCTTTTTTATCTTGAAAATCAAATGTTTCTATGTTTTGCATGGCTTGTGTCTCATCAAAAAGTATTCAAATACAAACTTAATATTTCTTCTGACAAATGATTTTGACTAGCAAAAGAAGATTTACCTTTGGTGCATGCATTTTAAAGATATAGTTGGGCAGTCTCAATTAAAGAGTCGACTTATTCAAACCGTTAAAGAGGGGCGAATTTCTCATGCCCAATTGTTCGTTGGCAAAAGTGGATTTGGAGCTCTTCCATTGGCCATTGCATATGTTCAGCTTATCGCGTGTAAAAACAAACAAGAAAAGGATTCGTGCGGAACTTGCACTTCGTGCGTCAAGTTCAACAAATTGGTTCATCCTGACTTGCATTTTTCCTTTCCGGTAAGTACAGCAGGAGGAATAAAAACAAAACCTGTTAGTGATGATTTTATAAAAGATTGGAGGGAATTAAATTTAAAGAAGCCTTATTTCGACCTGGAAGAGTGGCACAAAGCAATCGGCATTGAACAAAAGCAAAGTTTAATTAGCGTTCATGAAAGTCAGGCGGTTATAAAAAAGCTCAACTTAAAGGCATTTGAATCTGAATTTAAGTTTTTATTGATTTGGAAGCCAGAAAATTTAAACGTACAAGCTTCCAACAAGCTGTTGAAATTAATTGAGGAGCCAATTGGGAAAACGATTATTATTTTGATTGCCGAAGACGAAGAGGCTCTGTTGAAGACCATTACCTCAAGAACTCAAGTGATCCGTGTTACTCCGGTTGAGCTTTCGGAAGTAAAGAAATATTTAGCAGAGAAAGAAGCGATAGGTGATGAACGCGCGCAACAAATTGCAGCACTTGCCGAAGGAGATATTTTGCGAGCGGAAGAAAAGCTACATTCGTCGGAAGATGCAGAAATGTACTTTAATTTATTCGTGACATGGATGCGGGCTTGTTATGAAGCAAATGTTGAAAAAATGCACGCATGGGTAGAGCAAGTGAGTGAAAGAAAGTTTGGCAGAGAACGGCAAAAACAGTTCCTTGAATATGCATTGGAGGTTATGCGAGAAGGAATGATACGAAATTATGCTGGATCAACATTGCAACGGTTCGATGGACCGGAGGGTAATTTCTTAAAAAAGTTTGCTCCTTTCGTGCACGAAAATAATGTTTTTGGGATTATGGAAATTTTAAATGACGCTCATTATCATGTTTCTAGAAATGCATATGCGAAAATACTATTTATGGACATGTCCATGAAGTTTGCAAACTTGCTTCGAGTCAAAAAACGTACATTTGTGAGTTAAGGGTTTTTACCCAAATTGTTTAACGAGACTAGCGCTTTAGGTGCTATTGAATATATAAAATACTATGGGCTGTGCTACTTGCTCAAATAAAATAGATGGCGTCCCCAATGGTTGTAAATCCAACGGAAGTTGCGGCAATGGCGGATGCTCCAAATTAACCACCTTTAACTGGCTTGCAAACATGGCGCTGCCGGCTAATACAGAAATTTTCAATTGTGTTGAGGTTCGGTTTAAAAATGGAAGGAAAGAATTTTTTATCAACGCCGATCAATTTAGTTTGTATGAAGGCGATATTGTAAAAGTTGAGGCTACAACAGGCTACGATGTTGGCGTAGTTTGCCTTACCGGAGAATTGGTAAGGTTGCAAATGCAAAAGAAAAATATCTTTTTGCAAAAAGCCGATCTTAAAAAAGTTCATCGAAAGTCAAATGAAAACGATGTAGACAAGTGGTTGGAAGGTAGAGCTAAAGAAAACGAAGCCATGTTAAATGCTCGAGCTGTTGCGAATGAGTTAAGTCTTAAAATGAAAATTTCTGATGTTGAATATCAAGGCGACTTATCTAAAGCGGTGTTTTACTACACAGCTGACGAAAGAGTTGATTTTAGAGACTTAATTCGAATACTGGCAGACACTTTCAATGTTAGGATTGAGATGAAACAAATCGGAGCCCGGCAAGAAGCAGGTAGGTTGGGTGGAATAGGTTCTTGTGGAAGAGAGTTGTGTTGTTCCACTTGGCTAACAGATTTTAGGTCTGTTTCTACTTCAGCAGCTCGTTACCAGCAACTTTCATTAAACCCTACAAAATTAGCAGGGCAGTGCGGAAAGTTAAAGTGTTGCCTAAACTTCGAGCTAGATACTTATGTTGATGAGCTGAAAAAATTTCCTGACACAAAGTTAAAACTGAAGACAAAAAAAGGGAATGCCTTTTTCCAGAAGATGGACATTTTTGCGAATAAAATGTGGTATTCGTATCAAGATGAGCCTTATGAGTTTATTGAAATGACCTTGGACAGAGTAAAAGAGGTAATTTCGATTAACAAAAAAGAGGAAAAGGTAGATAGTTTAAAAGACTTCAGTACTGTTCTTGTAGAGGCAAAACCAGACTATGAAAATGTTGTAGGGCAAGACGATTTAACTCGTTTTGACAAGCAGATGAAACAAAAAAAGCGCCGCCCAAAGAAAAAGTCTGGGAATAAGCCTGCTCAAGCAAATGCCTCAAAAAGGGAAAATAAGGCACAAGCTAACAATAACAGACCTGCACAAAGTATTAACAATCAGAATTCTGGTGAAAGTAAAGACGGTGCAGCTAAGAAAAAGTCGTTTAAAAACAGACGGCCAAACAACAGAAACAATCCTAATAAGGAAGCAAACAATAAGCCGACGGAATGAATCGAATCACATCCATAGCGATAGTATTTTGGTTGTTGACTACTTTGATAGCATGCGATAATTCTACGGTTTTTGAGGAAAATTTGAGAATTAAAAACGCTACTTGGGAACGTAATGAAAAGGCCTTTTTTGAGGTTGAAATAAAAGATACTGCGGCCATTTATGATTTATACTTGAACTTTAGACACGGAGGAGATTACGCTTATCAGAATATATATCTTTTTATTGAAAGCAAAAGCCCTTCGGGTAAAATTGCAAAAGATACCGCTCAAATGATTTTAGCAAACAACAAGGGACGTTGGATGGGTAAAGGAATAGGGGATATTTTTGATTATCAATTTCGGTTTAAACAAGGGCCTTTATTCCCTGAAAATGGGGAATACCATTTTGAAATAGAACAAGCAATGCGGGAAGAAAATTTGGATAATGTAACAGATATAGGAATTGCAGTAAAAAAAGTACAAGAATAAGCTTTGGAAAAGGAAAAACGGAGTTATCTAAAATTGGCAACATTTTTTTGGGTGTGCATAATCATACCTGTTTCTTTGTTTGTGTTGCTCATGTTTTCAGCAGCCAACTCATGGTTTGGTTTTGAGCCCTTGCCAGTGGTAGATGATTTGGTGAACCTAAAGAGCAACTTGGCAACAGAAGTTTATACTGCAGACGGGGAAGTATTGGGAAAGTATTTCTATCAAAATAGAGTAAATGTAGATTATGATGCTATTTCTCCATTCATGATTGAAGCCCTGGTTTCAACCGAAGATGAACGATACTACAATCATTCAGGAATTGATTTAGAAGGGCTAGCAAGAGCAATATTTTATTTAGGAAAGAAAGGAGGAGCAAGTACAATTACCCAACAATTAGCAAAAATGCTCTTTTCGGGAGTTCCTAAATCTGCCTTGGGTAGGTTAGGGCAGAAAGTACAAGAGTGGATTATTTCAGCTCAGCTAGAACGCTTGTACACGAAAGATGAAATTGTTGCGATGTATTTAAATCGTTATGATTTTGTTAATAATGCAGTTGGAATTAAGTCTGCGGCACAAGTTTATTTTGGAATTGTACCAGACAGGTTAAAAATTGAAGAATCTGCTATGCTTGTAGGAATGTTGAAAAACTCCTCGTTGTTTAACCCGCTTAGAAGACCCGATACGGTAAAGCACAGAAGGAATGTGGTGTTGGGGCAAATGCTTAAAAATGAAAAAATTTCTCAACAGGAGTTTGATAGTTTACGATTACTTCCGCTAACAATTAGCTATTCTAAAGTCGACTATAAAGACGGGATTGCTCCGTACTTTAGGGAGGTTTTGCGGGCCGAGCTAAAAAACATATTTAATGAAAAAGACCAAGATGGTTTACCGGTGCTTCGAAAACCAAATGGAGAAGCATATGATTTATACAGCGATGGGTTAAAGATATATACAACGTTGAATTACAAAATGCAAGAATATGCTGAGTATGCGGTTAAAGAGCATTTGAGTTATCAGTTACAAGACGATTTCTTTCGCGGTCTGGCTAAGAAAAAAAACAACCCATTTAGTTCAGATCTAAGTTCTTCAGAGGTAGAGCGAATTATGAATGCTGCGATAAAAAGAAGTGAACGTTTCCTAATTATGAGCGGCATGCAGTGCGCCAATTGTGGCAGAAGAGGTAAAATACTCACGGAGGGAATAGTGGATGGGGAGTTGATGACAGTTTGCAATGCTGAGGATTGTGAACATCAAACGAAGCGATATGGCGAAGAAGAAATAATGAAATCTTTTGATGTACCTGTTTCGATGAAGGTGTTTTCTTGGAGAGGAGACATAGATACCATGCTCAGTCCGAGGGATTCAATTAGATATTATAAAAGCTTTTTACAAGCAGGATTAATGAGCATGGAGCCACAAACTGGTTACATAAGAACTTGGGTAGGTGGAATCGATTACGATAATTTTGCATATGACCATGTTCGCCAAGGGAAAAGACAAGTGGGCTCAACATTTAAACCATTTATTTATGCAACAGCAATTGAGGCAGGGTTTTCTCCTTGCTACGAGGTGCCTAATGTGCCTTATATTTTCAAGAAAGGAACCTTTGGTTTGTTAAAAGACTGGGCACCAGAAAATTCAGATGGAGAGTATGGCTATAATGTTACGTTGAGGTATGGTTTGGCTACCTCTATGAATACAATAACATCGTGGGTGATGAAACAATTTGGACCGGAGGCTGCGGTAAAGATGGCCCAAGATTTAGGGATTACTTCTGATTTGCCTCCAGTCCCTTCTCTTGCCTTAGGCGTTTCAGATGTTTCGGTTTATGAAATGGTTGGAGCATTTGGAACTTTTGCAAACAAAGGAGTGTATACCAAGCCACAATTTTTAGCTCGAATAGAAAATAAGGAAGGTGAAATTATTGTAGAATACATTCCAGAATCTCGTGAAGTATTGAGCGAAGAGAACGCCTATGTAATGCTAAAATTAATGGAAGGAGTGACTTCTTACAACTACAACAATGACCTTAAAAAAAATACACCTGGAACAGGAATCCGCTTGAGATTTTCCAAATCAGAAGAAAGACCGTACGCCGGAATTCCTTATCCTGTTGCAGGAAAAACAGGGACGACTCAAAATAACTCAGACGGTTGGTTTATTGGCATCACTCCCGATTTGGTTACGGGTGTTTGGGTGGGCGCAGAAGATCGCTCCGTAAGGTTTGATTATACATCTCTTGGCCAAGGAGCAAATACAGCACTGCCGATGTGGGGTTATTTTATGAATAAAGTATACGCTGACTCAACTTTACAGGTTTCTAAAGGGGATTTTGAAAAGCCAGAGACTCATATTTCTATTGAGTTAGATTGTAAAAAATATGGAACACCAACCGACTTTGGAACTGGTTCTAGAGGAGGGGTTGATTGGGCACAATAAATTAGATGATGAAAAAAGTTGTAAAAAACGCAGAAGAAGCAATTCAAGGAATTGAAAGGGGAATGACCCTAATGTTAGGAGGCTTTGGCTTATGTGGAATTCCTGAAAAATGCATTGAAGCGTTATCGAAAAAACCTGAAATAACCAACCTTACTTGTATTTCAAATAACGCAGGGGTTGATGACTTTGGATTAGGATTCTTGCTTAAAAATCATCAAATCAAGAAAATGATTTCTTCTTACGTTGGCGAGAACGCTGAATTTGAAAGGCAAATGCTAAGTGGAGAGTTGGAGGTAGAATTAACGCCTCAAGGAACGCTAGCAGAAAAGTGCAGAGCCGGTGGAGCAGGAATCCCAGCTTTTTTTACGCCAGCTGGTTACGGAACAGAGATAGCAGAAGGAAAGGAGACAAGAGAGTACAACGGGAAGATGTACATTTTGGAAGAGAGTTTGGTTTCTGACTACTCAATAGTTAAAGCGTGGAAAGGCGACACAAAAGGAAACTTGGTTTTTAAAGCAACAGCAAGAAATTTTAACCCAGCTATGGCAATGGCGGGTACAATAACTATTGCTGAGGTTGAGCGCTTAGTAGAACCTGGAGAGTTAGATCCGAATGAAATTCACACACCTGGAATATTTGTTCATCGGATTTTTGAAGGAAAGGATTACGAGAAAAGGATAGAGCAAAGAACGATTAGTTAATAGAATTACGAATTTTTTATTTACGAATTACAAATGCTTAAAAAAGAAGACATTGCTAAGAGAATTGCCGAAGAACTAAAAGATGGTTGGTATGTGAATTTAGGAATTGGGATTCCAACTTTGGTTGCGAACTACATTCCAGAGGGAATAGACGTTACGCTTCAATCTGAAAACGGACTACTTGGTATGGGACCTTTTCCAACTGAAGAAAACATAGACGCTGACTTGATCAACGCGGGTAAGCAAACCATTACAACCATGCCAGGCTCCGTATTTTTCGACTCTTCTGACAGCTTTGCTATGATTCGAGCAGGAAAAGTACAGTTGACCGTTTTAGGAGCTATGGAAGTAGATCAAAATGGAGATATTGCCAATTGGAAAATACCCGGTAAAATGGTGAAAGGAATGGGCGGAGCGATGGACTTGGTTGCGTCAGCAGAAAACATCATTGTTGCAATGATGCATACTAATAAAGCCAGGGAAAGTAAAATATTAAAGAAGTGTTCTCTTCCGCTTACGGGAGTGAATTGTGTTACTAAGGTTGTGACCAACCTAGCGGTATTAGAAGTTAAAGGAGGAGCTTTTCACCTATTGGAACGCGCCCCTGGTGTTTCTGTTGATGAAATTAAAAATGCGACAGAAGGAGAGTTAATAATCTCAGGTGAAATTCCAGAAATGAAATTATAGATGAAATTATCCATAATGATTCCCGCTTTCAATGAGGAGCGGACCATTCACCTTATTCTGGATAAGGTAAGAGATGTTAACCTTGTCAATCAATTTGAAAAGGAGATCATTATAGTTAATGATTGTTCAAGTGATGGAACAGTAGAAGTAATCGAAAAGTACTCATTAGCGAATCCAGAAATGGGAATACAACTTTTCAGCCAATCGAAAAACCAAGGAAAGGGAGCAGCAATTCACAAAGCAATAGAACTTGCAACTGGAGATTATTTGGTGGTACAGGATGCCGATTTAGAGTATGATCCAAGAGAGTACAATGATTTGTTAAAACCGATAGTAAAAGGTTTTGCGGATGTTGTTTATGGTTCAAGATTTTTAGGTGGTAATCCTCATCGAATTTTATTTTTTTGGCATTCCTTGGGCAACAAGTTTTTAACTTTTCTTTGTAACATGTTCACCAACCTGAATTTGACAGATATGGAAACCTGTTACAAGTTGATGGATAGCAAAATTGCAAAGAGTTTACGGTTACAAGAAAAACGATTTGGATTTGAGCCCGAGCTCACAGCTAAACTTTCTAGAGTGCCTAAGATTAGAATTTATGAAGTAGGCATTTCATATTACGGAAGAACTTACGAAGAAGGGAAAAAGATTGGTTGGAAAGACGGGTTTAGGGCGATTTATTGCATTTTTAAGTATGGTCTTTTTGCTAAATGAAAAATCTACTTTCCTTTTTATTAATCACAATTTTAACGGTACACCTCTGTTACCTAAAAATAGAGACAACCTCATCAATCGAGCGAGGGAATTATGGAGTAATTGATTGGGATAATTTTGGCTATTACCTCTATTTACCAGCTATTTTTATTTATGATGATGTAAAGCTAACCGACAATGTTTGGGTAAAAGAAGCACAACAGGAGTACAGTTTATCTTCTAATTATTATCAAGCACATAAAATAGAAAACGGGAACCATATTATCCAATACACCGCGGGTATTGCTTTTTGTACAGCCCTGCTTTTTTTGTTGTGCACCAGATTGCAAAACTGACCTCATATCCGGCTGATGGCTTTTCTAAGCCGTATCAAATTGCTGTTTTATTACAGTTGTTTCTAATTGTGTTTCTTAGTCTATTTTTCTTCCGAAAACTTGCACTTTCGTATTTCAAAGATCAACTTTCCACCCTTCTTATTTTATTGCTTTGTGTTGGAACCAATTATCTTCAAATTGTTGCTGCTAACATATCTTCTCCGCACGTTTATTTATTTGGATTTTACGCAGCCTTACTTTATTTAGTACACCAGTGGCACAAAAAACCTCAACTCAACTATTCGGTTTTAATAGGTCCGTTTTCTGCCATTATGATTCTAAGCAGGCCCAATGAGCTGCTGTTTTTGTTGGTTCCCGCCCTCTAGCTTGGGGGGCAGTTTAAAACCCATCAGCAGAAAGTTCTGTTTTTTTGGAACAATAAAAAGCACGTTTTTGCTGTGGGTATTCCCATGGTTCTGTTTGGAATGGTGCAGCCTCTGTATTGGCATTATACCACCGGAGAGTGGATCTTTGATAGTTACACCAACGAAGACTTTAAGCTGTTAAGTCCTTACCTAAAAGAGTATTTGTTTAGTTACAAAAAAGGATGGTTACTGTACACTCCAATAATAGTGTTTGGGTTAATTGGCCTATTTGTAACTGTTAAGAAAAATCGCGGAATAGGCATCCCATTACTTTTATTCATGATATTGAACATTTAGGTTTTGAGTAGTTGGGATTGCTGGTGGTATGCGGATAGTTTTAGTCAGCGCTCTATTGTGCAGTCTTATCCTATATTTCTTTTGCCAATTGGTTACTTTATTCAAGAGTTAAACTCTACCATGAAAAGGCTTAAAACCCCAATCTTTATTCTGTTGGCAGCGATGGTTGGCTTGAATATATTTCAAGTTTGGCAATTTGAAAATGGTATTATTCATTCTCAAAGAATGACCAAAGAGTACTACTGGAGTATTATTGGCGAGACAGACTTTTACCATGCAGATAAGACATTATTAGAACCCGATCGGTCTGTTAACTATTTGCCAGAAGAAAAACCACAAAAGCACAAACTAATTTACAGAGAAACGTATAGTGGAGAGGGCTCAAAAGTGAAAACGATAAATGGGTTTAGCGTGCCGGAAGAGGGCAGTTTGGTTTTATCAAAAACAAATAGGGAAAGCGAAAAACTAAAATTTGCATTTAAAGATATTTCAGACACCAGTTACAGTTATGTTATCACTAGAATTCGATTTAAATCGGACTTTGAAGCGAAGGAAAACCGCTTTGGTTTAGAATTTAACATGATAGACGCCAAAAGTGGCAAAAGTTACCGCAAAGTGTATAAAGGAGTAGAAAGCATAAATTGGTTTGACAAAGGAAGCTGGAGTACATTAGACTTAATTGTTATCCCTCCGTTTATGAGAAACGAGAACGATAGCATTGAGATAAATGCCGTCTTGAAAGGAAAATATCCGGTTCAAATTGATAATTTTTCCGTAGAAGTCATAGACCCTTCCACACTTCCCGAACAAGAAGCACTAACCTTCTACAACGATTACTATACCTTAAAAATGGGAAACTGGTCGAGATCTCGCTCCATGGTTGGGAAAAAAGGGTATGAGTTGGTTGATTCTACACATCAATGCAGTTCCACCTTATCTATGCCCATAGAAGACATAGGAGATCATCGCTCTATTGAAATAGACTTGAACATTAATTTGAAGCATAATTATGTTGGAGCGAGCAAGATGGTAAGCGTTAGCAATGAATACGATACTTATTTTTATGAGTCATTCCCTCTAATTCGAACAGGAGAAAAATGGGAGACGAAACGATTCATTTTTAACTTGCCCGAGAATTTGCCTACTGAGGGCGCTACATTAAAAGCATACGTTTGTAATAAGTCTAAAGGCCCCGTATACATTAGAGATATGAGAGTTGTCGTGGGAAATGAATAAAAGAAGAAGAGAGTTAAAAACATTATAAATCAAGCATTTATTTCAGGGTAACTTAGTTGGGAAAAATTGATTGTTGAAAGCACAATAAATTATAACTAATTGATATTTAAAAAGGGAGTGTAATAAAAATGGTTTATTTTAGCAACTAAGAAATAATTAATTGGTATTTAGTAGTCTAGTATTCCTTTTTATTTTCCTGCCCTTTTTTCTACTTGGCTACCATTTAGTTGGTGATCGTTATAAAAACGGCTTTGCTTTATTGTCTAGCTTGCTATTTTACTACTGGGGAGCACCAGACTTTATTGCTATTGCTATTGGCAGTATTATAATCGATTACTATTTGGTGTATCTAATTGTGCTGTCTAGTTCCACAAAACGCTTGGTTTTGTTGTGGATTTCCATCTTGTTTAACCTCTATTTTTTAATGTACTACAAGTACTTTAATTTCTTCATTGATAACTTAAATGAAGTGCTTGGAGAAGGCAACACTTATGAAATTGCGACTATTATTTTACCAATAGGAATTAGCTTTTTCACATTTCAAAAAATTAGCTATTCAGTTGATATTTATCGAAAAACGGCACCACCTTTAAAAAGCCTAAGAGATTATGCGTTGTATATCATGCTTTTCCCTCAACTTATCGCTGGGCCTATTGTTCGGTATAATGAAATTGCAGACCAATTAAATAATCGGAAGTTCAGCGATTACAATGATAGAATTTATGGAATATATAGATTCGCAATTGGATTGGCAAAAAAAGTAATTATTGCGAACGTTTTGGGGGAAAGGCGGACCTAATATTTAGTTTAGAACCCTCCGACTTAAACGCTTCGATTGCTTGGTTAGGAATAGTTTGCTATACTTTTCAAATTTATTTTGACTTTTCGGGCTACTCAGATATGGCAATTGGACTTGGTCGTTTTATGGGCTTTAAGTTTCCTGAGAATTTCAACAGTCCATATATAGCGCAAAGTATCTCTGAGTTTTGGAAACGATGGCACATTACCTTAGGGAGTTGGATGCGGGATTATTTATATATCCCTCTTGGGGGAAATAGAGTAAGTAGTAAGGCAAGACTTTATATTAATTTGTGGGTTGTGTTTTTAATATCAGGCTTTTGGCATGGAGCATCGTGGAACTTTGTGCTTTGGGGAGCATACCACGGAATGTTTTTAATTTTTGACAGGTTGTTTTTGAATCGCTTAACAAAGCCAATAGGGAAACTAGGAAGAATTGCTCTAATATTTTTCGTTGTAATGTTCGGATGGGTATTGTTTAGGGCGGAGGACCTCGCACAAGCTTCTAATTATTATTCAGCCATGTTCTCGTTTGAGTTTTCGAATGTTTATCTTTTTGTAAGCGCCAAATTTTATAGGGTATTGGCAATGGCCATTGCATTAAGTTTTTTATTATACTTTGATCGAATTACAATTGGTTGCGATCGGTTTGTTGATTCAATTGGTTTTTCAAATCAACTGATAAAGACCTTTGTAGGTGTGTTTTTAATTGTAGTGTCGGTTGCTAACTTAGCAGGTTCAGGGTTTAATCCATTTATATATTTCAGGTTTTGAAAAACGTTTCGCCCAAAATATTACGAATCATTTACATCTGCATCATTTGCTCTTTGCTGATTCCACTTTTTCAATACAAGTTTAATTTGGTAGAGGAAGACAAATTAAGTGGGGAGTATAAAAAAGAAAACGTAAAGGTTCCTGTTCTCAGCTTAAACAACTTAAGAGATGGATCTTTTCAAAATTCGTTTGATCGATTTTGGCAAAATGATCACGAGTTTAGAAACTGGTTTATTCGGTTAAACAACCAGCTTAACTACTCATTATTTGACAAAGCAAATGCTAACGGCACCATAGTGTGCAAGGAGAATGTGTTAATCACCGAAGGAGATATAAAGTCATTTTTAGGATACGATTTTGCGGGTAAGTCAAAGATTGACGCAATGTTAGATAAAGCAGAGTTTATAAGCGATACGCTACAAAAGAAAGGGATTTCATTTGTTTTTATGATTGCGCCCAGTAAAGCTTCCGTTTATAAAGATCAAATCCCTGCCAAGTATTTTTCAATTTATAAGTCGAACATGACGAATTACGACTACTTCATGCGAGGCATTAAGAAACGAAACTTAAAAGTTTTTGACACTAAGAATATTATTTTAGAAGATAAGCGATACTTTGAATATCCAGTTTTCCCGAAAAACGGAGTCCATTGGTCCGGTAACACGGTTGCAAAAATTTCAGACACACTGGTTGATTTTTTGAACGACGAATTGTCGCTTGAGGTTCCAAGTATTCAGTTAGAAATCGGAGAGTTAACGATTGTTGATTATCGTTTTACAGACTACGATATTGGAGAAGCTATGAACCTGCTATGGAATGTTTCTGACGATATTTTGCACTATCCGCTAATGAGTTTTGTTAATGTTAAAGAGAAAAAGCCAAACTTGCTTGGGGTTGGGGACAGCTTTATTCAAAGTTTTTATGGGTTTTATCCAGTCTTGGATTCTGTTTTTTCTTCTAACTAAAACCTTTGGTATTATAACAAAACGCTCGGATGGCCTTTATACTTAACAACATATCATATTAAAACACAAGAGTTGGATTTGGAGATAGAGCTCGAAAAAAGAGACATGGTATTGTTAGAAATGACGGAGGAAAATTTAAAAATTACTGGTTACGGATTTATTGAAGACTTGTACGACCATTTCACAGGGAAAAACAAAATTACTGAAGAGAAGCAGCCTCTTTATGAGCAGCTTTCAGCAGACCCAGAAATAAAAGACAGAGCAAAAAAAATAGGTCCAGTACTTGGATATACCGTTTCGCAAATGGAGAGAGCTTTAATTAAAAGGAAGCTAAAGAATGAATGGTTAATTAACTTCGATTATGAAGCAGAGGTTCAAAGGGTAATGAGCGCAATAAAAGCTACACCTAAATTGTTGGCTCAAATAAAGGAAAAGGCAATAAGAAGAAACGAAGCCTTAGAAAAAACACTGCGAGACGATGCTATCTGGGTAGTGAATAAAAAACTGGGTCGTTAAAATCCCTACCGTAACTTTCCCACTAACTTAAAATAGTCTTTTAGGCTTGTTTTTAAAGAAGATTTTTCTGCTTCCGGAAGTACCTTTTTAGTGTCTGAATCAATCCACCATAACGTGGCATTTCTTTCCAGTTGTTCAAATATTTCTGCACCAAACACAAAGTGAGCTCTATTATTTTCTCCAGTCAATTTGATGGTTCCAAGCTCGTCTTCGTATTCCCACTCTACTTGTAAACCAACGTTCTGTGGCTCTGCAATCAGGTAACATTCGTTTAGCAACCAATTATGAACTAATAAAAATTGTAGCGATACTTTATTACTGTCCTTTTCCCGACTATTGATTCTATATAATAGAAACTTTGAATCATTTATTTCTTCCTTATCATAAAAGTAGGAGCGCATGTTTTTAAAATACAGCTCACTTGACTTAGTTGTGCTAAACTCTATCTCTTTGAGATTTATTTTTTTACCCTTTGGGCCAAACACCGCAAACAAGGAGACAAAAATTACAACAGCACCCAAAAAAAATATAAAAACCCGACCTAGCTCATTTTTCATTTACTAATAACAAAATTGATTATTAATTGTTACGCTCTATGGGTGTAAGTTTGCAATTATGAATATTCTGATTCACTTATTAATTACCATAGTTACATTTTTTATTATGGAATTTATGGCTTGGTTTTCACATAAATATATTATGCACGGATTTCTTTGGGTGTTACATAAAGACCATCATCAGCCTAAAAAAGGCTGGTTTGAGCGGAATGACACTTTTTTTATTTTTTATGCAGCAGTTAGTACTGGGCTTGTTATTGCTTGGGGAGAGGGTGTTTTTGAATATGGAATTTCTATGGGACTTGGAATTCTATTTTACGGTATGGCTTATTTTGCTGTACATGATATCTTTATTCATCAACGCTTAAATTGGCTAAAAAGGACTGATAACGGCTACTTTCGAGCCATTCGTAAAGCGCACAAAGTTCACCATAAACATTTAGGAAAAGCAGAGGGAGAGTGTTTCGGAATGTTGGTAGTGCCCTCGAAATACTTTAAGGAAGCGACCGTTTCTAAACAGTAATTGTACCTTCTTCTACATTTCCAAAAACCATTGAAGCTTGAATTTCGTGGCGCTTTGCAGAATAAAGGCATAGTAAAGAATCAAAGTGATGCCACGTTAATACTTCTTCGTTGTCAAACATAAATCCACTAATTTCTTTAAGTTCTTCGCACAAAGCAGCTATTTGATGTCTGTCTTTTTTGTAGTTTTTATCTTTCAGTTTTAAAACTTCTGCCAATTTAGAAGGGTACGTTTCCACAACCTTCACACCAAGTATTCCCAACTCAACAGATAACTTCATTGCTCTAGCTGTTAATCCGCCTAAGAACATGGGAGACATGGCACCCGTAGCTTTATCAGCCTCTCTGTAAAAATAATTTCCTTTAGTGCCGCCTTGAGAATACACTTTTGGCAATGATAGTGGAGCATCTAAATAGGCCAACCAAACATCTTCGTTAGATGCAATGAAATCTTTTATAAACTGGTCAGCATCTTGGTTTTTTGCTGAAGCAAAAAAATCAACTTTATTGTGATCATACATTCGAGCAATTACCGTAGTTCCTGCCATTTTTGCACCATAATCTATTCCAATTATCATATTTTTCTAGGTTGGTATCTTGAAACACTAATGAATAAAAAAATGTTCATTTGAATAAAACTTTATTCTTTGACAGTAGGTTTAGTTATTATGAAAAAAACGTTACGCCTTGTGTTGGGAGATCAGCTCAACATCAATCACAGTTGGTATTCTGAAAAGAATAAAAACGTAACCTACACTCTACTGGAGTTGAGGTCCGAAACAGATTACGTAAAGCATCACATACAAAAGGTGGTTTCCTTTTTTGTTGGTATGAGGTCATTTGCGAAAAAGTTGGAAGAACTAGGACATCAAGTAATCTACTTAAAATTAGATGACCCAAAAAACGAACAAACCTATACAAAAAACTTAAAAAGTATTGTTTCAAAGAACCAGTTCGAGCAAATAGAGTATCAGCAGCCAGATGAATATCGGTTGGATCAGGAGTTGGGGAGTTTGCACAAAGAGTTGTCTGCAGAAATAAATGGAGTGAGTTCAGAGCATTTTTATACGGAAAGGTTAGAAATGAAAGAGTTATTCGATAAAAAGAAAAGTAAAGGCTGGCTAATGGAGAGCTTTTATCGAGAAATGCGAAAAAAGCACCAAGTACTTCTAGATTCTGACGAAAAGCCGATTGGAGGAAAATGGAATTTTGACCAAACCAACAGAAAAAAGCTACCCAAGAACCACAAGCCAACTTCACCGAAGTTATTTCAAAGAGACGTTTCTGATGTTGTGAAAATGCTGGAAGAACAAAACGTAAAAACTATTGGAACCATTGATGCTAAAAGTTTCATTTGGCCGGTAACCCGAAGTGAGGGGGAAGAAATGCTTGACTTTTTTGTTCAAGAGTGTCTTCCGCTGTTTGGAGACTTTCAAGATGCCATGGTTGTTGGGGAGTGGAGTTTGTATCACTCTAGACTTTCTTTTTTAATGAACTCTAAAATTCTTTCACCAAAAGAGGTAGTAAATAGAGTTATTGAGCATTGGGAAAAAAATCAGGATACAATTGATATTTCTCAAGTGGAGGGGTTTGTAAGGCAGATAATAGGTTGGCGAGAATACATGCGTGGAATTTATTGGGCAAAAATGCCTGACTATGAAAATGAAAACCAACTGAATCATACCAACGCACTTCCAGAATTCTATTGGGATGGAAAAACAAAAATGAATTGCATGCGACAGTCCATTCAACAATCGTTAGACTATTCTTATGCACACCATATTCAGCGGTTAATGGTTACCGGAAATTTTGCATTGCTCGCAGGAATCGATCCGCAACAAGTGGACGACTGGTACTTGGGAATCTATGTGGACGCCATTCAGTGGGTAGAGCTTCCCAATACACGAGGTATGAGCCAATGGGCAGACGGTGGTTTGGTTGCAACCAAACCTTATGTTTCTTCGGCGAATTACATTGACAAAATGAGTAATTATTGTGGGACTTGTTACTATTCTAAAAAAGACAAAGTAGGGGAAAAAGCCTGTCCGTTTAATTCGCTTTACTGGAATTTTATTGATCGGCACCTTGATAAGTGGGAAAATAATCACCGTATGGGAATGATGGTTGCAAACTGGAAAAAGCAAGACCCAGAACAAAAAGTCCAGCTACTAGAGCGCGCTCAGCATATTTTAGAGAATATAAATTCAATTTAAATTTAACACATTGATAATATGGAACCTCCTTAAAATCATCAAAGAAAAATTTATCTGACCTAGTTGACGTGTAATTACAAAATACCCCAAAGTACGAACTAGTATTGTACTTACTTTCAGTTGAAGTTCCTTCTAATTGATATGAATTGCCAGTCCCCGGTTGGTCTAAAAATAAACTCCAGAGGTTGGCAGCATTTTTTGTTACTCTAATTTTAACAACAGGAGCTATTGCAACTGTTCCATCTATTCCGTCAATCAATAAAGAGTCTACTATTCCATCTTGTCGATAAAGGCGCACATCAGCAACAGTTGCTGATTGTCCGCCAATCTGAACATAATAGCCGTTTAGTGCAGCTGTTAAATTTTGTTGATCAGATACAAGGTAAACTTTGGCAAAATTGGAGCTGGAAGGGTCGAAAGCTAGGCGAACGTAAAACTCCCCAAAAGCATAATTTACTACCGGGGAAGAGGTTACTAAATAGGTTTCGTTATTACTGGTAGCTCCTGTATTGTTCAGTTGCAGCTCTTTGGCAGTGTTTACTTCAAACTTATTTACTTCTCCACTCCATATAGTGTTTCAGGTAAAGTTGCTGTCATTAAAATTGTCAGAGAAACCGGTTTGTGCGCTTAATTTAAATGCAAACACGATTAATAAAGAGAGAATGAATAGCGAAGCGAGTTTATTCATATATTAAAAATAAGCTTCGTAAAGTTAGTAATTTTGGCTGCTGTTGAAGTAAATTAATCGTTAAGAAAGAAGAGATGAAAGTTGCAGTAGTAGGGACCACCGGTTTAGTAGGAACAGTAATGTTGCGTTTGTTAGAAGATAGAAACTTTCCTGTCACACAATTATTTCCGGTTGCTTCGGAGAAATCTGTTGGAAAGAAAATTACGTTCAAGGGCAATGAGGTTGAGGTGGTTAGTGTACAGCATGCGATTGATGAAAAACCAGACATTGCCCTTTTTTCTGCCGGAGGAGAAACTTCGCTTGCTTTTGCCGAGAAGTTTGCTGCCAATGGCACTGTGGTTATTGATAACTCTTCAGCATGGCGAATGGACCCTTCTAAGAAGTTAATTGTACCTGAAGTAAATGGTCAAGAACTTACAAAAGAGGATAAGATTATTGCAAATCCGAATTGCTCCACCATTCAGTTAATGATGGCAATGTCGCCACTTCATCAAAAATATGGAATTGAGCGAATGGTTATTTCCACCTACCAATCCATAACAGGTACCGGAGTGAAGGCTGTGCAGCAGCTAGAAAATGAGCAAAAGGGAGTAGAAGGCGAAATGGCATATGGCTATCAAATTCACCAAAACGCAATTCCACAGTGCGATGTATTTTTAGAAAACGATTACACTAAAGAAGAAATGAAGTTGGTTCTAGAAAGCCGAAAAATTTTAAACGCACCTAACTTAAGAGTAACTGCAACAGCGGTGAGAATTCCTGTTATTGGTGGTCATTCCGAATCAGTAAACGTTACCTTTAAGAATGACTTTAATATAGCGTCTATTAAGTCTATTTTGAATCACACAGAAGGGGTTGTAGTTCATGACAATCCAGCTAAAAATGAATACCCCATGCCTTTTTATAAAAAGGAGCAAGACGAAGTTTTTGTGGGAAGGATTAGAAGAGATGAAAGCGCGGGAAATAGCCTCAACCTTTGGATTGTTTCGGATAATTTGCGCAAAGGTGCTGCAACAAATGCAATTCAAATCGCAGAATACTTAGTTGCTTCCGGTAAAATGTAACTTGCAACAATTTCCTTTTCAGTATTATATCTTATCTAGTGAAGACCAGGCAGCGTTTTTAGATTAAGCTACATCCCTTATCTAAGGATTAGGTGCGTAAAAGGTTTATCACAACGATATGGCCGAAGAAAAAATCATACAAGGATGTATTGATGAGCAAAAATCTGCTCAAAGATATTTGTGTGAGACCTACTCGCCAAAAATGTATTATGTCTGCCTACGTTATGCAAAGCACGCCTCTGAAGCGCAAGACATTTCGCAAGACGGCTTTATAAAAGTTTTTGACAACATAATGTCTTTCAAGTTTAATAACTCCTTTGAAGGGTGGATTAGAAGAATCATTATAAACACTGCTCTAAATTATTGTAGAAAGTCAAGCTTTAAGCAAGAAAAGCTAGGTATCGAAGATTACCAAGACAAAGTTGTTCAATCAAAAGCGGTAAGCAATTTAGGTGAAAAAGAACTTTTGGCTTTAATACAAAAATTACCTGAAGGATACAGAATGGGTTATAACCTATTTGTAATAGAGGTGTTTATCCATAAAGAGATAGGAGAAATGCTCGACATTACAGAAAGTACTTCTCGATCTCAATTAGCGAAGTCAAGAAAGTGGATGCAAAACGAATTAGAAAAACTAAAAATAACTAGTCATGTCTGATCAAAATAAGGATTTTGACCAAGTCTTCCGAGATAGACTGAGTGACCAGACAGCAACTTCTCCTCCTGCCGCATGGGAAAACATTCAAGCTAAGCGAAACTTTGGTCATGTGGTGGCCAACCGAATTTCTAATAACTGGGGGATTTTTGGAACATTACTGATGTTGCTTTTGGCGGGAGGAAGTTCTATTGTGCTTTTTGGTGAGGAGGAGACAAACCAATACACATCCCGTGCAAACGAGATTAACAAATTGATTATAGTAGAGACAATCAAAACGAAACAATTAAACGATATAAATAATTCAAAAACAAAGAATACTATAGCTCAGTTCACTTTAACAAAGACTGATGATGAACCTGTATCTAATACATTAGAATCACTTGAAAGTCTTTACGATTATCGTAATATCTATCCTTCCATAGACGAACTTGCTTCGTTAGAAAGAGCAGGGTTTACCAGACCGGACTTACCGGACTCCAGACTTTCTGTTTATATTGAAAATTTGGACTGATGGGAGAGTGTTAGACCAAAAGCATTTACGAGGTATAATGAAATGGATTTGATGCAAAAAAAGTTTGTCAATACAGACTTGGTAGTTGTAGACCCTAAAAAAGTAGACATTGATTATGACTATGTGTTACCTAGAGTTGAGCGAAAAATATTCTGGGAAATAAGTTCAGTTCTGTTTACTGTAGCTCCGCACACTATTCACAAAGCAATGCGAGCAAAGTATGATTTGTCTCCCTCTTATTTAAGAGTCCGAGAGAAAGCAGAAAATACTCGAATTGCAGACACTGTAAGCGGATTGCTGCAATATGAATTAACGAAAAATAGGTTTATTGAAACGGGAATTAATTATACTCAGATCTATGAGGAAATGCATTTCGAAGGCAAGAAACGTTTCAGTAATCAATATAATTTTGTTGAAGTGCCATTGTTATTAGGGTTTCAAAACCGTAATTCAAGATAGGGTTGGCATGTAAAGGGAGATCTAGGATTACAAATTATGAACTCTTACAAAGGATACATTTTAAAGCGTGTAGATGTATTTGGAGGTGTGTTGAACTACAACCTCTAACTAGAATGAAGCAGAGCGCGGTAAAAGGTTATGTGAATCAAAACCAAAGTTTATCGAACAAGCAGTTGGTGAACGAGGTAGCAAACTTGGAAGACGAAGGAGAGAATCCATTTAAAACAACCGGGGTTGTGAATATTCACCCAGCTGCAGGGGTTACTTATTTCTTTACAGAGAAAACTTCCTTTTTAATAACCCCAAGCTATAGAAGAAGAATGAATTCAATTACTAAAGAAGAAGCGCGTTTCACAGAGAAGCTAAAATACGTTGGGATCAGTTTTGGAACGAGGTTTAAGTTCTAAAACACAATAGATAAAATATAAAAGAGTCGTTAACCTAAGGTGACGACTCTTTTTTTATTCTTCAAAATTTAGGGAACAAGTGTTCTGTGCGGTTGACAAAAAAGTTCTTAGACTTGTCTGTCTTCCACTTCTTCAATTATTTCTTCTATTGACTCTTCCTCTTTAATGAAGTCTCTATGAAAGAGCAGGACTGAAGCAACGCCACAAGTAATAGCTGTATCGGCAATATTAAATACGGGTCTAAAGAAAATAAAATGTTCTCCTGACCATATTGGAAACCACTCAGGAAAAAACCCTTCCATTAAAGGAAAGTAAAGCATGTCTACAACTCTGCCATAAAGCGGAGCAGCGTAACCTCCTTCTGCAGGAAATAAAGTAGCAACTTGGTAGTAGCTATCGTTAAAGATTACTCCATAAAAAACACTGTCAAGGATATTCCCTAGCGCTCCAGCAAAAATTAGCGCTCCACTTACCATTAAGCCTTTAGAAACTCCTTTTTTAGGCAAACTAAATAGGTACCAGCCTATCCCTGAAACAGCAATAATTCTAAAAAGGCTTAAGAATAACTTTCCCCATTCCCCGGCGAATTCCATTCCGAAAGCCATTCCATTATTTTCAGTAAAGTGAATAATGAACCAATCTCCTAAAACCGGAATTTCTTCTGAAATCTCCATGTTTAACTTAATCCAAAACTTACTTGCTTGGTCAATAAACAAAACTGCCACTATAATTAGTAGCGGCAGTCCGTAAGAAGAAAACTTACTCTTCATATTTAATTCTGTATTACCCTTGAGCGTTTTTTGCTTCAATTGAAAGAGTAGCATGTGGCACTGCTCTCAATCGTTCTATCGGAATCAATTTTCCTGTTTCTCTGCAAACTCCGTATGTCTTGTTTGCTATTCTCGTTAAGGCATTTTGCAAATGAGTAATAAACTTTTCTTGTCGAATAGCTAAATTGCTCATCTCCTCTCTAGAAAGTGTTTCAGAACCGTCTTCCATCATTTTAAATGACGGAGAAGTATCTTCTGTTCCATGATCATCTTTGTATGATAAAGACCCTCTAAGTCCTTCTAAATCTATTTTTGCTTCACTTAACTTTCCTTCAATTAATCCCTTGAATTCTTGTAACTCTTTGTCGCTGTATTTTTCTTTTTCCATTTTCTTTACTTTATTGCCCTTCTTAATTGAGCAGGACTTTTAAACCTTTTTTAAACTAACGTAGGTTTTTGTTTCGTTATCTATTTTTAGTAAAAATTTCTCTCCTTCAATTTTATCTACAAACGATAAATTCTCGGCCAATGTTTCAGAACAAATATAATTTTTATTGTTTTGGATTGCTTCGTTTAGTTCACTACTTGTTTCTAAAGATATGTTAATCTTATCTGTTACCTCAAATCCTGCTTCTTTTCTAAAGTTTTGTAAACGGTTAACTACCTCTCTAGCAACACCTTCTTCAATTAACTCTTCAGATAAAGTAACATCTAATGCAACAGTATACTTTCCTTCGGCAGCAACTAACCAACCTGGGATATCCTCTGAAGAAATCTCAACATCGGCCGTGGTTAACTCAATTGTTTTGTCACTAAATTGAAGTTCAATTTTATCATTATTCTCTAAGTCACTGATTTGATCTTGAGATAACTGACTAATAGCTCCTGCTACTTGTTTCATGTCTTTCCCAAACTTTGGCCCTAGCTTTTTAAAGTCTGCTTTCACCTTTTTCACTAAAATTCCGGCAGTTTCTTCCAAATACTCTATCTCTTTCACATTTACTTCGGAAAGAATTAATGCTTCAATATCTTGCAATTGTCGCTTAAAAGTTGGGTCTAAAATAGGCACCATCATTTTTTGCAATGGTTGGCGAACCTTTAAACTTTCTTTTTTTCTTAACGCTAACACCATTGAAGAAAGCCTTTGAGCAATTTCCATTCGTTGCTCTAAATCTTCGTCGATGTATTTTTCTTTCAACTTACCAAAATCTGAAAGGTGAATAGAGTTTACCGTTTCTTTTCCACTTACGACGTTTAAGTCTTTAAACAACTGGTCCATAAAGAATGGAGCAATTGGTGCAGACAGTTTAGCGATGGTAATTAAACAAGTATAAAGTGTTTGATAGGCCGAAATTTTATCTTCGTTGTAATCGCCTTTCCAGAATCTTCGTCTACATAAACGCACATACCAGTTGCTCAAATGGTCGGTTGTAAACTCTTGAATTAAACGACCTGCTTTTGTAGGCTCATAATCCCCAAAAGCAGCATCAACATCTTTAACAAGAGAATTGAGTTTAGATAGCACCCAGCGGTCAATTTCTGGCTTCTTTTCATAAGGGACATGTGCCTCTTCAAAAGAGAAGTTATCAATATTGGCGTACAGCGCAAAGAAGTTATACGTGTTGTACAATGTTCCGAAAAACTTACGCTGTACTTCAGTAATACCCTCTAAGTCAAATTTGAGATTATCCCAAGGCTGAGCATTGGTAATCATATACCACCTCGTTGCATCTGGGCCATATTTTTTTAGGGTTTCAAAAGGGTCGGCGGCATTTCCAAGTCGCTTGCTCATTTTTTGGCCATTTTTATCTAGCACTAAGCCATTTGAAACCACATTTTTGTATGCGATGGTATCAAAACATAAGGTTGCTATTGCGTGGAGAGTAAAAAACCAACCTCTGGTTTGATCCACGCCTTCGGCAATAAAATCGGCGGGGTAAAATTTATTTTCATCAATTAACTGCTTGTTTTCGAAAGGGTAGTGCCATTGTGCATACGGCATAGATCCTGAATCAAACCAAACGTCAATTAAGTCTGTTTCTCGTTTCATGGCTTTTCCAGAAGGAGAAACCAACACTATATCATCTACAAATGGTCGATGAAAATCGAAGGTTTCATAGTTTTCTTTTGACATGTTTTGAGGTTCAAAATCACCCAAAGGGTTTTTGTCCATCATGCCTGCCGCAACAGCTTTTTCACACTCCGCCCTTAGCTGTTCAGCCGAGCCAACGCAAATTTGCTCCTCTTTGTCTTCCGTTGTCCAAATTGGAATAGGAATTCCCCAATACCTAGAACGACTTAAGTTCCAGTCTTGTAAGTTCTCTAACCAGTTTCCAAAACGACCACTTCCTGTACTTTCTGGTTTCCAGTTAATTTTTTTATTGTTGGCAATTAACTTCTCCTTAACTGCGGTTGTTTTTATAAACCAAGAATCAAGAGGAAAGTACAAGATAGGCTTGTCTGTTCTCCAGCAATGCGGGTAACTATGCTCGTATTTTTGAACGTCGAACGCTCTATTTTCTTTTTTTAATTTGATGGAGATTCTAACATCAATCGACTTGTAGTCGGCAGGTTTGTCTTCGTCTTTTAGGTACTGCTCTTTTACATATTCGCCTGCAAAATCGGTAACTTTAGCTTTGAATTTCCCTTGATTATTAACCAAGTGCAACGCTCCAATTCCATTTATTTGTGCTACTCTATAATCGTCTGCTCCGTAACTTGGTGCTAAGTGGACTATTCCTGTACCGTCAGAGGTAGTTACAAAATCGCCTATTAAAACTCTAAAAGCATCACCTTCTTCTGGCTGGACATAAGAAAGCAACTGCTCGTATCGGATTCCTTCTAATTCACTCCCTTTAAATTGGGCAACAATTTCGTAAGGAATATTTTTCCCGTCGTTTTTGTAGTCTGAAAGTTTTAGATCAGAGGCTTTCGCCGAGAACCATTTACCAACTAAGTCTTTTGCAAGAATTACCGTTATCGGTTCGTGAGTATACTTGTTGAACGATTTAACTTTTACATAATCAATGTTTTTCCCAACACCTAAAGCCGTATTTGAAGGCAAGGTCCAAGGTGTAGTGGTCCAAGCTAAAAAGAATAAATCACCATGTAAATCGTCAAATAAAAAGCTTGATTTATCGTCTTTGGTAACTTTAAATTGTGCCGTTGCTGAGGTGTCTTTTACGTTTTTGTACGCTCCTGGTTGATTTAATTCATGAGAACTCAACCCAGTTCCTGCAGCAGGGGAGTATGGCTGAATCGTGTACCCTTTATAGATTAGACCTTTGTCGTATAACTGTTTCAATAAGTGCCAAACCGACTCAATGTATTTGTTTTCGTAAGTAACATATGGGGTTTCCATGTCTACCCAATAACCCATCTTTTTGGTTAAGTCATTCCATACATCTGTATAGCGCATTACCGCTTCACGACAGGCTTTGTTGTATTCCTCAACCGATATTTTTTTACCAATGTCTTCTTTAGTAATTCCAAGCTCTTTTTCAACACCTAATTCCACTGGCAAACCATGAGTATCCCAACCAGCTTTTCTTTTTACCTGAAAGCCTTTTTGGGTTTTGTAGCGGCAAAAAATATCTTTAATTGCCCGAGCCATTACGTGGTGAATTCCTGGTAATCCATTCGCCGAAGGAGGTCCTTCATAAAAAACGAAAGGCTTATTTCCTTCATGGCTGTCAATACTTTCTTGAAAAATATCGTTTTCTTCCCAGTATTTCAACACTTCGTCTGCCACAGCGGGAAGGTCTAATTGCTTGTATTCTTTGTATTTACTCATGATTGTGTTTACTTAAAGTAAGCGCTCGCGAAGGTAACAAAACAGGGCTGATTTACACAAGTTATTGAAATGGAAAACGGAAGTTAACAAAACCACTTATTATTTAATTTTAACACTATGAAATTTAAATTACTCTCCACAACAAATCTCATTGTCACATTATTTTTAATCTATTGGAATTACCTTTCCAATACTGGTTTTATTGAAGGAAAAACCAGCGGCAGTTTAAGCGATAAGTAAAGCAGCATGTTCACCCCATCTGATTATGTTGGCTGATTTGATGGACTAATATTGTTTTTTTCAAACGTTAAATACTCGTTAGCAGGGAAACTGACTCAAATGAAAAATCAAATTTCGATAGATAAAAGTTAAATAGTAGCAATAACTTTTAATTCAATGGCAATTGGAGTTGGTAGACCTTTAATTTCTAATGTAGTTCTGCAAGGTTGATTATCCTTAAAAAATTCGGCATAAAGCTTATTATAAGCCTTAAAATCGTCTTTCATGTTGGTTAAAAAGACAGTCACATCAACCACGTTTTCCCATTTAGCGCCAGAATCTTCAACTATGGTTTTAACGTTATTAAATACAGATCTGCATTGTGTTTCTATGTCGTAAGATTCTATATTTCCATCTGCATCTAATTCTACACCCGGTATCTTTTTAGTTCCTCTTTCTCTTGGTCCAACTCCCGAAAGGAATAACAAGTTACCTACTTTTCTAGAGTGTGGATATGCTCCAACTGGTTCTGGTGCTCTATTTGAATCAAATTTTTCGCTAGACATGTGTTTCTTTTTTGTAAAAATAAGAAACAGAAGGTTTATTGTTCCAGGATTTACTGATGCATTAAGTTTTTAAAACAATTAGGCCTCTTTAATTGCATTCTCCTTCTTCTTGCGATCTCCCAACTTCACTTTCCATTTTCCTATAGCCACCGCCATCAACGGCGAACCAATTACGGTTGGCGCCAACCAAACAATCCAAAACGGTTAAGGCACCAATGGAATCGAATGTGGAGTATAAGATTGTAAACAATTCCTTTAAGGGAATCAGTCCGGACGATCTTATTGCCGACCATAAAGAAATACTGCAAGTGGGGAAAATAAATGATGGAGAAAGGGTTGGGGAGGGTTTATAATTGAAGTAAGTGGGCAAGAATTAGGATATGTTATGCCTAACAAAGAAGATAAACGAAGAATTGGAAACATTACTATTCAATCGGCAGAGGATGTAACGGAGGAAGGAATTAAAGTGGGAGACATGTTTAAAGACGCTTTAACGAAATATCCCAATTTGAAAGCAAAACGGGGGAAAAATGGTAAAAAGGTCTACATAAAAGTTGGCAGGCTTGCATTTTTACTGGATTTATGCGCCGAGGGTAAAAGTGTTTCGATTAAAGAAATTCCCGAAACGACTGTTATTTTGGAGTTAAAGATACTTTTAAAGAAGATAGGTAAGAGGCTTAAGTCGTAATAAACAAGTACGTTAATTGTGGTGTGACTGCGCCTTTGTATGGTTAGCTTTGAGCCATGGCAAAAACACTTCTTATTTTCGACATCGACGACACCCTAACTGAAACTGCAGAAATTCACATTCAGGCTTTTATTGAAAGTTTGAACGAATTAGGAGTGGAAAAAATAGACACCAATTTTGGTGAATACCTGCACCATACGGATTCATATATTTCGAAAACTATTTATGAAAAGGAACTGTGGCAAACATTTACTGAAGTGTTAAAAGCAAAATTTGAAAAGTTGCTAAGTACAAAAATGGCAGAAAATGAGGTAGAAGAAGTTCCTGGTGCATCTCAATTCATTAAAGAGGTTAAAAATAATAAATCTATAGCCGTTTGTTTTGCAACAGGATCTTTAAGAAGACCTGCAGTTCAGAAATTGAAAGCGATAGGAGTAGATTTTGACAATCGATTATTGGTAGCCTCTGATCGGTTAATGAAACGAGAAAGCATTGTGAAGCAAGCAATCGCTGATGCTAAGAAATTTTATGGGGTTGATAGGTTTGAAAAAGTAATATCTATTGGTGACGGGCTTTGGGATTTAAAAACCGCACAAAACTTAGGATTGGAGTTTGTTGGAATAGGGGAAAAAAACAAAGACGTTCTGGAAGAGAATGGGTGTAAGTGTTGGTTTGAAGATTTTTTAAACCTGACATTAAGTGATTTTACATAGGTAATTGTTTTAATTTAAACTCTTTTGGGCTTGTCCCAGTATTTTTCTTGAAGACCCTACTGTTAAGCAGGGTCTTCATATCCTAAATCGAATCCAACTTCTGAAATATTTCTATCAGTATAGAGTAAAATTCTTTTAGCCTTTAAAACTAACCTGTTGTGTATAATTTGTTGAGGTGATTGCTGGTTGTAAATTCTAAATAAATTTGAAAGTGTTTTTGGCGATTTGAAAAGTAAACCAGCGTAATCTTTTACATGGCGCTTTTCTTTATAGTGGGTGTCCACTAATACATTAAATTTTCGAATAATATCAACCTGTTTGTTGTTTAATTCTTTGGGAATTAGTTGTTCTTTTGCCGCTCTAAAGCATTTAATAATAAACCGCTTTAACAACATTTGTAGTATTTCTCCTTGTATTTTGTCTTGTGTTTCGAACTCATCAATAAAAACGTGGAGTAGCATTTCAAACTTGGGTTGTTCAACTTCTGAAATGGTTAAGATTGATAAATCTTGTGTCCCAAAAAATAAAATGCCATTACAAGAAACTTCCCCATCGTGATCGAGAATACAATAGAATTCGCGATTAAAGACAATACCATGTTAGGGTGGGCATCCCATGTCAAAACCAATATTTTGCAAATAAGTAACGGTTACAGTTTGGTTTGATAATAGTAGGAATGGTTCATTATCAATAACCAACTTTACGGGGTCATCATTTCTGTTCCAGAGCATGCTTACCACGCTTTCATTTACTGAAAACAAACCTCTATCGATCCTGTAATTGTCCGTTAAGCCAATAATTGAACCCATTTGTGCATTGTAGTATTCGAATCGCATAAGGGTAAAGGTACGTAGACTTTTATAGTATACTTTGTCGCTTTTTATTCATTTTCAAGCTTAACACATCTGGGCTGGAGTAATGACCTGTTGGGTCAAAGTTTTGGTGCTCTTTCGTTAGTTTGTCAATGTCTAAATCTGCAAAAACCATAACTTCTTTATCACTTACTGGTTCAATTAACCATTCGCCATTTGGTTTGGCAATGCATGAACTGCTATTTGCCAAAACTTGTGGAGCGTTATTCTTCATAACGTCATAGATTGGGAGTTCTTTAGGAACATCACTTAAATTTAAAATACTAGAAACTGAAATAACATACGATCGAGATTCTCTAGCGATAAAACGAGTAGTTTCTTGAGTGTTGTAATCGCCACCAGGGCAAACTGCAATGTGCAAGTTTTCTCGTTGAGCATAAAGTGCGGTTCTGCTTAGTGGCATCCAATTTTCCCAGTAATTTAACCCACCAACAGTAAATTTTTTGAGGGAGTGAGTTTTTAGTCCATTTCCATCGCCATTTCCCCAAACTAAACGCTCCTCATAGACAGGAACCAATTTGCGATGGATGGATTTAATTTTTCCTTTTTTATTGATGTAAACCAAGCTGCAATATAAAGTAGCACCTCTATTATTTGTTTTTTCAATTACTCCTAAATAGCAACCAATTTTTCAACTGTTTAAAAGACTTTTGAATTGCTTTTAAATCTTTTTCACCTACATTAATAGCGTTTTGATGATAGATTGAAAACATCTCCTTTTGCAGCTCACTATCAAATTCGGCACCATTAGTAAAGCTTACCCAAAAAGGATATCCAGGTACAAATCCTTCGCCAAAAACCATTAAATCAGCATTTTCATTTCCTGCTTTTTCAATTTCGGACATCAACTTTTCAATGCTTGCCATTTTATTCATCCAAATAGGAGAAGGTTGTGAGATGGCTACTTTCATATTAATTCTTCTTCAATTTTTCTACCTCGCTTTGAAGCTTTGCCATCATTTGACTTAAATCCGTTACCGATGGGTTTTCCTCTGTCTGCTCTGGTAAATCAAAAGAAAGATATCCTTTGGCTTTCCATACCTCTACCACATCATTTATTTGGATGGAGAAAGGCTCGTAGATCTTATTGTCAGAGTGCAAATCCAAGCTTTGACTTTCTTCAATTTTGTTAAATACCCTCTTGTAAACTACCCCCTCGTCTTTCGAAACGATTATATAGGTCTCCCCATTTTTAATCCAGTTCCAGTTTTCTATGTACTCTCCAAGAACATAGCTACCAGATTGAATAGGGAGCATGCTATCGCCTTTTATCTGAAAAGCCCTAAATGTACCTTGCGAAAGTTCTTGCACAGGTAAGCTGAATTTAGGAAGGTTTTCTACAAACTCAATATCTTCATAACCGTTCAAATAACCGGCAGAGGCCTTTATGGGCACAAGTGGTATGAGTTCTGTATTTCCTTGGTTTACAATGATCGGAAGAATTCTAAGGTTATTTCCTTCAATATTTTTTACTAATGATTTCGAGTTCTGTGTCAACTTTTTCTGTAACAAAGAATCTAGTGTTATTTGAAAAAAGTGAGAGATGTTTTGTAGAGTTTCGAATTTTGGTTCTGCCCTTCCTTCTTCGTATGAGCCTATTATTGGACGATTAACACAAATTTTATTGGCAAAATCTGTTTGCGACAATCCAGCTTGTTTTCGGAGAAACTTTAGGTTTTCTTTAAAATAATTCAAAATAAATGCTAAAAATATTAGTAAACTAAAAAATATAGTATATTTGAACCGTAAAAGTACACAATCCTAAAATAATTAGCAATATGAAAAACATTCAACACAAAATAAGAGGTAGTCAGCCAGGTTTTATTGGAATTGAATTGCCGGACAGTTACCATGTTTTACTATTGGATGAAGACAACTTTAATTCATATCGAAGAGAAGGTAGATATTATGGACAGACTATTGAGGTAAAAGATAGCTATGCTCACTTTCAAAAACCCGTGGATGGCTCTTGGCATGTTATTGTAGAAGGTAAAGAGAATTTCTCGCCAGAGAGCATTCACATCATCTACAAGGCAGCATAAGGCTATAATAACTCAGTATTATTAGTCTTGTGCGCGTGAAAACTCATGTTCTGACAAGACTTTTTTATGCGCTTTTAAACCATGTGTGGGGATCCTTGTTTCTTGAGTGTGAAAAAGCAACACTTACCTCGAAAAAATTGTATTGTCTGCGAAAAGCCATTCACATGGCGTAAAAAGTGGGATAAAGTATGGGATGAGGTAAAGTTTTGTAGTGAAAGGTGTCGAAGAAATAAAAAGACATGAGCACAGTAATCGTTTGGTTTAGGAAGGAATTGAGAATTCACGACAACGAGGCTTTAGTAAAAGCACTTAAGCAGCACGAGGCTATCATTCCGTTTTATTGTTTTGAAGAAACAGAGTTTGGTACAACTAAGTTCGGATTTGAAAAAACCGGAGCGTTTAGAGCTCAGTTTTTAATTGAAAGTGTTCAAAACCTAAAGGATAATCTTCAGAAGTTAGGCTCTGATTTAGTCGTTAGAAAAGGAAATACGGCGGAGCAAATTGCAAGATTCACTGCGGAAGTGGAAGTTTCCAAAATTTATGCATTCAAGGATATTCACAAGGAAGAGGTTGCTGTTCAAGACAAAGTGGAGCAATTGAATATCCTTATCGATTACTCGTTTGGGTCGGCGCTGTATCATGTAAAAGATTTGCCACATCCTATCGAAGATACACCACAAGTATTTACGCAGTTTAGAAAAGGGGTGGAAAAGAAAAGCTCGGTGAGAGCTATTTTTCAAACACCGGAGAAATTACCGACAGTAGGGCCTAATATTGACCTAGGAACTATTCCGAAGGTGGAAGATTTTGGGCTAATTGAGCAACCAATCGATGAACGAGCAGCAATAATGGCGAAAGGAGGAGAAGATGAAGCGTTGAAGCGGCTGCAACATTACTTTTTTGAAACAGAGGAACTCAGTTATTACAAGCAAAAGCGCAACGGGCTCATTGGTTCAAATTACTCTAGCAAGTTATCACTTTGGTTATGGAATGGGTGTATTTCTCCTCGGCAAATTTATTGGGGGGTAAAACGCTATGAAAAAGAAGTCAAATCGAATCAATCGACTTACTGGTTAATTTTTGAATTGATATGGAGAGATTATTTTAAGTTCATTTCGCTAAAGTATGGAAATAAGATTTTCTGTCAAAAAGGCATAAAAAATAAGGTTTATAAGTGGTCAGTTGATCAAAAAAAATTTGGACAATGGGCAAGAGGAAGAACGGGCGTTCCATTTGTAGATGCAAACATGCGGGAGTTAAACCAAACTGGTTTCATGAGTAATAGGGGAAGGCAAAATGTAGCATCATTTTTAACTAATGAGTTGGAAATTGATTGGAGAATGGGAGCTGAGTATTTCGAAAGTAAATTGATTGATTATGATGTTGCTAGTAATTATGGAAACTGGATGTATAATGCAGGGGTAGGGAATGACCCTAGAGATAGATATTTCAATATTATTCTTCAAGCTAAACGTTATGATGAAAAAGGCAAATTCGTGAAAATTTGGTTGCCTGAATTAGCTAAATTTGGCGCAGACACTGTTCACCACCCTTGGACGAAGCAGGAGGATTTATTTGGGAAACCGGAATTAGATTACCCTGCACCATTAGTGGAGCCTGAGTATTGGAAGAAGCACTATTAGGTCAATCATGAATTGTTTAATTACGAATGAAATAAGATGTAACGAGGAAATAGATTTGTTTAAGAACTGAGATGACGATAGTTTTTATTATTTCGTATTTCTTGAATTTGTAAGTTTAGAAAGCAATTACCTCTTCCTCTGTGACTATAAAAACATGATCTTCTTTTTTTACTTTGATTGTGGCCAATCCGGTGAAAGAGCCAAAAGCGGGAAGCAAACCTGCGTTCTTGCCAAAATAAAAACAAGCAACTCTATGTTTTTGATTGCCTTTTCCTTTTAACTTTACTCCGGGGTGAATGTGTCCCGAAAGGTTGTAATGAACGTCTTTTTCTTTTAATGGCTCGTGTGTAAAAAGAAAAGGCTCTTGTAAAAGTGATTCGTAAACTTGGAATCCAAGTTTTTCATACATTTCGAGAGGTAAAATATCGTGGTTTCCTTGGATTAGTTCAAAACCTATGTTTGGATAACTTTCAATTAACTCCCCAAAAACCTCCCATTCTTTATTGTGTACGCTATGAAACAAGTCGCCTAAAAAGCACACGCGATCAGGTTGATACTGTTTAAATAGTTTGTGCAGCAGCAGCCAATTTTTTTCTTCCGCCTGTTTTGGAACGGCTATTCCATTTTTTCTAAAATGAGTTGACTTACCTAAATGTAAGTCGGCGATAAGCAATATCTTTTTTGCTGCCCAGTAGATGGCTTTCTCAGAAAGCAGGAATAATTTTTCTCCACGAATTTCAGCTATTTCAAATTTAGAAGGGGGGTTATCTATTAGCATACTGCAAAGGTCGGAAAAGTTGAATACAGAGCTTGACTTTTTTGAATAACAATCAATCGTAAACTTCAGGGGATACTTCCATAAACTTATTTGCGAAAATATTCCTCCAAACTAAACCGGTTAGAAGCAATTTCGCTCTTGTGTTTCAATGCTAGTATTTGAAAGTTGGTGATGGAATTTCGTAACAGTATGATTTGCTCGTTCATATTTTAAAACTTTCAGGCCAACACTTTATTGTTGTAACGTTTCAAATCGGTTACTTCTAAACTAATGTGCCCAAACTCTTCGGTTACGATTCCCTTAATGAGATAGCAACCAGTACCAATGTGTTTTAGTTTGGCAACGGCATCAGGGAAAAGTACCGTATCAATCCAATGACCTTTCTTGTCGATGAATGTTCCAAAGCGCATGGCTTTACCGTTGCTGGTTCTGGTAGTTTTTATGTGAACTCGATAGCCTGCAATGCTTACTCTTTTCCCAATTTTTTCCTTTAGGTCTTTGGCGGCGAGTTGTGGAATGTTTTCCTCTTCCTCCTCAATCAAATCAAATGGGCTGTAACTAACAGGGAAACCTAGCAGTTCAATTTCGTCCATAGCAATTTCTAGTGGGTTTTGAACTAGCTCTGGCAGCTGCCATTCTTGGGGCTTTAGCTCAAAAAGAGAATGGTTCCTAATTTTTTTAGGAGTTTTTGAAAGCAGAAAATGGGCATCCCAAAGCAGTTTCTTTTTATCTTGCTCTATGTTGCGAAAGCAGCCCAATCGAATCAACACGACAATTTGATCTAAGGATATTTCAGGAATACGTTCTACGAAATTCCGAAACGAAGTGAACACCCCACCTTTGCTTCTTTCCTTAAGAATATACTCCATGTTGTTAGATTCAAATCCACCATCTATAAATCCAAAACCTAGGGTTAGTTTTTTACCACAGATATCCGCCGTAGCCATGCTTTCGTTTACGCAAGGCAATTCTACTTGTGCGCCTTTCATGCGGGCAGTGTGAACATATAGTTCTCGGGAATAAAAGCCGCCACCGTTATTCAATGTGGCGGTCAAATACTCTAGGGGATAGTAGGCATGAAGATAAAGTGCCTGAAAACTTTCCACGGCATAACTTGCTGAATGTCCCTTTGAAAAGGCAAAGTTGGCAAAGCTTTCAATTTGATCCCATATTTTTTGAACGGTGCTGTGTGTGAGTCGTTTTCGAGCGCAATTATCAAAAAAGCGCTTTTTTATTTTGTTGAATTCATTTCGCTGTTTGAATTTCCAGGACATGCCCCGACGTAAAATATCTGCTTCTGCTAAGTTTAAACCCGCAAAGTAATGCGCCACTTTTAGCACATCCTCTTGATACACCATTACACCGTAAGTTTCTTCTAAAATTTCATACAATTCGGGCAAGGCTTTTTGTGCTTCTTCTCGCCGCTCTACATTTTGAAAACGAAGAATGTATTCTCGCATCATGCCGCTTTTTGCTATGCCAGGTCGAATAATGGAGCTTGCAGCAACAAGTCTAGTGTAATCTTCGGCTTTTAACTTTGTCATGAGCATGCGCATAGCAGGGGATTCTACATAAAAACAACCGGTTAAGTCTCCTTCTCGGAGAAGGTCTTTTACTTTTTGGTCGTTTTTAATCACCTTCATGGCATGTATGTCCACCTTTTTACCGTGGTTTTTTTCAATAAACTCAACTGCATCTTTAATTTTACCTAAACCACGTTGACTTAGCACATCGTACTTGTAGAGGCCAATATCTTCTGCAATTTGCATATCGAAATGTACTGTTGGGTAGTTTTTTGGTGGGAAGTAAGTAGCAGAGTAATAATGAATAGGCTGTTCTGAAATGATAATTCCACTGGAGTGAATACTTAGATTATTTGGGATCCCTGCAATGTATGAGCTGTATTTTTGAATGAGTTGCCCGTATTCATTATCGGCAATTCCACCACGTTGTAGTTGTTCAATCTCTTCGCTTGGTAAACCGAAAACCTTGCCCAACTCTCGAATTACCGATTTGTGTTGGTATGTGGTATAAGACCCTAACAACGCCACTTTGTTGTAACCGTGCTTTTCAAAGAGATAGGTGGTTACGTCGTTTCTATCGGTCCATGAAAAATCGACGTCAAAATCTGGCGGGCTACTACGATAGGGGTTAATAAAACGTTCAAAATAAAGATCTAGCTCTATGGGGTCTACGTTAGTAATCCGAATTAAATAGGCAACAATACTGTTTGCTCCACTTCCTCTGCCAACGTGCGGATAACCTTTTTTCATGGCATAGCAAACCATGTCCCAATTAATTAGAAAATAAGCAGAAAACCCATATTGCTCGATTACTTTTAGTTCATTTTCCATCCTATTCAAAATTTCTTGTTGTTTGGCATTTAACTTTTTACCCCGCATGGGGTCAAAGTCATACCGATATGGAAGTCCATCGTAGCTTAACTTTCGGAGTAATTGTGCATCCTCTTCTTGGCTTTCGGTAAAATGTTTTTTGTTGTTTGGTTTTTGAAAAGTAAATTGAAAATCACACTCTTGCAGTAGCTTGTTTGTACGTTCAACAATGGAGGGATGATGTTGGAATAGATCGGAAATTTCTGTTGCGCTGCGATACTTATCACTTTCTTTCGTTTGTTGATTTTTGTCGAGTTTACTTAGTAAAGTATTTTCCCCAATGGCTCGAAGTAGTCGATGGGTATTATAATCTTTTTTATGTCTGAAGGTGGCAGGGCATAGCACAAGTAGTTTGTTCTCAAACAGGGTTTTGTATTGTTTAAAAATGGGACGGTTGAGTTGCTCTGGAGCTATTCCTGTAAATTCATTTTCACTGAGTTCGTCAAAATGCAATGCTTTTTCAAAGGGATAAATGGTGAATGCATTTTTAAAAGTTGCCCTTGCTGGAATTGGCTTTTTACTTCGTTGGTAGTGCGATAAAAATTGATTCAATTCAAAAAAGCCTTCGTGGTTTTTCGCTAAGGCAATGAACTGCTGATCTACTCCATTTCTAAAATCAATTCCTACTACTGGATGAATGTTGTATTCTTTTGCCAATAGCAAAAAGGTAAAGCATTCCGAAGTGTTGTTTACGTCGGTTAGTGCTACTGTTTTGTGTCCCAAAAATTGACAGGTTGCCAATACTTCTCGAATAGAAAGGCAACCGTAGTTTATGCTATAATAACTGTGGGCGTTGATGAGCATTGGGTTTAATCAGTGAATTAATGAACGAGTTAATTGTTTAATAGGCGAATCAATTAATCAATGAAGAGTTAATGAGCATGCTTAAAATGTTTTACAATCAAACACATAAGACCTTGACTGATGACTTTCATTTAATTATTGATTCATTGCCTCATTGACTTATTAACTCATTGAAATCAAGCTCTCCGATGTTCAGGAATAACGATAGGTTGCCCATTAAACGGATTAGAAGATCTACCTATGCCCTTAGAGCCCATCGCGACAACTCGTTTTACTGCATCTTGTCCATAGCGATTACGAATACTATCTAAAGCTTGGTAGAGGTTGATTAGCTCTTCGCTATCATCAAACAGGTTAATTTGGTGGTTTCCACCGACTAGTTTGCTAAAGCGAACACCAATTAAGCGTACCAAAACTCTTCTACTGTAGAGCGTTTGAAAAAGCGAAAGCACTGTTTCTATTAGTTTATTATCTAGCGAGGTGTAAGGGATGTGTTGCTGTTTGCTTTCCATAATAAAATCGGAGTAGCGCACCCTTACGGTAACACAGCCGCTAAGCTTGTTTCCATTGCGAAGTTGGTACGATAAATTTTCAGCCATTGCGGTTAAAATACTTTTGAGTTTGGCAATGTCAGTAGTGTCTTTTTCAAAAGTTCGTTCAATGGATATAGACTTCCGCTCGTGGTAAGTCGTAATGGGAGTATTGTCAATTCCCTGCGCCTTCTTCCAAATGGAATGACCGTTCTTACCTAGCACGCGAGTCATTAATTCCACGGGCATTTCCTGTATGGTTTGTATTTTTTGAATGCCCATGAGGTGTAATTTTTGATTGGTTTTGGAGCCAATCATTGGCATTTTACGAACAGCTAGAGGTGCAAGAAATGGTTTTTCTTCCCCTTCATCGATCTTCATAAAGTTGTTGGGTTTTGCTTCGCCGGTTCCAATTTTTGAAGTTGTTTTTCCTGTGGAAAGGCCAAAAGAGATGGGCAAACCACTTTCTTTCATAATTTGTGTACGCAACTCTTGTGACCATTTGTAGGTTCCATAAAATCGGTCCATTCCAGTGGTGTCTATATAAAATTCGTCGATGGATGATTTTTCGAATCGAGGACTGTTGGACCGGATGACATCTGTAACGATATCAGAAAACTTACTGTAGGTACCACTGTCACCTCGAATTACCACAGCATGTGGACAAAGTTGCCGAGCTACTTTCATGGGCATAGCAGAGTGAACTCCGAAAGCACGAGCTTCGTAACTGCAAGAAGCCACCACGCCTCGGTCTGAAGTGCCACCTATAAGTACAGGTCTATTATTTAGTTTACGATCCAGCAAACGTTCACAGGAAACAAAAAAGCTATCTAAATCTAAATGTAGTATTGATTTCATTGTTTTGACAATTTTAACGTCAACATATTGACAATAAAATAATCAAAATTTAGGGTTTGAAGTTAATTTAAGAGAAAAATTAGCTCTTATAAATTGAATTTACGCCATAGCTTAAAACTTTTGATCAGCATTTTTAAAAAGCTCATAGCGAATACTTGACGTCATGTGGAATTTGAGACGGCTACACTACAACATTAAAGGTAGTGTCTAAATTTTAAAATAAACGACTAGGGGTTCGTAAAATTTAACATTCTGTTGTAATTTCATCCCAATGTATATTGAATTAGAACAAAACGAATCAAAAGGCGCAGCATATCTCCCCAAAGGTGGCTCACGTTTAGCCGAAATGACCTATTCTATCGCTGGTAGCGAACTCATAATTATAGACCACACCATAGTCGATGGTAGTTTAAAAGGACAAGGTATTGGAAAAAACTGCTTCTGTCTATTGTTGAGAAAGCTAGAAAAGAAAGTTTCAAAATTTTACCTCTCTGCCCTTTCGCCAAGTCTATATTTAATAAAGTGGATAGTATTAAAGGTGTTTTAAAGTAGTTTACCAGTGAACAAATACTTCTTAGCCGTTCTTCCACCAGATCAAATTTCCCCCGAAATAGTTTTTTTTCAAAAAGAAATTGAAAGTGCCTTTGGTGCTATTCACGCTCAAAAAACACCTCCACACATCACCATTATTCCCCCATTTGAATGCGAGCCTGAAAAGCTAACCGAACTTATTAGTGTGTTCGCCCTGTTTTTAAAAGAAAAGCCAATAGCTGACGTAACAATAGAACTAAACAACTTTCAGCGCTTTGAAAGCAGAACCTTATTTGTAGATGTTGCCAAGAATGATCGCTTCGAAAAACTTTGCAAAGAACTAAAGCTACTCTTCAGCAAGCAGAAAATAATAAAACAAAGAATTGAAAAGCACTACTTTATTCCGCACATTACCATTGCCAATAAGGACATAAAAAAGCGAGACTTCAAAGTAGCTTGGGAGGTTTTTAAAGAAAGGGGTTACCAGCGAAGTTTTAAGTTGAAATACCTAGTACTTCTAGAATTAGTTGTGGGGAAGTGGGAAGTAAAGGCTGCAATAATAGTTTAAGAGATTGTCTTTCAAAGCCGTTTGTTCCCTCTATTTCATATAACTGCTATTTATTTTGGGTTTAAAATTCCGATATCGAAGATTATTATCAAACTCAATTTTTAACCAATCTTGTATACTTTATCATTACTTGGTTTGAAAAGTATTTGAGCTCTTTAATGTTTAAAATCAGTACGTTTTGCTCTATATTTAAAAACATCAATATATTTCAACTATTAGAATAAAGGTAACGTATAAAACCACTCATGAAGACAAGACGCTCATTTTTAGGATTATTCTAGTTAATTGTGATAGGTATTGTTTTTTTGTTAGTTTCGGTATCTAATCAAGGAATTTAAGAAACCACAGAGTAGTTTTCATAAAAGTAGTAGCAGCCAATTAGTAATTCATAGTACTTTGTGTTAATTAGCCCAAGTTTGTTCTTCAAACTAGGTGGTTTTATATCGCCCCTTCGTATTTTTTTGCCATTATAATGTATTGGTATTCAAGTGTCCTTACGTCGATAACAACTTTTATAAACCCGGCTTTCTGTAACTCTCTCATTACATCAAAACCTTCAACCCTCATTTCGGTTGGGGGTCCGTGCGGCGTCTTTTTCTTCTTAAAGTCAACAATCATCAGTTGTCCACCAGCTTTCATTCCTCTCCAAACGTCTCTAAAGTATTCATACCGATTCTCAATGTGGTGGTAAGTGTCTACCACAATTACTGCGTCAACCTCTGCGCTATCAAGTTGTGGGCCATTAAAAGGAACCTTTCTTGTAATAATATCTAAACTGTCCGGTGAATGGGTATTGATGAAGTTTAAAAATTGTTCATCTACGTCTAGTGCCAATACAGCTGCTCCTTTTTGAGCTAATCTCCTGCTAAAATAACCAGTTCCAGCTCCAATGTCAGCAATTTTTTTACCCTTAATATTTCCTAGCTTTTCGATAACTAAATCAGGGTTTTGCCATTGATCCCTTTCTGGGTCTTCAAATTTTTCGACTAACTCTTCAAATGAATCTTTGTGCATATGGTCATTTGCTTTATCCTTTTCATGAGCGTTGTTTCCACAAGAAACAAACGCTAAAACAACAGAAATTTTTATAACGTCCTTTATCATAACTAACTAAAATTACCTTCAATGCTCAACCAAAAGCCGTGTTCGTCATCTTTAGCCTCCTTATATTCAATTGTAGCATCCAATTGATTCCCTAAAAGATGAATTAATGTAACGCCAATAGACGAGTCCGACTCCTTCATTACTTCTGTATTTTTTACACCTATTCCATTGTCCGTGTAGATGAATTTTTCTTTTCCATCTAACTCTTCATACCTTACAGTTATTTGTAAGGAGTCATTTCGCTTGACATGTTTAATAGAGTTGGTAAACAATTCATTAAACATGAGGCCAAGGGATATTGCAGAATCGATTGAAATAGGATTTCTCAATATTTCAATACTAAGATTTACGTCGTTTGGCGTGGCATTAAATAGTTCGTCTGAGAAATCTCGCAAATATTCTTCAAAATCTAAACTATCAACGTTATCCGAGTTATGGATTTTTTTGTGAACTAGTGAGATCGAATAAATTCTATTTTTCGCATCTTTAAATACTCCTTCTGTTTGGACATCTAATGCACCAGCATTTAACTGAAGGTTAAATAGGCTACTGATGATTTGAAGATTGTTTTTAACTCTATGGTGAAGCTCTTTCAACAACACTTGATTTTTATGATTAGAATCTGAAATGGTATCATAAGATTGTCCAAGTTCTTGATTTTTATCCTTAAGCTCTATATTAATATCTTTTAGTTTTTTTCGATTTCTAAAATGGAAAGTTAAAGTGAAAATCATGAGTATAATAACTAGCCCCAATCCTCTTATTGTTATAATAAGATTGTTGGTTTTGCTTTGTAGTTCGTCATACCTTTTTTTAGATAGCTGAGTTTCTTTGAAAATGTTTAAAAATTGAGAAACTTGAAGTTCTTCCTGTGCTCTTTTTAAACTAAAAGGTCTCTTTAAACTATCGGAGTAATCAAGATAATTGTCAATGAAACTCGCCAATTCTGGAGTTTTTTCTTTTGATGTATAAAGTTTAATTAAATTTCCGTAAGCTCGAACAATTGACTGATAATCATCGCTCTTTTTAGACTCTAGCAGGGAATGTTCGAAGTAATGTCGTGCAGAATCTAATTCGTGCTTTTTTAAAAAAACTTCGCCAAGTCCAAAGTAAGTGTTGTTAATTCCAGCTGTTGATGGAATTGAATTTAACAGCTCTATTTCTTTACGCATGTAGTATATGGCAGAATCATAGTCTCCTTGTTCGAGTAAAACAGAGCCGTAATTTCCAAATGAAAAGGCATAAATTACGGGGCTTACATTTTTGTATTTTTCATTTTGATTAATTCGATATAGTTGCTTTGCTCTATCATATCTTTTTAAAAGAGTGTAAGAGTAACCTAGATTATTTCTACTTTTATATGCCTTTGCTGTATCCCCGGTTGTTTCATATTGGTTGAGGGTTTTTAAATAGATTTTTTGAGCCTGCTCCACACTGTCTATTCGAATTAAAAGTTTTGCATAATGAGTGTATAAAAACCCACTTATCTGGTCATTCTGTAACTCTTTAAAAATGGCTGGAAAAACATCTCTAATGTAATTATTGGCAATGAATGGAGCCCCCAAGTGCTCTAAAGAGGTCCCAAGTAGTAATTTAATATACAGCTCTTCTCCTTTAGTTCGGTAACATTTAAACTCCAGTAAAGCCTTTAATTGTTTAATTGCACCAAATTGATCCCTTTGATGTTGGGTTAAACGAGCTTGAAATAATGCACGCTCAAACTCTGTTACATTAGCAGGAATGATAACTTGCTTTTTAATACGAACAGAGTCTTCAATAATCGTTACGATTTGATCTAAAGTGTAATGAACGATGTTTTTTTCACCATTAATTTTCTCTAAATTAATTGGTTGTGTTAATTCAATAGCGTTTTCCTGAGCACTAACTGTAATGGACGTTAACAAAAGTGTAATTCCAAATCGCAGCATGTAAGAGATATAAAATCGATAACGGCCCTTTAGGTTAACACTCATAAAATAGTGTATTAATAATTTAACAAGTTTTGAAGGAGAAGAAACAAAGTTGTTGTGCTTTACTTACACTTTTAATTCAACTTTAGAAGTATGGTAATGAGTGAGTTCTTATCTGAAATTGTTAGTGGCTTTTCGATAGTAGAGTGGAAGTTATCAAGTGTCAAACTCATTCTATTGACTAACCTACTTCCTTCCACTGTTAAATGAACATCAAAAGTTCTGCGATCGTTTTTCGATGCTTTCCTTTGCACAAAGCCTTTTTCAGCTAACAAGTCGAGCATCCTTGTTAGTGCAGCAGGATCTTTAAAGGTATCCTTAGCAATGTCCTTTTGATTAGAGCCTTCCTCTTTAGATATCCGCTCTAGAACCGACCATTGCTCTTTTGAAACCGGGAATTTACGTTCACGAAAAAGAGCCAGGGTTTGACTATTGATATTGCGCAGAGTTCTTTCAATTTCGAAGATAATGTTTTTGTTAGGGGCCATATTTGATTAATTATTAATTGACAGATCATTAAAAATACTAGAATTATTCGAATTCTAACTTCATTTTACGAATCTTGTTTTCTAACTTTTCTGAACTTAATTTTTCTCGGTTTAACCGATCTACCATAATAGGGAAAGAGAAGGGGCTTGGCTTTTTTAAGTGTTTTACAACGATGGTTTGGTTTGCTATTCGCTTCATTGCCTCTTGCATTCGTGCTTCTTCTAGTTGAAACTCCATCACTTCTTCAAAAGCTTGCAAATAAAGCAAGTTGAGTTTTTCATAATCGGCAAATACATCAAAAAATAATTGAGATGATGCTTGAATGTGTTTGCTCTTTTTGTTTTTTCCTGGAAAGCCCCTAAAAACCAATCCTGAAATTGATGCTATGTCTCTAAATTTTCGTCGAGCCATTTCAGTAGAATTTACGGAGGCTTGAATGTCATCGATTAAATGGTCAGCAGTAAAAATATTGTTGTCTAATGCTTGAGCTAACGGAATAGGCTGGTCAGACAGCAGTTCAAAGCCATAATCGTTTAGCGCAATAGAAAAACTAATGGGCTGAAGCAAAGAGATTCGATAACCAATAACGGCCGCCATACCTTCGTGCACAAATCGTCCTTCAAATGGGTAGAAATAAGCGTGATATCCTTCTTTACTTTCAAAGGTTTCTATTAAAAACTCATTTAATTGTGGCACATGAGAACGCTCTGCTTGCATTTGAATTAGCGGCGCCATACTCTGCAGCTCAATTTGTGAATCTGGTTTGGCTTGGCATTCCATAATTTTTGTTCGCAACATGGCCGAAAGTTGAGAAGAGAGGGGCATTCTGCTGCCTTTCCACGATGGAACCCTGCCGTTTTTTTCGTTTGAAAGTTTTACAATTCCGTTGGTTCCCTTCAGTTGAATGAACTCTAAATTTCTTCCTGCAAAAGTGAAAACAGCACCAGGTTTAAGTGAAGCCATAAAATACTCTTCAATGGTGCCAATGTACTTGCCGCTCATGAAGGTAACTTTAATATCAGGTTCGCTCACAATTGTACCCATAGAAAGTCGATGGCGAGTAGCAATAGTTCTGTCTGCTACTCTGTAAACACCTTCTTCGTCGATGATGACTTTTTTGTATTCATCATAATTGTCTAAAGAGTTACCGCCGTTGACGATAAACTGCAGTACCCAACTCCACTCTTGGGCAGAAATGGAGACATAGCTGAAGGTAGATTTAATTTCTGGGTAGATTTCTTCTGGTTTAAATCCATCAGATATAGCGAGGGTCACTAAATATTGAATGAGTACATCAAAAGAGCGTAAATATGGAATACGGCGTTCCAAAAGGTCTTCCTTCATAGCTTGACCCAGGGCAGCTGATTCAATAATTTCTAAGGAATGAGTTGGCACAAAATAGATTTTCGAAGTTGCGCCTGGTTGGTGACCACTTCGCCCGGCTCGTTGTAAAAATCGTGCAACTCCTTTTGGGCTTCCAATTTGAACAATTGTTTCAACTGGTCTAAAGTCTACTCCTAAGTCTAAACTAGAGGTACATACTACCGCCTTCAACTTTTCCTCGTGCAGGGCGTCTTCTACCCATTCTCTGATTTCTTTTCCAATAGATCCGTGATGCATAGCTATTTGTCCAGCCAAGTCCGGCTCTTCTTCCAACAGTCGTTGATACCAAATTTCGCACTGAGAGCGAGTGTTGGTGAAAATGAGGGTGGTCTTGCTTTTGCGAATAACCGGAACGACTTGTTTTAACATTCTTATTCCCAGATGCCCAGCCCAAGGAAACTTTTCTACCTCTTCGGGAATTAAAGTTTCCAAGTCGATCTTCTTTTTAATATTGGCAATGACTAATTCATGATTTCGATGTTGGAAGTCATCGCCTAAGAGCACTTCAATTCCTTCTTCCATGTTGCCAATGGTCGCAGAAATTCCCCATATTTTTAGCTTGGGGCAAACTCTTTTTAATCGAGATTGAGCCAACTCCATTTGCACAGCACGCTTTGTTCCAAGTAGTTCGTGCCACTCGTCATTTACAATGCACTTTAAGCTTCTAAACTGTTTTTGATAGCCTTTGCTCGCTAGTAAAAGCTGCAGGCTCTCTGGTGTTGTAATTAGTATTTGAGGAAGTTTCTTTTTTTGTTTAGCTCGCTGAGCTGCTGTTGTATCTCCTGTTCGCTTTTCTACTTCCCAAGGAATGTCTAATTCAGCACATGCGGCAGAGAGGGAAAACTCAATCTCTTTTGCTAATGCACGAATGGGTGTTATCCAGATTGCCTGAATTCCTGTTTGGTGATCATGCACATCTCTATTTCCCATGAATTCAGCTAAAATAGCTAAGCCAACAGCATATGTTTTACCCGAACCTGTTGGAGCGTTCAACATACCGTCTTTTCCTTTTAAATAAGCCTTCCAAGTTTGCTTTTGAAATGGGAATACCTTCCATTTTTTAGTAGAAAACCAATTTTCGATTTGTTGGAGGGCTGTCATTATATATTATTTCAATTGAGGAACAGTTTCATAAAAAAAACGTTTGCAAAGCATAATAATTAAATGCTTTCGTCTTCTATTTATTAAAGTACTCCCAAATAGCTTGCGCTCTAATTAGTGGAACAACTTCTTGCAACTCTTTCAGGGTTGCTTCTTTTACGCGTTTAACCGACTTAAACTTTCGCAGCAAGTCTTCAATTGACTTTTCTCCAACCCCTTCAATATTTGACAGTTCTGTTTGTATACTGTTTTTAGAACGTTGATTTCTATGAAAGGTGATTCCAAACCGATGAGCTTCGTTCCTAAGATGTTGCATCACTTTCAGGGTTTCTGAAGTTTTATCAAGAAACAAAGGGTATTTGTCGCCGGGGTAAAATATTTCTTCTAACCTTTTGGCAATCCCAACAATGGCAATTTTTCCTCTAAGCCCAAGTCGTTCTAATGCTTTAAGCGACGACCCCAGCTGACCCTTACCACCATCGATAACTATTAGTTGAGGCAGAGGCTCGTCTTCAGTCAATAGGCGTTTGTAACGTCTGTATACCACTTCCTCCATGCTGGCAAAATCATCCGGTCCAACTACAGTTTTTATGTTAAAGTGTCGATAATCTTTTTTACTTGGTTTAGCATTCTTAAACACTACACAAGCAGCAACAGGGTTGCTACCTTGTATGTTGGAGTTGTCAAAACATTCAATGTGCACCGGTAATTCGCTTAAGCGCATATCTTTTTTAATCCCTTCGAGAATTCGTTTAGTGTGGCGCTCAGGGTCAACCTTTTCATGCTGCTTTCTTCGTTCCAGCATAAAGTACTTAGCATTTCGTTCCGAAAGTTCCAGTAATTTTTTTTTATCTCCTCGCTGAGGTTGGTGTAAACTCAAACCATCCATTTCAAAGTCAGGCACAAAGGGTACGATGAGTTCTTTAGAAGAGCTTTTAAATCGCTCTCGCATTTCAATTATTGCAATTTCAAGTAGCTGGCTATCTGTCTCATCTAACTTTTTCTTCAACTCCAGCGTATGTCCTTGAATAATCGCTCCGCTGCTTACTTTCATGTAATTTACATAAGCTAAATCATTATCCACAAGTAATGAAAACACATCTACGTTGTGTATGGTTGGAGAGACAACTGTCGATTTAGATTGGAACTTTTGGAACGCCTCCAGTTTTATTTTCAGAGATTGCGCTTCCTCAAAATCGAGTTCTTCAACCGCCTTCTTCATGGCGTCTTTTAATTCGTTTTTTACCACATTAACATTGCCTTTAATGATGTTTCTTATTTCGGCAATGTTATGTTCGTAAGCTTCTTTAGATTGTAAGCTTTCGCAAGGAGCTTTGCAATTACCAATATGAAATTCTAAACAAATTTTAAATTTCCCTTTGTCTATGTTTTGTTTGGTCAGGTGATAGGCGCAGGTTCTTAATTTATAGTTTTTGCGAATCAAATCCAAAATGGTATTCATCATACTTACCGAAGCATAAGGGCCATAATACTCCGATCCATCTCTAATTAGTGTTCTTGTTTTAAAAATTCTGGGGAAAGGTTCGTTTTTGATGCATATCCATGGGTAGGTTTTATCATCCTTGAGCATGACATTGTATCTTGGCTGGTGCGTTTTAATAAGATTGTTTTCAAGTAACAAAGCATCCATTTCTGAACCTGTCAATATATATTTGACGTCTCTTATTTTACTTACTAGCAACCTGATTCGCCCACTTTTCCCTTTGTCATCTGCAAAATATGAAGCTACTCTGTTTTTTAGGTTTTTTGCCTTACCTACATATAACAATTTCTCACTCTCATCATAATATTGATAGATTCCCGGCTTTTTTGGAGCGGATTTCACTTTTACTAATAAGTCTTCTGGAATGTTCACAACACAAAGTTAAAGTTATCGCGGTTTAATTCAATCAAAAGTATAACTTTTGCCAGCTGAACCATTTTACAAATGTTGTGTTTACCCTTTGTAATTGACTTCGCTTATATTAACTTTAGCACCTAAGTCTTTAAAATTTGTTTCGGAAATGGGAAATTACTCCATAAAAGAATTAGAACGTTTATCAGGGATCAAGGCTCACACATTGCGTATTTGGGAAAAGCGATATAATTTATTTGAGCCCAACCGGTCTGACACAAATATTAGATTTTATTCAGACTCAGATCTGAAGAAGTTGCTAAATGTGACAATTCTTTCAAACAGTGGCACGAAAATTTCGAAGATTGTAGCGATGGATGATGAGCAATTGAAGGAAGCAATTGCCCACATAAAAGATGAAGACGTAATTAAGCAAAAGCGAATTGACGACTTAATTTTCCCAATGCTGCAGTTTAATGAAGAAGAGATTAATCAATTGTTGAAGTCATATTACGACGAACTAGGTATCGAGGGAACATTTACTGGTGTCATTTATCCATTTCTCGAAAAAATAGGAATTCTTTGGTTGACAGATGAAGTTGAACCAGCTCAAGAGCATTTTATGACACATATTCTACGTCAAAAATTATCAGCAGCAATTGAATCACTTCCAAACAATTCTGAAAAATTAAATCGTGTACTCCTGTTTTTACCAGAAGGAGAGTACCATGAATTAGGACTATTGTTCTTTGCGTATTTATACAAAAAGAGAGGGGTAAGAGTATACTACTTTGGACAATCTGCTCCCATAAAGCAAATTATCCAAGCATCTAAAGTAATCAAGCCCAACTGGATTATGACATACACCGTTGTAAGGCCAAAAGGTGGTATCCAGAGCCTTATAGATCAACTAGGGGAATGTGTTTCTGATGAAACTTATTTCTTAGTCAATCGCTTTCAGCAAGATATTGACCTTAAATTCCCTTCCAACATCCGTCAGATAACATCTTATTCTGATGTGATTTAACTTAATTTTTTTAACATTTTAACAGAATAATGAACAAAATATTTAAGTGTAACAACATATTGTTTACCTTTGAACCGTAATAATTAAACAAAACGATTCAAAATATATAAAGTTATGACAGCAATAGAATTTAATCAGCAATTAATTTCCTTTCAGAATCCACTAAAATATTTTGCATTAAAACTGACGTCGGACAATGAAGATGCGGAGGACTTATTGCAAGAAACCTTTCTTAAGGCTTTAAAGTATAAGGACAAATTTCAAGAAGCAACTAACTTGAAAGCTTGGTTGTATACTATAATGAAAAATACGTTCATAAATAATTATCGAAGAAATGTTCGTAAAAGAACAATAATGGATAATACTGATGATGATTACTTTGTAAACTCAACGAAAAAAGTTTCTCCTGTAACGCCAGATTCTGAATATAACCATAAGGACATTCTAAAAACAGTGGACGAGTTGAATGACGCGTGTAAAATTCCATTCCAAATGCATTTCGATGGTTATAAGTATAAAGAAATAGCAGATGAGTTGAATATGCCAATTGGTACGGTAAAAAGCCGTATTTTTCTTGCCAGAAAAAAGCTGACAGACGCTCTGAAAGATTTTGCATAAACATTAACCACAAATAAAACTGTGACTGAAAATATTATTGTAATTGGTTCTGGTTTTTCATCTCTTGCTGCTGCAACTAGCCTAGCAGACGAAGGTAAAAAAGTAACCATTTTAGAAAAAAATAATCAAACCGGAGGTAGAGCGAGACAATTCTCGGCCTCCGGTTTTACTTTTGATATGGGTCCAAGTTGGTATTGGATGCCTGACGTTTTTGATGCTTACTTTGCGCGCTTCGGTAAAAAAGTGTCGGATTATTACGAATTAGTTCGACTAGACCCCAGCTATCAAGTTATATTTCAAGATAAAGAGTTTGTTGACATTCCTGCAGCATATACTGAATTAAAAGCGCTTTTTGAGAAATACGAAAAAGGGAGCGGCACTGAATTAGACAAATTTCTTTCAGAAGGAGAATACAAGTACCGAGTAGGAATGGATGATTTGGTGCACAAACCAAGTCAATCTATACTGGAGTTTGCACAATGGAAAGTAATTGCAGGTGTGTTTAAGCTACAGCTATTCAGCTCTATTAGCAAGCACATTAGAAAACACTTTACAAATCCTAAATTAATTGAACTGTTAGAATTTCCTGTTCTGTTTTTAGGAGCGAAACCGGAGGATACTCCCGCTTTGTATAGCCTTATGAATTTTGCTGACATCAAGTTAGGCACTTGGTATCCTTTGGGAGGGATGCATAAAATTGTGGAAGGAATGACTGCTCTTGCCAAAGAAAAAGGAGTTGAATTCGTTTTAGATTGTGAAGTAAAGAAGTTGGAAGTTAAAAATGGAAAGGTTTCTAAAGCCACTACAACTAAAGGAGACTTTGAAGCGACTCATTTTATTTCTGGAGCAGATTATCATCATACAGACAAGTATCTGTTGGACGCAGAATTTCATAACTACTCTTCTGAATATTGGGACAAAAGAAAAATGGCTCCCTCTAGTTTGCTGTTTTATATGGGCTTAGATAAGAAGGTTGACAAACTCAGGCATCATAATTTATTTTTTGATGAATCGTTTAGTCAGCATGCGATAGAAATTTACGACGACCCACAATGGCCAAGTAACCCGCTTTTTTACGTTTGCGTGCCTTCAATAACAGACAATACTGTTGCTCCAGAGGGAAAAGAAAATGTGTTCGTATTAATTCCGGTTGCTCCAGATCTAAAAGATGATGAAGCTACCAGAGAGAAATATTATCATATGGTGATGGATCGTTTAGAGTCATTGACAAATCAAAAGATTAGAGAGCATGTGATTTATAAAAAATCATACGCTCATGCAGACTTTAAGTCAGATTACCACGCGTTTAAAGGAAATGCATACGGTTTAGCGAATACATTGACTCAAACTGCTATTTTAAAGCCGAACTTGAGGAATAAAAAGCTAAAAAACCTGTTTTATACGGGTCAGTTAACAATCCCAGGACCTGGTGTTCCCCCAAGTTTAATTTCAGGGCAGGTAGTAGCAAAAGAAGTCTTAAAAACCTTAGCTTAGTATTATGGAAGCTTTGTACCAAAAGGCATCTTTGCTATCTAGCAAGGTCGTAACAAATTGTTATAGCACCTCTTTTTCTATGGGCATCAATGCATTGGGAAAAGAAATTCATGATCCTATTTATGCCATATATGGTTTTGTTCGCTTGGCGGATGAGATTGTAGATACTTTTCATCAACAAGATAAAAAAACCTTGTTGGATGAGTTTGTTAATGAAACTCACCTTGCAATCGAGCGAAAACTGAGTTTAAATCCTGTGTTACACTCTTTTCAATGGGCTGTAAATAAGTATAATATTGAGCGACCGCTAATTGATGCTTTTATAAAAAGCATGGAGTGGGATTTAACCAAAACGGATTACACTCGAGCAGAATATGAGGAATATATTTATGGTTCGGCTGAAGTAGTTGGGCTAATGTGTCTAAGAGTTTTTTGCAAAGGAGATGAGAGCGAATATCAGAAATTAAAATTTCCAGCGGAAAGATTAGGTGCTGCGTTTCAGAAAATTAATTTTTTAAGAGATTTGAAAGATGATTTTGACGACAAAGGCAGAACGTATTTCCCGAATGTTACCATAGAAAGTTTCAATGATGAGCAAAAGCGGGAAATTGAAGCCGATATATTAAAGGATTTTCAAGACGGATTCAAAGGAATTAAAGATTTGCCTAAGAATTCAAAATTCGGAGTATACACAGCTTACTGCTATTACCTCGCCTTGTTTGACAAGATAAAAGGCATCAAAGCAGACCGTATTCGAAACGAACGTATTCGGATAACAGACGTGAAGAAGTATGCGATTTTAGCGCAGTGCTTATTGAAGGACAGGCTAGGGATACTTTAATCCATTTTCGAGTCACGTTTCAAACATTATATGAAACACCTTGTTTCATTCAAAAAGTAGAATAATGGGAAAAAATATCTTAATCGTAGGAGCGAGTTCCGGTATTGGAGCAGCTTTAGCTTTACAATTGAATGACGGAACAAATCATTTACACCTGGCTTCCAGAACTGAAAGTGACGTTACAGGACCAAATGTTCATTATCAGCAGATTGACGTTTTAGAAGACTTTCAATTAGAATTGCCAGAACAATTGGATGCTTTAGTGTATTGCCCTGGGTCAATCAATTTAAAACCATTTCACAGGCTAAACGAAGATGATTTCTTAACTGATTTTAAGGTGAACCATCTCGGTGCTGTTAAAGTTATTCAGCAAGCATTAAAAGCATTAAAAAAGTCTAAAAACGCATCTATTGTCTTATTTAGTACTGTTGCGGTTCAAACAGGATTAACATTTCATTCTAGTGTGGCTTCAGCAAAGGGAGCGATAGAAGGATTAGGAAAAGCCTTAGCAGCCGAACTGGCGCCTAGCATTCGAGTTAACATTATTGCTCCCTCTTTAACTGATACTCCTCTAGCAGAAAGGTTGCTCTCTAGTGAAGATAAAAAGAAAGCAAATGCAGATCGTCACCCTTTAAAGTCAATCGGAACAGCCGAAGACATGGCAAATACAGCTCGTTTTTTACTTGGAGATGATTCGAGGTGGATGACTGGCCAGGTAATTTCTGTAGATGGAGGAATGGGTAGTTTACGATAATGGGCAAGCAAAAAGTTTCTATTTTCTGGTTCAGAAGAGATTTGAGATTAGAGGATAATCGTGGTCTATACCATGCATTAAAAAGTGATTACCCAGTGCTGCCAGTTTTTATTTTCGATAAAAACATCTTGAATGACCTATCTGATAAAAGTGATGCGCGAGTTTCCTTTATTCACCAAGAGCTTACAGAGATTAATTCGGAGCTAAAGAGCAAAGGAACAAGGTTGCAAACCTTTTATACGAAACCCGAAAAAGCCTTCAAAAATCTGTTAGAAGAATACGATATTCAACAAGTACATACCAACAGAGACTATGAACCCTATGCAACTGAACGAGATTTACAAATTAAAGAACTGTTAAACGATGGGGCCAACTTTGTTACCCATAAGGATCAAGTCATTTTTGAACCTACAGAAGTGCTGAAAGATAACGGAACGCCATACTTGGTGTATACCCCTTACAGTAAAAAATGGCTTTCTAAAGTAACTGAAAAAGACTTTGAACTTTACACTTCTGGATTACAATTTGAAAACTGGGTAGCTACTGATTTTAAAGAAATTATTTCATTAAAGGAAATGGGTTTTGAACAAACTAACATTGAACTTCCTGGAAAAGAATTACGCCAAGAAACGATTGAGCAGTATACCGAAGGGAGAAACTTTCCTGCAAAGGATAGTACCTCCCATTTGGGAATCCATTACCGATTTGGAACGGTGAGCATTCGAAAAATGGCTTCTAAAGCAGCTAAGAGTCAAGAAAACACTTATTTAAAAGAGCTAATTTGGCGAGAATTTTTCATGTGTATTATATATCATTTTCCGAGAGTTGTTGAGAACAACTACAGCCAGAAATACGATGGAGTGCGATGGAGAAACAATGAAAAAGAATTTGAAAAATGGAAAACCGGTCAAACTGGTTACCCATTGGTGGATGCAGGAATGCGAGAACTAAATCAGACTGGCTTTATGCACAACAGAGTGCGAATGTTAGTCGCTAGTTTTTTAACCAAGCATCTCTTGATTGATTGGAAATGGGGAGAGGCTTATTTTGCGGAAAAGCTATTAGATTACGAGTTGTCTTCAAATAATGGGAATTGGCAATGGTCTGCGGGAACGGGAGTTGATGCTCAACCTTACTTCAGGGTGTTCAATCCGACTACGCAAATTGACAAATTCGATAAAGGCCGTATTTATATTCGAAAATGGATTCCTGAGTTTGAAACAGACCGCTATCCAGAGGAAATGGTAGAGCATAAAATGGCTAGAGAAAGGGCAATTGCAGAATTTAAGAGGGGAGTGTCCTCGTAAGACTTACTTTAGGGGAAATAAGAAGAACTTAGCTTACTAAGTTTATTGTCAACGAAAAAGTATCATACAAGAGCAGAAAAAATTGCACAACACCTTAGTTAATCTATTATGAAAATATTACTGACAGGAGCAAACGGGTATATAGGAAGAAGACTTTTACCTGTGCTGTTGCAGCAAGGTCACAAAGTCATAGCATGCGTGCGCGACAAAAACGCCCTTCGATTATCTAAGTCAGAAGAGCTACAGGTAGAAATAGTTGAGGTTGACTTTTTAAATTACCTAAGTGTTGAAAAGCTTCCGAAGGGAATAGACGTTGCTTATTTTTTAATGCATTCATTATCCTCTGGGAGTCAAGGGTTTTTAGAAAAAGAAGAACAGGTAGCTAAAAATTATAACAGTTATATTAACCAAACCTCGGCCAAGCAAACCATTTACCTAAGCGGAATTAGTAACGATGATGCCCTTTCAGACCACCTTAAGTCTCGTGAAAAAACTGGCGATCTCCTTTCTGAAGCAAATGTTCCAGTTACCACTTTGCGCGCTGCCATCATTATTGGATCAGGAAGCGCCTCATTCGAAATAATTCGAGACTTGGTGGAGAAGTTGCCGGTAATGATGGCTCCTAAATGGCTAACAACTAAATGCCAACCCATTGGTATCCGAAATGTAATTGAATACTTAATAGGATGTTGTGACAATTCAAAAGTATTTGGTAAAACGTTTGACATAGGTGGACCTGAAATACTGACGTATAAAGAAATGCTTTTGCAGTTCGCTAAAGTTAGAAAAATGAAGAGGTGGATTGGAACAGTGCCAATAATGACACCTAAGTTATCTTCTTATTGGTTGTACTTTGTAACATCTACCTCTTACCATTTAGCGGTAAACCTAGTAGACAGCATGAAGAACGAGGTGGTGGTAAAAATTGGAAACATTAAAGAGGTTATTCCTATTGATTTGTTGACATACAAGGAAAACGTATCGCTAGCCTTTAAACGCATAGAGCAAAATACGGTAGTAAGTAGTTGGACAGATGCGGAGCTATTGAGAAAAGGATATGGCTTAAATTATTACATAAAGGTTCCGAAAAATGGAACGTTTACCGATCAGAAAAAAGTGGTATTTTCAAACGAAAGGTCAGACTCTGTATTAGCAAACATTTGGGCAATTGGTGGGCAAAGAGGATGGTATTACGGCAATTGGATGTGGGAAATACGGGGATACCTAGACAAGCTTTTTGGAGGCGTTGGTTTAAGAAGAGGAAGAAGAAGCCCAACTGATATTTACACAGGGGATTCCCTGGATTTTTGGAGGGTACTTTTAGCGGATAAAGATGAAGGGCGATTATTGCTATTTGCAGAGATGAGACTACCAGGAGAAGCTTGGTTGGAGTTCAAAGTTGAGTCAAATGAAGACGGCGAAGCCAGATTAACACAAACTGCTACTTTCAGGCCAAAAGGGCTATTTGGAAGAATCTATTGGTATTCTATGGTGCCATTCCATCACTTTATTTTCTGGAATATGGCAAATAATTTAGTGAAGTTTAAACCAAACTAAAGTCAACTCTAGGAATAGCTTCAATCAATTTTTGAGTATAAATAGACTGAGGGTTTCTGTAAAGATCTTCCGCAATTCCCATTTCTTCAATCCGTCCTTCTTTCATTACAATCATTCTGTCGCTCATGTATTTTACTACTGACAAATCATGAGAAATAAATACATAAGAGAATGAGAATTTAGACTTTAGTTCGTTTAACAAATTCAAGACTTGAGCTTGCACAGAAACGTCAAGCGCTGAGACAGATTCATCGCAAATAATAAATTTTGGATTCATAGCTAACGCTCTGGCAATACAAACCCGTTGACGTTGCCCGCCAGAAAATTCATGAGGATAGCGGTCAATCTGGTCTGCTCGAAGTCCAACTGTTTCCATTAAATCAATTACTTTTTCCTTTCTAACTTCGTTATTGTCCTCGATTTTGTGAACCTGCATGGGTTCTAAAATTGCTTTACCCACTTTCATTCTAGGATTAAGAGATGAGTATGGGTCTTGAAAGATGATTTGTAAGTCCTTCCGTTTCATTCTCATTGCCTCTGCATCAAGAGAAGTTAATTCTTCGCCATTGTATTTAATACTTCCTGAGGTAGGCTCAATCAACCTCAAAATACTACGACCTAGAGTAGTTTTTCCACAGCCAGACTCTCCTACTAATCCTAGTGTCTCACCTCTATGAACGTGAAACGAGACATCGTTTACCGCTTTTACATAGCCAACCGTTTTTCTAAAAACACCTTGTTGAATTGGGAAGTGAGTATTTAAATGTGATACCTCTATCATATGGTCTTGTTTTAAAACTTTCTCAAGTTCAGCGAGCTGTTCCTGTGGTGTTATTTTTAATTTATTGATAAAGTCATTAACAGGTTGGTCGAGTGCTAAAAAGTCCTCAACAATGGGCAGTTTTTTTAGTCTGAAATCAATGGGGGGTCTGCAAGCAAGTAAGCCTTTTGTGTAAGGGTGTTTTGGGTTTTCAAACAGTTGCTGTGTCGTGCCGCTTTCAACTTTTTCACCATCTTTCATAACTACTACATGATTTGCAATTTCCGCTACTACTCCCAAATCATGTGTAATGAAAATAACACTCATATTGTGTTTAGCTTGCAAGGACTTTATTAGGTCTAGAATGGTTTTTTGCACGGTAACATCTAGAGCAGTTGTAGGCTCGTCTGCGATCAATAGTTTAGGTTCACAACTCATCGCCATTGCAATCATTAAACGTTGCTTTTGGCCTCCTGATATTTGATGTGGATATGAATCGTAAATTGATTCTGGTCTAGGTAATTGAACCTCCTTAAATAATTTAATTGTACGCTCTTTAGCTTCTTTATTAGAAAGTTTTTTGTGAAGACGAAGCGCTTCAGCCACCTGTTCTCCGCATTTTATTACAGGGTTTAAAGAAGTCATCGGTTCTTGAAAGATCATGGCAATATCATTCCCTCGAAATTTCCGTATTTGATCTTCCTTGAGTTGCAGTAAATCAATAGTTTTCCCATTCTGATGAAATAAAATTTCGCCAGAATCAACTTTTGCAGAATGATGCAGGAGGCCCATAACAGATAGGGAAGTAAGTGACTTCCCAGAACCTGACTCACCTACGACTCCAAGCACCTCCCCTTCTTTTACAGTGTAAGAAAGGTGTTTGATTGTTTTCTGCTCGCCAAAACTTATGCAGAGGTCTTTAATTTCAATTAGAGGATTTTTTTCCATTAGCTGATGATCTCTACTTCAGAATTTTTAATTTGCCTTAACCCTTTGTAAGCTAATAGAAGTTGCGCAACGGCAAGGGTATCGTTTTGACAGTATTTTACTATTTTTTCTAAATCATCTTCTTGCCAATACACTCGCCCAACATCACTGCCATCTATATCATTTTTTGGAGACTTTATATTGAACAGTTCACAAAGAAGCGCAAGGGAGGTGTAGTTTTTATAATCACCGAACTTCCAGAGTTGTAGAGTATCTAAATACTGCACTTCCCAAGGCTTTCGTCCTGCTATGTCTAAAATATACGGCAGGGGTAATTGATTAACTAAAATTCTTCGGGCTAGAAAGGGAAAGTCGAACTCCTTACCATTGTGGGCACACAAAAGGAAGTCGTTAGATTGAAAGCTCTTTTTAAAGAGGTCGCAAAACTGCTTCAGCACTTGCTTTTCGTTTTTACCATAAAATGATTTAATGCGAAAAGTTTTATGATCTTTAAATTCACGATAAATCCCTATTGAGATACAAATTACTTTACCGAACTCGGCATATATCCCGGCTCGTCTGTATATGTCTTCTGCTGTTTCTTCGTCACTAACTAGGTAAGTAGATTTTTTTTCCCATAACGACTTCCACTTTTTAGATAGTTTCGAGAATTCTTTTTCTTGAGAAACAGTTTCAATATCAATGAATATGACCTTATTGAGCTTTAGACTTTCAAGCATAAGTTAAAGGTAAGGAAAAGATAATAGTTGGATTTAAACCTTTACTCCAACAACTAAGATGTCATCGACTTGCTCTTCCTCTCCCATCCAATCATATAGATAATCTCTAAGCAGTTCTTTTTGCACGGATAGGTCTTTTTTGCTGTTTGCAATCAAAGTGTCTCTAAACTTCTTATACATCATTTTCTTGCCTCTTGGTCCACCAAATTGATCGGCATATCCATCTGAGAAGATGTAAAGAATGTCACCTTCTAGTAATTGTAGCTTATGGTTGGTAAAGTTTGGAGTTGCACCATCTAAAAAAGATCCAATCGGGAACTTATCACCTTTGGTTTGGACTATATTCCCATCCCTTAATAAATACAAAGGGTTAAAAGCTCCAGCATATTGCAACTCCTTTGTTTTGTGATTTAAAGAACAAATGGCAACATCCATTCCATCTTTTGAAGTAGAATTTTCATCTTTCTGATGTAATGTTTCAGAAACACCGATGTTTAAGTGATCAAGAATTTCCGCTGGAGATCCACCATTAGTGGTTATAATTGCTTGCTTTAGCTGATTGTATCCGACAATACTCATAAACGCACCAGGCACGCCATGACCAGTACAATCTACAGCGGCAAAATAAACCCTATCCTCTGCTTCGCCTAACCAATAAAAGTCACCACTCACAATATCCTTTGGGCGGTAAAAAATGAAAGAGTCAGGCAGTAACTTGCGCACATAACTTTCCGGCGGAAGAATTGCTTCTTGAATTTTTTGAGCGTATTTAATACTATCTGTTACTTGTAAGAAGTACTCTTCTAATTGTTCTTTTTGTTGGTCAATTTCTTCTTTTTGTTTCACTACTTCTGCAGTACGTTGACGAACCTTCTCTTCTAAGAATCGTTCGTTTTCTGCTAAGTCATCACGCATTGTTAACAGAGCTTTCCCTAAGCTATCTTTGCTAGAAAGAGGTTTATAGTCTGTATCAAAGTTCCCAGAACCAACTTCTTGGGCAAAATCTTTAGTTCTTTTTAGACCGTCAACAACATTGTTCATGGCTACTGTCATTTCCCCTATTTCGTCATTCCCTGCTGAAGTAGGTTTATCAGGAAACACCCCTCTTCCGAGCTTTACCAAAACCGTTTTGAGTCTGTAAATTGGGTCAACAATATTTTTTGTGGTGATTATTGCTACAATGAAACTAATTACAACCAATGCAAAACCTAACCAAATAACTAATCCTTTTAAGGTATCAAATTGGGCATACATGCTTTCGTTCGCGGTATTTGAAACCTCTTTCTGTTTTTTTATTAAAACTTCCAAATGGTCTAATACAGCCCCTGTTTGTACATGAACATTCCCCCCCTCTTCAAGGGCAAATTCAGCAATCATTTTATTCATATCGTCATAATCAGAAAAAGCTTGGAGTGGTCCAATAATTTCTTCTGCTTGCATGTCGAATAACACCGATATTTCTTCAAATAATTTACTTAAGGAGTCTCTTTGTTCAGAGGGCCAATAAGAGCTAAGTCTTGTAAGCTCGACTTTTACTTTAGGATATTGTTTATTTCTAAACTTCAGTAGTTTGTCCTTGTCCGCATGAGCTTTTTCAATCCGCATCCAAGATTCTAAGAATAACTTAGACTCTAGGATATCGAACTTTAGTTCTTGTAGTGCCTTAACAGAAGGAGTATTAACATTACTAATTCTGTCATTAGTAGTTCGCGACTGTTCTAAAGTTATATAGGTTGTTATAAACACAATAAGGGTTAGTATAATTAATATACCAAACCCCGAAGCAATTTTTTTCCCTATCGTAAACCTAAAGTTCATGTATTAGCTTTTCTGAACTAATTCTTATTATATGATTGGAGTGTTTTCCAATTATTCTCCATCCAACTCTTGAATTTTTTTCTTAAAAAGCTCAGATTTTTCATCGTCGTTCATACTGAAATAAATTCCTTCGAGCCCAATTAAAGTTTCTCTTCGTCTTGGATCTAAGTCATAAGCTTTCTTCATATATGGAAGTGATGTTCTAAAAATGTCAAACAATTCGTCTTGCATTTTTATCAATCCATCCAAGTCTAGGCCATAGTCCATTTTTTCAACAATTTCCACTCCCTTGTTATAATAGATAATGCCTAAATTGTAATTTGCACTAAAATTATTGGAATCAACAGAAAGTACTTTTTTGTAGTACTCTATTGACTTATCCATGTTGATATCGGCTTGGCTACTATCAATGGTTGCAATTCTATTGAAAGTGCTTCCCATAGCTAAGTTAAACTGAATATCTTTTTCTTTAAAGTCGGTTTCAGGGTTAATTTTTCTAGTCAACTCTTTATAACGGCCATAAGAGCTAACTGCAATTAAATAGTCATTGGGGTTAAAGGATGTAGCAGATTGGTTATAAAATGTTTGAGCAAAATATTTGATAGCATTTTCGCATCCCTTTGAGAAAGGGCTAGCTTCCTCCATTTCGTAAGCTATTGCAAAGTAATTAATTGATTTTTCTCTAAGTTGAGAATTTATATTTGACGCTTCGTCTCTTTTGAAAAGGGCCTTATAGATAAATCCTCTATAATACCATGTAGCCGGTTTGCCGATGAATGCGCTATCTTCAGCAGCAGCATCTATTAACTCTTTTGCCTTGTCGAGTTCACCGTTTTTTAGACTGTAAACTGCATTTGTCAGTTTATTCTGTCCAACGATGGAGTTGGTGCAAAACAAGAGAAGAGCTATGTAAAATATCTTTCTCATATCAGTTCACTAAAACAGCTTTACTTTCTAACGTAGAAGAAACCTTCAAGTTATGTTGTTGCGCTGTTGATTTATTTAATTCAAATTTTTGTTGACCACCTGAGATTGTGAAATTTATGGTAGCACCTCTTTTAGCATACCCAGGAGATTCTGTAACTATTAATGTACTTTTCCCTTTTACTTTAGATAGTGCTTTTTCTACTACAGCACTATTGTTTTGAGGGATGTACACGATATGCGATTTGCCAATTTGAGAAATGTCACTAATTACGTTAATGGTAAATGGCTGGTTTGCAACCTTCTTTAACTTCGACATTTCGCTCAAGTATTTGTATAATGATGAATTGTCACCTAGAATTGCAATCGTAAAATCTCCTGATTGATAGTCAGTAGGCCATTCTATATATTTTGTGAAGTTGTAAATAAAAACCGCCTTTATTTTTGCATTCGTGTCTACCTTAGATCCTTGATACACAGGCGTAAAGGCGGGTAGCACAATTACAAATAAAAGGGTTAATATAACTAATAACTTCTTCACAAATGCTTTTTTTTGGTAATATATAAAAGTAATAAACTTTTGGAATTAAACGCATAAGGTTAAGGTAACATTTAACTTTTCATTTACTTTTTGCGAGTGTTGAATAAGTTTTTGTTACCCCTACCTCTACCTCTTCCTCCGGTGGATTTAGAGCGGCTTCCAGAACTTTTAATTCTTCTTCTCGACAAAGATTTTTTAGTACCAAAAGTCTTGCCAGGTTTTCTAGCCTTTCTGAGAACCCCTGGTCTCGCTCGTTTCTTGCGAAGAAGTTTCCGTTGTCTTTTCTGATTTTTTTGGAGTTTGGCTTTTGCTCTGCCTTGAAAAGGGTTAACACGGCTAAATATAGTTGGGGTTCTATATTTCCCTGAAGGTGCAGCCTTTCGCACCGAATTGTTTGTATTGTACATCCCCCCGCTTGAGCCGCATGAGCACAAAACACTAAAAAGTAACATAAAGAAAAGGTATGTAAGGTTCAAATGTTGCGTTAATTTCATAGCAAAACTAAGCAATGCTAGTATTCTAATCGTCCATTACTAATAGAGGAATTTCGCTTCGAAAAGCTAACTTGTTTGTGATTGATTCTGAAAATAGTCTTTCAAATAAAGTGTGTTTTCTCGAAATCATTGCAAGCATATCAGGCTTTTCGGTCTCAACGTACCTGCTTAATCCGTCCATGATATTAGTGTCTGTAATGATGTCAATATTGGATTTAATTTCTGAGAAAAACTTCTCCAAAAATATAATTTGATTAACCCGATTGTGCGCGCTGTCTTTATCATCCGGATGCATAACATGCACAAATTCAATAGATGCGCGACAGAGCTTTGCCATCTCCAAAAGCGGGCGTAGTTGCTCGGGGTTTTTAATTTTTTGAAGGTCAACTGCCATTGCAATTTTATCTACCTTGTTATTTTTTGCTTTTTCAGGAACAGTTAATACCGGAATTTTTGTAGTTTGAATAACCTCTAAAGTGTTCGTTCCGATAAACATTTCTTTTAGACTGCTTGCTCCTTTTGTTCCCATTACAATTAAATCGCTCTGAAACTCATTTGCCACCTTAGGAATTAATGAAACAAAACTACCCGAGCGAGATGTTATCTTAATATTTAAGTTCTTGTATTTCTGTTTTAAGAGTGTTTCTTCTTTTAATTTTTTCAATGAACTTATTGAATCCTCTTTCATGTGGTCTAAAATCGACCCCATTACGTTTGATTTAGAGTGAGGAAGCTTGTAAGAATTAAAAATGACCAATTCCGCTCCTAGTAAAAAAGCAATATCTAAGGCATAGGGATATGCTTGGTCAGAATTGTCTGAAAAATCAGTAGGAAATAAAATATGTTTCATGGTTAATTGGATTACAAAAAGTAGCTAACCAAATTTAACTCAAAAAACTCACTAATCCACCAGTAATTTAAAACCCTTGCCGTGACTATTAATTATTTGAATGTTTTCATCTTCTTTAAAAATTTTTCTCAACTTAGTAATGTATACATCCATACTTCTCGAGTTGAAGTAGTTGTCATCCCCCCAAACCATATTCAAAGCATCGTTTCTATTTACTACATTGCCCATGTACATGCACAATAAGCGCAATAGTTCATTCTCTTTAGAAGTTAGTTTTTTTTCAAAATCACCTTTGATTATGAGCTGCTTTTCAGGATAAAATTTGTAATCATTAATATTAAATTCTTTTTTATGAAGGAGGTTATCCTCAATTTGGTTAATTCTTCTCATAATGGCATCAATTCGAAGCATTAACACCTCCATGCTGAAGGGCTTTGTAATATAATCATCCGCTCCTGACTCAAAACCCGCTTTCATATCGTCCTCCATTGATTTTGCACTGAGAAAAATAATCGGCACGCTAGATTTAAGTCCTCGAATTTCTTTCGCTAATGTAAATCCGTCTTTTTTGGGCATCATTACGTCTAGCAAACAAAGATCGATATCATTTTCTATGTAGCCTTTCAAGCCTGCTTCTCCGTCTCGTTTCAATACAATGTCAAATCCTTTTACTTTCAGGTAATCTGAAAGTATTTTACCTAAATTTTCATCGTCTTCTACTACAAGAATTTTTGTGTTTTTATTTTCCATGAGTTGCAATTTTTATATTTATTGTTGTTCCTTTATTTCGAGTACTTTCAATGCTTATTTCTGCGTGGTGCAAATCCACAATCCGTTTCACATAACTTAATCCTAAACCAAACCCTTTTATATCGTGAATATTGCCTGTTGATACCCTAAAAAATTTATCAAATATTTTTTTCTGGTTTTCTTTGCTAATTCCTATTCCATTATCAGATATAGATAGAATAACGGAACCTTCCTCATTTCTAGTTGAAATACCAATTTTTGGAATTTCAGGACTGTATTTGTTGGCATTGTCTAGAAGGTTATAAATTACGTTGGAGAAGTGAACTTTATCTGCTAATATACAAGCTTCTTTTGCTCCTAAGTCCAAGTTTAATTTACCGTTTCTGTTGTTAATTTGAATATCGAAGTTTTGACTTACTTTTTGAATGATATCATGTAGATTTATTTTTAAAAAGGTTAACTTTAGGTGAGTGGAGTCCCACACTGCGCTTTTTAAAACGTTGTCTACAAGGATAGATAAGCGTTTGTTTTCGTCCTTAATCATACTAACATAACTCGTTTGCCTCTCTGGGTCTAACATCAATGTTTTGTCACTGAGAGCCTCACAGGCCAAGGAAATGGTAGAAATTGGAGTTTTTAACTCATGTGTCATATTGTTTATGAAATCATTTTTCACCAATGATAATTTCTTTTGTTTGTAAATTGTAGAAATGGAGCTGTAAAATAGACCAATAAGTATAAAAATCAGCAGAATAGATATTAGGAGTACTTTCCAACTATTTTTGATGATTAAAGAGTCTTTTTCTGGAAAATAAAGCAATAATTCATCACTTTCCAACAAAAATGCGTTTGGGAATAATGCAATCTTGTAAGGAGAATCTCTTAATTCACTTGAGCCATTTTCGTCTTCGGTAAAGGTGAGCCTATTCGTTTGCGCATCTAAAATGTCAAATACGTAGTCTGCATTTATTCCATGAATCATTAATTCTTTCAAAAATAAAGAGTCTATTTTCTCATAAGAAACGAGCACGTTTTTGTCCTTTCGAATAGTGATAAGTGCAATTTCGTTTACAATATCATTGAACAAAAGAGCTTTCTTTTTGAGGTGATTTTTTAACAACGTATCACTGCTGTACGAGTCTTGAATCGAAGAGCTTAGAATTCTTTTTTTAGTCTCGCGAATAATAAAGTAGGAAGAATCGTTTTGTGGAGGAGGCTTGAAGTTGCTTTGCAAATAATCAGAAGGGATCCTTGCCAAACTATTAGTCAATGAATTATCTTCATTTTCGGTTTTCTTAGGCTGAACATTCAGCACGGTATCAGAGCTCAACCCTGAAAAAAGCTCCTCTCCACCTAATAAGGAACTTGTAATTTTAGTAACGGCTTCTTCTCGGTCTAGTTTTTGAACAACATTACTCATTACATTCATCACCATTTGGTCAAACTGCTTTTCTTGCGTTTCTATGCTTTTTTTTACCCAATACGTTTGTAAAACAATAAGCACTAATATGCTGATTGATGCAAGAGCAATAAGGATAATCAATCGTTTTTTAACCATTATTGGTTAAAATAAAGCAATAAAATCAGCGGTTTATGCCGCTTAACACTATTTAACAGCCGTTGATGTTTTCTTAACATTTAAATACAACTGTATGGGTTACATTTGAACTATCAATCAAACGCCATTTCAAATGCATAATAGAAGTTAAACAATCCGTTTGGTTAAACTACAGGTTAAAAGAGCAGTCCATCGACTGCTCTTTTTTTGTTCAATAGTCTTATTTTTATTTTTTAATGGAATGAGATAAGATGGAAAAAATTTTAAATTACATTGACGGAGAGTTGAGAGAGACAGTTAGTGGCAACTATATAGAAAATATAGAGCCCGCGACAGGAGATCCATATAGTTTATTAGCTGAAAGTGATAAGCAGGATGTTGAATTAGCAGTTGAATCAGCAAAGAGAGCATTTCCATCTTGGAGTGCAACTTCCAAAGATGAACGCTCTCAGATTCTTTACCGCATTTCAGAATTAATTTTACAAAACTTAGATCAACTCGCAGCAGCAGAATCGAAAGACAATGGCAAGCCTGTGAGTGTAGCAACCAAGGTAGATATTCCAAGAGCTGCTCACAATTTTAGATTTTTCGCAACAGCTATACTTCACTTCGCATCTGAATCTCATCAAATGGAAGAGGCAGCTATAAATTATACATTAAGAACCCCAATTGGGGTCGTGGGGTGTATTTCACCTTGGAATTTACCTCTTTATTTGTTCAGTTGGAAAATTGCTCCGGCCCTTGCAGCAGGAAACTGCGTCGTTGCAAAACCTTCTGAGGTTACACCAATGTCCGCCTATCTATTGTCTAAACTATGTATTGAAGCTGGTTTACCCAAGGGAGTTTTAAATATAGTACACGGTTTAGGACATAAAGTTGGTGCAGCGATAACGGAGCACCCTGGCATTCCAGTAATATCTTTTACGGGGGGCACTAGTACCGGGGCCCAAATTGCTAGAACAGCGGCTCCAATGTTTAAAAAACTTTCACTTGAATTAGGAGGTAAAAATCCAACATTAATTTTTGATGACTGCAATTATGATAAGATGCTCAAGACAGTAGTTCGCTCCTCTTTTGCAAACCAAGGTCAAATTTGCTTGTGTGGATCTCGATTGTTGATTCATTCTTCGGTCTATGATAAATTTAAGAAGGATTTTGTTGGAGAAGTTCAAAAATTGAAAGTGGGGGATCCTAAATCTGCAGATACGAACCAGGGTGCCTTGGTGTCAAAGGCGCACATGGAGAAGGTGTTGTCTCATGTTGAAATTGCGAAAAGCGAAGGAGGTAAAATTCTTTGCGGAGGGAAGCAGGTTGACTTATCAAAAGAAGGACTTGGAGGTTATTTCGTTGAACCAACTGTAATTGAAGGTTTAAGCATGAGCTGTAGAACGAATCAAGAGGAGATTTTTGGTCCTGTAGTTACAATCATGCCTTTTGATACAGAAGAAGAAGCAATTGAACTATCAAACGCTACATCATATGGTTTGGCTGCATCTGTTTGGACAGAAAATGTGAGTAGAACCAATAGAGTAACTGAACAGTTGCACATGGGTATTGTATGGGTTAATTGCTGGTTGCTTCGTGATTTGCGAACCCCTTTTGGAGGAGTTAAAAACAGCGGAGTTGGCAGAGAAGGGGGGTTTGAAGCTTTGAGATTTTTTACTGAGCCTAAAAATGTTTGTATTAAATATTAAGGCTATAATTTTGAGCTAAGAAATCACGATAGTCCGTTGCGCCACTTATTACTCTAAGGTTTTCGTATTCAATATAAAACTGATCTTCAGCTACTGTATTTTGAAGTTTTCTCAATCGTAATTCACGAAAACTACGAAGAGCCTTCATTTCAATTCTTTTTAAAGGGTACCCGTCTAATTCCTAAATTTCTAGATCGCTAATTGATGTCATCTCTTTGAGTGGTTAAGGTTTGTAATCAATACTACTGTTTTTCAATTCTTAAATTTTTTAACTAAACAAGATAATTTGGCAAAATTTGCTCAACATTGTACAGCCTATTTAATACGGAGTTCAGAATGACAAGGGTTTCATTTTTTTTACTTTTTTCTGTGATGTTATCAACAAGTGCATTTTCTCAGAAAATTCTTGCTTTTGATAAATCCGGTAAAGTAAAGAGAATAAGGTATTATGAATGGGAATATATCAGTTTGAAAACAACCTCAAAAGAGAAGATAAATGGGATTATAAGTCAAATTAAAGATAGTTCGTTCGTGGTTGAAGGCAGAGAACTAACTTTGTTTTCAGTCTCTAAGGTTTACAGCACACAAACAGGAATGGGCTATCAATTAGTAGCTAATATTTTTATTTTACCTGCAATTGGGTATATACCGTTAATTACAATTAATGGATTAATTAATAATGATAGTCCTGTTTTTAGATCGAATCAATTATATTATGGAGGAGGATTTATTGCGATAACGTTAATTTCAAACTATTTGGCAAATCGACCTTTTAAAATTTCTGAAAAAAGGCCATTAAAAATTATTGACATAAGCATATAGCTGTTATAAACAGCCAAAGTGTTAATAGTATTCGACGTATCACTAACAGTCTCTTTGAATTGGCAATATCTTTGATAGATGCTGAGATTGCTTATCTTATTTATGATGATGGGTTTTGTGTTGCCGATTTACGTGGGTGGCTTGGAGAAGAAGAAAGAGTCTGATTTTCAAAAAAACTTCAATATAGCGAAGGGACATCTTTCTAATCGAGAAATTTCAAACGCTTTACCTTACTTGTTGTATTTAAATGAGAATAACCCTAAAAACGCAAATTTAAAGTACTTGATTGGCTTGTGCTATGCGGAATTAGAGATTGTCAACCCTAGAACAATAGAGCTCCTTACCGAAGCCTCTAGTAAAATGTTATTGAAATACAACCCGAATACTGTTGAGGAGCTACGTGTTCTAATTTATGTTTATTATTATCTAAGCATCTCTTATGCTCAGAATAAAGATTGTGACTTAGCGCAAAAGAACAGGGATATTTTTATGGAAATATATCCATATAATGATTCGTACTATCCAGATGAATCCATGCGATGGGTTAAGATTTGTGGTGAAATGAAAATTCAGCCTGAACAAACACCGTTACCCAATTTTCCTGATTTCAAACCATTCGTTTCTCCTAAAAAAGCAAGTTCTGTTGTAAAAACAAAGGAAGAGGTTGTTCAACATCCTATACCTGTCTCTCAAGAACCTAGAAATACTCAAGAAATTATGACACAAAAACTGGAATACAGCACTCGGTATCCTCTTAACGGGGTTCAATTGGGAGCTTTTAAAGAAGCAGTTCCTGTTAGTAGATTTAGTGAACTAAAGAACGTGGACGCGTTTATGGATAAAAGTGGGTGGATAAGATATGTAGTAGGTCATTTTTCTATTTATTCACAAGCAGAGAAACTGTAAAAAATTATTCAGGAAAAGGCTACACAGATGCTTTTGTGGTAAATGTTAATCAAGAGAAAAAGTTTGAAGAAGAAGTGGTAAGTGTCAATAATTTAAACATCAAGGCTACTTCGGTTGGTAAGGTATAATATAGAATTCAAATAGGGGTATTCAATGAACACATTCCAACTAAATCGGCTGAATTGTACTTTAAAATGGGAGGAATTGAAGAACATACGGAGCAGGATGTAACGTATCTAACTGTAGGAAAATTTTAGCCTTATACTGAGGCTAAAGCTTACTGTCAAGGTGTTATTGATGTGGGAATTTTAGACGCCTTTGTAATAGCTACCAATAATGGGAAAAAATTCCGTTGCAGCAGTTAAATGAATTTAAAAATTAGTATATGAAAAAATGCATTTCCATACTTCTCCTTCTCTTTTCGATCGGCAGTGCACAAGCGCAAGGCCAGTTAGAATATCAATTTGATTTTGCCAGGGCTTCTCTAGCACAACGGAAAATTATAAAGGCAATAGAGGCATTAAAAATTGTATATCAAGCTGAGCCCGAAAACGCAAATATTAATTTTTTAATGGGTGCTGCTTATACTGAACTTTCAGGAACAGAAGAAGAAGCTATGCGCCATTTACTGCAAGCTGCTCAAAACGTAAATCCCGACTATAAAGTTGGCTCCTTTCAAGAGAAAGCAGCACCAATTCATGTATATTATTACTTAGCAGTGGCTTATGTTGAGGATAATAAATGTGCGCTTGCCTATAGAGCATTTGAAGAATTTCAAAAATACAAGTCTAAGGTGGATCAATATTACATCGATGAAGTTGATCGCCACATGCAAAAATGCCCTTTTAAAAAGGGAGAAAATACTAATGATTGGAATAAAGTCAAGTCAAGCCCTATTCAATACGAGCAAATAGTAGATTCTGTAGAAGAGCCTTCAGAGCCAAAGGGTTCGGGGAATATAACTAACAGGGGGTTAGTTACTGAGAAATTAGAATATACAACAAATGCCCCATTGTATGGAGTGCAGATAGGAAGTAATTTAAACCCAAGTCCTACCAGCGCTTTTAGTAATGTAAAAAACGTGGATGTATTTATCGATAGTTTAGGAATAATAAGATATGTTGTTGGTCATTTCTCATACAGGAAACAAGCAGAAAATCTATTAAAATCTATTAAAGAAAAAGGGTTTAGTGATGCATATGTAGTAAATGTTAACAACGAGAAAAAATACTCAAATGAGGTGATTAGTTATAAAAACATCAATTTACGTTCAGGTCTTCGCGGAGATGTTGAGTATTTCGTTCAATTAGGATCCTTTCAGGACACTATTCCTTCAGAAATGACGTCTATCTATTTTAAAATAGACGGGATACAGGAGTATAAGAGGGATGATAGAACAGTAATTGCCATTGGAGCGTACGATTCTTTTAGAAAAGCAAAAATCGAGAAAGAAAAAGCGAAAGAAGTTGGAGTTACAGATGCTTTTGTGGTTGCCTATAATAGAGGGAAAAAAATTCCTTTGTATGAGGCTATAAATTATACTGACAAAAAGGGAAATGACGATATTGAAGAAATTAAATGAAGTATTTGTTAAGGAAAATTTTCAGAATCATAGTACTAGAGTTCTGGTACTGCTGTTTATTTCCTTTTTGTTCTTGATTGGATATTTTTTAACCCACAGCTACTATGTTCAACTTGATATCCACGAAACAAAAATATTAACCCGGCTTGAGGCAGTTGCTAAAACAGCCCCATCTCAATTAGATGGGGATCAATTAGAATATTTGCAAACTTTTTACCGAAAGAAAGATGCAATAACAACTAACTAACAAGATAGAGTTTATCAATTGATGAACAGTATTCTTAAGAAAGTAAAAGAGTTGAACAATCTGAATACGAGTATTTATACCTTATTGAGAGAGGACGGGCGTTTTTATTTTGGTGTAAACTCCTAATCTTAATTATTCTACAGGCATGAGTACGAAAGTTTCCCGGAAGAATAAGCAACGTCTTTTGAGAGGGGAGGAGTTGTAGAGGTATATGAAGATGACATCGGATATTGGCTTTCAGCTTTTGCTCCAATTAGAAACTCCGAGGGTCAAGTTATAGCTATTGTTCAGGTAGATAACCGATTTGATGAGTTTATAAAAGAGGCAAGGGGGGAGATCTTTTTTAACATTGGGCTTTTTTTTAGTGACTTTGGTTATTATGTTTTTCTTGACTCTAACCTTGCGTTCGATTTTAATTCAAGAAGACCAGTTGAATGCAGACCTCATGCAGTCAAAGTTAGAGCTGGAGACAAGGAGTAAAGAAACGCTAGACAGTATTATTTATGCAAGGCGAATCCAAAAAGCAATTCTTCCATTGAGGGAACGAATATTAGAATCTTTGCCGGAGTCTTTTGTTTTTCATTTACCAAGGGATATAGTAAGTGGAGATTTTTATTGGTTTAAAAGAATTGAGAATAAAATTTTTATTACCAGTGTAGATTGCACAGGGCATCAAGTTCCAGGAGCATTTATTAGTATGATTGGAACTGTACTATTAGATGATATTGTTGAGAAAAAAGGAGTTTATGAGCCAGCACAAATTTTAACAGAGCTTCATAGAGATTTAGTGAAAGCACTAAAGCAAGACCGGAAAGAAAGGGCATCGAAGGATGGGATGGATATCGCTTTATGTGTTCTCGATACCGACTTTAAGGTGTTAAAATTTGCAGGTGCTTTCAGGCCTTTAATTCACATAAAGTGATGGGGTAATGAATAGAATTAAGGCGGACCCTGCTCCTATTGGAGGGGTTGGTCTGCATGTTCCTAAATTCACTCAGCATGAAGTAAGTATAAATAAAGGAGACTTAATCTACATTTATTCAGACGGGTTTGCAGTTCAATTTGGGGGAGCTTGGAATAAAAAGTATATGACGAAACGATTCAGACCATTTTTTTATCTATCTGTCATTTTTCAATGGAAGAGCAATGTATTCTCTTGCAGCAAGAGCTTGACCAATGGAGGGGAAATGTAGATCAGGTTGATGATATTTTAGTGATAGGATTTAGGATATAAAAAAAGGGAGGAACTTAAGTTCCTCCCTTTTTTTATAATTATTTTTTTGGCAATTTATTATTTTATGTCAACTTCAATTGCGTTTAAAACGTCTACTCGACCTCGAGTAACAAATACTACTACTTTCAAGTCACCTATAACTACAGCACCGCCACCTTCAACAGCAGTTCCATTGTAGTCCGCTGGTACTGTGTAAGTAAAGGTTTTGCTTATTTTGCTAGTTGCATTAGTTGTTTCAGTAATTGGTTCTCCCCATTGGCCTGTAATCAAATCTCTTAAAACGTGATTTTGAACATATGTTTCTCTAGGAGTTCCTCCTGACTGCTTAGATACTAAGCCGTCTTGAAGTAAGGCTACGTTAATATTATTAACTGCACTTTCACCTTGGGTGTAGTATAAATCTACCTTAACAGTTAATAAGTTATTGCCGTCTATTGTCGCTTCCGCACCAATGTTAACAGGAGCTTCTAAGGCGTTAACTGCGATAGCAGCAGTTTTCCAAGAGCCTCTGCTCATAGCAGTACCTCCTCTTTGAGCAGTAACACCTAAGCTACTTGCCGGTAATCTATTAATTGTTCCTGCAGGATAACCTGAAACATCAGCTTGCGCATCAATTGCAGTACCATAAGGGGTTGTAAAATTAGCCCATCCAGCTGCAGGTGCTGCGTATGAACCTGTATGAACTGCCATAATTACAAATTTATCGGCACCTAACTCTGCTTGCGCAGCAGTAGCTCTTACGTGACCATCAGGGCAAAAACCACATCGAACACCTGTGAAATCTTCTAATAATGCAGCCCTGTTTAAAAGATCTGTGGAAGCTAAAAATGTTGCGGCTGAACCACCTCCACCTGCTGCTCCACCACTATTTGGGTCGCTAACATCAGCATTTGGAATAAATTCAGGATTCGGAGTTAATGCAGTTTCTTGCTGACAAGAAGTAAAAGTCATTGCACCAAGTGCAATACTTAAGACCAATAATATTTTTTTCATGATTGCTTTAATTTAAAAAAAGCAAGATAATCAAAAGAATTTAAATAAATAGTATTTCAAAGGGCTGAGCAATGGTCAATTGAAATTTGAAAGAGCGAAACTTTTGGTGTACCTTGATTATGATAGGACCATTTTTGTAATGCGAAGGTGGCTCATTGAGTTGATATACATTATTTTATAAGAATCGTAATATTTTCTTATGCATAAAAATAAACAGTAATCGGGAACAAAAAAGCAGCTTCTTAAAAGCTGCTTTTTATGTGGAGAATATCGGATTCGAACCGATGACCTCTTCACTGCCAGCGAAGCGCTCTAGCCAACTGAGCTAATCCCCCAAATTCATATTGTGAATTGCTAAAAGTATTTAAAAACTTCGGCTTTGTAACTCAAAAAGCTCATTACTTTTGATTTCCTAAATTATGATTTCTACCATTTTTCAACTTTACTTAGAAAACGCATTAAAAAATGCTCAACTTACCTCTAGCTCAATTGAGGCTGCGAGTTCAGTGTCTGGAGGTTCTGTTAATCGAGCGTTTAAATTGCAAAGCGGAGGCAAGTCTTTTTTTCTGAAAGTTAATCAACTTGATGCTTTTCCAAAAATGTTTGACAAGGAGATTCTCGGGCTTGACTTGATACGAAAATCTTCTGCGATAACAGTTCCGAATGTGCTTTTAAAGGGTGAGTTTGAAGAACAAGCGTATTTGGTTTTAGAATTTGTCGAAACGAGCCAGCCGACAAAAAATTATTGGAAGTTATTTGGAGAAGGATTGGCTGAATTGCATCAAAACTCAGCCCAGATGTTTGGCTTGGAGTATAACAATTATAACGGCTCTTTGGTGCAAGTGAATGACTTTAAGTCGGACTGGACTAGTTTTTTTATTGAAAACAGGTTAATGGAGCAACAACGTCAAGCTCGAGATAAAGGTAGGTTAGATCGGCAGCTTTCTGAAATGTTGGAAAAGCTGTACCCTAAGTTGAGTTCTATTTTTCCAAAAGAGCAACCTTCTTTATTGCACGGTGACTTATGGTCTGGAAACTACTTGGTAAAAGATGGAATGCCTTGTTTTATGGACCCATCAGTATATTATGGACACAGGGAAGTAGATTTGGCGATGACCTTACTATTCGGTGGCTTCGATAAAAAAATGTATGAGAGTTACCAAGCTAAATTTCCGCTAGAGAAAGGTTGGGAACAACGAGTAGATCTTTTGAATTTATACCCGTTACTTGTTCATGTCAATTTGTTTGGATCATCTTACTCTCAGAGGGCCAAAAGTATTTTGAAAAACTACGTTTAACTATCTCAACTATGAATTGAAGGTACTCAATTGTGAATTGCTAGTGCTCGACTAAGTAAGATTTAATATCTTTCAACTTCATAATCATTATCTCTTGAAATACTTCGCGAAATTCTATTCATTGTATACCAGAACAATTCTATGCGCGTTGTTTGTCGTTTTATTTCAGCTTACGTTGCAAGTAATCAGCCACAGGTGGGAGACTCATGAGTGGAATAATAACGGTAAAAGGTACGATTAGTATAAGTACATCAATTCAGAGTACCTGGGACTTTTAAACTTTGGGTATGGCGTAGAATTTCAATTGTATAAAGGCTTATTTATTAAGCAGTCTGTTGGTTTAGGAATCTATTACAGTACTTCCGAATTAGATGAGTTAACATCCGATGCTCCTGAACTTTCGAACGAAGACAAAACATAAACAGGTATCCGGACTGGGGATTTACATACGGAGTAAATGCTGGGATAGAATACAAGTTTTAATTTGGCACTAAAGCTAAAGAGTTAGATTAGTCTGAAGGAAAAATTGTCTAAACAAGATAAAGAACATTTTTATACTCCTTTCAATTTCTTTCCGGTGACCCACCAAGCATCTTTCACGTCTTTTTCTCGAATTGCACTTGCGGTTTCAATTGCAGATCGCATATCCTGTGCTTGATCGATAATTACGTGAAACCAAGAACCTTTCATATTTTGAACAACTCTTAACTTCTGAGTGTGTTCGTATCGCGCTACATAACTTTCTGCTCGTTCTTTCGATTTTCTAGAAGCTAACACAACATAATACTCCCCAGCTTCTATCTCTTCGAACTTAACATTCATCTTGTCTAGCTTAGCTTGATCAGATGCAGATGAAGTGACTCCATTTGCCTTGATGTCATCGATTGAATTAAATAGCGAATGCATTTCTGATTTAAGGCTTTGAATTTGCTTGAAAAGCAAGTCTAGCTTAAACTCAACACTATCTCCTGAAATTGATTTAGATGTGCCGAGTAGATTATCTAATCTTTTGTTGAGCTCGTTTATCTTTTGATCGTTTTTTTCAACGTTCTCTTCCGTCTGAGCAAACCCTGCTAATGAAAAGCAAAGAAGTGCAATTGTTATAAATTCCCTCACTACTTAATGTATTTTTTTTCTAATTCAACTATTTGATTTTCTAAAAATGTTAACTTGTTCTCAACAGATTTGGCCGTTTTCTTATCATTTTGTTTTTGTAAGTTTTTGAGTTCTATCCTGATTTTTTGTATCTCCGCGATCACTTGAACTTTACTGTAATTATTATTTTGGTCCGCTAACATTTTTCTAAAAGTTTCGGAATATTGGTCTAACATTGAAAGAGTAGCATTTTTTTCTACTTGCTTTACAGGTAAAAAACTAATACGAACTACAATTTCGTTAGAGTTTGACGAAATATTACTAAACTCTGAATTGTTCATTCCATAGGCATAACCAATTCCGAATGGGCCTAGATCAAAGCCAAGACCAAAGTTTAGGTTATTTGTAGATTGATAACCAACTTGGGCCCATATTTTTTTCTTGTATTCCCCTTTTAGCAGCACGTCAAAACGGTTATCAATTACGGGTAAGTTTTGGTAAATTACAAGTGGAGTTACGGAAAAATCAGAGTTTTCGATATTGTACTTATACGATGCAGTTCCAATAATATGCTCAGAAAGAGCCTCTCCTCCTATAACTAAACTTGGAGCACTAAGCCCAAATTGAAAGTTGGTATAGTCGTAAACCAACCCAACCCCTGCAACGAATTTCGTTTCGTCGTAAAATCCACTGATTAGTGTAGGGTCTACTTGGTCTAGGAACTCAGAATTTTGAATACCGGCTGAATTTAGCATTCTACGCACCGCTCCAGCCGAAAAGCCAAAACGTAAATCAGAGTTTTCGTCAAACTGAATCTGGTAGCTGTATACTGCGTCGTATTTTGTTACTTCATATGCTCCTCTTTTATCAGAGACAATTCTTGCTCCAATTCCCTGTGCACTGTTAATAGGGGCATGTATTCCAAACATTGTATTTCTCGGAGCATCACTAAAACCTGCAGCATAGGTTTTTGTGTTTAAAATAGCTGAAATGTTTCCATTGTTTCCGGCAAAAGCAGGATTCATGTTGAAACGATTCATAATGTAATTATAATACCCATAAGAAAGCTCTTGCGCATCAATACTTGCAACACTCATGAGTGCTAAACCAAGGTAAAGTAGTTTTATGTTTTTCATTATCTTCAATTTAATAGGGAATGGATTTTATCTTTTTAAAGTAATTACTCCTTTAAAAATTTGGCTTGAGTTATTTGGATTTTCTAAGAAGTAATAATAAATTCCTTCAGGTAATTGAGCGCCTTTAAAGGTACCTTTCCAATCATTGTTATAATTATTTGGGATGTCGTAAACAATTTCACCTGAAACACTGAATATTGTTAAACTGAAATCTGAATACAATTCAACATTTTGAATTTTCCATTCGTCATTCCTTCCGTCTCCGTTAGGGGAAAAATAGCCTGCTGTGGATAAACTTCCTTCTATTAAGTCTAATATTTCGATGTTCATTGTTGCAGTATCTTTCAACCCTCCTAAATCAGTAACTTCAATTTCGATATTATATGAAGTATTGATTTCGTAATTGAAAGTTCTGGAAGAAGTTAATTCAGCAGTTGAATCGTTAATTCCAAAATCTATCTGGCTTCCAATAATGCGAAAACTAAACATTTCGTTTGCATCTAGGTCTGCAGCAGTTACGAAGCCAATAGATGTATTCGGGATCCTGTTTTCAGAGATAGCAAAAAACTGATTCTCTATTGTCGGATTTTCGTTACCGTTAGTTAATGCAATGTTGAATATTTTTTCTAAGCTTCCTCCTTGACTATCTGTTGTTCTAATTCTAATAGAATAAAACATTTGAGTTTCAAAATCAAAAGCGCTGTTGGTCTTTAATTCATTCCCATCTATTGTGAAACTTGAGTTCCCTGAATCACCAGAACCAGCAACTAGGTCGTAAAGAAAGGTACTTGTTGGGTCTTCATCAACACTAGTAATGACAGCTACTCTTGAGCCAATGGCAGCATTTTCATTTACCATGGTGTCAGAAAGTAAAATATCACTTGGTAAATCATTTTGATTAAGTACTCTAATTATAAAGCTACTTTGGAATGTTCTTCCACCTTTGTCTGTGGTTTCGATTCTAATGTTTCTTGTTCGAGCATTATTAAAGTTTAGTACAGAGTCAACTTCTAATAAACTACCATTGATTCTGAAAAGAGCATTATCGCTTGAGCCTTGACCTGCAGCTAAGGTGTATGTAAAATTATCTGTAGCATCAGTATCTACGGTATTTAAATCTGCTACAAAAGTTCCTACAGGGGATTTTTCTAATATACTATCAGCAGAGATTGTTAAAGCTGTTGGGGCGTCATTACTATCCGTTACATTAACGGTTAATTGACGGCTGAAAGTAGCTCCCGTAAGGTCTCGTGTCTCAACTTCTATAACATAAAGGGTTTTTGTTTCAAAATCGAAACTCCCTCCCGTTCTTAATTCATTTCCTGAAATAATAAAAGATGTGTTATCATTTGTTCCTTGATTGATAAACGAGTAACTAAAAGTGTCGGAAGTATCCTTGTCAACAGTTGCAAACGCACCTATGAAAGAACTTTGAGGTAGATTCTCTTTAAAGCTCCCTGGAGTTAAACTGATGTCAGTTGGGGCATCGTTACTATTGCTAATGTTAATGGTGAATATTTCTTGGTAAACTCCTCCAAATCCGTCATCTGCTTGAAGTCTTACTGTATAGTTACTTTTTACCGTTACATCAAAGGCTGTGTTCGTCAATAGTTTATCAGCAGAAATAGAGAATGACGTGTTGTTAGTATCTCCAATTCCTGCTACTAACGAATAAGTATGCCCGTCACCTGCATCCGCATCAGTAGTGGTAATTGATCCTATTTCTGAACCAATAATTGTGTTTTCAGCAATAATGTTGTTAGAAAGGACCATGTCGGTTGGAAAATTGTTGACATCTTTTACAAAAATAGTGAAGGCTTTTGCGAAAGTCCCGGAGTTGCCGTCATTTGTTTCTATTCTTACAGTATGCGTAGCTTGAGTGTTTAAGTCTAATATTTGGGTAGTAAAAATAGAATCGTTTCGAATACTGAAGTTACCATTATCGGCATCACCAACACCATTAACCAAGGAGTAAGTGAATGAAGTGTTGGCATCTTGATCCGTCGTTATCATTTCACCTACAAAAGTTGCTGCAGGTCTATTTTCATTCACACTTGCGTTTGAAAGCTGCAAATTTGAAGGAGCATCGTTCGCGTCAATAACTCTTATTGTTAGTTGTTTCGTAAAAGTTCCCCCGTTCAAATCATTTGTTTGTACATAAATGAAATAGATATTTGTATTCTCAAAGTCAAATATTTGTCTTGACCTCAGTTGATTCCCAACAATATTAAAATCTGCATTATTATTTCCAGGCACATTATCAAAGCTGTAGGCAAAAGTTTGACTAACATCTTGGTCAGCTGTTGTTAAAGTCGCTACAACGGAATTGATAGGTAAGTTTTCTAGTACTGAATCTGAATTTATTATAACATCTGTTGGAGCATCATTGATGTCATTAACAGTTATTTTAAATGTATCAACAAATAAGTTGTTAGCCCTATCAGCAACCTGCAGTCTAACATTATAAGTTGATTTCGTCTCAAAGTCAAACGAAGCATTTGTTCTGAGGATATTTCCATTTAAATTGAATGAACTATTATCAGAGCCTCCTGCTCCAGCGACGAACGAATAAGTGAATATTTCATTCGCATCAGTATCGATAGGAGTTAATGTACCAATAGTGTTATTTGCTAACTGATTTTCATCAATTAGGTTATTGGATAAGGTTAAACCGGTAGGAGCATCATTCACATTTTTGACAAAAATAGTAATGGGGGTTTCATAGGTACAACTAAGATTGTCAGTGGTTCTCAACCTTATTGAATAACTTGATTTTGTTTCAAAATCTGGAACAAAGTTCGCAATCAAGTCGGCTCCTGAAACACTAAAGAGCCCATTATTGATGCTACCTGTTCCGCTTACTAAGCTATAAGTATGTGTTTGTCCTACATCAGAATCAGTTGTTGAAAATGTTCCAACAGTAGCACCAATTGCTTGATTTTCTAATAGGGTGTCTGAACTAATTGAAATTAAGTTTGGTTGCGTATTGTTTCGAATTGCTAGAGGGTTTACAGGGTTTCCAAAAATAGCATTGTCTTGGAAAGCAATGGTATCAACACTTACATAAATAGAATCGGAAGACAATTCGTAAAACCTGAAACTTACCTGCTCTCCATTGACTAAGTTACTATAAATTACCATGCTTATTTCGTATCTACCTCCAATCACTGTCGACGAAAAAGCTGCGCCTCTGAGGGAATTTCCTACAAAAGCTCCTACTTGATTAGAAGGGCTTTGAAGTTCAGTACAGTTTAAATCTAACACAGCAGTTACGGTCATACTGTACTGAAAGCTGTTAGGGTTAACTGACCAGCTTGGAGCTTGAGCGCTTATAAAACCTGAAACTAATAGTAAAAAGGTTAATGCTAAAGAATTGATGGTTTTCATAATATAATTCTAGTTGAATGATTGTTAAGCTACGGAAACGATATAATTAAGTTAATTCTAAAATTTTTGTGTGCTACATTTTAATGTTGTAAAGTCAAAGGTAAAATTATTTTATTCGAACTAATTTCTCAGTAATGATAGTTTCTCCATCAGTAAACTTTACGGTGTATACACCATTAGACAAGAAATATAGTTCAGCGCCATTTAGGTGCCATTTTCTGCCGTCATCAACATTTGCGCTGAAAACTATTCTTCCGTTTTTATCTATAATCTCTAATTGACCGTTTTCAGAAATTTCGTTCGGAACAACAATTGTTACGAAGCCTGAGAATGGATTAGGGTAGCTAAAATTTTCATCATCTGAGATTGATTCTATCTTGAATTGATCACAATTAACTTCTGTAAACAGGTTGAATCGTAAAGGATTATTCACGGCTCCTTGCACTTTATTCTTTTCAAAGTCAAGTTTTGCGTCAACCATCATCTGCTCGCCTGTTACTTGGTTAATCATTTTGAATGAGTAAGTTTCATTTTCTTCACCAAAAACAGTAATAAAGTACTGGTTACCAACATCTGAATTAATAAACTTAGTTGAACCTATCCAACCTCTTAATTCTTCATTTTTGAATGCGGCTAATGCCCAATCCTTGTTTTCTAATACCTCTTCGCAAGTATTAATTTTAACAATTGCATTCGTGCTAGCTTCGAATTGATTAGGATTAAGAGAGTATAAAGTCGGAAGTGTTTCGTCTAACTTTTCTTGCACCGGCTCTTCCTTAATTCTAAGTAAGCCTCTTCTTGGGTAAACAAAAGTCGAGCTGTTAGCAGCTTGTAAAAGATACCCTTCGGTTGGTTCTAAAGTTGTTAAACTTCCAATCCAACCTAAAGTTGACAAGTAAACTGCAAACGCTTGTTGAGATTTAATCAAATCTCCGTCAGTTGCGTTATAGTTTGCTAAGGCAGAATTAATTTCGATGTTCTTTGTTGAAACAAATCCAATTCTATTCCATCCTTGAGCTACAGTAATTGGCACTGTATCAGGATCGATAGCCAAACCTTTATACTCCAAGGTGTCTGTTACAGAAATATAAATCAGGTAAGATTGATCGTTGTTTAACCCGTTTCTAGTTAAACTACCAGACCACCCTAAAGTTGGGCCACCGTATTGAGCAACCGAATTAGTTCCAATCGTTTTAACAACGTTTCCTGAGTTAAAATTTATTCCTTGAAAGAAGTAATATAAACTACTCATCTTGGCATCAGTTAATGGGAAAGAAACCCAATTCCAACCGGCATTAAGAATAATTGGTTTGGAGAGGTTATTCACCGCATCGAAGATTTGAGGGCTCAAAATACTTCCTACCAAAGAATTCTCTACGAAATAAAGATCAGGTGTTACATCTTCATGCAATTCCCCTTCTGATGCATTCCAAACTTTAAATTTAATTGAGTCAGCATTGTTACTGTACACATCTAAGAAACCGATGTACTTATCTAAACTAGGAACGTACTGCAAGGTCGTTTTACCTCTTATCTCATTGTTGATATAAGCCACTAATATATCCTCGTCGTTTACGCTGATATTACTATTTATTGAAATTTGACCAATTATATTCATGCTCTTAGCGTAAAGGCTTGGATCAAATACAAAGCTTGGTGCTGCTTTTTTAACTTTAAGTTTAACATTAAGCTTTTCAGCATAACCAAAGTCAGTAGTTAGTAGTAAATCTTCGACATAATTACCAATATTTAATGCAGAATTCACTGTGAATTTAATCGCTTCGGTACTTTGAGGAGTAATGGTTCCACTAGAAGGCGCAACTGTTAACCATGCGGGGATATTACTGATAGTGTAATTCTTCACCTGTCCTCCACTGTTAATTACTCTACTAGAGAAGGTCAAAGTGTCATTAAACTCTTTTAATAAGTTTTTTTCATCATCTTGCCATTTCACTTGGTTTTTATTGATGTATGCTATCCACGTTTTCGGGGATTGCATTTTATTGCCGTGTAAATCTTTAATATTTCTTACTGAGATATTCAGCGTAACATTTTCAATATTACTTGGATCCTCATTAGTATTTATAACAATTTTGTCATTGTTCACACTCCAAGTGAAGTTGACATTTTTCACAGGTCTTTGCAAAGCAATTGCCGGTGTTTGAGCAGCAGTTACAAATGCTCCATTTTGTGGAACTAAGTCTAACAAACTGAGCGATCCATCTTTAAAATTAGGAGTAAGGCTCGGGACTCCTAGTTCAAGCTTGTAGTTTTCAAAAGGGTAGTACACTAACAAGCCAAACTCATTGCCTTTTAATCGATTGAACATGTCTAAATCGATGTTATCTTTTAGTCGAGCTGAATTCCAAATTCGTATCTCATCAATTGACCCATTAAAGTGTTGATCATATGTTTCAATACTTCCATTTATAGAGTAACGTGCTCCAATTGCAAGTCTTGGGGCTCCAAATCCGTAAAAATTATCTGCACTAAGTGTGTTTTGCTGGATGCCATCAATGTATGCAGTTGCATTGGCAGCTCTATTAACAACTAAAGCAAAATGATGCCAATTGTTATCTGCAAAGCTGGTTGAAACTGCTATAAAGTCTGTACTATCATTTTTAACATGTATAGTGTTATCAGCAGCCATTTCAATGTTCCAGCCATTTCTGTTGGATCCATTTGGAGTAAATCTTCCGCCACCGTTAGAAAGCATCGACATTGTAGAACCACCGGCAGTTTTAAACCAAAACTCTACAGAAAGATCCATTTCAGATGAAACCGCTACAGTTCCCGCACTATCAAGCAAGGCAAAATCGTCAGTCCCGTCAAAAGTGGCGCTGCTACTTTTCGGGCTTATTTCCCATTGAGCATATACTTCGGCATTCCTAGCTCTTGCTTTATCTTCCGCTAGGGTTCCTCTACCTTCTTCCATTGGCCAATATCCAATCAAACCAGGCTCCCTCCCCGTAAGGTTGACGTTTAACCTGCTTGAAACCAAAGAACTGCTTAGCGCTCTGTTCCAAATTCTAATTTGATGAGCACTACCGTTAAAGAATTCCGAGTTATTTTGGGAATTTTTACCAAAATATGTTTTGCCACCGCTCGTGAATGAAGAGAAGAAGTTATTAGTCGTACTTGAAACAGTTGCAGAACTAGAGCGATCAAAAATCTCTAGTGTTAAATTGGGTTTATCATAAGCAACCGTGTAGTGATGCCATGTGCTGTCATCATTATTAGTGAAAGTGGAAGAATATGTTTGGTTTCCAACTGTAACTTCCACATTATTCGATGCATTAAAGCCAACTGCGAATAAATTATTAGGAGTATTCCCTTGAGATATAACAACTTGATTTGTACCTAAAACGTCTCGTTTAGCCCAAAATTCAATTGTAAAACTCCCTGAAGCAAAGTCAAACCCATTTGCTACTTGCAGGTATCCTGTTGCACCATCAAAAGAAGCCGTTTTATCATGTCGAACTTCCTGACCATTTACAACTCCTGATAATTGGAAATTGTCTAGTGTAATAGATCCCGCTTCAATAGGCTCGTTAAATTGGATAGATATATCATCATTGGGGTCTAAAACTCCGTCAGCTGGAGACGGTGTCCCAAATGGTTCTGGATTAACCCTATCGGCGATACCTCCGATTACATTCGAAAATATAGTTTTATCTGGATTTCCTGGGATCTCACATGTTGAAAATGCTCTAATTTGATATTCTTGATCAATGGCTTGTGCTAGATCCAAATTGTAGCTAATGTAGGATTGATTTGTAGGAATTGGAAATGGACTTGGGTGTGTTGGGTCTACACTGGCAGTATCGAAAAACCATTCTTCTGATAGGGGAATCCAAGAGGATTGCGAAGAAGGCTTGAATTGGAGACCAATTTTTTCTAGGCCTCCATAATTTATATCATAACCTGATAGTATCAGTGGCAAGGTGTCGTTAAATGAATTGTTTAACACAAATTGGTCCCCAGGATTACTAATAGCAACATCCGTGCATGAAGGCAAGAAATTAACAGAAATATAAACTGTATCCGCAATATCTTTATAATTTGCAGTGCTATACGAATATTGACAAGTTGAGTGAAATACAATAGCTAAGCTATCGTACACAATCTGAGTTGCTCCCTTAGATACTGTTAGTTGCTTGTTTAACGAAGCTTGCGGTGGTATTGCAAATTGTCTATTCGGGGTTAACCCATCAATTTTTAATATTGCACCGTTCGGATTTGAAGCTTCAAGAACTGTTATTGCATAAACTTCTTGTTTTATTCCATCATTGATTAGATTTAAATTAATTACGGCAGAGCCATCTGCTGGAACATTATATACTGTTGATGGAGATGCAGTTATTCTTGGTTGTTCATATTGCACGGTTGCTTGATCTATTATGGTTCCTGGGAGATGATATTTGGATTTGTACTCTTCTTGATGAGGACAAGCAGTGTTTCCTGCTCTAGTCTTGAACATTGTTCCAAATCCTTGTGTAGATTCAAATACATCAACGCTGAAGTCATCTAGAGGGTTTTGGTCATCCAGCGTATAACCAAAAGTTGTAGTCGTCCCTGTTGATGAGGATGTCCCTTTACTAATATTTTGAGTTAGGTTTAATGAATTCGACACGCTCACTCCGCTACCTGCAACTTCAGCGGCTATATTTAGGGCTGCCGTTTCTGTTAAATTTAAATTATAGGTTCTTGTTCTTGTGTCTGTTATTGTTGAAGAACTTGTGTAAGCGATGGAAGACCCTGCCTGATAAGAGATATTACGGTCTAAATTTGATGAAGTTGCCTCAATTTTTTCTTTTTCATTTAGTGCTAAAGCGTCTTTCCAAAGTGTAATTTGCCTGTTGTACCACCAAACACTATCTGTACCTGTTACAACTGTAATTCTTCTTGGAATCGAGACTACAACAGGGAAGGTTAAAATTGTATCTGTAACAGTCGTATCCCTTGTGCCATACCCTGAGAAATGATAACTTAGACCTAAACTATCATCACGAGAGGATTCTAGAGGGGCTGGAGTAGCATTTGTGCCAAACACAACATCGTCATTGCTCCTCGCATAATTGGGATCATTAGAAGATAGAATTGAGTTGTAATTACCACCTCCTGCTAGTATTTGATCCCTCAAATTAACCAATCTTGGTAATACATTATTTTCAATTCCTGATTGGCTATAAACAAATTCAGTCCCATACCCTCCCGGCACAACAAACATTGTTTTAGTTGTGCCTATTCTAAAGCCATTTCCGTTATAGGATAGAGTATCTCCGTAGCATTCGGTGTTAGAACCACCACATTTCGCGGTATCAATTAGAGCAATCACTTGCGCAAGGCCAAAGTCCATGTTCATTGACTTTCCAAAAAATAAATCAGCATTAGGACCCACAAAGTCTGGGTCAGAACTAGTATTTATTTCAACTCCTCTAGTTACACTTTCAACATGTTCGTTGTTGGTATTAACACTCGCTTGCACTTTTAAACTAAGTTTTAAATTATTAGAAACTTTAACTTTAGTAGCATATCCTAATCCGATTGCGAACTCTGTACCTAGTTTGATATCCTTTTCAAGGTTGAATCCACCGCCAAAGTCTGTTTCAAACGAGCTGGTTATAGTGTGAGTCGTTTCCTTTCCCCAAGTAGAAAAGCTATTGGACCCCGGAGGGTCTCTTAAAATCATAGTGACAACTTGGGGTCCAGCTGTTGCAAAGGAGTTTCCTAGTGCTTTCCCTCCGAAAATTATGCCCCTAAATAAAGAAGAAGGGGTGCCGTCACCTGCGTTTGGGTTCCAAATAACTGTTGCAGTTGGCGTAACTAAAGCAATTTCAAAAGTTTTCGTAAAATTATATTGTGGGATTGGGTTTTGGGAAATATTAGCTTGGCTGGCAACAAATGTATACGGCTGTGTACCATCGAAATTATCCTGAGGCTCTACAACAATTTCACTTGAAACGTTTACAGCCAAGTTATTATTAATAATAAATTTACCATCAGTTAATGGAACGCTGTCATACACCCAGGTATTGGGATCCGCTTGGTTTACATCTTTGTTGACATAAACTTCATTCGCCAAAATGTTCCAATTATACTCCTGGTTCTCTCGAAATACAGGATAATTTAGCCCTAGTGAGCTTGTAGGGACGGTTATTGCAAAATTGTTAACCGTTGTTGCCAAGGAATCATCACCATAATTATTTTGAAAGTTTTCATCTACAACATTTAAAATTGGAGCCTCAGAGTAGATAAAATCAAGCTGTTTATTAAATGAAATACTGTCAATGCCAATAACTTTTTGCACGCCAACAGAATCCTGAAATAACGTGTCCAACTCTGTTTGCAGTGGAGGGGTATCGAATAAATTAAGAATGGCATTGTTATTAAATATTATACCTGCGTTAGAGCTAATTGCGAAATCTTTAACTTCAAACTTTAGCGGGGGGAGGTTTATTTCATATTCGCCAGTAATAGGATCTGTTGTAACCGTGGTATCCAAGCAACCATTCCCTTGCAGTGATTTAAAATTTATTGTTGCCTGTCCAATATTATTGATTCCCCGAGATAAGCCGGGTGGAAGTGATTTTTGAATTCCTCCACCAGCGACACGGCCAATCACTTTTAATAGGGTGCTATCAATAAATGAATTAAGATTTTCATTTTGTTGGAAATTGTAGTTGCCAGAAGAAGGGAACCTTCCAACAGAAAAATCATGACTAGTTTTTTCTGCCGTTATAACATGCGGGCCAATAGGGACCTGCATTGAATATGATCCTAGAGCATCAGTTTTAACAGGAACACCGTTTTGAATAACAACTGCACCATCAACTTTAATGAAGACACCTTCGACAAAACAGCTTGAACCTTTAAATTTAACTGATCCTGTTACATTAAAGGATGAATTATCGAGAAAATTAACATTGTTAAAATTAGGAGTAGCTCCGCCAATATAAAGTGTTGTAGTTGCCGGAGTAAATGTATGTGTCCCAAACGCGGGCGTCACTATAAAATTGTCCCCATTTCCTAAGAATGGGATAAACGGGATGAAATAGCTACCCCTGTCATTTGTATACGCTCCTGCGGTTAACTGACTTGTAGAAGGCTTGCTAGCACTAAAAGGAACGTTTACAAGTGATGCGTGATTTTTATTAGGGGTGAGCAGGGTCTTAGAGTAATCGTAAGCATTATCTCCAAATCCTTCGTCAAACCTCCAGTAACCAACTAACCCATTTTGAGACGGATTTATATAAACATCGAAGCTTTTTCGAATTTCGTCATTGGATAATGCTCTATTGTAAAAACGCAGCTCATCTAACTGACCTTTAAAGAAGTTACCTGATTGTGATTTCCCAATTAAAAAATTTGATGTGGTGTTTGTTGAACGTTGGTTAGACGCTTCAGTATTGAGTAAAACTCCATTTGCATACAACTTCACTGTGTCTCCCGAAACAGACGCAGCAACGGAGACCCAATTGTTAGCAACAATAAATGGAGATGTGGCTGTAATTGTTTTACTCCCTGTGGTGAGTGTTAAGACCGAATTCTGTAGGAAGAATTCCCAACCTATCGACCCTGATAATTTTGATGCGATTACCTTTTTCCCAATTAAATTATTGGGACGGATGAAACCTGTAAAAGTCATCGAATCAGTTTGAAAATCTGTTGGATTTTGGGCATCACCATAACTTGAAGTCCCATTAAAATCTCCTGAGAAACCACTCGCTCCAGAGGCAGATTCAGCTGTTATTTTAACGTTTTCAACTGCCGTACCTCCGTCGTACGTTACTTGCCCATTTGATGTTCCAAACGCAAGCCTAAAGCCAACATCTTTTGTTGAATCTGATTTTAATATGTTCCCAGCACAATCACTAACGCCTTCAATTAAATATTCATACAATGTATTAGCATTTGCGGAGACATCAGAGTAAAACCTTGAACTTCCATCTACTGACGCCAGGAAAGTTGTGTCAGGGATTATAGGATTAATGCGATAAATAGACCAATCATCTACTTGCCTCGTTGGTGTTGACCATTTTAGTTCTATTCGATCTCCAAACTCTCCGTCAGATGCTGTAACCTTGTTGCTTGAATTGTTAAAAACATTAGAAATGTCAGCAGGTATATAAGTTGTTTGGGAATTTGTAGAAATAACTCCGGTCGTTCGGCAAGAATTAAAAACCTTCACAGAATAAGTTAAGTTCGCACAGATATCTGCCGAATTATCTGTGTAAGAAGTTGTGTTTTCTCCAACATCGAATTCAACTTGACCGCTAGGTCCTTGTCTTACAACCTTAAACCCCTCTTCCATTTGAGAATTGTCTACCCAATTTAAGGTAACCTCCCTATTTGGGATGTTTGTTGATATTGCAGAAGTAACTGTAGAAGAAGGAATTCCCAAGCCAACCTGAGACTCTGTGTTTGAGGAAAGCGAAAACAACGGATTATTCAAGTTATTCGGACAAGTTGCTGTGGCTTGAACTTTGTAAAAATAAGTTGAACCTGAAACAGAGTTATTATCTCTGTATGCTCTATCTGATCCAGAGAGTGTGAATGTCTGAGGGTTACTCGTGAATGATGCGTTATTTGCCTTAGTGACAATGAAGTTACTCGGATTGTTAGAGCTTGACCAATTCCAGTTTATATCTAACTCTCCATTACAATTTGCTTGATCAATAAATAAACCGGTAGGATCTCCAGATATTCCAACTCTACGGCCATTTGACCTAACACCATTTGTTAAGGCTGTTCTAGATCCTGAATAAAGCATCTTGGTTTTAACTAGATATTCTTGTTCAACACCTGCGGGTGCACTCGCATCACTGTAACTGCTGCCATTTACAGCTGAACTTATAAGGGTGTATGAGCCTGTTGAATTACTTTCTCTCCTTGAAATTTCATACCTTAAAGCAGGAGACCCTGCGCCTAATCCAGGGGGGTCCCAATTGAGATAAACATTTGCGCAAGATTGATCATAAGCTGCGTTTAGTGTTTGAGGGTCGTCTATTTTTGTAGCTATGGATTTAACGATGGTAAATGGTAACTCAGGGCTGGTACACCCTTTATTGGAATAACCATTACCAAATTTTCCCTCAAACGTAAGAGTTACCTGATTTGTGAAAAAATCCCCTGGAAGATTTGTGAATGTCATAGAACTTGATGCAGAAGAACCTCCACTAGTATTGTCAAATATAACCTGTGAAGAAGCGGAACCTATTTTGTAAGACAACTTTTCTCTTGTGCCATAATCTTTGCATCTAGTTGACCCTTTAATGTCTGTCCATGATATTGACATGGAACCATTTTGATAATTCACGTTTACCTGAACGTCTGCAGAGTTAAGTTGAGCGTGGCTCTCAAAAATTGAGAAAGTAAAGAGTAAACACAAGAAATAATAAACTGTTTTATTCATAATAACGAACTTGAGATAATGCATGGTCCTAAAAAACTTAAACTTCAAATATAATATAATTTCCAGCGTAATGAGGGGTATTATAGAATTATACTGGGAATATATAAAATACTTACTAAATGTCAGTTTGATATTGGAGAGATACATCTAAATTATATAAGTTTGAGTTTTATTCGCAAAATGAATAGAAATGTATGCGTGTTAAGTAATTATTAAATCTACAATAGTGACGAGCGAATTAAAATTTTTAAGTTTTACATCAAAGGAGTTTCAGGTTCAAGATGGATTACCGAGTATGGCAACTGAGTTCAGAGATTTGCCAAACTGGAGTTCGTTAAATGCATTGATCTTTATTTCTGCAATTAACGATGCCTTTGGAGTTTTAATTTCTTCTACAGACCTATCAAAATCAAAAACACTTGGTGATTTGTTCACTATTATTCAAAGCTCAAAGTAGTGGCATTTTCGAAAATAATTGGAACTAAAATTAGTGGGATTACGACAGTATTGCCTTATAACAAAGAGGACAATCTAGAACTTTCTGCGCTGAACTTAAAGCAAAAAGAAGAATTAATAAAACACACAGGCATTAGGTTCAGGCATGTTGCAAAAGAGAAGGCGCAATCGGGCAAGGTTCTTTTTAAGTCGGGAATTGAGAAACTTTTGGAGTTATTGACATGGGATAAAAGTTCTTTAGACGTATTGATAATTGTAACCCAAACTGCACAATCGCCAATTCCATCTTTGGCCTGTCAAATTCACGGAGAAATGAATTTCCCTCCCACTACTTTGGCATACGATATTAATTCAGGTTGTTCTGGTTTTGTATATGGCTTGCACACCGCAAGTCAATTATTAGTTTCTTTAGATCAACAAGGCAAAAGAGCTATTTTGTGCTGTGGTGATGTATCAACAAGTTTAACTGAAGAATTTGATATGGCTGTGAAGCCAATATTTTCTGACGCAGTTTCTGTCATTGGAATAGAGGGCAATAAGGGAGGGGAAAGTTATTTTAATTTAGAGACCTTTGGGAAAGGGAAAAATGCTATTTCGATGCAAAAAAATACAACTGGAGATTGGATGCGAATGGACGGAGTCGATGTGTTTAACTATGCTGTAAAGTATGTTCCTAATAACATTAAAACATTACTAGAAAGATATTCTAATGAGAACAATACTCCCAAAATGTATGTTTTTCACCAAGCGAACCTTTTAATTAATAATTCAATAATGAAGGCTATAGGCGTCGAACAAAGTGTAGCACCGAACTCATTATATGACTATGGAAATACGGCCTCTGCGAGTATACCTTTAACGCTTAGCCTAAACTGGGCAAGTGATAAATTTGGATGGGGTTTATTTTCAGGTTTTGGAGTTGGCTTTTCAATTGCTTCAGCCCTAGTAAGAATCGATGAAATAAAAATAGCTCAGCCAGAATTTATAAATATCTAATTAAAAAAATGATTGAATTAGATATAGTTATACCGCTTTATAATTCGAAGAAAATACTCCCAAAATTGGTGAGGCGCTTAAACGAATGGAAAAACTCCATTGATTTTAGTTTTAATGTAATTTTTGTTGAAGATGGAGATGTTGAAAGCAGCAAAAGTATTTTAGTAAAAGCAGCTGCAATTTTCCCTCATCGATTTGTAAGGTTGACAAAAAATTATGGACAGCATACTGCCACTGCAATTGGGTTAAGTTATTGCACGGCTCCACTTATCGCGACAATTGATGATGACTTACAGCATGATCCATTTGAAATTGAGAGGTTGATTACTTGTTTAAATGAAACCGAATCAGACTTAGTTTTTGGTGCTTTTGAGAAAAAGGAACACTCGTTGTATCGAAACTTAGGGAGCTCAATTTTAAAGTTCGTTTTTAGCTACGAAAAAATTGACTACTCATCCATCACTGCTTTTCGTTTAATGCGCTCAAATGTAGCAGCCTCTTTTAAGAAGAATAAAAAACCAATCGTATTTATTGAAGAGTATTTACTGAGAAATTCAAGTAAGAAATCAACGTGTACTGTGAACCACGCTAAAAGAGAAGTTGGACCCTCAAGTTATTCTTTTTGGAATTTATTCAAATTTGCGTTAAAAATAATAGTTTTTCATTCTTCATTTTTATTCAATTTTATTATTCGATTTGGAGTTGTAACAGCCGTTACTTGTTTTTTTGTAGGGTGTTATTTTATTTATAAAAAGGTTGTTTATGATTCTAATGAGGGGTTTTCAGCCCTTATAGTTTCTATTTTTTTTTCCACAGGAATTCTACTAATGACTTTAGGGGTGATTGGGGAGTACATTCGAAGAATTTGGATTAATCAAAACGAGTTGGACCAGATTATGATTGCGGAAGATGAGCAGCTATGATTGAAAAATTTGGAATTTGCCTAGAACCACTAACACTTGAGTCGGCTATGCTTGTTCGAGCGTGGAGAAATTCGCCCAAAGTGAATCGCTTTATGGATTTTAAAGCGTATATTACCTTAGGTCAACAAGAAAGGTGGTTTGAGGCGATAGTGACATCTACCAATGTTTATTTTATAATCCGAAAAGGCTCAACTCCAATAGGGTTAATTCATCTTAATCGGTTTGATACCGATAAAAAAACGGCATATGCAGGTCTTTTTATTGGAGACGAAGAGTTTGAGGGAACGGGTATCGCTTTTAAAGCATCCGTTGCACTTTTGGAATATGCTTTTGAAGAATTAAAGTTGGATAAGGTTTTTGCAAAAGTTCACAAAGACAATGCTGTAGCTATTGACTACAATAAAAATTTAGGATTTGAATATGACGGTGCAGAGTCTGGACCTTTTCAAAGGCTGAAAATTAATTCTACTGCCTTTATTGCGAAGCGATCTTATTTGCTGAATTTATTAACGCTGTAAAATTCTCCATCGAATTTCGTCGAGTTTTAATTTAATTTTCTTGAGCCTATTCTTCCGTTCTAAATTCAAATAGTCAACGGTAAAAATACTTGGATTTAACATCCAGAAAATCATTCTTTTTAAAAAGGATTTTTCAGAATATGGGAATTTATTTAAGTCAAAATTTGATTTAATTTTTGGGTAAATGTTATTGAAATAGCTTGCTTTATTGTGGGAATAATATTCGTCTTTTTTAAATTCTAGAACACTCATTCCAATATGAAAAGTTAAATGAGCATTGGTTATAACTAATGGTTTTTGAGAATGAGCTACTAAATTGTGCAATAAACTGACGCCTAAAAAAGGAACTCCAACGCAAATGTCATTTAGAACAAATTTTTCAAGCAAATCACGTTTGAATATAAAGCAATCAAAGCCTGGATGCGACTTGCCTAAGTCAGCATATATATCAGGTAATTGATTTACGTTATTGTAGTCTGCAACTAACCTTCTTTTATTAACGATTATTGCGTCATGTCCCTTTTTAATATACCCTAAAATTGTATTATAAAAATAGGGCATCAAACCAATGTCAATGTTGGTGTAAATGAGGTAATCAGTATTCTCTAATTCATTGATTTTATAAAGAATATCTTTTATTAAAGGAAGTTTACGTCCGTTTAATTTGGAATTAACCTCATTTACTGACCTTTTTAAGTTGCTTAACTTCTTGAAATAACTAGGAACTACTTCCTCATCAGCGGAGTATTGTGTGCAGCATTGAATTAGCTCGAAATCAGAAAGATTGGCTTGCTCTTTTGCTGCCTTCATGCTCTCAAAAGTGATAAGCTGAGCCGCAAACAACTGGTTATTTTTAGCTACTTTTACTGGGTTTACAATGTGAGCAATCTTTAGCAATAGAGTCTTTTTAAATACATTGTTGGTAAAAGTAAATTTTATAAATCAATTGAAACAAACCTTTTTTTAAGCAGCAAGGACTGATTTTTTAAACATGTATACTAGAGAGACAACTACCTATACTTCTGGCCATGATTCTTTAAGAACTTCGATCGTAAAAGTTTGGGAGCATAAAAATTTGATATGGGTTTTCGCAAGAAGAGATTTGCAAGTAAAGTATGCTCAAACGCATTTGGGTTTTGCATGGAGTATTTTTAAACCACTATTAGGGTTAAGTATTTATGTTTTCTTTGGTTATATGTTAAACTGGACTAGTGGCCAAATTCCTTATGCAGTATATGTGCTTACTGGATTGGTAGGCTGGAATCTGTTTACTTACATTATTTCAAACGGAGTTTCTGCAGTTCAAGAATCTACAGACGTCATCAAGAAAATATATTTTCCAAAAAGTATCTTGCTTTTTTCAAAAACAGTTGTTGGTTTATTTGAGGCGACTATTAGCTTGGCTTTGCTGATTCCGCTGTTGATTTATTTTGAGATAGTAATTAGTTGGAAAATAATTTTTGTGCCTCTCGTTTTAATTTTTAATATAACTTGTGGTTTAGCTACGACTTTCATTATCTCGTCAATTTCAATTGCAAAAAGGGATTTTCTGCAAGTGTTACCTTACCTCATCAGCGTGGCAATTTGGCTTACGCCGGTATTTTTATCGGCAAGTATTTTCCCAGAGAGGTTTCAATTTATTTTCGATTACAATCCAATAGCCAATGTTATAGATTTATGGCGTTGGGTCATTTTTGACGAAATTGAGTTTAAATTCATTTGGGGGATAAACTTTTTGCTATCAACGGTTGTGCTATTCTTTGGGTTCTATTTATATTCCTTTAGAGAGAATAAATTTGCAGATAGCGTATGACTAAAGAGAATGCTATTTCGGTTTTAAATTTATCTAAGAATTACTCTCTTAGAAATTCTAAGATAGTAAATAATGAAAACTTAAGTAGTGGCTTTTTAGCCCTAAACGACGTGTCTTTTGAAATAAAAAGAGGAGAGAGCATTGCAATTATTGGCCCGAATGGAAGTGGGAAAAGCACCTTGTTAAAAATATTAGCCGGCGTTACTAAACCAACTTCTGGCATTGTAAAATTAAAAGGTAAGGTAGCTAGTATATTAGATATTGGAGCAGGTTTTCACCCTGAACTAAGTGGCAAGGAAAATATTTTTTTAAATGGACAGCTTTTAGGATTTTCAAAAAAAGAGATACATCCTAAAGTACAGGAGATAATTGAATTTAGCGGAATCGGGTCATTTATTGATGAGCCTGTAAAGAACTATTCAAAAGGGATGTATTTGAGGTTAGCTTTTAGCATTGTAGCTCACTTAGATTTTGATATTTATTTGTTTGACGAAGTTTTTGGTGTAGGAGATGCTGAGTTTGTTCTCAAGTCAAGAAATAAGATTTTATCTATCATTGCGTCTAACCGAACAGTTGTAATGGTTAGTCATAATATGTACGAACTAAATGCTTTTGATATGTTCATTGAGATGAACGAAGGCAAATTAATACAAGTTTCAAAAGAGGCGGAAATTATTTCAACATATCTTTCAAAGGCAATTAATAAGAATAACATTTATGTTCATAGTTCAAATGTAACGTTAGAAGACTTTCCTGGCTTGAATGAGCAAAGAGGATTTTGTTTAGAGAAACTTAAACTATCTCAAGTTATTGATCACCAGGAGAATTTTTCGTCCGATAAGCCATTTTCAATTTTCATTTACTACAAGAAACTTTCTTTTGAAGACACGGTAGATGTAATCTTAACGATAAGTGATTCGGTCGGAACGGTTATCATTGTTTCAAGTCCTATTGTTGCTGGGGTTGTAGACGAAACGAATGAAATTAGAGAGGTGCAACTGGAATGCACCATACCGAAGTACTTTTTCAATTCTAAAGTATATAGCATAGGGCTAACATTTGTTGCTAATGCAATTGAGATAAAGAATAAATCGAAAGGAAAGCAGTTAGAAAATGAAAATGTGGGGGAATTGTTTAAAAACTATAAGGTGATTAAGAGCATGCAAAACTTACTTTATTTTAAAGTACAAGTGAAAATGCCTGGATTTGTTGACATTGGAGAACTTGACTTTTCAACGGGAATGCTACTAAATGCATTTAACTGGGAAATAAAGTAGTGGAAATACAAACGCATCATTTTAAGGAATATAAGCTAAAGTCCTATTATAAGCAGTCTGTTTTTAACTATTTGTTAAAGGAAATATTTGAAGAAGAAATTTACCGGTTTAGCACAAAAAGTACAACCCCCATTATTTTAGATATAGGAGCAAATGTGGGATTAACTTGCTTGTACTTCAAAGAGTTATTTCCGAATTCTAATGTTATCGCTTATGAGCCCGATAGTAATTCTTTTGAGTGTTTGAAACTGAATCTAAATGGATTGGAAGTTCAGCTACATCAGGCTGCTATAAGTAATATAAAAGGAGATAAAAAGTTGTACACAGCATCTACTGTAAATAATAACTTACCCATTGCGTCTTTGTATAAAAACGAATACTCTAGTCTTGAAGTAGAGGTAAATGTAGTTAATATAACAAGCGTGGTTTCTCAATTTGACTTTATTGATTTTTGCAAGATTGATGTAGAAGGGGAGGAAAGTAATATTGTGGAGGGTTTGGTAAAAAGCAAGCTTTTGAAAATAGTGAATGAATTTGTTATCGAATACCATTTTTGGATAAAACAGAAATACAGTTTTGAAGAGCTAATTGCTACTTTTATTGCTAACGATTATAAGTTTAAATTGGTGAGCGAAAAAGAGGTAGAAGGATATTCCTGTTCAAAAACTGCATTGTTAAAATTTACAAGTAATAATTCTAATGAAACAAAAGTTACTAGAATTTAAGGAGTTAGGAGTAACCATTTTGCCTTCCGTTTTTTCGGATGAAACTATAGGAAGCATTCGAAACATTTCTTTAGAACTTAAAAGTCGATTTGGGAATGAAGCTATAATAGGCACAAAAAAGCAACATGGTGTTCCGACATTTTGGAAAGGATTGGATATGGCTTCTCAGTATAATGAAGAGTTATATAAACTGTACACTAGTAAATCTATGTTGAAAATTGCTGGATATTTTTTAAACACCTCAGAAGTATATCTTTACAACGATCAAGTGGTTGTTAAATCACCAAAGGAAGATTTTGAATTTGAAAGTCATTGTGACAATCAGTATGGCCCAAATTTGATGTTGGCTCAAAAGGGTGTGTTTAAGACTATTACTTGCTGTTTAGTATTAGATGATTTTACGGAACACAATGGAGCAATTAAATTTACAACTAAAGTAGAGTCGGAAATTACCCCCTTACCAAAATCCGGTTCTCTAATTGTGTGGGATGGAAATACAATACACTCTTCTACTAACAATTTATCTAATGGTTCTAGATGCGTCTGGTTGCTAATTTATGCCAACACGGATATACATAAATTACCTGCGGAACAAGACTACTTCAATAGGTTTTATAACCAGAAATTTACAGTTTAGTTTAAACTTGCCAACCACAAGGGTAACGTCCAATTGTTACCATTTTATTATTAATTTCATTTGTCTTTCTAAATTTTTCAACCGCTTCTTGGCATTGGTAAAGATTAACATGATAATCATCAATTACTATCCAACCTCCTTTTGAAATCTTTGAATACAATTGTTCTAGTGCGTATGTGGTAGAACTAAATGTATCGATATCTATGTGTAGGAATGCAATTTTTGAGAAGTTTATACTTTGTAGTGAATCTTCGATAAATCCTTCCACGATTTTTAAATTAGTATCACAACTATATTTTTTAAATAGTGAACGAACGTTTTCAGAACTAGGTTGAAATTTGAACTTTCCTTGAGAAGTAAAATTTTCCAATGTTGTCGTTTCGTTTTCGCTCAACAACTGATTCTTAAATCCATCAAAAGAATCGAATAACCAGCAAGTCCTGCTAAACCCGTATTCTTCAAACAAGGATTTTAAATATAAAGCTCCACCTCCTCTGTATACTCCGACGAACACGATGTCACCTTCAACATTATTGGTTGAAATTTCTTTAATAATTGGATTTATTTCATCAAAAAAGGGTTTTTCAATTAAAGTTAGTCGACTTTTATCGTCAATAATCCTTTTCATTTGCGTGATTGATTCTATTTTTTGAGGAGGGCATATGGCTTTTAGAATTAATGAAGACTCACAGTTTATAGCCATATTTTAAGGGGATAAAATTTATACTTTTAAAGTCCTAAATAACGCGATATTTAAATTGAAAAACAACACTCCCGTAATAATATTTAATTTTAAGAAATGGGCGCATTTAAGGCAGATTTACACAGCTGTAAACAACTACTCTCCTTGTATTTTTTACATTGTTGTTGATCAATCAAATTCTCCAAACGAAGATGTAAATAGGGCGAAAATCATTGACGAAATAAATCGATTTTCTTTTTCAATCCCTGTAGAAATAATTGAACCTGACAAGCATTTAGGAATTACAAAAATTATTCAGTTTGGATTAAATCAAGCTTTTAAAATGACAGAAAAAGTCATAGTCCTTGAAGATGATACAGTTCCGTCAATGTTATTTTTTAGTTATTGCGATAAAATGTTGAATCAGTTTGAAGGCAACAGCAACGTGGGTTGTATAAATGGCTCTAATCTTGGAATTAAGGGAGGTAAAAAACATTATTTCAAATCTAGAGTGAGTCTTCCTTTTTGGGGATGGGCAACTTGGAAGAATCGATGGGAAAAATTTCCAAATAATTATGATTTTTGGGTAACCTTTAGAGTGAAAGAATCAAATAGCGGGGTAAGTATAGATTCTCTTCTCCCCATCTTTGATCGATTTGTGAAGAAGGATAAATCTTGGGATGTAAAATGGACGATGTATTTGTTGGCTAATAATTTAAGAACTATCTTTCCAGGGGAAAATTTAATTTCAAACGTAGGCTTTACAAAGGATGCAACTTTTACTAATATTTCAAACTCAAAATTCTCGAATTTAGCAATAGAAGAATCTACCTTTGAAGAAGTAGACTTTGAAAAAGAAATAGAAATGGAAAATGAATATTTGTTGAAAATGAAGGAACTTATTCAAGAATTGGGGCGAAGAGAATCTATAGTATGAAAAATCCAATATTCAGAAACGAGAAAGACAATCACGAATATTTTGAGAAGGGTTTTGTGAAAACTTCTATTTTAGGAGAAAGGTCAGTTCATAGGTTGTTAAATGAAATTAAGGGATTAAACCCTGACGATGGGTTTGCTCCGGATCGTATAGGCGTTTCCAAATATCATTGTACCTTTTTAGATACAAACGAATCTTATAAAAGGAAGACAAACGAATTGTTCAAGTCTACTTTTAATCCTCTTGTAAATAAGTTATTCAACAATTATCATGTTTGGAATGCAAATCTTTATGTAAAACCGCCGGGGACCGGAAAGTTTGAAATTCATCAAAATTGGACACATGTTGGCAAAGAGTCGGATACCTCTTTCACTATATGGTGTCCTTTAGTTGATACAACTGAAGAAAATGGAACAATTTCTTTGGTTGAAGGGAGTCATAAAATATTACCGGACATAGCAACCATGAATGTTCCTTATTATTTCAAAAATTTTGAGGATAGTTTAATCCATAAATATCTAAGACCAATACCTTGCAAGGCTGGAGATGCGGTAATATTTGAAGATGGAGTAATCCATTATTCAGATGTAAATAAATCTGAAAAGCCGAGATACGCTTTACAGATTTTGATAGGGCCGAAAGATGTACTGCCCATGTACTATTATTTTAATAGTGAAAAACCGGTTTTAGGGTTCGAATTATTCGAATTGGATGAGGAGTTTTTTATGACCAGTAATTATACGACCTTTCATAATCGGCCGTATGATCAAAAGTCAAGAGGGTTTGTTGAAAACAAGAATAGTCTGATAACTGAAAAACAATTTATTGAAGCGCTTGAAAACGGAGATAAAAGGCGTAAGAAAATTTATGAATAATTCAAAATCTGACAGCAGGAAAAAGGTATTAATCATAGGCGCCAATTCGCAAGTGGGAAGTCAGTTGGTGGATAAATTTTCAGCAGAAGGCTGGGTGGTTTTTGCCACTGTGAGTTCAAAAAAGGGGTTACCCAAAACTAAAACCACAGAGGTAAATTATTTTGTGTTAAATCTTCAGAAACCAAAGTCAATCTTTAAAACTATTTCACGATTAATTAAAAGAGAAGATAAAATTGACGCATTGATTAACAGTGCAGGATTGGTTTTCTCGGGGCCCATCGAGTCATTTAGTGAAGAGCAAATTCGACGGCAGATGGAAGTTAATTTTTTTGGAGTAGTTGCTGTTATTAAGGCGATCTTACCTGTTATGAGACACCAAAAATCAGGTGTTATTGCTAATGTTTCTTCGTTATGTGGTTTACTCGCATTTCCAATGTTGTCTATTTATCATGCTTCTAAATGGGCATTAGAAGGGTTTTCGGAGTCTATTTATTATGAACTACAGGAATTCGGAATTCAAATTAAATTAATTGAACCAGGAGGGATTAAGCAGAACAGTTATGAACCAGCAATCGAATTTGCAAAAAATCCAATAGAGGAGTATGAGAGGTTAAGAAATAAAGTTCATTCTACGAACTGGTTTCCATCTTTTACAGAGCCTCAGCAGGTTGCAACTATTATTTATGAAGCCACCACTGACGGCACTAATCGCTTGAGGTATCTGATTGGAAGTGAAAGTAAAGCATTCATTTCAGAAAGAGGGAACGTAATTGAAAATGAACGCTATCTGCAAGACATGAAAAATAGGTTCAACTAGGTTTGTGACTATGCAAGCAAATGAAATAGATATTTCTAGTTGGGAGTTTTCACAAAACCCTTTTTGGTTTTATGACAAGCTGAGAAAGAATGGACCTATTCATTATTTAGAAAGAAATAAAACTTGGCTTATAATAGGTTTTGATGAAATAATCGAAGTACTTAATAACTCACAAGTATTTACTTCTGAGGGAATTCATTCGTTTGACCCCATACTATTAAACTGTGATCCTCCAAAACACACAAAAAATAGAAAAATTCTGGCTGGAGACCAAGCTCTTTTTTCGTCAGGTCGGGTTTCAAAATTAGAACAAACAAATAGGGGAATTGCTGCTCGTTTAATACGTGAAATAAAAAAGGACTCTCCATTTGATTTACTGAAAGAATTTGCACTACCGTTCTCTTCTTTAGTAATACTAGATCTTTTGGGTTTAAAAGTTGAGGAACATAACGAGTTGAAATCTTGGTCGCAATCTGCGGTTTCGAACCAATCAATTCACGATAGAGAATATGCAAATAAACATTGGGAGGGCTTAAAACCAATTATTAAACAATGGATAGAAAACTCTAAAAAGAACCCTGAAAACCCCGGAATTAATGAGTTTATTTTTCACCCACGTGCAATAGAAAATTTCACAACTGAAGATATTTTAAATTTAACTAAAGTGCTATTACTGGGCGGGAATGAAACAACTCCTAATCTTGTATCATCTGCTATTTTATTGCTTTTTAACAACCCAGAACTATTAAGTAAAGTCAAAACTCAACCTGATTTGATAGATTTGGTTATTAATGAAACTTTACGGCTAGAAGCACCAACTCAAATTATTCAGCGAACATGCCTGATTGAAATAGAAATTGGAGGTCAAAAAATACCAAAAGGGAGTTTAGTCAGTTTGGCTATTGGCGCAGGGAACAGAGATCCCAACGCTTTTGAAAATCCAGATATCTTTAATCTTTACAGAGAAAAGAGTAGGATTTTGTCGTTTGGCTTTGGCCCTCACTATTGTTTAGGAGCTCAGCTTTCTCGTCAAGAGGCAAAAATTTCACTCGAATTGATACTAAACGAATTCCCAGAACTGGGTTTAGTTCGGAGTCAAAATTTTGAATATCGTTACTCCAGTCATGTACGAGGTTTAAATAAGTTAATGTTAAGACCATTTAAAGTAAAAAAACAAACATTTGAGGCTGTAAGAAAGCATATAATCAAGTTAATAAAAGTTACGCAACTTAAAACGGGTGAATTTCCAACCTATGAATATTATCCAAACACGGAAGAGTTAAGACAAAAAGGATGGCACATTACAGCACCGTCTCCATTTGTGCACGCCAATGTAGTTTTGTCATTGATTAATTTGAAGAATGTTGGATTGGAATCAGTCATTGAGAAAGGGACTGAATTTATTCGATCTCAAAAAGAATACGGTGACGTTTGGCGGTTTTGGCAACTTGGTGTTGGGGTCAACAACGTTCCACCAGATGTGGACGATACGGCAATTTGCTCTGCAGTATTGGAATCGATTGGGAAGAAACTAGAGAATAAAAAGCTATTGGAAGCTAATATTACAGCCAATGGAGTTCTAAAAACATGGATATATCCTAAGCTTATTGATTTTTTTATGAGACCAAGATTGAGCTACAAATGGTGGAGAGAAAAGCAATATTACCAACCAACAATTGATGCCAATTTGTTGAATTTAAATGATTATGAATTGGGAGTTATGGCAAATACTCTCCTGTATTTAGGTGAAAATAGTACTACAAAAACAAGCGTTGAGTTTTGTATTGATTTATGGAAGGAGAACAAGGATACCAATCATTTTTATAACAACGAGATGGTTATTGCTTATCATTTAGCAAGGGCATATAAAGGAGGAGTAGACTCCTTTGAGAAACTTTCAGCAGATATTCTAGAACAAATTGAAGTTCGGTTCAACACCCTATTTTTTCCCGAATTACTGTTAGCAGGGCTGTGCATTAAATACTTTAAGTTAACTACTGACTTGAAAAGTCAGATTGCAGAAAGAGTTAGAAGTACGGTAATTGAAGAAGACTTTGTATTTCCGCAATTTGAGTATTTTACATCAAAAGATAGAAATTACGTAGCAGGCTCGCCCATGTTAGTGATGTGTTGGTTTTTAGAACTAAGCGAAGAATGGGACTGTTAAACGAAATTTTTACAAGACTTCGGTCTTTCTTGATCTATCACAGTATGTTGTTTATCAACTACATACTGTTGATTTGTTTTCTACAATCTATTCCTGTTGATTTTGAGGTTTTTGCATCTCTAGTTTCAAGTTATATTCTAACAGGGATTGCTGCTTTTTTGGTAAACGATTATTACGATAAGAAAGTAGATTTAAAAGCAGGGAAGTCAAATTTGACTGAGAAAGTAAATTCTTATTCTATTGGATTTTTAGTTCTATTGGGTTTTTCTGTTTCATTTTTATTAGTGAATAGAATTTCGCAAAATGCGGGTATTGTTTTATTGGTTCAATTTGCTTCGCTCTTTGCATATTCCCATCCAAGGGTTAGATTAAAGACAAAACCAATTTTCGGAGTTATTGCAGATTCAATTTATGCGTATATAATTCCAGTGCTCTTATTATTTGTCGTATATAAAATAGATATTAGAGAAGTAGAATACCTTGCTTTTCTGCTTTTTAACTTTAGCATCGGAATTAGAGATATCCTTCTTCATCAGAAAGCAGACGAGGCAAATGATCTTAAGTCTGGAATTAGTTCATTCGCCATACGTCATAAAACAAAGATTTATTCTATAATTAGCACTTCAGAATATACGGCTAGTTTTAGTTTGTTTTTATTTTTTACCCTTGCTTTAATGAAGCAGGCTAGTCAGAATTATATGCTAGGAGTGGTAGTAGCTTATATGGTTCTTTTGTTTTTTCAAATAGTAAAAATTCGAAAAGCAGTGGGAAGTAATTACATGATGCGGTTTTATGTTGTTCTAAGCTCTTTTATCATCTTTTATTGGCTTTTAAATGAAAATGAATTCTCATTTTTGATTCTTTTAATTCACCCATATTTTATTCAATTTTTCATTGAATTGATTATACGATTTAAAAATATTGTAGGTGTAATAGTTAATTATTCCTTGTATTATTCTTTCAAGTTGATTGGAAGAGATCTCAAAACAAAACCACTCTATAAAAGAGATGAGAAGAAGAGTTCGAAATAATTACCTTTTTTTAATTCTTGCGTTTTCAGCTTCATGCGTAAACTACAATGAAATAGCAGTTGATGCTGGAGTTATTATAAAACATTGTGCCATTCAGCAATGGCAAGCAGGAGAGTATGCAGGAGACTTTAATTCAGTAAATTTCATTCATACAGGAGATACTGTAAATAGGAATATAGAAATAGATTCAAAAGAAGTATTGGCATATTTGAAAAGGCAAATGAAACACTTCGATACGCTTCATACGAATAAACAGTCTATTTTGTATATAAAGTCTTTATTTTTAGCTGACTTTGTGTATGCTGCATTTAGTTATCAGTTTTTAGGAAAAGACTTAGGATTGGCAAATGATAGCTTAATTCGAAATAAATGGGACCGCTACTCATTGGAACAGCAGTTTGATTTTGGTAACCAAAACGAAATTGCTTTTTCATGCGGCATGAGAACGAAGTTTTATTTAAAATTGACTCACCAGTTATTAGAAATAGAAGGGAGAGATACTTCTATTCAAAATGTTCATACTTATCCGATACTTAACATAAATGGAACTGAATATTTAATAGATCCATCTGAGCCAGCTGTTTTTATAAATTCTAGAACTAATATAATTACAAGGTACAATCAGTTAAAAAGTAGCTCTGATGTTGCTATATATAAATTAAACTACAGTTTTGGACCTTCTCACTTTATTTTTTCAAATAAATTGTTAAAAAGCATTCAACCATTAAGTGAAAGCCTTAATAAGTCTATTTCAAATCACTTAAAAAGAAATAAAAAATTATTTATAGATAAGGTGCCTCTCTGTTTTAACCCTAGCTATAGAAAGCAATGGGAAATTTCGCATTTAAATAGTGAAAACAATAGATTAATTGTGCCATTATATGGCAGAAATGTTGGGTTGTTTGTAACTCCACAAAACTATAAAGAAACTTATTTTGGAGCGAATTGTAATGAGTTGAACTAAATAGCTATGTGTGGGATAATAGGACATATTAAACTAAGCGGTGTAATCGATCAACACATATTTCACGGTATGGTTAAATCTCTAGAACATAGAGGTCCTGATGGTGAAGGAGTTTTTATTTCTTCAGATAGGAAAAGAGCTTTGGGGCACCGAAGGTTATCTTTTTTAGAACTAACAAATTTGGGAAAACAGCCCATGTGTAATTCTAAAAAGACAGTTTGGGTCAGCTTCAATGGTGAAATTTATAACTATATAGAATTGAAAGAAGAGTTAAAGTCTAGTTATCGGTTTATTACTGGATGTGATACAGAGGTGATTTTAGCTGCATATCAAGAATGGGGAATCGATTTCGTAACTCGTTTGAAAGGAATGTTTGCAATAGCCCTGCTCGACGAAGAGAAAGATGAACTGCATTTAATTCGAGATCGTTTCGGTATTAAACCCTTGTATTATGGAATTACAGAAGATGAAATTGTTTTTGCTTCAGAGTTGAAGGCAATTATGGCATCAAAAGTATTTCCCAATAAGGTGAACAAAAGTGCGATTGCTGATTATTTTGTCTATCGATATATCCCTTCTCCAAAAACCATTTGGCAGGGAATAAAAAAACTTCCTCCAGCAAATTACATTACTATTAACCTGAAAGATTTATCCCATAAAATACTTTTATACTGGGAGTTATCAGCTTCAAACGATAATGTTGAGGTTGGAATCTTAGCTTCAGAAACCGAAGGGATTTTAAAAAATTCAGTGAAGCAGCATGTAAGAGCAGATGTGGACATCGGGTCATTTTTAAGTGGAGGGTATGATAGTAGCGCCTTGGCAATGTGGATGAAAGAAGAAGATAAGCCACCAACTACTTATTCTATTGGATTTGATAATTGGGAGAGGAGTGAGCATTTTTATGCTAAAACGGTTGCTGATTATTTAGGACTTAAAAATGAAGCTGTAGTTGCAACAACAGATAGCTTGAACTTACTAGAACGAATGCCTGAAATATATGATGAACCGATTGCAGATATTTCGATTGTACCTACATATATAGTGAGTGCTTTAGCAAGAAAAGAGGTAAAAGCGGTTTTTAGTGGAGAAGGAGCAGATGAAATTTTTGGGGGCTACGCATGGCAGCATGATTTTTTTAATAAAACCTATAACAAGGGATTGCTCCAGATGGTTAAAAATATTTTTAAGGCTAAGAACTCAGTTGATTTTTATGCACAATCTATGGCTATGGGTTGGTTTGATGCGGATGAGTTAAAACAATTACTTCATCCCAATTTACACAAATCAATCCCAAAAGATGTGCATTGGTTTTATCGTTCAAATTTTAGGAAAGATTTGAGCCCTTTTAAATCGATACAATACATGGATATAAAGTGTTTTATGGGAGAATTAGTCCTTACGAAAATTGATAGAGCTAGCATGGCAAACTCATTAGAAGTAAGAGTGCCTTTTTTAGATCATCAACTATTTGAAAAAATATTCAGTGCCCAAGAGACGTGTTACATTGACGCAAATCAGACAAAAAGGGTGCTTTTTGAAACACTTAAGAACAAAATACCGGATGAAATTTTGGCGCGAAAGAAACAAGGTTTTGTAGGTCCAGATAGTTATTATATGAACATGGGTTTATACAGAAAAGAATTGGGAGATAGTAATTTAGTTAAGTTTGAAATTATTCAAAAAGAATACATTGATAGCTTATTAAAAGAAAACTATAATTGGAAGTTGTGGAAAATTTTAATCTTTGAGAAATGGTTTACACATTGGGTTGTGAAACATGAAGAATAGAGGCAATCAAATAGTTAAATTAGCCTTTAGAAAGATTAAAATTCCTTAATAAGTAATGGATGAGTAGTGAAGTTTTTGTTTTTGTAGTTTGTGGAAGTAAAGAACACATCGAAACACTTCACCTTTCGTTAAAGGCATTGAAATTATATTCTAAGAAGGATATTTATGTCTTGACAGATAGCACTAGAAATGAAATACCCATTGATCATTATTCAATTATTGATATTGAAACCTCAAAAAAATATAATTCCCACCAAGCAAGCATTTTTTTAAAAACAGGGATTCACCAATTTTTACCAAAAGGTAAATTGTACTGTTATTTAGATACAGATGTAATCGCAGTTGACAAGTTCTGTGACAATATTTTTAAGCAATATATTTCTCCAATATCTTTTGCTGCAGATCATTGCAAAATTCAGGCATTTAGTTCTTATGCAGTAAATTGTAGTTGTTTAAATAAGTGCGCCAAAGATAGAGACGCGTATTTTGCAAGTGTTAATAAGCACGATAGAAATTCGGAGTTGACTAGCACAACCGCAATTTCTTATCAAAAGAAGATTGAGGAATGGTACGGTGAAATAAAAAAATCGTTCTTAGTTAAAAGTTTTTACGCTATTCGTTATTATTTGAGTTTTCCTAAATTTTGGTTGAACAAAGAAATTTATTTTGATAAGAAAAGGAAATTGTGGGCTACAAACAGTGGTGAAATTGTAAAATATAGGTTAGATGTTAAAAGTATTGCAAAAGAGGCCAATTTAAAATATACGTTGTGGTTTAATGAGTGGAAGAACAAAAAAGGTGAGAATATATTTAAAATTGACTGCGATCATTTAACCGATGCAATTTATGAGACTTTCAAAGTGGAGGTGAAAGACAAAAATTGGCAACATTGGAATGGTGGGGTTTTTCTTTTTAATGAGGGGAGTCATAATTTTCTTAATAAGTGGCATAATAAAAGCATCCAAATATTTAACGAGCCCGAATGGAAGACTAGAGATCAAGGAACCTTAATTGCAACGGCTTGGGAGCTTGGATTGCAGAATCACCCAACCTTATCAAAGGAGTGGAATTTTATTGCAGACTTTTACAACAATAATTTAGTAGTTAGTAAGGAGACGAATTTTATTTCTGATGATTTATTTAAAACTACTTACAAGGCCAAATTTGTGCACATTTTTCATGAGTGGGGTAATGAAAAATGGGAGGTTTGGAGTTGGATAAAATCAAAAATTCATTAAATGTTAGATAAGAGCAGGAAATTTTTTAAATGGGGGCTGTCAACTTTTGGAGTTGCACTATTCTATATTCTTGTTGTTCTTTTAGTCGGAGAAATACATCCATTTTCGCGGTTTCCTATGTACAGTAGTTTCCCAAATTGGTCGTACAGTTTTTATTTAACTGACGAAACCGATAAAATAGTCCCATTTTCTAAATTAAAAACATTTGGCAGTTCTGTTGGACATCTTTATGGAAGCGTTGCGAATGAACTAAATATTCCTTACGGAAATTTTAGTGAATCTAAAGAAGAGCTGAAGCAAATTGGAGATCGAATGATTTATGTTTTAATAGATTCTAACGAGCTAGAAGCTAATTATATTAAATTAAACTTAAAAGGGTTTTACTATCAAAATGATTCTATCCAAGAGTTGTCTGTATTAATGACTTCTTATGAAAATTATTAAGGAACTAAAAAGAAAAGGGCTAGATATAGAGTGGGTTTGTCTAAAGATTCCATTAATATATTATTGGCTTGGAATTTTTCGCTTTTGCTTATCGCAAAACTACAAAGCACCAATACCTCTGGGTATTTGCAAAATAATTAATTGTTCGGTCTTTTTAGAAGGCTATGGGCTAAAATTTATGATGGTAGCAAGTGCTATTTTATGTATCATGTATTTGTTCGACATTAAAATGAAATGGACAACTTTAGGTTTGTTTTGTCTGTCAATTATTTTATTCACAAGCGAGGAGTCTAGCGGGGTATTAAATCGGAACGGCATATTATCTTTTTTATTTCTTTCACAAGCTTTCGCCTATTGGTTTAATGGTTCTAACCTTAATAAATTGAAATATTCACGAATTCAATATTCAATACAAGCGATAATTGTAGGGTATTTCCTTTCAGCCTGCTCTAAGTTATTAGATTCGGGATTATGTTGGGCTAATGATGGGTTTAGAATTACCCTTCAAGTATTAAAGTCTTTTCATTATAATTATTACACAACACTTAATGGTAGTGAGCTCTTAAAAGCAGACGAAATTGTCCATTTTTTATCTGAATATCAAAACGTCTTAATAGGTTTATTGATATTTTCTTTAATGTTAGAGTTTTTTGCACTAACGGCAGCTATAAATAGGGGGTATGCGCGAGTTTATGGTATAGCTTTGCTTTTTATGCATATAGGAATCTATTTTTTTATGGACATTATTATAATTTCATTTGTTGTTCCCATGGTTTTTGTATTGATTAATCCGCTTTTTTTAGCTGTACTTTTATACAACAAGATTTTTAGGAAGCCAATACTTCCTCTAACTTTTAAACCAAGGTAATTAATTGGCTATTTTTTGCACCATATCAACCTACTCTCATCTATTTAAATCGTATGCTTTAGCAGATAGTATACAACAATTTGGAGGTGAATTAAAAGTGCTGCTTGTAGATTCAGATGAAGTAATGAACGTTGAGAATACTCCGGCGAATATTGAATTTCATCATTTAGGACAAATAAATTTTGAAAGAATAGAACAAACCAAGGGAGCCTATAAAAAAGATAAACTCCGTTGGGCGCTAAAACCTGCGTATTTACTTTATTTACTTCCCAATTATCAGGAATTAATTTATGTGGATAACGATGTGTTTTTTTATACCGATTTCAACTTTTTGTTTGAAGAATTACGAAGTTCTGACGTGCTTTTAACACCTCACTTTTATCCTAGTTCTCCTAAAAGGGAGCAAACATGGCTAGAATCAAATTTTAGACTTGGGTTGTATAATGCGGGTTTTGTTGGGGTAAATCAAAATGCCAAAAAGGCTTTAGAATGGTGGTCGGACTGCTGCTTGTACGAAATTAGGCGTTCCTATTGGAGAGGGCTTTTTGACGATCAAAAGTATTTAGATTTACTACCTGTGTTGTTTGATAATGTTAAGATTATCAAGAATCGAGGGTGTAATTTTGCAGGATGGAGTGACCAACAGAATTTACTTGAAAAGGAAATCGTATTTATTCACTTTAATGCATTTACAATTTCAGAATTTAAAGTAAATTCTAATCCTCACTTTGCAAGCTTTACTTCCTATTTGAGGATACTTAAAAAATATAATCGAAGCTTTCAATTCACAGAAAGGCAATTCGATAATTTTAAAATACAGAATACACTATATTATCTCCGGTGGAAGTTGGCAAGAATGCTGAAAGTAGAAAAGACAAATACATGAAATTGAAATCAGCTGAGTTAGAAAAAGAATTTCAAGAAATTGGTGCGATTCGCATACCTAATTTTTTGAACAAAAATGACCTGCTGCGAATAAAGGGATTATACAATGAGCTTGGTCTTTCTGATTTAAAAGGAATTTATAGCAATGTCAACAATAAAAGTTCAGAGTACAATACAAAGGTCGATTTGATTTTTCAAGAAATTTACAAACCATCAATTGAAAAGTACTTTGAAGACCATCAAATTGGGGGTGGTGCTTTTTTGATAAAAGGAACTGGCAATGAAAGTCATTCGTCTCTGCACCAAGATTGGAATATTGTAGATGAGAAAAAATATCAATCTGCGGCTATTTTCTGTCCAATTGAAGACGTTAATGAGAAAAATGGATGCCTACAAGTGCTAAAAGGTAGTCATAAATGGTTTCAAAATATTCGATCTTTTCATACTCCAACCCCATTTTTTAACTTTAATCAAGTTGAAAAAGGGCTAATTGGGTTTCCGGCTAAAGCCGGGGATGCAATTGTTTTTCGGCACAGTGTTATTCATGGTTCGAAGCCAAATCTAACTTCCAACATCAGAGTTGCAGCGATGGTTAGCGTAGCTTCTAAAGCTGCTAGTTATCTGCATTACATGAAGGAAGAAAATGATTTTAAGGTACTTAAAGCGGGCAATGATTTTTATAATAAGGAGCTATCTAAATTATACTCAAAAAATAATATTAATGTAGAGGAAATAGGGCGGGTTGAAATTGAACCTGGTATGGTTTTAGATTTCTCTGATTTTGAGCAAAAATATAAACAACAATTTCCCGATTCGTTTTTAGGTCGAATAGGTAACTTTTTCAAAAAAAGCTAGATGAAGAGTTGGGGTTTTCTCTTTCTTTTTATAGTGACACTTTTGGTTTTTCTAAATACGTTATCCAACGGTTATAATATGGATGATGAGTTAGTAACTCAAAATCATCCGCTTACAAACCCTAATACCGAAGCTAGTTTAACTACCATTTTCTCTTCTTCTTATCAGATTCAAGGAGGCTTAAAATCAGGATACAGACCAGTAACTATTGCTAGTTATTACTTGGAACATGCTCTCTTCGGTGAATCGGTTAGGGTGAGTCATTCAGTCAATTTAATTTTGTATTTAGCAATAGTTTTGTTTTTATATCTATTCTTAGCCCTAACCTTTAGAGACACAAATCCATATATTCTGCTGTTTGTTGCACTATTGTTTAGTGTGCATCCTGTTCACTCAGAAGCTGTTGCAAGTTTGAAAAACAGAGATGAATTGTTGAGTTTGCTCTTTTTTTTGTTGTCGGTTATATCTTCAATCAAATGGATCAGCAGAGAGAATCCTATTTATTTGTTGTCGGCAATAGTGCTCGTTTCGTTTTCAATTTTATCGAAAAAAAGCACATTGCCCATTATCGCTTTACTTCCCATTCTCCTTTTGTTTAATCAAAATCTACAGGGGTTGAAATTCTTAAAAATTAGTATAGTTTTTTCTATTCCAATTGGGCTCTTCGCGTTCAACCTCCAATTAATTCCTGGCATGGTCACTTTTACGGTATTAAGTTTATTTTATCTGACTGTTTTTTACCTTCCGATATTTTGGGAAAGTAAATCACTTCCCAAACCAAGTATTTTCGAAATTTTTATTCTAGTAGTAATTTTTTCAACTACCATAATAGGAGTATACTTTCAACAGCTATTCTTATTAATTACAGCTCAATTAGTATTATTGATTGGTATCAAAAAGCACTTTAATATGACTCTGTTGTTAAGTGCAGTTATTTCGATATTGGGCTATTTCTCATTTTACAAGGCAGAAATATTAGTCTATTTAATCATGCTTTTATCGGCAGCGGCATTAGTTAATAAGAAGATGGTTAAATTAAACCCTAAGTTTTTACTCGGTTTGTTGCCACTGCTTTTCTTAATAGCCTATAAAAGGCAAGATTATAAACAAATCCTGATTCAGTTAAGCCCTCTTTTTATTTTTTCGACGGTCCTAGTTAATCGTTGTATTCCTTTAATTTTATCGCTTATCGCGATAATAGTTAGCGCTTATTTTAATTTGTTAAGTTATTTTCAAATAGGCATTTTACTGTTTTCTATTTTGGCGCTGTCTAAAACCGAGCTAATAAAATTGAAAAAGATATATTTTGCAGGGTGGCTTTGCATAGCTTTTCTGTTTATTGGAGTAACCTACACCAATCAAGTAAATAAATTTCACTTTTATTCAAGCGCAACGAAAATCATAGAAGATTCTGAAGGATTTGATTTGAAGGAAGGCAGAAAACTTGAATTTGTTGAAAATACATTAGTAGATCGGCATACTTTGGACCAACGTTTTGCAACTGGTTTGGCGGTAATGGGAACTTATTTAGATTTAATGCTTTACCCTAAAGATCTTTCGTTCTATTATGGATATGCAAAGATTGAAACTACAAACTTTTGGGATTATAAAGTTTGGATAAGTTTATACGCCTACCTGCTCTTATTGTATTGTGCTATATATTTTTTCAAAAAGCAACCGCTTTTTTCAATCGGAGCTATATGGTTTATCTCTTGTATTTTGCTCTTTAGTAATCTCCCTGTTTTGGTTGCTGGGATGGTTGGAGAACGACTAGCTTTTTCGGCTTCTGTAGGGTTTTGTATTATGATCGGTGGAGTTGTAAATTGGATAAAACCTCAGTTCAACTATAGAAAAATTCGAGGATTAGAAGCTCTTTCCATAATTGTATTGTTAGCTTTTTCAGTAAGAACCTTTGCCAGAAACGAGAAATGGGAGTCCCCAACGATATTAATGCGCAATGATATTGAACATCTAGGAAATTCAGCACATGCAAACTATCTTCTTGGTGTTCATTCCATTAAAAAGACGTTGAAAAGCTACAAAGGAAGTAAATCAGACATTCAAGAAATTCAACAGTCCATAAAGTACTTTAAAAGGGCTGTTGAAATTTATCCGAAGCATTATAATTTCCATATTGCATTGGCTAAAAGCTATCTGGTGTTGGATCAAAATAAACTTGCCCAACAATCTTTTTTAATGGCCGATTCATTAGAGCCAAATGCCCCTATCAGTCTTTTTGAATTGGCGAAATTGGGCTTTATGCTAAAAGAGTATAAAGAGGCACTCAATTATTCTAATTTATACTTGGCACAGAGCGAATCAAATCCAATAATTTTTGAGTTGGCTGCATTTAGCGCATACTATTTAGATGATTATTCATTAGCAATGCGTTACACTGAAGAAGGGTTAAGGCAATCCCCTTCAAATCAAGTATTAACAGAATTGTTTTCTGATCTTCAAAGGCGAATGCAGAAGTAAAATCATTGCAAAAAAGAAGGAGAGCAAAAAAATTAGCAAACTTTTAATCTAAATAGATGTATATACATGTATTTTTGCGCTGTTATGAAAAAAAAGGATTTTTTGAAACGAACACTTTTAGGTGGAACGGTAGCGGCGATTAGTCCAACCTTTGCTTTTACAAAATCAGAAAGGACTTCTACCTATGATAAATTAATGGAACGTGTAGGGTTTAATCACCTACCAAACAAAGAATTAAAAACGATGAAAACAGTAGTACATAAAGCGGCAACAAGAGGTCATGCGAATCACGGTTGGTTGGATTCACACCATTCTTTTAGTTTTGCCAACTATCATAACCCTGAACGAATGAATTTTGGGGTGTTACGAGTATTAAATGATGACCAAGTTGGCAAGGGAAAGGGGTTTGGAACACACCCACATGACAATATGGAAATTATTTCTATTCCATTGGAAGGGGATTTAGAGCATAAGGACAGCATGGGCAATACTACGGTTATAAAAAGTGGTGACGTTCAATCGATGAGCGCAGGAACAGGAATTCAACATTCTGAATACAATGAGAGCAAGACAGAGGACGTCAAGTTTTTACAGATTTGGCTGTTCCCAAATCAACGAAACGTAACTCCTCGCTACGATCAGATCTCCATTCAAGACATTAAGAAGAAAAATGAATTGTTTCAAATCCTTTCTCCAAATAGGGATGATGAAGGCGTTTGGATTCATCAAGATGCTTGGTTTCATTTAGGCGAGTTCGACAACGAAACGGCTTCTACCTATCAACTTAAAAAAGAGGGAAATGGAGTATACTTTTTTGTATTGGAAGGAAATGTGGAGGTTCAAGGAGAAAATTTAAACAAAAGAGACGGCTTTTGGGTTTGGGATAACAGCTCAATAGCATTTATAGCGGCCAAAGGAGCCAAGTTTTTGGCCATGGAAGTACCAATGAATATTTAAAAAGAGAAAATGGGATTTATAGAAGATCAAAAATGGCGTTATGCAACAAAAAAGTTTGACTCAACGGGAAAAATTAGCAATAAAGATTTAGCAGATTTGAAAGAGGCAATACAATTAGCAGCCACCTCATACGGGTTGCAATTGTTCAAAGTATTAATTGTTGAGAATAAGCAAAAAAGAGACCTGTTACAACCTGCTTCTTGGGGACAAGCGCAAATTACAGATGCATCTCATTTGTTAGTTTTTTGCAACTATACTGAAGTAAAAGAAGAGCATTTAAACCATTATGCGGGTTTAAAAGCAAAAGCGAGTAATATTCCTGTAGAAAGTTTATCAGGATACATTGAGTTTATTCAAAGTGCATTATCAGCAAGAACGACAGAGCAAATTGATAACTGGACGGCAAAGCAAACCTATATTGCCTTAGCCAATTTGATGAGTGCTGCAGCAGAATTAAAGATCGATACATGCCCAATGGAAGGGTTCGACGCTGGCAAATATGATGAGATTCTAGGGCTTTCTGAAAAAGGGTTAGCAGCAGTAGTAGTATGCCCTATAGGTTACCGTTCTGACGAGGATACTTCACAAAATGCTCCTAAAATTAGAAAGTCTGTAGAAGACTTATTTGAGATAGTGTAGTAAGTTAGTTTGTTATATAAAAAACCCTCTTGGGTCAATTTGGGCTTGTAGGTTTTTTGTGAAGCATTTCCCGCTCAACAAATTTCTCTTGCGTTTTGCGTGAGCAGTGTTTATTTTAGGGTAAACTAAATTAAATGGAGCAATAATTAAGATTTAGCTGCCCAAAATGCAGCAATGTGACCTGCAACAAAGGTGAGACAAGAACAAGGGGGTATTTTAAGTAAAATTTTCGACGTTCAAAATAAAAAATTCTCATACGTTTCTTGCGATCGGTGCACTTATACCGAATTCTATAAGTCTAAAAGTAGCACGCTTGGCAATGTATTTGACTTTTTTACCGGATAATTGACACACAAAGTAAAGTTGTCTGAGGTATTAGAGTTTCTTATTTTCAAATGGTATTTAAGATTCAGAGATTTAAATAAAACCAAAACGAGAAATAGACTGTTAAACTGCCATGGGCCTCTTACAATTCACAGAAAAAGGAATATACTGCAAGCAAGCGAAAGTATACATTGACCCATGGAAGCCCGTTGATTATGCTATAATCACGCATGCACATGCAGATCATTCTCGTTGGGGGAATAAATTTTATTTGAGTCATCACTTATCAAAGCCCATCATTCAACATCGATTAGGTCAAGATATTTCTATTGAAAGCATGGAGTATGGAGAACGCCGAACGATAAATGGAGTTGGGTTTTCATTTCATCCTGCAGGACATATAATTGGCTCTTCGCAAGTTCGAGTGGAGTATAAGGGTGAAGTTTGGGTGGCAAGCGGAGATTATAAATTGGAAAATGATGGGTTTTGCACACCTTTCGAACCAGTAAAATGCGATGTTTTTATCACAGAGTGCACCTTTGGTTTGCCCGTGTTTAAATGGAAACCACAAGAACAAGTTTTTGCTGAGATGAACACTTGGTGGCAAAAGAATAAATTTGAAGGGAAAGCGACTATTTTAGCAGGTTATTCTTTAGGTAAAGCGCAGCGCATTTTGCAAGGATTAGATCCTTCTATCGGTAAAATTTATACCCATGGAGCCATTGAAAAAACGAATGAGATTATTCGGAATATGGGCGTAAAATTGAACGAAACAATCTATGTGGAGTCAGAAATAAAGAAGAAAGATTTTGAGGGCAGTCTAATTATTGCTCCACCTAGATCTCTTGGAACTTCTTGGCAAAAAAAGTTTCCCGCTTACGAAGTTGGTATGGCTAGCGGTTGGATGAATGTTCGTGGAACAAGAAGGAGACAATCACTTGACAGAGGGTTTGTACTTTCGGATCATGCTGATTGGGATGGCTTAAATTCTGCCATAAAAGCGACCGATTGCGAAAAGGTAATTGTTACCCACGGCTATACCAATATTTTTAGCAAATGGTTGAACGATAAAGGCATAGAAACGCAAGCAGAAAGTACGGAGTTTGAGGGAGAATTAGCTGAAGTAGGTCAAGGAAAAGAGGATAAAGAAGCATGAAAGACTTCGTTCAACTCTTTAATCAGCTAGACCAAACCACTAAAACCAGTCGGAAAGTTGCAGTGCTCAAAAGCTATTTTGATACTGCCAATGATGAGGATAAGCTTTGGACAATTGGCATATTAAGTCACAGAAGGCCGAAACGTAGCGTTCGAACTGCACTTTTGAGAGTGTGGGTGGCAGCAGAAGCAAACTTACCGCTTTGGTTGTTTGAAGAATCATACCACATTGTTGGAGATTTGGCAGAAACTATTGCTTTGGTTCACCCGAATTTAGAATCTAAAAACGACAAAAGTTTATCCGAATGGATTCAATTTATAATTGACTTGAAGCCGCTAAGCGACGAGGAGCAGAAAGGAAAAGTACTTTGGGTTTGGAATCAACTCAATGAAAAAGAACGTTTTGTATTTAACAAACTACTTACCGGGGGTTGGCGAGTAGGACTTTCTCAAAAATTAATGACTCGGGCGTTAGCTCAACATGCTGAGGTGGAGGAAAATAGTTTAACCCATCGTTTAATGGGCAACTGGCGAGCTGAAACAACCACTTACAATGAATTGATTGAATCGAGTAATCCTGCGGATCAACTTTCTAAGCCATATCCGTTTTATTTGGCGTATGCGTTAGAAGGAGAGGTTCAAGAATTAGGCGATGTTGCAGATTGGCAAGCAGAATGGAAGTGGGATGGAATTAGAGGACAAATCATTATCAGGAACAACGAATTATTTGTTTGGAGCAGAGGAGAAGAGTTGGTGACTGAAAAATTTCCAGAGTTTCAAGAACTATTAGAAGCCGTGCCCGATGGAACTGTTTTAGATGGGGAGATTATTCCATTTCAAGACGGCAAACCACTAAGTTTTGCAACCATGCAAACCAGAATTTCTAGAAAAAATGTGAGCAAGGGCATATTGAAATCTGCACCAATTGTAATGATTGCATACGATATTTTAGAATTCGAAGGGCAAGATTTACGAGAAACGCCAATGTTAGAGCGCCGTAGAATTTTAGAAAAATTAGTTCAATATCAAGAGTCTAACAAGTTACTGATTTCAAACATATTATGGGTAAATTCTTGGGAAAAATTAATTGAAGTTCGAACAAAGTCTAGAGAAAACAATGCCGAGGGCTTAATGCTAAAGCGGAAAGATTCTACCTATAAAACTGGTCGTAAAAAAGGAGATTGGTGGAAATGGAAAGTGGACGCATTGACAATTGATGCGGTTATGATTTATGCGATGAGAGGCCACGGAAGAAGGGCAAACTTATATACGGATTATACCTTTGCAGTTTGGGATGACGAAAAACTCGTTCCCTTTGCAAAGGCCTATTCCGGGTTAACTGATAAGGAAATAAAAAGGGTTGATGCATTTGTAAAAAAGAATACAGTAGATAAGTTTGGACCGGTTAGGAGTGTAACTCCTGAACTGGTGTTTGAAATTGCATTTGAAGGAATCGCGAAATCTAGCAGGTATAAATCTGGAGTAGCATTGCGCTTTCCAAGAATACACCGCTGGCGAGAAGATAAGCCTGCGAAAGAAGCAAATACATTAGACGACCTTATGCGGATGTTAGATGAGTTTGGCTAAATAATTACGAATTATAAATCTTGGAACTACGAAAATAGAAATATGATGAGCAATATTCCATTGTAAAAAACCGTGACTAAGTTGGTAATATTCGTATTTTTAGAATATTCATAAGGGACAATCAGGTTAGAAATACAATAGATGGAATATAAAAATTTAGGAAAATCAGGTTTGAAAGTAAGTCGTTTATCATTGGGTTCATGGCTAACCTTTGGGAAGCAAATTGGAAATAACATTGCGAGTGATTTAATGGACTTGGCATACGACAAAGGAGTTAACTTTTTCGACAATGCGGAGATTTACGCAAAAGGAGAGTCAGAGCGAGTGATGGGTGAAATTTTGAGTAAAAGAGATTGGAGAAGAGATTCTTACATCGTTTCTTCCAAAGCTTTTTTTGGGGAAGGCGGAGAATTGCCAACGCAAAAAGGATTGAGCCGAAAGCATTTGGTAGAAGCTTGTGAAGCGGCTTTGAAAAGGCTAAAACTTGATTATTTAGATTTATACTACTGCCACAGACCAGACAAGGAAACTCCAATCTCTGAAACGGTGTGGACGATGCACAACTTGATACAGCAAGGTAAAATTTTATATTGGGGAACTTCGGAATGGAGTGCACAAGAAATTATGGAAGCTCATATGCTGGCGGGAAGGTATAATCTAATTGGACCAACCATGGAGCAGCCTCAATACAACATGCTGCACAGAGATAAGGTAGAAGTAGAATACGACCAAATTTATAAAACGGTAGGCTTAGGAACCGCCATATGGAGTCCTTTAGGGAGTGGTATTTTAACTGGCAAGTACAACGACGGTATGGCTGAAAAAACCAGACTTTCAATCGACGGAATGGAGTGGTTGAAGGATAAGAGTTTGGTAGAAGAAAATTTGGAAAAGGTTAGAAAGTTAACGGGTTTAGCTAAAGAAATTGGAACGACTATGCCTAAGTTGGCAATTGCATGGTGTTTAAAAAATGACAATGTTTCGACTGCCATCTTAGGGGCTTCAAAATTGGACCAGTTAGAAGAAACGCTATCAGCAATAGATGATGTTGAACTCTTAACGACTGATGTGATGAAAAAGATTAGCGGTATTTTAGATAACGAACCTGTTCGGCCTGATTTTTAGCTTTTTAATTGAAAGAAAAGACTTTTCTTGGAGGTTAGTAAAAGGTAAAATTATACTAACTTATCTGCCAATATTCTCATTTCAACGGCTGGAGAAATACCTTCGTAAAGCACTCTGTATACTGCATCTGCAATAGGAATCTTCACTTTAAATTTTTCGTTGATTTTGACAATGCTTTTGGCAGCATAGTATCCTTCTGCAGTCATGTTCATTTCCATTTGCGCTGACATTACGGAATATCCCTTGCCTACCATGGCACCAAAAGTTCTATTTCTAGAAAAGTTAGAGTAAGCAGTTACCAATAAGTCTCCTAAATAGGCCGATGATTTCACGTCTCGATGAACAGGGTTCAACTCATCTACAAAGCGCTCAATTTCTTGAACAGCATTTGAAATTAAAACAGCTTGAAAGTTATCCCCATACCCTAATCCGTGAAATATCCCGGCTGCAACGGCATAAATATTTTTTAATATGGCAGAAATTTCAGTTCCGAAAAGGTCTTCAGAAAGGTGTGTTTTAATGTACCTGCATTCTAATAAATCAGCTAAAATTTTTGCATTGTCTTGATTTTGACAAGCAATGGTTAAATAACTCAATCGCTCAAGAGCAACCTCTTCAGCGTGGCAAGGGCCACTTATGATACCAATATTTTCATAAGGTGTTCCAAAACGTTTGTGAAAAAACCGAGCTGGAATTTGGTGAACCTCAGGTACAATTCCCTTTACAGCCGAATAAATTGTTTTTGACTCCAAATCGGAATTATCTCGTTCTCCAAAGACATCCATTAAAAAGGCCGAAGGCGTTGCGATAACAATATAGTCTGACGCGGCAATAATTTCATCTAAGTCATTACTCACCCTAACTTTCTCCCTGTCAAACTGAACAGAAGATAGGTAGCGTGGGTTGTGCATGAATTTGTTGATGTATTTTGCCTTATCAGCATCTCGCATCCACCAATGCACTTTCTCTGCGTTGTTGCTCAGCATTTTTACAATTGCTGTAGCCCAACTACCACCTCCAATCACTGAAATTTCTTTTGCTTCCAAGTTTTAGTTTTTGTTGAAACGAATGTGGAATATACCAATAAATCTGCTGGTCAAAGAATGCTGTTAATGTTCTATCCAACTCTTGTAATACTTGCCATCGTCTAACTTCATGGCATTTTCAGTTACCATTAGCGGTTTAAACGTATCTACCATTACTGCAAGCTCCTCTGTTTTAGTTTTTCCCACACTTCTTTCATATGCGCCAGGGTGAGGACCATGAGGTATTCCTGCTTGGTGTAATGTAATTTGTCCTTGATCAATATCGTTTCGGCTCATAAAATCACCATCAACATAGTACAGCACTTCGTCAGAATCTATGTTGGAGTGATTGTAAGGTGCTGGGATTGATTGAGGATGATAATCGTATAAACGAGGCACAAAAGAACAAATCACAAAACCTGCTGCCTCAAAAGTTTGATGAACTGGCGGTGGTTGGTGAACTCTACCTGTAATAGGCTCAAAGTCATGAATAGAAAAAGCATAAGGGTAATTGAACCCGTCCCACCCAACAACATCAAAGGGATGCGACGCGTAAAGGTAATCGTGAAGTACACCCTCTTTCTTTATCTTAATGATAAAGTCCCCCATTTCATCATGCGTTTCTAAATTTTCGGGAGTCCTAAAATCTCGCTCACAATAAGGAGAATGTTCTAGTAATTGACCAAACCAATTCCGGTAACGTTTTGGAGTATAAATTGGAGAATGAGATTCTACCACAAAGTGTCGATTCTCTTCACTATTAAATTCAATTTGATAAATCATTCCTCGAGGAATAACTAAATAATCACCGTATTTGAATACAATGTTTCCAAGAAAAGTCCTCAAGGTTCCGCTTCCTTTGTGAATGAAAATCACCTCATCAGCATCTGTGTTTTTGTAGAAATACTCTGTCATTGACTTTTTAGGGGCTGCCAATGCTACTAACACATCATTGTTGCATAACATAGGCTCTCTGCTTTCTAAATAGTCATCCTGAGGCTTTATATCAAACCCAATTAACCTTCTCGATTTAAAATTTTTCTCAACCGCTATTTTTGGACTTACATCTTTAGACCCCAAGTATTCCTTCACCATTGTTGGGCGGTGCAGGTGATACAATATACTTGACATGCCGTCGAAACCTACTGTTCCAAATAACTCCTCATAATGAAGGCTACCGTCTTTCTTTTTAAAGGTGGTGTGTCTTTTATGTGGGATCTTTCCTAATTCTCTGTAAAATGGCATGTTTCTATGTTTGAATGATGAAGGTAGTAAATTTTACTTGTTTTTGACCAGTTCCTTAAGGTTGGGGCGCAGCCTGCTTTTGTAAACGGAATGTGCGTCTGGTTTTTCTTTTCCTTTCCTAATTTCTCGCTGCTCTTCTATCGTTAGGTTGGCAATGACTTGACATTCCGGTTTGCAAGCGCCGTCAAATTTCTCAGCACATGCAGCACATTGAATGAAAAGTAAATGACAATCGTCGTTTGAACAGTTCGTATGGTCATCACAAAGTTCTCCGCATTGGTGACATTCTGAAATAATTTCATCAGAAATCCGTTCCCCTAAACGTTCATCAAAAACAAAGTTTTTCCCTTTGAATTTATTGTTGAGATTCTCCGCTTTTATTTGGCGTACATAATCAATAATACCGCCGTGTAATTGATTTACGTCTTGAATGCCTTTGTGCTTTAAATAAGCACTGGCTTTTTCGCAGCGAATTCCCCCCGTGCAATACAGGAGCACTTTTTTATCCTCATTCCCTTTCAAAATTTCCTCCACTTGAGGTAATTCTTCCCTAAAGGTATCGGCATCAGGACAAACCGCTCCTTCAAAATGACCTACTTCGCTTTCATAATGGTTGCGCATGTCAATCACCAAGGAGTTAGGATCTGCTAAGGCTTCGTTAAATTCTTTGGCAGTGAGGTGTTTCCCAACATTGGTTACATCAAAGTCTCCATCGTTTAAACCGTCAGCAACAATTTTGTTTCGAACCTTTACTTTTAGCTTGTAAAAAGATTTTCCATCATCCTCAACTGCAATCTTAAAGGGAATGTTTTTAAAGTATTCTCTTTCTAGAACTTTGGTTACAAATTCGTCCCAATGTTCTCCCGGAACAGACATCTGTGCGTTGATTCCTTCGTTTGCTAAATACGTCCTACCAAAGGCATTCAATTCACTCCACTCTTGGTAGAGTTCATCTCTTAATTCATGAGGGTTTTCGATAATTACATAACTGTAAAAAGAAACAGTGATTCTTTGGAAGGGCTCTTCCATCAGCTTCTTTTTCAAAATGTTCTTATCTTCTAAATTGTACAATTGCATGTTATACTTTTTTGTAAGATAGGGCAAAGTTAATAAAAGAGATTGCGCTAGAGAATGATAATTGTCATGCGCATGAAAGCCTTTTATTATTTTTGATTTATAATTAATACAATACAGATGATTTTAGTTTTAGGTGCAGGAGGGCAAGTGGGGAGTGAGTTGGTAGAAAAGTTAAGAGCTAAGCATGGGAACGACATAGTACTAGCTACAGATGTGAGGGAATTAGGAAACCAAAGTGGCCCCTTTGAAGTGCTAAATGCTTTAGATAAAGAAAAGTTACACGACATAGTTGAGCGGTATAAAGTTGAAGAAGTGTATCATTTAGTGGCGTTACTTTCTGCAACAGCAGAAAAAAACCCGGAATTTGGGTGGAAGTTGAACATGGAAAGCTTGTTTACTGTGTTAGACCTAGCAAAAGATAAAAAGATAAAGAAGATTTTTTGGCCAAGCTCGATTGCTGTTTTTGGACCAAATACCCCTCCTCAAGAAACTCCGCAGCATACTGTTACCGACCCAACAACAGTTTACGGTATATCTAAACTAGCAGGCGAACGCTGGTGTGAGTATTATGCAAAAAACTATGGAGTAGATGTTCGAAGTATCCGTTATCCGGGCTTAATAGGATATAAAAGTTTACCTGGAGGTGGAACAACAGATTACGCTGTAGATATTTATCATAAAGCGCTAGAGAATGGGACGTACGAATGTTTCTTGCAAAAGGGAACTTACCTTCCAATGATGTATATGGAGGATGCCATTCGAGCTACAATGGAGCTGATGGAAGCGCCAGAGAAAAACGTGAAAATTCGGTCGAGTTATAATTTAGGAGGAATATCGTTTGCTCCAGAAGATATAGCCGGTGAGATTAAAAAACACATTCCCGAGTTTTCCATTAGCTATGCCCCAGATTTTCGTCAAAAGATTGCAGAAAGCTGGCCTGCAAGCATAGATGATTTGGCTGCAAGAGAAGATTGGGGTTGGGACCTACAATACGATATGTCAAAAATGACAGAAGACATGCTTAAGAATTTGGGCTCAATCTAAAAATATTTTCCTAATTTCAGAATCAAATCTCAAACCCATGAAGTTTTTAAGTGCAATAATCGTTTTACTGCTTTTCTCTTGGAATGCTGCAGCGCAGTCTTTTGAATTAAACAGTACAGATACCATCAATAAAATTGATATTAGTAAAAAGAGACAAGGTTATTGGATGATTAAAGCAAACCCCAAAAATTTATAGAGTATTCGCTTGGGAATCTAGTAGAAGAGGGGAATTATATAAATAGCAGGGAAAGTGGACTTTGGAAAAGGTATTTCCCATCGACAAAATTGAAAAGTGAAATTACATACAAAGGGAGTCGTCCTTATGGCAAATATTCCTTGTACTATGAGAATGGAAGTTTAGAAGAATCTGGAAACTGGGAAAGAACCAAGAATTCTGGAGATTTCAAACGATATAACGAGAATGGACAGGTCGCTCAAAGCTTTACTTTTACTGAAGGTGGTAAAAGGTCAGGGAAGCAGGTTTATTATTATCCAAATGGCAAACTGAGATTGGAAGGAACTTGGAATGAAGGTCTAGAAGCCGGAGAGCAAAAAGAGTACTACGAAAACGGCTATTTGATGTCTGTAAAAAGCTTATATGGAGGAACTTTAGATCCAGCTAGCTTTGAAACGTATGCATCGCGAACTCCTGTAGAAGATGCCTTAACAAAGATGGTTAAAGAAGGTAAAGCAGTTAGGGTAACTGCAGTGAAGGGGGACAGCCCCAACCAAGGGGGGGTTAGTGGAAATGGGTATAATAAGCTCTTTAATAAGAACAAGCAAATTTCGAAAAATGGAGTTTTCACGAATTATCGTTTAATTGATGGGAAGTATTATAAATACGATGAAAACGGCATTTTATTTCTAATCATGATTTTTAAAGAAGGAAGATACATTGGTAACGGTGTAATTGAAAAGGATATGTAAAGATTAAAAGAATAGTAAAAAGCCTTAAACCAATCGTATTATTGGAGAAGTTTGAGGTTTTTTTGTGCCGTAGTCTAGCGTTTTATTGCTTTTCTTTGTAAAAATTAAAAAGTAAGAAATGGATTCCAAATTAGTAGTATATAATACACTAACCCGAAAGAAAGAGACATTTAAACCAATTGACAAAGAGGTGATTGGGATGTATGTTTGTGGCCCGACGGTTTATGGGAATGCACATTTGGGTCATGCAAAGTCGTATGTTTCTTTTGATTTAATTTACAGATACTTGTCTCACATCTACCCAAAAGTTAAGTATGTTCAAAACATTACAGATGTTGGTCACCTAACCGATGATGCCGATGAAGGAGATGATAAAATAGCAAAGCAATCGCGTTTAGAAAAGGTTGATCCGATGGCAGTTGTCGAGCGGTACATATTCAACTATTTTAGAGACATGGATATGCTCAATGTGAAGCGAGCAGATATCTACCCCCGCCCTTCTGGTCATATTCCTGAGCAAATTGAAATAATTGAAGACTTAATTTCCAAAGGTTTTGCTTATGAAGTAAATAGGTCTGTGTATTTTGATGTTGCCAAGTATGATGAGTCCTTTAATTATGGGAAGCTCTCTGGTAGGTCAGTAGAAGAAATGATGGAAGGAGCTGCTAATCGTACTCTTTCTGCACAATTGGATAAAAAGAATGGGTTTGATTTTGCACTTTGGAAAAAAGCGGATCCTTCGCACTTAATGCAGTGGAACTCTCCTTGGGGTAAAGGTTTCCCCGGGTGGCACATTGAGTGCACGGTAATGAGTCAAAAGTATTTGGGCAAAAACTTTGACATTCATGGGGGAGGATTAGAAAATCAATTTCCTCATCACGAATGTGAAATTGCACAAGCTGAGGCTCACACAGGAAAGCCGTTTGCTAATTATTGGTTGCACAATAACATGGTAACCATTAACGGACAAAAAATGGGGAAGTCATTGGGCAATGGAATTTTTTGTGCGGAACTTTTCACAGGAGATAATTTTCAATTAAAAAGGGCGTATTCACCAATGACTGTTCGATTTTTTATCTTACAATCTCATTATCGTAGTACCCTAGATTTTTCAAACGATGCTTTAGAGTCGGCTTCGAAAGGATTTGATCGATTGCAAAAAGGTTTGAGCCGAACAAAAGAGCTAAAAACATCAGATAAGTCAACTGTTGATATATCATCTTTAGAAGAATCGCTTTATCATGCAATGAATGACGATTTTAATTCTTCTATAGCAATTTCTAAGCTATTTGATAGCTTAAAGATGGTTACTGCTATTGAAGCTGGAGATGAAAAAATTTCATCGGAGGATTTGGAACGATTTAAAAAACTTTTCAACACTTTCTTTTTTGACATTCTAGGATTAGAATTAGAAGAGGTTGGAGCTCAATCGAATGAGATAACGGCTGAATTGATGGATTTGATATTGGAATTTAGAAAAGCAGCTAAAGATCAGAGAGATTGGGGAACTGCTGATAAGATTCGAGATAAATTGAAGGAGTTAAATATTGGTATTAAGGATGGGAAAGATGGTGCTATTTGGGAGTTTGAGAATTAGGTATTTGATCATTCTTGCTGCGGTTTTTTTATTCTCCTGTGGCGAAGATAAAAAGCCGATTTCTGTCAAAAAAGTAGAGGAGCGTACAAAGGCTGTTCGGCCTAACTTTGACGCTGACTCAGCATATAACTTCGTTCAAAGACAAGTTGACTTTGGACCAAGAGTACCAAACACTGCTGCTCACTTTGTAGCAGGAAATTACTTAGCAGCTCAATTGGATCGATTCGGATTTCAAGTAACCGAACAAGAGGCTCAAGTTGTTGCATTCAATAACACGAAGCTGAACATAAAAAACATTATTGGGGCTTACAAACCAGTGTTAAACAATAGGGTGTTATTATTCGCTCACTGGGACACAAGACCTAATGCCGATCAGGACGAGGAACGTCGTTCTGAGCCAATTTTAGGAGCCAACGATGGCGCCAGTGGGGTAGGCGTTTTGTTAGAAGTTGCCAGACAATTGCAACAAACGAAACCCAACATTGGAGTGGATATTATATTTTTTGATGCTGAAGATTATGTTGGAGAGAATGGTACTATAGAAGACTATTGTTTGGGAAGTCAATATTGGGCAAATAACATGCATAAGATAGGCTACAGTGCCAATTTTGGGATCTTACTGGACATGGTAGGGGCCAAAGATGCTATGTTTGCGAAAGAGTATCATTCAATGACCCATGCTTCTGTCTATGTTCATCATGTTTGGAATATTGCAAAAGATTTGGGACATGATAACTATTTTAACAATCGTCCTACTCGCCATGTTGGAATTGATGATCATGTTTATGTAAACACAATCGCAAAAATTCCTAGTATTGATATTATCCATTATGACCCAGAAACACGATCTTTTGCACCGCACTGGCATACACACGAAGACAATATGGACGTTATCTATAGGGAGACGCTTAAGGCGGTTGGAGAAACTGTTTTAGCTACTGTTTTAATGGAAGTGAATTAGTTTTAGTTTCTTTCTTTTTTCATTCTGGTTTTTCTTACCTTCAACCCTGAAAAAAATACCACTTTCCCATGTCAGACGATAATAAAATACTTTGGTTGTTAGATGCTTATGCGCTAATCTACAGAGCGCATTTTGCGTTCAGTCAAAATCAAATGATTAATTCTAAGGGATTAAATACCTCAGCTATATACGGTTTTACATCAACCTTATTTGATGTTTTAAACACACACAACCCCACACACATTGCTGTAGTGTTTGATACTAGCGCCCCAACGGCAAGACATATCGAATTTCCTGCGTACAAGGCGAATCGTGAAGAAACCCCAGATGATATTAAATTGGCTGTGCCGTACATTAAGAAAATCATTAAAGGGTTCAATATTCCAACTTTATACTCCGATGGTTTTGAAGCAGATGATGTAATTGGGACCTTAGCAAAGAAAGCTGAAAAGGAAGGTTACAAAACCTACATGATGACTCCTGATAAGGATTTTGGGCAGTTGGTAAGTGAAAATATTTTCATGTATAAACCTGCTCGAATGGGAAACAAGGCAGAAGTATGGGGTATAGATGAGGTGTGTAAACGATTTGAAATTACAGACCCACTTCAAGTCATTGATTATTTGGGAATGTGCGGAGATGCCGTAGATAATATTCCTGGAATTCCTGGAGTAGGTGATAAAACAGCTAAAAAGTTTTTGAAACAGTATGGTAGTATTGAAGGGTTGTTGGAAAATACGGCTGATTTAAAAGGGAAAATGAGGGAGAAGGTTGAAGCATCTACCGAGATAGCTCTGCTTTCCAAAAAATTAGCAACAATCATAATAGATGTTCCAATTGAGTTTGATCCAATTGACTTGAAGCGCGACCCTTTAAATAAAAAGGAATTAGAACAAGTTTTTGCTGACGTTGAGTTCAGGACGCTGAGCAAAAGAATTTTAGGGGAGGAGATAAGCATTGCTCCTTCCAATGACGGTCAGATGGATTTGTTTAGCGCAGGAGCAACGAATGTTAGTGGCAACAGCAGTTCAAGTTCAGACAATGACAACGATACTGAACTAAGAGAATTTAAAACCTTAGAAAACACCGAGCACAATTATGAATTAATAGGGTCAGAGTCTAAAATAGAAAAATTATTAGAGGTATTAAAAAATTCAAAGTCCTACTGCTTTGACACCGAAACAACCAGTGTTGATTCTTTAACGGCGGAGCTAGTAGGGTTGGCTTTTTCAATTAAAGCAGGAGAAGCCTTTTATGTGCCAGTTTCTGCCGATAGGAAGGAGGCAAATGAGGTAGTGGCTAAATTTAAAGTGATTTTTGAAGACGAAGCAAAAGAGGTAATTGCACAAAACTTAAAGTACGATTTGACTGTGCTTAAAAATTACGGTATTCAACTTCAAGGAGTCTTTTTTGATACTATGATTGCGCACTACTTGTTAGAGCCTGACCAAAAGCACGGAATGGATATTTTGGCTGAAACATACTTAGGTTACAAACCACAGTCTATCGAAGAATTGATTGGGAAAAAGGGTAAAAATCAAGGCAGCATGAGGGATGTTGAGGTTGAAAGGGTGGTAGAATATGCCGGAGAAGATGCTGACATTACTTTTCAGTTGAAGGAAGTTTTTGAGAAAGAATTAGGGAATGGAGATATTAGAAAATTATTCGACGAAGTTGAAATGCCGCTAATTCCTGTTTTGGCCGCGATGGAATATGAAGGTATAAATTTAGATTGTGAGACATTGGCTCAGTTTTCAAAAGAGTTGGAAGTGTCTTTATCTGCGTTAACGAAAGAAATTACAAAGCAGGCAACTACTGAATTTAATATCGATTCACCGAAGCAGTTAGGCCAAGTTCTATTTGAAGTACTTAAAATTGATGAAAAGGCGAAAAAGACAAAAACGGGTCAATATTCCACGTCTGAAGAAACGTTGGTTAAGCTGACTGATAAGCATGAAATTATTTCAAAAGTATTGGAGTATCGCTCTTTGAAAAAGCTAAAATCCACGTATGTTGATAGTTTGCCAGATTTAGTGAATCCTAAAACTGGGCACATTCACACGAATTACATGCAAACAGTAGCGGCAACTGGACGTTTGAGTTCCAACAGTCCAAACTTGCAGAACATTCCTATTCGAACGGAGAAGGGAAGAGAAATACGAAAGGCGTTTATTCCAAGAAGCAAAGATTTTCAAATTCTAGCAGCTGATTATTCGCAAATTGAATTAAGAATAATAGCGGCATTAAGTGGCGATGAAGGAATGATTGAAGCGTTTAAGAATGGTATTGATATTCATTCCGTAACAGCTTCAAAAGTTTTTGATGTACCCTTAGATGAGGTTGATCGAGACATGCGGAGTAAAGCAAAAACAGTAAACTTTGGGATTATCTATGGTATCTCCGCTTTTGGCCTTTCACAACGAATTAACATTCCGAGAAAGGAGGCAAAAGTGATCATTGATAATTACTTTGACAAATATCCTGGCATTAAGACATACATGGATAAAAGCATTGCGTTTGCGAAAGAACATGGTTACGTTAAAACCATAATGAAAAGGAGAAGGTATTTGAAAGACATTAATGGAAAGAACGCAATCATGCGTGGCTTTGCTGAGAGAAATGCAATAAATGCCCCAATACAGGGCTCCGCAGCAGATGTCATTAAAGTAGCCATGATTAATCTTCAGCAAGAGTTATTAAAACAAAATTTCAAATCAAAACTCTTGTTACAAGTTCATGATGAATTGGTCTTTGATGTGCACAAAGATGAAGTAGAGAAAATCAAATCACTCATTAAAGATAAAATGGAAAATGCAGTGGAATTAGTTGTTCCGCTTATTGTAGAAATGGATATCGCGCATAACTGGTTAGAAGCGCATTAGTGCATTGCCACAAATTTTCTTGTAAAACAGCGCAGGCCAAACTATATTCCAACTTCTGAAGCCAGTACCCGGCAATTTTATATAGAATTGTAGTAACTTGTAGAGAGGAAAATTTTTGATTTGAAAATGGTGACCAATAGTTCACCAAGACTTTGAGAATATTCTGAACGGAATAAAAAGCAAAATAAAAGCCCAATGATTGTAAAATCATTGGGCTTTATTCTTTTTGGTTTATTACTAATGTTAATGGATAATAATCTTTCTTGTAATATTCTGACTTTTCGTTCTAAGAGTAACAAAATAGATTCCCGAAGAAAGGTTATTTGTATTTATTTCGAAGCTGTAAGGGTCACTATTTAATGAACCATTGTATACTTCTTTAACTTGCTGTCCTACCATATTGGTTAAATACAATCTAGCATTTTCAGAAGCCTTGTCAACCATAAAATTAATGTTTAATTGACCATCAGTTATTGGGTTAGGAAAAGCAATGAAGCTATTTTCTAATAGTTCATTATCACTAATACCTAAAGATGATGCACCATCTACTCTAAAGTCATCAATATAGATATTGTTACCGCCACCAGATTTAAATTCAAATCGGAAAAGAACACTAGAACTAGTTCTCATGGCTGCAGTAGTAGTAATAAAAATTGTTCTCCAATCTGAAGGGGATGATGGAATGAAGAAGCTATTATTGAGTGTTCCCGTGTTAAGAGATGAAGCTGAGATAACACCTCGAGTTGTCCAAGTTGCACCACAATCTGTCGAAATAGCACACCACAATTGATCGCTAGATCCTGTTTGGTTTTTGAATGCAACATCAAAACCAAATCTTGGATTAACCACCTGTGTTAAATCAATTGACGGTGAGATTAAGAAGTCAGATTCCCCACTTCCAAGGTTGTAGTTTTGAAGAAATACAGAAGAGTTGCCTGTTAAAGAGCCGTTTTGGGTTCTTGCCCACTTGAAACTTCCTGTAGGGTCAAATATGATCCAATCGTTATTAAACCCTGTTAAAGATTCGAAACCCTCGGCATAGCCAAACCCGTTGTATGCAGCAGCAGGATCTTTCGCATTAACGTAGTCTTGCATTACAAGCGTATCTGAACCACCATTGTTAGTAACAATTAATGTTACATCTTGCTCCCCTGCAGTTGAATATGTAACGGTTGGATTAGCTGCTGTTGATGTCGATGGGGTAGCGCCCGGGAAAGACCAATTGTAAGCAGTAATGGTGTCACCTTGATAAGAGTCTTCACTGAAAGACAGCTGACCTCCAAGGCAAACTAATTTTTGCTGGTCATCAAAGATGTTAGCTTTTGGAGGACAATTTTGCGTTATGTAGCCATTGTTTGTTCCAGTTGCAACAAGGTTACCATTCGATTTTAAATTAATTAATTGAGAGTAAATATTGAAAGCTGCTAACATTCTACTTTTTTGACCTTCGGTAAACAAAGATTGACAATCATCATAGCTCATGTAATTTTCCAATTGATCAGGAACATTTGAACTAAACGGATTTGGGTTTGCAGCACTACCTCCTGAGGCATCATTTGAACAAGTGTTGTTGTTATAATTACAACCAAAAGTTTGACCAGATGTAGGCGGAGTATCACATACAAAATCGCCACTACCGTTGCAACTACTTCCACAATTTCCTTGAAATGGGTGGAACAATCCAAAACAATGTCCTACTTCGTGTGTAGCAGTTCTTCCTCCTGTACCTACAGCTGTTCCAATATTTCCCCATTGATCATTTCTACAAACGAGTCCATAAGTACTTAGGTTCCCAGAATTAGGAAACTGAGCATAACCAAGAGTAGTGCCATTTCCACTCCCTAAAATTGAATTCACCAACCATACATTTAAATATTGGGTTGAAGGCCAGTAAGAAAGCGCTTTCACTTCATTGCGTTTATTATAAGTGAGGTAAGAGTTAATTCTATTTACGCCTTCTGTGCATCGCCCATTTGGATCAATATTGGCTAATTTAAATTCAATTTGTGAGTCTGCAGCAATATTTCTAAAGATGGTTCTTGTTCTTGCAGTGTCTGCGTTCAATTTCTGAAAGTCTTCATTTAAAACACGAATACCATCGTCAATTTGTTGTTTGGTTATATTTCCAATACCATTGTATTGAATTACATGAACCACCACTGGTACAGTGATAATTGGGGCTTTATTGTTTTGCGCACCTTTTAATGTAGGAAGTTGAGAAAATTCAGATAATCTTATTTGATCATTCCAGAAAGATTCTTCAACTTCAGGGTTAGCTTCTAAGAACTCTAGCAACATTTGATCGGTTGCACACCATTCAGTTTGCTGAGCAATTAAACCCTTAGTAATTACCACAAAAAGAGCAATTAGCAATAAATTTGCGATATTTTTTTTCATATTCGGGTATTCTATTTTGGATGATAAAGTTACTTAAACTACAAATTTATTTACGCTTATTAACAATAAATAGAAATATTGTGTAGCTCTATAGACAATTCTTCTCTCCAAATAGAAGATAAATAAGCGTAATAAGTTGTTCAACTTATATCGATTTTAATGCGGAATCTAAGTCCTCAATTAGATCATGAACATCTTCGATACCTGCACTCAGGCGTATTAATGAATCAACTATACCTAACTTCTCTCTTTCTTTACTAGGAATGGAGGCATGAGTCATTGTGGCTGGATGACAGGTTAAACTCTCAACACCCCCTAAGGATTCCGCTAGTGTAAAAATTTTAAATGTTGACATCAGTTTAAATGCGTCCTCTTTGCTGTTTCCATTTAAAGAAAAGGATATCATTCCGCCATAATTCCTCATTTGTTTTTTAGCAATTAAGTGATTGGGGTGATCATCGAAGCCAGGCCAGTATACTTTGTCAACTTTTGGATGTGTCCTTAAGAATGTGGCAACTATTTTCCCATTTTCACAATGGCGTTGCATCCTTAGATGCAACGTTTTAATCCCTCTAAGAGCTAAGAAACTGTCTTGCGGGCCACAAACCGCACCGCTACTTTTCTGAATGAAATATAAACGTTTTGCCAAATCTTCATCCTTACAAATCAAAGCTCCCATAATTACATCGGAGTGACCTGCAAGATACTTTGTAACTGAGTGCATCACTATATCTGCCCCTAAACCTAAGGGGTTTTGTAAAAATGGAGTTGCAAAAGTATTGTCCACAGCCAATAAAATGTTTCTCTTTTTCGTGATTGTCGCCACAGCAGCCACGTCAATGATGTTCATCATTGGATTGGTAGGGGTTTCCACCCAAATGAGCTTAGTATTGGGTGTTATTGCTTCTTCAATCGCTATTGTATTGTTCATGGGAACAAACGTGAATTTAATGCCAAGTTGTGCAAAACCCTGAGTAAACAGTCTATAGGAACCTCCATATAAGTCATTTGTAGAAATTACCTCGTCTCCCGTTTTTAAAAGTTTTAAAACTGCATCAACGGCTGCTAACCCACTGCCAAAACAGAGCCCATATTTTCCGTTTTCCAAAGCGGCTAAGTTGTCTTCTAGCGCCTTTCTCGTTGGGTTGCTTGTTCTTGAATATTCGAAACCCTTGTGATCTCCAGGCGCTTTTTGCTGATAAGTTGATGTTTGGTAGATGGGAGTCACTACTGCCCCTGTTGCAGGATCAGGCTGAAGTCCTGCATGAATGACCTTTGTTCCAAATTTCATGTCCTTGTCTTTCATTGCGATAATTAATATTGTTGTTAGCTAAATTAGCTAAGCGAGTATTTAAATAGAATGAATTAATCTTTTTTACTGGAATGTGTTCTTTTGACCCATCGAGGTAGAATAATAGCACCAATAAACAAGTAAGGATAATAGCTGATTAATCGCCAAATGAATGCCAATGTTCCTGCGAGTCCAAGCGGTATAAATAGCGAAAGAAACCCCGAAAATGCGAGTTCCGCTACTCCAGTGCCACCTGGTGTTGGACTAATCAACAAGATGACCCACATAACTAACTGTCGAGCATAAACCAGCAAGTGACTGTCCACAGAAACGAACGCTAGAATGATAAAATTAACCACCCAAAAGCGAGCGGTCCATGAAACGAAAGTTACTCCAAAGGATTTTAACCAGAAGAAAATAGGCTTGTGACGGAGTTCTTTTGAGGTTGCCATTATCTCGTCGCCCGTTTCACCTGCTTGTACCCTCCATTTTTTTAAAAAAGGAAGGCTAAAAACTTTTAACAGTATCCACTTAAAACCTCTAGGTCGAAAGAAAATGGCATAACAAATGAAAGATGTTAAAAACAGAATGAAACAATATCCAAGAACGAATAGGTCTTTGGTTCCCCAAATTATTCCCCAAACTTCGGTATCTAATCCAACAGGGAATAATTGATGTATACCCCCCATGGCAATAATTGTAGGAACCATGATAATGTAAAAAAGCTCATCTAAAAACGCAGAAGACAATACTACAGCAGTGCTGCGCCCTAGACCAATACCTTCTTTGTTTACTATATAAATGGCAACACCTGAACCACCAACAACCGAAGGTGTAATGGCTGATGCAAACTCCCATAACATAATGGTATCAAAACTATTTCGCCAAGAAATTTTATTGTCTGTTAAAATCCGAATTCGAACCATGTAGGCAAAGTCTCTTAATGCAATCATAAGGACCGAAATAGCTATCCAAAAACTAGCGGTCCAAGACCAGCTTAGATTTTCGAAGTTTTCTGAATCATATTCTGAGTACATTAAATAACTAGCAACAGCCAAACCGATAAGAATGGTGGTCCAAATCCTTATCGGAGAAAATAGTTTGAGTGCTTTTGGATTTTCGCTCATTTGAGTCGTAATTCCCTTTATTTTTGTACTTCAATTTATGATCATGAAAAAGGCATTTTACTTATCTACCTGCTCCACTTGTCAAAAGATATTGGCTCAAATAAATGCTCCCGATTCTTTTCAAATGCAAGATATTAAAACTAGTCCAATTACCTTAGACCAACTGGAAGAAATGCGAGATTTAGCAGGGAATTACGAATCTCTATTTAGTCGAAGAGCGTTGAAATACAGGAGTATGGTGCTGAATGAGAAAAATTTAGGAGAAGATGACTACAAGAAGTGGATTTTAGAAGAATATACTTTCTTGAAAAGACCAGTATTTATTGTTGATCATAAAATATTTATCGGCAATTCAAAAAAGGTGGTCGAAGCATTTCTATCTAAAATACAATAAGTGTTGGGAAAGAAGTTTTGGGCGCACGCCGCGATATTAGGAGCAAACATAATTTATGGATTAAACTATTCCATTGCAAAAGATGTAATGCCTGAGTTTATCCAGCCTTTTGGTTTTATATTCTGTAGGGTCTTTGGTGCCTTATTGTTGTTTTGGATGTTTGCTCAGTTTGCCGAAAAAGAGAAAGTTTCAGAGAGAGATTTAGCCTTGATGGCCGTTTGTGGAGCCTTTGGTGTTGCCTCCAATCAGTTGATGTTTTTTTATGGATTGAATTTAACTAGTCCGATCAATGCTGCAATAATTTTAACCTGTAATTCTATTTTAGTATTGCTCATTTCAGCATTAGTTATTAGAGAAAGAATTACTTCTAGAAAAATAATAGGAATAGGGGTGGGCTTAACTGGTGCAGTTGGCTTAATACTGTTTAAGGAAGCATCTGCATGAAGCTCTGATAGTTTTATTGGTGATTTGTTCGTTTTATTAAATGCAACTTCCTATGCTATTTATTTGGTTTTAGTAAAACCTATGATGCAGAAATACAAACCCATGACCGTAATTAAGTGGGTATTCCTATTTGGGTTTATTTATGTTCTACCTTTTGGGTGGGATCAATTTCACGAAATAGAGTGGGAGACTTTCACTACTAACATTTGGTGGGCCTTTGCCTTTGTGGTAGTAGGAACTACCTTTTTAGCGTATTTCTTTAATGTTTTTGGCTTGAAGGAGCTCAGCCCTTCAGTTGTAAGTATATATATTTATTCCCAACCACTGATAGCTAGTATAATGGCCATTGTCCTTCAAAAAGATGAGTTAAGCTTTGAGAAAATTCTTGCAGCCCTCTTTATATTTTCAGGAGTATATCTGGTGAGCACTAAAAAATCAGTCAAAAAGATCGCTTAACCTCATGTCCTCAGTCAAATGAAAAGTATTGATTCCAAAGGATTCAGCACCAACAAGGTGTTTTTCTGTGTCATCAATAAAAAGCGTTTCTTCTGCTTTCAAATTATTTGATTCTAATACAAGTTTGAAAATGTCTTCATTGGGTTTTCGCTTTCCAATTTCATGAGAGAGGTAAACTTTCTCAAAAAATCCACTTAAATTAGATAACCCTTTCGTAGACTTCAACTGCTTGTAAATAAAATCTATATGTAATTTATTGGTATTGCTTAAACAGAAGGTTCGATACTTCTCTTTTGCCTTGATCAGAATCTTATAATTTTCCTCGGGGATATTCAAAAGCATTGCATTCCAAGCATTCTTTATTTCATCAAAACTAATGTTCTCGTCGTAGCTTGCTAACTCGTTTAAAAAAGTTTGAGTAGATATACTGCCTGTCTCGAACTTCATAAATACTTTACGCTCCTTCAAATCGGCCATTACTGATTTGTATTGAGGGCCATACAAGAATTTAAAATCTTGCTTGGTTGCTTCGGTATCTAAATCTATAACTACATTTCCAAGATCGAAAATGATGTTTTTGATACCTTCTATGTTTTTTAACTTCATGATAAATGTTGGCTGAAAATTTTAAGCCTATTTAGGTATGTAAGATTAAAGTATTTTCTGCTACAAATTGTTCAATAGTTTTGAAAAAGTCTATTATTTCTTTTTCTGAATTATCTGAGTTAATGGTGACCAAGCGAATAAAATGGTGATCTCCAAAACTACCATGACTGACCATTAATTGAGAGTGCAGATACAATTCTTTACTCAACATTTTGGCCGGGATGTTCTTGTAATTAAAACAAATGGAGATGGAGTCGTTAAAACTAAACAATGTGTAATCTTTGTTGGAACGAATATAGTTTCTAGCTACCTCTGCTAATTGAAATTGATGGTCTACAAGCTTTTCTAGCCCTTTCGTTCCTATGGACTTCCAAAGGGACCACAATTTGAGGGCGTCATTTCTTCTTCCACATTGAAAGGAAGATTTCCCCGGGTTAAAATCGTCTTTTTCTGATTGAAATAAGTAACTAGCATCGCTGCAAAATGACTCGTACAATTGTTGTTTATGCTGCGTTACAAAAACCGAGCAAGATAGAGGGGTTCCAAGCATCTTATGAGCGCTTAGACTAAACGAATCTGAGAGTTCTACCCCTTTCAAAAAGTGCTTGTATTTTTTACTAAAAATAACCGACCCGCAATAGGCGCCATCAACATGTAACCATAGTTGGTGTTTTTTACAAATTTTTGAGGCTTCCGCAATTGAGTCAAAGGCACCCAACACTGTGGTTCCTGAAGTGACATTGACAAAAAACGGAACGTTACCGCTCTCTGCGTCACTTAAAATGGCAGCTTCTAAAAGCTCCATTTCCATTTCGCCAGCATTGTTAGTAGGAATGAAACGAACTTGATTACGACCAATGCCCATAAGGCTTGCATTTTTAGCAACCGAGTAATGTGAAGCCTCCGAGGTATACAGTATCATCTTATGCATTACTCCTTCCTGTATCGAATTGCTTTTTGCATCTCGCCCTAAAACCATTGCCATAAAGTTGCTCATAGAACCGCCAGAAGCGATAGTTCCGCTAGCGTGATCAGAGTACTCCAGCATCTGAGCTAGTTTATTTACAATTTCTCGTTCCACACCAACCATGGGTCCTGCCACTTTATAGGTATACATGCTATTGTTGAGCACACTAGCTATCAAGTCGCCAAGCAAGGCACGACTTCTTCTTCCACCAACCAATTGATTGAAAAAGGAGCTACTCGCTGTTTTGGGAGTCTTTTTTACAAGTGTTTGGAATTCATTATAAAAAGCCTCATCAGATATAGGATCATCTTGGAGTGTTAAATTAACAGTATCAGAAAGTTCTTCT
>JAOKCF010000039.1 GCA_028245195.1 Vicingaceae bacterium | reverse complement strand
TAAATTTACTTATGGTTAATGACTAACTTACTTCAGAGGTATTATGTTTTAAAATACTCGATATTAAAGTTATTTCATTAGCAGGAACCCCAGCTCTTTCAGCGTGCTCTTTCACAGTATCCTCAGAATCTGAATTATAAACACAAAAAACATTATTTCCAGCTATATAACTATGTTCTTGTTCAATTTTCTTTCCCTCACTCCTCATTTCAATTAAAACTGATTCAGAACCTTGTCCTATTTCATCTAATTTTTCGCTTGGTATTTTTGAAGCTCCCTCTATTTCTCTTTTGATTAAATACTTGTTCATTTTAAATTTATTTATGGTTAATAATTGACTTAGGGTTGAAGAGGCGTAAAGGAATGCATTTCTTCATTGACAATCTGCATTTCCTTTGTTACTGTGATCATAAATTCAGAAGTCATAAGCTCTTGCATTCTCTGCATGTCGACATCATAAAGCATAATTATACAACATGTGTCGTCTACTTTTCCTATGGTGGTTTTGGATTCATCGCAAACTGCTGCCCGCTCGGTATGCTTGTCAAATGTTTTTTCCCATTCGTCATAGTTAGCCATTGATACTTTTAGAAGAATGTTCATTTTAATTGATTTGATAGTTAATAATTATTTTCCTGCAGAGGGATTATGCTTTAAACTCCTTTTAATACAGTCTAGTTTTATTTTGGTCATGCGTTTAGATAAAAAAATCTAAATTGTTTTTCAATTGAGATTTTTCCAGAATGGGTATACGTTTGTGTAAATTATTGCTTATTCAGATGGAGCGTTCCACATAATTAACATTGTTCTTGCAATTGTGTATGGATTGTGAATGTTACCTTGCCCCATGGCTTCAAACATTTCGCCAAATTCAGGAGCCTGCATTAGTTTATTTTTAGCTCTTAAGTAATCGGCATAACTCTTATAACTTTCCAAAGCATAGTGGGTAACTCCTCTATCGTCTCCAGCAATATGTTGATGCAAAGACATTTCTCCAGAAAGGTCATCCAACAAGGGTTGCATTGTGTTTACCAAATTTTGAAATGCCTCGGTAATGGGCGTCATCTGGTCAAAAGGCACTTCCATGGAATAAATCACTTGGAAGCCATTACCTTTTTGAGTTGACTGTACTAGAGGCATTCCAGCAAAAGAGCGAAGAGGTAAAGTACCTAATTCAGTCATGACTTGACCCATAGCTTGGTAATCTCCATTTTTTTGCCAATTGGATGGATCTAGCATTTTACCTATTGCATCTGCATTATCACTCACAACGCTTAAATGGTGAGTTACTTCGTTGTTTCCCAAAGTTTGTTCAGTTAAGTAGGCCATAGGTAATTTCTTTCCCGTTTCGCTATTAAAGAATGTATTTATCGCTCCAACAAAAGCGTCTTGTTTTTGAGGTGGCACATTAAATTCCCAATTAATCCAACTAGTTTGAGCTTGGCTAGTGAATACGGTAAAGAAGGCAATGATCAGTATAGTAGAAATCTTTTTCATAATGTTTATTTGTTTTTTTATAAAGGTAAATATAAAAACTTACTTTCAATATGCAAGCAATTTTTAAATAAATTGCAAACTGCAAGTAAGAATAGAAATTCATCTATCTTTAGAAAAATAATTCTTAATAATATGCAAAATCAATTCAGGTGTAGCTGCCCTTGCACTTCTGCCTTGGACATAGTTGGTGATAAATGGACTTTGGTTATTATCAAAGACATGATATTATTAAACAACCGTACTTTTAAGGACTTTTCTGAGAGTGATGAGGCTATTGCTACAAACATATTATCTTCAAGACTGAAAATGCTATTGGAGTACGAGATAATCAGAAAAGAAAAACTCCCAGATAACAAACAAAAGAACATTTATATTTTAACTCAAAAAGGACTTAACTTGACTCCTGTAATTATTGATTTAATTATATGGAGTGATGGCAACCTAAGAGAAAATCATTCTACATTGTTACCTACAGCGCAATTAGATTCTGTAAAAAATGATAAGGAGAGTTTCATTAGTATGCTTATTGAAAATTACAAAAAAAGGAACTGGAAAAGATAGGTAACGAAAAAGTGGTTGCAGGAAAAGGGAATACATTTTATAAAGGAGTTAATAAGCGTGTAAATTGTAACTTAAGTCAAATCCATTTATCAGGACATCGGAATAAATCTGGTAGGAATAGAATCGTACCTGTTCCTGTTTATATAAGGGAAAACTTAGTCAAGGGGGAGGATAGTAGGAACATATTTAGTGGAGAATTAAAGCCATACAACAGTGACTACTTTAAAAGTCTTTGGAGTAAGTATAAGGCACAGTCTAAGGTTTTGGAAGAACATCAAACACTCTACTCCTTTAGGCATACAGGCGCGATAGATATTTTTAAAAGGACAGGGTCATTAAATAAGCTACAGAAGGCTATGGGTCACTCTAGTTTAAACGTATCGTTAACTTACTTAAGGGGGCTTGAGGTCTCTGAATTACAAGAAGAAGATATGCCGATGATTAGTTAAGAAGGGAGTAATCTTAGTCTGATAACCACACAGGAAGCCTATAAACGCCAAATATAAAGTTAGTTTAGTTTTTGTCTTTATCTACCAAATACCAATCAACCCAAGCATCTATTTGATTAATTGAGGTTGGTCTCAATAAAATCTCTCGCTTGTTATCTAATAAGTAAAAGGTTGGTGTGCCAAACACATAATAATCTTGAGCCACTTTGCTATCCCATTTCTTGTAATCACAGTATGCGAAAAAGGGATACGAACTCACTGATTTCTCAAAATCCTCCTGCTCTGTATCAAGGGAGATATAGACAACCTCTACCCCTAAATTTCGCCACTTTACATAGTTATCCGTCAGTTTTGGCATTTCTTCAATACACTTCGGACACCAACTTGCACCGAAGATAACCAATGTGTAGGGTGTAGTTAAGTTTGTAAGGCTATTAAAAATTGTTTGCTTTACCCCATTTAAATAGGCTGAG
>JAOKCF010000038.1 GCA_028245195.1 Vicingaceae bacterium | reverse complement strand
GTTTGACTAAATTGGAATTTTTCAACATCAATTATAATGATAGAATTAGACCAAAATAAGGTATTAACCCCGTTAAATATAGAGGAATTAAATTCAATTTTTGATTCAACTTCTTTTAAAGTTATTAATTACTTTTTAAGAAAATCTATTTTTTCTCAACCAGAAAAACTACCTAGTCAATCTGATTTACCAATACAAATTCCTAAAGAACATATAGAACAATGGATTTGTCAAGCTATTGGTTCAATTCCTGTAGGAGCTGGTTCTTATGCGGTAGATGTTATTTCAAAATCAAAATCTTGGGGAGCAGATATTAAAATGTTGAGTTGTAAAGTTGATAGTACAACAAGTAAATTAAAAAATAGTGATAGTGGAGAAACATCATTAGCTCAAAAATTTGGTGATGGGAATTTTGGAAATGGAAACACTTTAGATGATTTGTTTACTAAAAAAGAATATCGAGTAATTTGGGATAATTGGATGGAAATTCTTAAAAATAAATATGAAAAAGTAAATGAAGATTTTGGAGTTTCTAAAATATACTTTTTTTTCATTTTGAGAGCAAAATTAGATTTTCATTTATGTGGAATGAAGGTTGATTTAGATAATCTGAAAAACACAAAAGTTAATTTCGAAAGGTCAACAAATGATTCTGTATGGATAAAAAATTATATTGGTGATAACTTTGGTCATGTGAAGGTTTACAAAGCGAAAAAAAGACTTGAGTTAAGACTTAAACCAAAATATTGGGTTGAAAATAACCTAGTAAAAACATTTAACACCAACTTCGAACAATTTGAAGTTGATATTAGAGAATTAATTGAAAAAAACAATATTCATTCTCACATACAAAACAACCTATTTCCTCTTCTAAAAGACTTTAGCAATGACAAAACTTAGAAGAGACGGGAATAGATATTATATAATCAAAAAAACTCCTTTTTCAAATATTCATATAGATAAAGAATCAGTATTAAATGCTTTAGATTTTTCAATAAAAATGTCCTTTGGAGATGGGTTTCATAGAAGACACAGGTCGGGGGGGTCAATAATTAGAAATCCAGTTGAGATATTTTCAAATACTTTTCAAGGAAAATTATCAGAATATTGTGTGATTGATTTTTTTAAGAATAATGGATTAAAGATTGATTCTTCTCCTGATACATCTATCTATGGAAAAGGTGTGTGGGATACAACTGATTTGATTTATAAAACAAAAAAAATAAATATTAAATCCTGTGTGTTTTTCTCAAACTTAGTTTTGTTAGAAACAAAAGATTGGAATGATAAAGGTGAATATATTCCTAATTTAAAAAATGAATTTTGCACTTATGATTATTTTGTTCTTGTTAGAATAAAAGATGATGTAAAATCTTTTTTTTAAACCAAAACATAAAAGAACAAGGAATCAACTTAGTAGAAAAAATAAGACAAAAAATAGAATCATCTAATTTCTACTATGATATTCCAGGATACTTTACTACTAAAACCTTAATTCATATTATCAATAATAAATATTTATTACCAAAAGATTCTTTTTTAAATGGTAAGATAAAAATGGATACTAGTAATTATTACCTACAGTCAGGAGATTTAAAGTCTATTGATTTTTTAATCAATGAATTAAAATAATTCATATTCATTTTTACAACTAACTCCATTTAAAACACTTAAAATATTTTTAGAAAGCCTCTCAATTACAGGAATACTAACTGAATTACCTGATTGTTTATATAAATGACAATTAGCTATTTTGGGAAATTTATAAGAATCTGGAAAACCCTGAAACCTAAAACATTCTCTTGGGGTTAGTTTTCTGAATCCTTTTTCAGTAGTTACAAGAGGAACATTATGACCACCTGTTCCCATATTTGCAGTTAAAGTAGGACATACATTTGATTTATTTTCCCTTACATAATGTCTTCTAAATTGATAGACTGTATTAGGGTTATTCATTGTTTCTTTTAATAAAGGATACATTGATTTATCTTCTTTATAATAAAATTTATCTTCGATATTTTCTTTTTCTAGAATATCTTGAATAGACTTATAGAGTTTTTCTTTGGAAGGAAACCTGAAGTGTAAATCAGCGTCAGGATATTCATCATAATCAAATCCAATAATGAAAATCCTTTCTCTATTATGGGGTATGTTTCCATAATCTTTTGTGTTTAATACTTTTGAATGAAATGAATAGTTTCTGGAAAGGATTTCTTTTTTTATAATTTTAAATGTGTTTCCTTTATCGTGACCCACAAGATTTTTCACATTTTCAAAAAATAAAACTTTAGGTCTCATAATATCAACAAAATCTAACATTTTAAAAAAATGATTTCCTCTATTATCATCAAAACCTTTTCGATATCCCGCTACAGAAAATGGTTGACATGGGAATCCTCCAGCCAAAACATCAATTTTTTTCATTTTATCGATGTTAAGTTTCATTACATCTCCTTCGTAGAGTGTATGATTAAAGTTCTCTCGATACGTAATACACGCATTTTTATCAAATTCATTCGCCCATTCAACTTTAAATCCACTATTTATGAACCCTGAACATATTCCTCCAACACCAGCGTATAAACTTCCTACAGTATACTTTTTTATCATAAATTTCTATTGTAGAGATGATAAATTAAAGGATAATAATTTTTTATTTTCCATATTTTTCTCATTAATCACCCCTATTTTAATTAAATCATTTAGATGTATTATTTTTTTTAAAAACCCCCTTTTATAATTGTCTCTAAAAGATACAAGTAATAAGTAATCAAACTTCATATTTGTAAAACTCACAATATTCATTTTATTGGAGGTTACAACAATGATTTTTTTTCCTTGATATTCAAAATTTGAGTTACACTTAAGTGACTTCTCTGTATCACAAAGGTTTATATCTAAAGATTCTTCTATTAATTTACAACTAAGAACTCTTCTCAGGTGTTTATCTAAAAAAGATACTCCTTCGTATCTGTCATTTAATTGAAATTTTGTTTTTAATCCTAGTTTTTTTATTACTTCTTCAGTGATACT
>JAOKCF010000037.1 GCA_028245195.1 Vicingaceae bacterium | reverse complement strand
TCGACACTTTACCTTGTAATTTTATGCTCATTCAACTATTCTTTTACACAGTCCAACAAAATAAACGGAGTAAGTTTCGTTGGACCACCTCAAGAAATTGATAGCACGGAGATCAGTTTACCGAAACGCATTATCAATTCTACTTATTTAAGCTTAATGCCTTATGGTTTTATTCCCGAAGGCAGCACAAAGTTAAAATACAATAGCGAATGGCAATGGTGGGGAGAAAAAACAAAAGGAGCTGCTAAGATGATTCAGCTAGCGAAAAAACAAGGTTATGAAATTATGCTCAAGCCACATGTTTGGAAAAGGCACGGAGCTTTTACTGGCCATCACTCTTATTCAAATGAGGGTGACTGGGAGGCGTTCGAAATTTCTTATTCTAAATACATTTTAGACTTTGCTGCTTTAGCGGAAAAGGAAAAAATAGCGCTTTTTTGCATTGGGACCGAATGGGAAGAGTTTGTAAAACAACGACCAGAATATTGGAGTAATCTTATTAAAGAAATAAAAAAAGTCTATACAGGAAAACTAACATACGCAGCCAACTGGGACGAATACAAAAGAATTCCTTTTTGGAAGGAACTGGACTATATAGGTGTAGATGCATATTTTCCCTTAATAGAAGACCAAACACCTACTATTACCCAGGTTCAATGCGCCTTACTAGAACCGCTAAATGAACTTAGAATTATTAGCAACACTAACAATAGACCTATATTGTTCACGGAATTTGGGTTTCGAAGCGTTGACTTTACGGCGAAAAACCCATGGGAATCTAGCAGAGAAGGAGGTGTTAACTTGCAAGGTCAAGAAAATGCTTCTGAAGCTTTCTTTAAAACATTCTGGAAACAAGACTTTATCTCTGGTGGCTTTATTTGGAAATGGTTCGCCAATCATACTAAGGTAGGTGGAATAACCAACAACGGCTTCACTCCGCAAAATAAGCCGGTAGAGAAGGTGATCTCCAAATGGTACGGTTTCTAAATCTTGCTCGCTTTTTCACCGAAGCTCGCCGTTAAAAGTGAAAAGCGATTTCTTACTAATAGCTATTTCGTAAACAAAGAGCAAAATGATATAATATAAGACTAACTCTTCAAATTCTTGATGATTCCCCCTTAACGACTCATTCACTGGCATTCCGAATTTCGGCATCCAACGAGATAATTGACCTATAAATAAGTATACTATGAATGAATAGATTATTAATGGAGAGGCCGCAACATGATGAATCAACCTGTTCTTTATTTTACTTCGCAATAATGGCAGCAACACAAATAAAAGAACCATCACTAAATAAGATGCTTGTCTCAAATAAAAATTATTATCTCCTTGGTTGTGAAAATTTCGGACTATACTTTTATCTTCGTCTACTCCCTTTATAAAGTACTCATAATAATGTATCCCATAATCTATTTCTTCTAAAAACAGGACCAAGAAGAATAAACTGAGTGCTGCATAAATTATCTTTTCAAACCAATAATCTTTTCTGCGAATTGCCTTAATTACATAAACTAAAGTTGCAGCAATTAATAACAATTGCAGATTTTCCAACAAACCAAATTCCCTATTAACATTTGGAGAGATTAACTCGGTGAATATTTGAATCCCAGAATAATTCATAAGTACTAATAACACACTTACAATTAAAGGAAATTGCGAGTAGGTAAAATGAGAAGAGTTATTTATTTGCATACATCCTTTTTTAATCAATAATTTTTAGACAAGAGCTATTAGAATCCGCAATCGCATCCACCTGAAAATTGAACTTCAAAATTAGGTAACCACAGTGCAACCATTTGCTTAACCTCATCCAAAAAAAACATCCCTTGAAGATTAAGCTCTGTTAGTTGGTTCAATTTTGAGATATTCTTATCAATGGTTTGCACATCGTTTAAACGCAGATCTAACCTTTTCAAGGCATTAAGTTCCCCAATTTCTTCAGGTACTATTTTTATATCATTTTTAGACAAGTCTAGAACAACTAAGTTTATTAGCTTGGCAATTTGAGGAGGGATAATCACAATATTATTTCCTGCTAAAAACAACTGCTCTAAACTTGTTAGTTGACCCATTCCTGAGGGCAACATGGAAATTCTATTCTTCGATAAATCTAACGTCCTTAGGTTCTCAAACCTATCTAAGTTTTTTGGAAAAAATTTTAGCTTTGACTTTCTCAAATTCAAATTATACACTACTTCCGGTCTTTCATCAGCCCTCTGTAGTGAAGTAAAAACATAGTCTATGTCACCCGGCTGTTGAGCCAATAGTTGAACTGAGAGCATTAAAAATAGAATTAAAAATTTCATCTTAATATACGGTCCGCCCTTACTTTATCTTTCTCAATTTCAGCAATGAGTGCCTCTCTATCCTCAAACCTCTTCTCACTTCTAATTCGTTTTATAAAAGAAACACTTAATTCCTCGCCGTATATGTTTTTGTTAAAATCGAATAAATGAACCTCCACACTCACATTGCCACCCAGCTCTATAGTTGGCCGTGTACCAATATTCAACATTCCATTATACTGCTTTCCATCTAACTCTACTTTAACAGCATAAATGCCATTTGCTGGTATTAACTTATAGGAGTTTTGAATTTCTAGGTTAGCAGTGGGGTACCCTAATTCTAGACCAATTTTTTGGCCATGAACCACAACTCCCTGTATGAAAAATGGATAACCAAGGTAACTTGCCGCTAAATCAACCTCTCCGCCCTCTATGGCTTTTCTGACCTTTGTTGAACTTACATTTACATTATGGACATCTTGCACAGAAATCTCCTCAACTTCAAACCCATAAATAGGGCCAAACTCCTTCAAGTGCTCAAATGAACCTTCTCTATTTCGCCCAAAATGATGATCGTAACCAATAACTAATTTCGTTGTGCCGATTTTGTTGACCAATAAATCTCTCACAAACTCTAACGATGTGGTTCTGGAGAATTTTTTTGTAAATGGGTGAATAATTAAATGATCAATTCCAACCTGTCGCAACAACTCAATTTTTTCAACTACGGTATTAATAAGTTTTAAGTCAGAATCTGGTTGAAGAACCATTCTAGGATGAGGGAAAAACGTTAGTAAAACACTTTCTCCTTTATTCTTCTTGGCCACCTCAATCAAACGATTTAATATTTTCCGGTGTCCTTGATGCACTCCGTCGAAAGTACCTGTAGTAACGACAGCACTTCTCAACTTTTCAAACTCC
>JAOKCF010000036.1 GCA_028245195.1 Vicingaceae bacterium | reverse complement strand
GAAACTTCTGATTTGCCTCAATTGTCAAAGGAATTGCGAGATTTTATCGTAGACATTGTATCCGTTAAAGGAGGTCACTTTGGTGCAAGTTTAGGTGTTGTTGAACTAACAGTTGCATTGCATTATGTTTTCAATACGCCAGATGACCAAATTGTTTGGGATGTTGGGCACCAAGCTTATGGTCACAAAATTCTAACTGGACGAAGAGAAGTTTTTCATACCAACAGGAAGTATAAAGGAATTAGTGGCTTCCCAAAAAGAAGCGAAAGTGAATACGATACTTTTGGAGTAGGACATAGTTCAACTTCAATATCTGGAGCTTTAGGTATGTCCGTTGGCTCAAGATTGCAAGGCAATGACCTTAGACAGCACATTGCTGTGATTGGCGATGGAGCCATGACTGCTGGTTTAGCATTTGAAGGACTAAACCATGGTGGTGTTGAAGATTCAAACATGATTGTCGTTTTGAACGATAACTGCATGTCAATTGATCAGAATGTTGGAGCACTAAAAGAATATTTAACCGACATCACAACTTCACCTACTTACAATAAAGTGAAAGATGAGGTATGGAGTTTATTGGGTAAAGTTTCAAAGTTTGGACCAAATGCCCAAGCCATTGTTCAAAAAATTGAAAGTGGAATAAAATCAGCGATGTTGAAACAGAGCAATCTATTTGAATCCTTAAATTTTAGATATTTTGGCCCTATAGATGGTCATGATGTAACTCATATGGTTGAGGTTCTGAATGATTTGAAAAAGATTCCTGGCCCAAAAATTCTTCACATCCTAACTATCAAAGGAAAAGGTTACGAACTAGCGGAGAAAGACCAAACAAAGTGGCATGCCCCCGGATTGTTTAATAAAGAAACTGGAGAGATTATAAAAGTTACGCCAGACAGTCCTCAGCCGCCAAAATACCAAGATGTTTTTGGCCATACGATAGTTGAATTAGCTGAAAAAAATGAAAAAATTGTTGGAGTTACTCCTGCAATGCCTTCAGGAAGTTCATTAAATATTATGATGAAAGCAATGCCTGACAGAGCATTTGACGTAGGAATTGCGGAGCAACATGCAGTTACCTTTTCCGCAGGTTTGGCAACAACTGGAATTATCCCATTTTGCAACATATACAGCTCTTTCATGCAAAGAGCATACGATCAAGTAATTCATGACGTAGCCCTGCAAAAATTACCTGTTGTATTTTGTTTAGACAGAGCGGGATTTGCCGGAGCTGATGGCCCTACACACCATGGAGCATATGACATCGCCTATATGCGTTGTATTCCAAACCTCATTGTTTCGGCGCCAATGAACGAGGAAGAGTTGAGAAACTTAATGTACACTGCTCAAGCAGAAGATAATGGGGCATTTGTAATTCGTTATCCGAGAGGTCAAGGAGTAATGCCGGTTTGGAAAACTGCTTTCAAAAAAATTAAAATCGGTACAGGTAGAAAAGTAGTTAGCGGATCTGATGTTGCTATTTTAAGCATCGGGCACATTGGAAATTATGCTGTTAAAGCTGCGGAGAAGCTTGAAAAAGACCACAAAATTGATACTGCTGTTTACGACATGCGCTTTGCAAAACCTATAGACGAGATGCTGTTGCACGAAGTATTTAGCAAATTTGACAAAGTAATTACTTTAGAAGATGGTTGTGTTATGGGTGGAATGGGAAGTGCAGTATTAGAATTTATGGCAGATCATGGATATTCAGCCAAAGTAACTCGTTTAGGAATTCCAGATGAGGTTATTGAACATGGTTCACAAGACCAACTATTTGCCGAGTGTGGATTCGATGTTAAAGGAATTATGGAAACAGCAATCTCTCTGGTAGAAAAGAACCAAAATCAGGAAAGTAAAGCTTTCGCATAATATTTTAGATTAACGGAATAGTTAAAAAAGGCACTAACATAAATGGTTAGTGCCTTTTTTATTCTACATAACCGCCGCTTCAACATTGCCATAACTAACTATAATTCATATCTATACTGTTATTTTTTTACATCTCACCCAACTATACAATATTTGCAGGCGTATTATACGCCAAACAATTTAAAAATAATTATTATGAAAAAAATCCACTTATTACTTGTATCTATCTTTATGCTTGGTACCTCTCAATCAAATGCCCAATGTGGAGCTGATTTCCAGTTTAACACAAACAATCTAACAGTTGATTTTCAAGACTCGTCTTTTTATTCCCCAAATTGATTTATAAATCACGAATGGAGATTTGGTGATGCCAACATCGGCTTTGGAACTAACCCTGTTCATGCTTATGCCTCAGCTGGAACATACAGAACCTTATTGATTATCTCTGATAGTTTATTTTCTTGTTATGATACAATTAGTAAAATAGTTACTGTAACTGGAGGAACGACTCCAACACCTTGTAACACAAGATTTACATATAATGTAACCCCTAAAACACAGTAAATTTTACAAGTTCAATAACTGGTGGAACAGCACCATTTGTTTACTCTTGGAATTTTGGTGATGCCTCTAATGGCTCATCGATGGTGAATCCAAGTCATACATATGCCAATACAGGAGTTTACGTTGCAACCTTAACTATTATAGGAGCAAATAGCTCCACTTGTTCCTACACGGATACAGTTACAGTGAATACCTGTACAGCAAACTTTACATATAATGTAACTAGTAGTGGTACCGTTAGTTTTACCAACCAATCTAATCCATTAAACGCGGCACTTGTAAATATTAGCTGGAGTTTCGGAGATGGAAACTTTAGTAATATTATCAGCCCAACACACACTTATGCTTTGTCAGGTAGTTATAACATTAAATTATTTTGATTCGCTAAACAACTGCTCTGCAATTTACTCTGATACGGTTTCTGTTCAAATTGGAACACCAAACCAATGTACTGCTTCATTCACAAAAGCAAAAGATTCTTCTGCAACCTATGGTGTTGTGCTTTAAAATACGTCCAGCAATTTTGGGGCTCATTTTTACACTTGGGATTTTGGTGACGGTATTACAAGTTCAGGAAGAACTCCTATTCACCAATACCAAGTCTTTGGTTCTTATGTTGTTTGTTTAACAATTACGGACTCTATTTTGAACTGTACTTCGACATATTGCGATACGGTTGGAATGGACTCTCTAGGTAATTTAAAAACTGGTTTTGGAATAAGAGTTGTTAACCCAAAAGCTGAAGGATTACCAGAAGTAAACAACTTAAACAATGTTGCACTTTATCCTTACCCAGCAACTAATCAAATT
>JAOKCF010000035.1 GCA_028245195.1 Vicingaceae bacterium | reverse complement strand
TAAGACAATAAAGCTCTTACTGTATCAGTAGGTTGAGCTCCTTTTTTCATCCAGCTTAACGCGCCATCGAAATCGATGTCGATAGTTGCTGGGTTGGTGTTCGGGTTATACGTACCTAATTTTTCAATAAATTTCCCATCTCGTGGGGCACGACTGTCCGCGATCACAACATGATAGAAAGGATATCTTTTCTTACCATGTCTCTGTAATCTGATCTTTGTAGGCATTTTACGTTGTTTTTAATTATAAATAAATTTTAAGCCTGCAAATGTAGGATATTTTTCTTTCAAAAGAAAAGGTTTTTAAGAGAAGACTTGCAACGCTATAGGATTGAATTTTAATATTTTGAAACCAATAATGATGATTCTATGTTTCGAATTACTGAATTAAATCGTAAAAGTCTCTTCTTCTGTTCAATTTTAAGTCTTGCAACACAGCTGATTTTACATTTAACGTAATGTTATAACTCTGTCTCGGTCCGAATGGAATCCAGTTCACAGCTAGTTGCCAGCAATGTAAATCTCTATTAATGTTTAATGATGTGTAACTGAAATCATTATTGGTAAAATCCCAACCTGAAGTTGTACCAATTTTCCAATTATCTGTTAGGCTTAAATCTCCGTTAAAATTTAAGGTTTGTGTCACATTACTTGCGTTGGTAGGTTTAGTGTATCTTATGTTGTAGCTTACATTTAGCGACCATGGAATACTAAAGTCCACATATTGTTCTATGTTGGCATTAATAAGTTCTAGCTCTTCTTCGGTTGTATATTTGCTTTTTTTAGGCTCGTTAGCTTTTTTTCCATCTTTTCCTTTTCCGGTTAATCTAAAGTTAAAGGCAACACTACCATTTGTTAATCTAAACAATTCGTCTTGCGTATCTTTGGATCTTCGGTTTACTCGTGTTTGCCTGCCTAGCGAGTCGGTAACAAAGCCATATGGGTCTAATGTGCCGTTAAATTGAAAGCTAAGGAATTTTCCAATTCTAGTTCTACCATTGGCAGAAATTGGGGCCCAATTCAGCGAGTCGGCACTTATATTATAACTGGACGAAAAGCCCAAGTTTTCTAACAATTTAATTTTCTTCAAACCACTACTGTCTTTATCCGTTCTAACTTTCATCTCAAGGTTGTTCAGCAGACCGAACCCAACTCTGCCGCTTCTTCTTCTGTCGGGAGTTCCGTAAACACTACCTTCAAAAATTGAGTATATATTAGTAACACCTAAGGTATCAGTATAACGTTGTATTCCTTCAGATATTTCTGGTTGAAAATTGAATGAAATAGACGGTGTCATAACATGCCTTATGGCTGCAATTTTACCTTTCTTGTATTGGTATAAGCTATAAAGTTTTGTGTTTAGGGCAGCATTGAAACTTGCTGTTGCTGCTCTTTCAAATCCCATCACGGTATCCCTAACAAGAATTCCTTCATTATTAACTGATTGCCGAATGGAGTTTAAAATCCAACTTTCATTTAAACTTACAGAAGGGCTTATAGTAGCGTGTTTTAACAGTTTAAAGGAGGTTGATAGTGGTATACTGTGACGAATTCCATTTTTAAAATCTTGGCTCAACTCTCCAAATTCCGACAATCTTAATTTATTCTCTTGCACCGTCAATCTGTTGGTTGCTTCTGACCGCAGACTTAAGCCAAAATTTTTGTAAATACTTCGCCACCATTCATTTCCAATTTTTCCAATGTTTTTAAATGGGAATTGCCTAGAGAAGTTAAAAGAAACATCCGGTAAATTGATATTAAATTGCTCAGATTGAGTGTTCTGACTGTGACGAGCGCTAAGTGTTAGGTTGTATGGTTTTGTTGGAAATGAATTGGTGTATGTTATGGAGGATTGAAAAGTATTGGTTAAGTATTCGTTGGAGAAACTGTTTAAGTTGTTCTGAAAATTACTGCTACTTCCAAGGTTGACATTTGCTGAAAATCGACTTCCTGGTTTGGCTTTAGAGTCTTGAGCGTGATTCCACCTCAAGAACATATTGTTCACCTCAGAATAACTCGGTAATTCTTCAAACCCTTCTTTCCGTTTCGTGTAAGAGATGCTTACATTACCATTGTATTTGTACCTCTTCTTATACCTAGTATTTAGCGCTACACCCCAACTTCCTAAAGAATAAATATCTCCAGTAATTCGAGAGTCAATATATTCATTCACGCCCCAATAAAAACCACCATTTCTTAAAAAGAATCCCAATGCTCTAGAATCTCCGTACGTTGGAATTACAATACCTGATGAGCGGCCTTTTTTATTCGGAAAAAATCCGAAGGGCAAACCAAGGGGAGTGGGGATGTTATCAATTTTCAGAAGCGTAGGTCCGGTAATAATTTTATCTCCGGGAATAATTTTAAGTTTTGAAGTAGCCAAAGAGAAGTGGGGTTCATCTAGGTTGCAGGTAGTGTAGTATCCATTTTTGATATACATTACTTCCGTACCACTCTTCTTTACTTCATTTCCTTTTATAAACCCTTCGCCTTCTTGTGTTCTTACTTCAGTAATTTTTCCTTTTTTGCTGTCGAAATTATAGGTCATTCTTTTTGTAATGTACTCTTTGGGTCCTTCTTTAAAAACTGGAAACCCGGCCATTTCTCCAGTTGAATCTGGCCTTCCGTCAGCAAATACTGTATTGTTTTTCAAGTCAAGCTCTATGTAATCAGCATTGAGTTGAATATCTTCATAGTTCACTTGAGCTGAGCCGTATAAATATACTTTTTCGGTTAGCATGTCAATTTTCATAGAGTCCAAGGCTTCATAGTCAACTCTTGACTCTATTGCATCCTTTGAGAGAGTGGTATCAAATTTGGTTATAGTTGAAAGTGCTACACTGTCGGCATTCTGAATAGAGTCGGGATTGATTTGGATAGAATCAGGATAAAGAAGGGTTGTATCAGCACTTGAAGTAAATTGAATGTTATCTGATTGCGCAAACCCCTTTGATAATGCGGTAACAGTTATTAACACCGTTAAGATGAAAACCCGAGAAAGAGATGGAATAGAGCGCAACCTTATAATGCTATTTTTGTATATAATAGTACTGTCAAAATCAGTGCCAAAGCTAACTAAATTATTTAAAATTGACTTTCGCCAAGCTATGAAGTTAAGAACGAATTTATTGCTATTTTTGCTTGTAATCTCTTCGTTTCAAGTAGTTCACAGCCAGTCTAAAAGTGATTTTTTTGGTAAGTTGCGAACGGTGGTTATTGATGCTGGTCATGGAGGGAAAGACAAAGGTTGTTTAGGTTCTGAGAGTTAT
>JAOKCF010000034.1 GCA_028245195.1 Vicingaceae bacterium | reverse complement strand
ACTTACAAATGTTCGAATTGGTTTCTCTGTAATGCTCATGTGTTGAATTATTATCTTCCTTTTGCTGCTCCTTTAGGTGCTGCTTTTTTACCTTTAGCAGCAGAGCTTGCTGCTTTTGGCGCTTTTGCTGCTTTTGGCTTTTGCTTAGCTTTTGAAGTATCATTGGTAGCGGCTTTTGGCTCTTTCTTAGTTGACGCTTTTTCTTCGTCTTGCTTTAACAAATCCTTGGATTGAAGAAGGTTATACCACTGAATTAGTTTTTTGATATCACTTCCATAAACTCTCTCCTCATCGTAGTTGGGAAGTACTTCCTTAAGATAAGCACTCAATTCTGCTGCCGAAGATTTGTGGGATAAAATGGCTTTACCCTTAGAAGTATCGAATATTTTCTGGAAGACATCTTTCAATAAGATATCTTCTTCGTAGGTGTAAATATTAATATCTTCCAAAGAACTAACTCTTTCAGCACCATGCACTGGAGTTCTCTTTCCGTCGATTAATGACTCAATTATTAAACCTGTTCTGGTCTGAGACACAATTTTTGATAATCCGGGTTTACCCGAGATTGAAATGATTCCTGTTAAATTCATATTATATATTTCTTTCTGAAAGAGGTCAAAAATACAGAAATGTTAACTGTTTATTTTAACCAAATTCGAATCAACCTTTTGCTCTCTTTTTTCGTCTATTTAATTAATATAATGCTTATTTTGGAGCATTGGTTTTTTTAAGACTTTTTATGAAAAAAATTGTACTGTATTTTGGGTTTTTAGTTTCATTCTTTTTGCATTCTGTTCAGGTAGATGCGACACATATAATGGGTGGAGAAGTTACGTGGGTTTGTAATGCGCAAGGAGAATATATTTTTACTTTTAAAACATATCGAGATTGCACTGGTGCAAACGGTGGACCAAACACATCTTGGCGAATTCAAAATTATCCAAGCTTGGGTCAGACTTTTACCTTGACAGAAAATGTTTCTCAAAGGTTAGATAGTGAGATAGGGCCAAAGTGCAGGGTTGGAAGTCCAGGTTTTCAAAATTATTCATGTGTTGCCGCAGACCCAGAGATGGTTTTTGAATATGTAAGGGTAATGAATCCAGTGCGATTGAACGGTGCTCCTCCTCCTGCAGGTTGGATCGTAACCTATTCTCAAGCTGCAAGAAATGCAAATAATAATCTGCTCGGCGCGACTACACCAAATGCACATGATATTACGATTAGGGCGAAAATATTCTCACATTCTGGTTCCATAGCTAATCAGTGTATCGATAATTCACCTCAGTTCAGAGAAAAGGCTACAAGTTTGATTTGCAGAGGATCTACATTTACCTACAATCATAATGCAACTGATGATGAATTAGATTCTTTAGTTTACGAGTGGACGAGTCCTTTGGATGGTTTTACAGGAACTTATAACGAAGGAGTTAATCCAGCCTTTATTGCTTTTGAACCTGGTTTTAATTTTAATAATCCTTTTCCTGGGCCTGAAACACTAAATTCGGCTACTGGAGAGATTTCTGTCAATTCTCCAACGGCAGGAAAGTATGTTTCTGCTGTAAAAGTAAGCGCATATAAATGTGGTGAGAAGGTTTCAGAAATTGTTCGAGAGCTACAATCTGTTATTACGGGCAATTGTGCTGTAAATCAGACAAAGCCAACGATTGATCCGCCATTTTCTAACGGAATGGGAGGATTTAGATACAACGATACAGTGAGAGCAGGAGATTTAGTTACATTTTCACTTGCTGCCCGAGATATTGCGAGTTTAAATTTAACTACAATTCCGCCTTATTTGGGCGATACTGTTTTTTTGACTGCAACGGGTCAGCAGTTTGGAACAAATTTTACGTCAACAACCGGTTGTTTGAATCCGCCTTGTGCTACGTTGGGAACGCAGTTGCCGGCAAAAGGATTGTTAGGTGTAAATACAACTTTTAGTTGGCAAACAGATTGTAACCACGTTTCATTTACAGATCGATGTATCAGTGGTCAAAATACATATACCTTCGTTATTACTGCGACAGATGACGAGTGCCCTATTCCTTCTTTGAATATTTCCACAATATCAATAACGGTTGTAGGTGATACGGTTATTGAATCTCCCGATGTCAATTGTGTAAATATTCTTGCAAATGGAGATGTTGTTCTAGATTGGGATTTAACTCCGAACATTAATAATTCGTTTACGGCTTGGATGATTTATTCTGCTACAGATAGAAACGGTCCATTTATTCTGCTCGATAGTGTTAAAACATACAGCACAAATACATATACCCACGTAGGAGCAAATGCCAATAATCAACCAATGCATTACGCAGTTCGAAGTAGGTCGGGTTGTAAAGGGATTGTGCAAAACATTGCAAAGGATACAATTTCAACAATTTTTATTTCAGCAACGACTAATCCAACCAACGTTTCAGTTGATTGGAACGATATTTCAAATCCTAATCCAGTAGGTTCTGCAGCTCAATATAGAGTATTTAGAGAGTATCCAATTGGAACAGGGTTTAATTTATACCAAAATACAGCAAACACCAGTTTAACTGAAACATTTATCCCTTGTTCTGACGATGTTAATTACAGAGTTGAGTTGGTGAATGCAACTAAAGGTTGTACTTCTAGTTCAAATATTTTAAATTATACCTTTAAATTTCCTGACCCTCAAACAAATTTTTCATTTCCAAATAATCAGTGTCCAGGAACTCCAATTAGTTTTACTAACTTGACAACAATAGCAGGAGGACCTGTATCTTATTCTTGGAATTTTGGTGATGGTTCTTTGGCTTCAACGCAAACTAGTCCTTCTCATATATACGCAGTAGCCGGAACATTTAATGTCGTTCTTACTGCAACCTCTGGTCAAGGATGTGATTCTATATTAAGCCAACCAATTACGATTACATTTCCAAATGCAGATGCAGGAACAGATCAATCTATTTGTCCGGGAGGGTCGGCCTCAATTGGTGGGACACCAACAACAGCCCTAGGAAATACTGTTGCTTGGTCTCCTGCGGCAGGTTTGAGTAGCACCACATCTCAGAATCCAATAGCTAACCCAGCAAATACAACAACATATACCGTTACAGTGACTGATGGCAATGGATGTACGAACACAGATCAAGTTGACGTAATTGTGATTCCTTTTCCAAACGCTAATGCAGGAGGTCCTAAATCTGTGTGTATTGGTTCTGGTGTTCAAATAGGTGGCATTCCTACAGGGCCGATTGGAGCTGTATTTGCTTGGAGCTCAAACCCAGCCGGTTTTACTTCTAACTTAGCAAACCCAACTGTTTCGCCAACTGTTAATACAATTTATACCGTAACAGTTACCATTGGAACTTCAACA
>JAOKCF010000033.1 GCA_028245195.1 Vicingaceae bacterium | reverse complement strand
TATGTTCTTTGGGTTACCGTAAAAGGAAACCCTGAACCAATTACAGGTTTTGTTGTTGATCTGTCGGCTTTAGGAGACGTTATTAAAGAAGAAGTGATTCAGCATGTAGATCACAAAAACTTAAACGTTGATGTAATTTTTACCAAAGACATCATGACCTCTACCGAGAACCTAGCCATTGCAATATGGGAGCAATTAGAAAATCCTGTAAAGAAACTTGGTGCTGAACTACATTGCGTTAAGATTTCTGAAACTGAAAATAATTATGTAGAATATTACGGTTAATCATTTTAACCACAAGGAAACAGACTAAATGGCTGAAGAATTTAAAGAGGGTTATATTCGATCTGACGAATACAACGACGAAAAAATAGACAGAATTGCAAACATGTACAGTAATATCATCACAGATTTAGGTGAAGATGTGAACCGCGAAGGTTTGTTAAAAACACCTGAAAGAGTAGCGAAAGCGATACAATATCTTACTCATGGTTACGATTTAGACCCTTCAGAAATGCTAAGAAGTGCTATGTTCACCGAAAATCATAACCAAATGGTCATCGTAAAGGACATTGAAATGTACAGTATGTGCGAGCACCACATGTTACCGTTCATGGGAAAGGCACACATTGCTTACATACCCAACGGTAAAATTGTTGGTTTAAGTAAAATTCCCAGAGTTGTTGATGCATTTTCCAGAAGGCTGCAAGTTCAAGAGCGTTTAACTGATCAAATCAAACAATGTATTCAAGATACAATTAATCCGCTAGGGGTTGCAGTAGTAATTGAAGCCAAGCACATGTGCATGCAGATGCGGGGAATTCAAAAACAAAATTCGGTTACAACAACATCAGCCTTCACAGGAGCATTTGAAAAAGATTCAACACGAAGAGAATTTATCAACTTATTGTCAGCTAAGCTTTCGTAAAGCTGACAAAATTCAGTTTAACTTTACAAGTATTATTTTTGATAAAAGGATTAAGAAATAAAACTCATGATAGATTATAGCAACAATAACTCCAACATTGAAACGAGTGGAGTTCAAACCAAAGACGCAGTAAGTACCTTTTTAGCGAACGTATTTACATATATGGGAGGAGCATTAGCGATTACCGGATTGCTAGCTTACTGGTTTGGCAGCACACCAAGTTTAATTACTTACCTGATTAATCCTTTGGGGGGAGCCACTATTTTAGGATATATAGTAATGTTTTCTCCACTTGCATTTGTGTTGGTAATGTCATTCGCATTCAAGAAGCTTTCTTCTTTTGCATTACTTGGATTGTTTATACTATATGCAGCAGTTATGGGACTCAGTATGAGCTTCATTTTTCTAGCATACACTGCATCAAGTATCGCTTCTACTTTTTTCATTACTGCAGCAACATTTGGAGTAATGGCTGTGTTAGGCTATACCACAAAGCAAGATTTGACCAAATTTGGTTCTATTTTAATTATGGCTCTAATTGGAATAATTATAGCATCAGTGGTTAACATGTTCCTAGGAAATGGAATGTTAGACATCATTATCAGTTGTGTAGGTGTTTTAGTATTTATCGGATTAACTGCTTACGATGTTCAGAAATTGAAGCGTATTGGTGCAGGTGTTGAATACGGCTCAGAGTCATCAAATAAGTTAGCCATCATGGGAGCTTTGAATCTTTATTTAGATTTTGTGAACTTATTTATGATGTTGTTAAGATTATTTGGCGACAGAAGATAAAAGAAAAATAAAAACAACTTAATTTTAATGCCTGACCTTATAAAAAGGTCGGGCATTATTATATCAAAAATATTATGAAAAAAGCATACGTTTTTCCTGGACAAGGAGCCCAATTCGTAGGAATGGGAAAAGACCTTTATGATTTATCAGAAGAAGCAAAGAGCCTTTTTGAAAAGGCGAATAAAATTTTAGGATTCAACATCACCGAAATAATGTTTTCGGGCACGGACGAAGCGCTAAAGCAGACCAACGTAACACAGCCAGCTATATTTTTACATTCGGTGATCTTAGCAAAGACTCTTGGAGACAGCTTCCATCCTGATATGACTGCTGGACATTCTCTAGGAGAATTTTCGGCTTTGGTAGCATGCGGTGCCATAAGCTTTGAAGATGGATTGAGTTTAGTTGCTAAAAGAGCCAATGCAATGCAAAAAGCTTGTGAAGTAGAACCTTCTACAATGGCTGCAGTTCTAGGTATGGAAGACGCAGATGTTGAAATAATTTGCGCTTCTATTGATGAAGTTGTGGTTGCTGCAAATTATAATTGCCCTGGCCAGTTGGTTATATCTGGAAGTATTGCTGGAGTAGATTTAGCCTGCGAAAAGCTAACTGAGGCTGGAGCGAAAAGAGCCATTAAACTTCCTGTGGGCGGTGCATTTCACTCCCCTTTAATGGAACCTGCTAGAGCTGAATTAGAAGCTGCCATTAAGGATACTGATATCAAATCTCCAATTTGTGCGATATATCAAAATGTTGTTGCAAAAGGTGTTACCTCTCCTTCGGAAATTAAAGAAAACTTAATTGCACAACTTACAGGCGCGGTAAGGTGGACTCAAACCATGAATCAGATGATTCAAGACGGTGCAGAACACTTTGTAGAAGTAGGACCAGGAAAAGTTCTTCAAGGTCTCATTAAAAAGATAGACCGCGCATTTCCAACCGAAAGTGCTAGTATCTAATGTTGTCGCTGGAAAATACTGAAAATGCTTTTAAAAACAGAACCAATCAAGAGCTAAAAAAAGCCCATTTTGTTTTCAAAGTGTTAGCCATTTCATGGTTAAATAATATTGGAACGAAGTTGACAATGTTTGCATTAAACCTCAAACTTCCAGTTAAAGGCATCATTAAATGTACTGTTTTTGATCATTTTTGTGGTGGAGAAACAATTAAAGGTTGTAAGCCTCGTATTAAATCGCTTTACGATTTTAAAATAGGTACGATCTTGGATTATTCTGTAGAAGGCGATCAGAATGAAAAAGCCTATGAGAACTGCCTTAATGAACTTTTAGAAGGGTTAAAATTAGCTCAAAAAGAAGAAGCTATTCCCTTTTGTGTTGTTAAGTTAACAGGATTACTCCCATTTGATATTCTTGAGAAATTAGATGCTAATAAAACCTTAACCGAAAAACAGCAGCAAGCATTCATAAAAGGAAAAGAAAGGGTTCGCCAAATTGCTTTAGCAGCTAAAACTGCGAATACTCCATTTATGATTGATGCTGAAGAAAGCTGGATTCAAAATACAATCGATTCTATTGTATTTGATTTAATGCTTGAATTTAACACCGAAAAAGCGCTCATTTATAATACAGCTCAAATGTACCGTCATGATCGCCTAAAATACATTAAAAATATGTTTGCCCTC
>JAOKCF010000031.1 GCA_028245195.1 Vicingaceae bacterium | reverse complement strand
GACATCTAGAAAATGGTGCATCGGTAGCCAACTTTTCAATTGCTACTTCTGAAACCTACAAAGACAAAAATGGAAATCGCCAAGAGCAAACTGAATGGCACAACGTTGTTTTGTGGAGAGGTCTTGCAGAAATTGCTGAAAAATATCTAAAAAAAGGTAGCCAGATTTATGTTGAAGGTAAGCTAAGAACTAGAAGTTGGCAAGATAAAGACGGCAACACTCGCTATACAACTGAAGTTGTCGGAGATCAAATGACAATGCTTGGTGGGAGGTCTTCCGGAGGTAATGGCACTCCTCATTCAACTTCTTCAAATGAACCTAGTAAGGATAAAGGAAGCGCAGATATCTCATCTGACGATGCAAACGATCTACCATTTTAATACTATGAGCAATTCAGAGTTGAAATATTCACGAATACCGTAGCAATTGGACGATCCCTTTCAACAGGTTTTAAGTATTAAACTTGCTGCCTTCACTTTCAGTGAGCAGCTTCCAATAATAGGTGCAAGCCTTTCGGTAACTCTATTATTAATTTGTTCGGCATTAATCTCAGGCTCTGAAGTAGCCTACTTTTCACTCGGCCCAGCCGAACTTGAAGAAATAGAGGGGAAAGAAGATAAAAGTATTGGTATACTTCGCAATCTTTTAGAAAGACCTAAAAGACTATTGGCTACTATTTTGATTGCCAATAACTTTATAAATGTTGCGATCGTAATTCTTTCCACATACCTAAGCGATTTGCTTATAGACCAGACGTTGAGTGAGGTAACAAAGTTTGTTATTCAGGTTGTGGTTGTAACCTTTTTATTATTGCTATTAGGAGAAGTTATTCCAAAAGTATACGCCAATAAGGAACCACTCAGTTTAGCAAAATTTATGGCTCAGCCTTTATATTACATTCGAGGCATTCTAACTCCTATTAGCAGCGTTCTGGTAAATTCTACAAATTTTATTGATAAGAGAATAAAAAAAAGAGGGCATAATATCTCCGTAAATGAGTTATCTCAGGCCCTAGAACTAACGTCTGACGAATACGGGAAGGATGAAGAGCAAAAAATCCTTGAAGGAATTGTAAAATTTGGAAATACCGAAGTAAAGCAAGTCATGACCTCAAGAGTAGACGTAGTAAGTTTAGATGAACACTTAAAGTTCGCCGAAGTAATTGAGACCATCTTGGAAGCAGGATTCTCCAGAATTCCAATCCATAAAGAATCCTTCGACAATATATTAGGAGTTTTATACATTAAAGATGTGCTGCCGCATTTAAGTAAGGAGAAATTTGACTGGTTGAAAATAATTCGAAAGCCATTTTTTGTTCCCGAAAATAAAAAGATTGATGACCTTCTTAAAGAATTTCAAACCAGGAAAACACACCTTGCCATTGTAGTTGACGAATATGGAGGAAGTTCAGGAATTATCAGCTTAGAAGATATTTTAGAAGAAATAGTAGGCGAAATTTCAGATGAATTTGACGTCGAAGACTTGGTGTATTCAAAATTAGATGATTTCAATTATGTATTTGAAGGAAAGACACCATTAAATGATATGTACAGAGTACTAAATATTGAAGGGGAAGAGTTTGAGGCAGAAAAAGGAGAATCTGACACAATTGCAGGTTTTGTATTAGAATTGTTTGGGAAAATACCTAAGAAAAATGAAAAATTACGCTTCATCGATTATCAAATAACGATTGAAGCAGCTGACAAAAGAAGGGTTAAACGAGTAAAACTAACGTTGCCAAAAGAAAAAATCGAAACCTAGATGAAAAGATTATTAATCCCTTTCTTATTACTTCTTCTAATCGCCTGCCAAGAAACGCCATTTCCTAAACCTACCGGATATTTTAGAATCGATTTACCTAAAAAAGAATACTCAACGGTAGACAGCATACCCTTCCCATTCCAATTTGAATTGACTCAATACGCCAATGTTAATTTAGACAGAACAAAAGAGGATAGTAGATTTCTAAATGTGGATTTTCCATCATACGGAGCAAGAGTGCACATGAGTTATTTGAAGATTGATAGCAACCTACCTACCTTACTTGATGACGCAAGAACCTTGGTGTACAAACACCTAGAAAAGGCACAAGATATTTCAGAAACATCTATTCGCAAAGAGAACAAGCGTGTTTATGGAGTATTTTATACTCTAGACGGAAATACTGCTTCAGGCTCCCAATTCTATTTAACAGATAGTACGAACCATTTTGTGCGAGGAGCACTATACTTTAATGTAGTTCCAAATTTCGATTCGATTGCCCCTGTTCAAACCTTTATTGAACAAGACATTCAACATTTGATTGAGACTATTAATTGGAAGTAATTTGACTTAAAGGTTATTAAACCTAAACCGATGCAAGCTATAAATTGTAGATCCTAACAATACAAATGCGCCCAACTGATGAAGCAAGCCTAAACTAACAGGAACGGCGTACAATAAGGCAATTACGCCCAGCACAAATTGAATACCAACAGTTATCGCTAGAGAATTTACTCCCCAATTTTGAGATGAAGACAGTTGCATTTTTTTTGCTTTCCAAAATAGAAATAGAATAAACGCAAAAACTAAATACGCCAAATAGCGGTGGATGAATTGAACACCTGCAAGTCCTTCGATAAAGTTTAGATACCATGGCTGCATAGCAGTAACACTATCAGCAATCCATTTCTCCCCCATTTTAGGCCATGCATTGTACACTTTCCCGGCATTCAGTCCTGCGACATATGCGCCCCATATTATTTGTAACACAACCACGGGAAAGAGAAATTGAAAACCTCGTTTCAAAGCATGATTGGATCCACTTAAGGGTCTAGGATAAATTAACCCTAGCGCAACCCAAAAGGTATAACCGAAAGTTAAAAATGCAGTGGTCAAATGCATGGCTAATCTGTAATGACTAACATCAGGATTTGCTTTTAGTCCACTTTTTACCATGTACCAACCTAGCAAACCTTGAAATCCACCCATAAAAAGCAGCAATACTAACTTTGGCATTAACGATTTACTAAATTTCTTTCGAATCAAAAACCAAAAGAAAGGAATGATAAAAACTAATCCAATTAATCGGCCAAACATTCGATGACCATATTCCCAATAAAAGATTGACTTAAATTCCTCTAATGAAAAATTAAAATTCACTAGCTGGTATTCAGGAAATTGCTTGTATTTATTAAACAATATTTCCCAATCAGTTTGGGAGCTTGGCGGATTACTTCCGAATAAATTCCACTCTACCATAGACAGACCGGAATGAGTTAAACGAGTTAATCCACCGATTGCAACCATAATAAAAATGAGTACACACCCGGTTAACAACCATATTATAATTGCTTTGTGTTTTTTTCTAGAAAAGTTTTGAAGTTGTTTGTTCTCAAAGGTTTGAGAATGGTTTTCCATAGTACAAATTTTCGCTAAGGCACTTTCCTTTTCACTCTAAAAAGACCTTATTTAATTTTCTTAATAAAATAAGTGAATATCTGAGGAAACGAAATATCAATCCGTTCACT
>JAOKCF010000030.1 GCA_028245195.1 Vicingaceae bacterium | reverse complement strand
GGTTATAACTAGTGCTATACAACACCCCTTGAAATAGGAAATCACTTCTGTTAACCCCACCCTTGGTTAGTTCTTTTTCTGAGGTTGAAAGGTTTTAGCTTTTGTGAGATTCTTGCGGAGGTTTTGAGCTATTACAAAAGACTTATTTATATTGATTTTAAAGCGATTAACATACAAAAGGAAGGGGTTGCTTGGTTTTGTTTGGATAACGCCTTAAGGGGGGCTTAAAACGAGTCTAATGACGTGTTTTGATGAGTTAACGTTGCTGATTCTGTTTGTGAGGCTGAAAGGTTCTAGCATTTGTAACATTCTTACTTAGGATGTTGGTCTGTTTAGAAAATATTGCATTATATTAGGCCTGTAGAATTAACTATTATGAAAAGAATCTCATCAAAATCAATACTCCTAATTATATTGTTTGGAACGTTAAGTAGTTGTAATAATTCCAAACGTGAGGCTGATAAGAAACACTATGAAGCCATTAGTGAGTTCTCAGCCGCAATTAAATTAGACCCTGATAATCCTTTTAATTTTTACAACAGAGGGGTAGTATATCATAATTTAGAAGAATACCGTTCTGCTATTAGTGATTATACATCAGCAATTAAGTTAGATACTGATTTTACATCTGCTTATAACAACAGAGGGATTGTTTATAACAGATTAGGGAATTACGATGAAGCTATTAGTGATTATACATCTGCGATTAGGTTAAATCCTAATGATGCAAACTCATACTATCATAGAGGGGTTGCCTATTATGATTTAAAAAATTATGATGAAGCTATTAATGATTACAACTCTTCAATTAAATTATACCCTAATGATGCGGTCGTTTATTATGACAGAGGGGTTGCTTACTATAATTTAGAAAATTACGCTGAAGCTATAAGGGATTACTCTACTGCAATTAAATTAGATTCTGATTTTGCATCTGCGTATCATAATAGAGGGCTTGCAAAGGAAAATAGCGGATTATCTTATTGTAGTGATTTTAAAAAAGCCTGTGATTTAGAACACCGTAAAGCCTGTTCCCTTTGCAATAAAAGATGTGACTAACCCAAAATAGATTAATTACCTGCATTCGATACGAATTGAATAGGAGTAATTCCCAATACTCTGTTCGCTTGCCTCAACCTTTCATCAAGTTCTTCATCACTCAATTTCGATAGGTCTTCACAATCACATTTCTTGCCCAAATCCTCTGATTGAATTGCTCTCATTTTTGGCATAATAAAGGATGACATCTTGAGAATTAAGTCAAGAGCTTTGGCAGGTTCTTTCTCAGCAACTTCATTAATCCACTTGTCTATATTATCTACGTTATTGGATAGAATGGTATTGAAAGAACTTTGGAGTTCTAAGGTAGTTTTAGATTGTCCACGCTTACTCTTTTTTCCTGCTGTGGCGGCTGTTTTACTATCAAAGGGTATAATGTATAATTTATGTTAGATAACGTCTTAAAATTAACCATTTAAAGCGATTTGTATATCCTTTTTTACATCCAAGGATGCATTATATAAATTGGGTATCAACATTTTAAAGACAACTGAAATATATACTCATGTGGCAATTAATTACGAAGAAACTGTAAAAAACCCCTTAGATAGTTTATTTTTAAAATAAAAATAACACAGCAGACATAGTGCGAACATAGTTAATCATACGCATGTGCAAGTGTTACCTGCAAGCTGAAAAAAACGTCACACCGAATAGAATTATGAAAAAAAATATAATATATTTCCTACTTACAGCCATATTATTTGGATGTAATAAAAATCCAAATAAAGAAGAAAGGATAAAAAAACTCGAAACCGAGAATAAAATATTTTTGGAAAAAATAAATTACCTTGAAAATAGAATTGAATTAAACCAAACTAATAAAACAGTTACAAAAGAAAACAATATGGATTTAGGAGCATTTTCAGTTAGTCTTAGTGTTAAAGACTTAAAAGTATCAAAGAAATTTTACGAAAATCTTGGGTTTGTACAACTCGGAGGAGATTTGCAAAAAAACTATCTAATAATGAAAAATCAAAATTCGTTAATAGGATTATTCCAAGGTATGTTTGAGGGAAATATATTAACCTTTAACCCAGGTTGGGATGAAAACGCAAAAGAGATTGAAACTTTTGTCGATATTAGAAAAATTCAGGAAGAATTAAAAAGTAGTGGAATCAATATTGGGACTGAAATCGACAAAAGCACTTCCGGACCAGCAAGTTTTATGACAACTGACCCAGACGGAAATGTAATCTTAATTGACCAGCATAGATAATCGAATGATACAGGGTAAAAAAGCCAGCAGGTAACAATGTATATAAAAAATAGGCGAAACAGTAATAAAATCAACGCTTTTGGCTCGTATCAAGCTTTGTGCTTAACCGAAAGTTTAGTGCTTCGAAATCGCCTACTTTTCATATACTAACCGTTGTGGCTAATGCAAGAAACACCGAAAATGAATTAAAAATATGACAATAAAAGAAGCCATTTTAAAAAGTCTTGACGATATAAACGGACTGACGAACTATATGGAAGTTCACGACCATATTATAAAAAATGGTTACTACGATTTTGGAAAAGCAAAAACACCACCTGCAACGATTTCAGCTTTGTTAGGAGATTTTATAAGGAATGGAGATACTCGTGTAAAGAGAATTAAACAAGATAATGGTTCTTATGCTTATTATTTGACAAAAAACGAACAAGACATCGGAATTGAAATCTTATCAGGCTCAACCGAATCAACTTCTGTAAAACTTCCTAAAGTAAAAGCGAAATCTTATAACGAAAGAGATTTACACAGACTTTTGAGTAGTTATTTGAAAAACACTAAAATATATTCAAAAACAATTTTCCACGAACAATCAAAATACGGAAAAGATAACAACCAAATTTGGACACATCCAGATATGGTCGGAGTTAAGTTTTTGAACTTGCAAACCAAAGTCAGTCAGAATTTCTTAAAGTCTATTAATAGAGTTGACACTTTTAAATTAAGCTCTTACGAATTAAAAAAGGAAATTAACTCGGACACCGAATTGAAAAAAGCCTATTTTCAAGCAGTTTCAAATTCAAGTTGGGCGAATTATGGATATTTAGTAGCATTTGAGTTTAGTGATAGTTTATCGGACGAAATGGAAAGGCTAAATCAATCGTTCGGAATTGGAATTATTGAACTGAATTCCAATCCATATCAAAGTAAAATTCTATTCCCAGCAATTTACAAAGACCTTGATTTTAAGACTATCGACAAACTATGTAAAATCAATAAGGAATTTGAACAATTCATTGAGCAAACCGAAAGATTAATGACAGCTCAAGAACGTTATTACAAATCGACTGAAAAAGAGCTTGACGAATTTTGTGACAGCTATTTTGAGAGTGACTCGGAAATTGAAAAGTATTGTAAAGATAAAAACATTCCGAATGGAGAATAAAGCACTAGCCACAACACCGTGTATAATTAATTGCTTGGTCACTGCCGACTTACGAACATTCCTGCGGAATATTCTATCTGTGATTTAT
>JAOKCF010000032.1 GCA_028245195.1 Vicingaceae bacterium | reverse complement strand
CCATAACGGAAGTAGCAACAGAAATTCCTCTTTGCTTTTCAATTTCCATAAAATCTGAGGTGGCAGTTTTCTTGATTTTATTATTCTTAACAGCTCCTGCTGTTTGAATTGCCCCACCAAATAAAAGAAACTTCTCAGTAAGGGTGGTTTTTCCAGCATCAGGGTGACTGATAATGGCAAATGTCTTACGTTTAGAAATTTCCTCTGTTAACTTCATTGCTTCCTGTTTTAAAGGCGACAAAGGTAATAAATTGAACAGGCTAATTGGATGTGATTACCTTCTTTTGGCAATTTGCACCTTTTACAATATTGACTCTTTACTTCTTATAATTTTTAATGTTGGTTAGTGGAACAACATTCACTGTGCTGCATGCGGGGCGTATTATGTATCAGTATATTGACATTTAGTGCGGTTTGCTTCAGCTATTTTTTAACATCATGTTCATTGTAAAATAAAATTCTTTTATATTAAAAATAGTCCATGTTTAAATAGGAGGGAAGGGGAATCATAAGACCAACCTAGTGTAAGTATAGACTAATATTCATCACGATGTAATTTTTCAATGCTAAGTCGATGTAAACCAATTTATAAAAAAAATATAAAATTTTAACTGTTTCAGCTTAACAGAACTCTATAAATCCCATACTTTTGCAATTCCCTATGAGTGAAAACGGAACAATAGACCTAAGCGAGATTGACAGTATTGAGGATGGAAAGGATTTATATCCATTTCAAGAAGCTGCCATTCAAGAAATTTCAAGAAAACTTAACGAATTAGAAGACAACCATAATGTGCTTTTCCAATTGCCTACTGGCGGTGGAAAAACAGTTATTTTTTCAGAAATTACTAGAAGATATGTAAAATCTACAGGAAAAAAGGTTTTAATTCTTACCCATCGAATTGAGTTATGTAAGCAAACATCAAGGATGCTTTCTGAATTCAATGTAGATAACATGATTATTGATAGTAAGGTAAAGTCGGTTTCTGATGGTAATGATTACATTGCATTTGTTGCAATGGTAGAGACATTGAACAATCGTCTCCAGGAAGAAAAAATCACCTTAAATAACATAGGTTTAGTTATTGTAGATGAAGCACATTACAACAGCTTTAGAAAATTGTTTAAATATTTTGAAGACGTTAATATACTGGGTGTTACAGCTACACCTTTAAGTTCGAGTATTAAATTACCAATGAATGAAAATTACCAAGAACTCGTAATTGGTGAATCAATAAGTAGCTTGGTGAATAAAAACTACCTTTCACGAGCGACTACATATAGTTATAATGTAAGTCTAGATACATTGAGAGTTGGAATTAACGGTGATTATACCGTTAAATCTTCGGAGCAGTTGTATGGTAATTACATGATGCAAGAGAAGTTAGTTCGAGCTTATGAAGAAAAATCAAAAGGTAAAAAGACCTTGATTTTTAACAACGGAATTGCAACTTCTTTCGGGGTTTACGATACCTTTAAGGCCGCAGGTTATGAGATTCAACACTTAGATCATCATGTTGGAGAACAAGAGAGAAGAGAAATATTACAATGGTTTAAAAATACACCGGATGCAATTTTAACCTCTGTTGGAATTTTAACAACCGGCTTTGACGAACCCACAGTTGAAACTATTATTTTGAATCGAGCGACAAGGTCGTTGGCCTTATATCATCAGATGATTGGCCGAGGATCAAGGGTTACAGAGACGAAGAAAAGGTTCTCTGTAATTGACTTGGGAAATAACTTGCACCGTTTTGGGTTGTGGGATGCTCCAGTTGATTGGTACCACATCTTTCAAGCTCCCCATCAGTATTACGATGACCTGAAGTCGGATGAAGTAATTGAGCGCCAATTTGTATACGAAATGCCAGATGATTTAAGAGATAAATTCTCTAAATCTGAAGACATTGACTTGAATGTTAAGTCAGAATACAATCATGCAATGAGTTTAGGGTATCATTCTAAAGTTGTTATTGTAAAATCTATTGATCAACATACTCGAATGTGTGTTGAAAATGCTGATGATATTTGGGATGCATTGGATTTAGCTAAAGAACTCAAGGACGATATTCAAGATCGAATCAAACACTATTCCTATTGTACCATAAAAACAACTAAGAACTACTTAGTTTGGTTGGAGGAAGACTATTATCGAAGACTCAACTCTCAAATTAGAAAAGAGTTTGCGAAAAGAGATTAAGTTTTATTGCTTTTCTTGTCAGTAAAATTGTGTCTTGAATTAATGTTAAAAGTTAGATACTGACTGTATTTACTCTTATACAATAACTAATCTGCTGTTTAAGTATCCTTGTTCCTTATTTTTGCGACGGAAGCACTTCCCTTAAAATGAGTAAACCAAAATTTACTAAATTCATCAATGCCTGTGATAAGGACGAACTGAGCGATCAGCTTTTAGATCTCTACATGCGTTTTAAGGAGGTGAAAGAATTTTATGATTTTTCGTTCAACCCGAATGAAGAAAAGAGAGTAGAGGAAGTGAAATTAAAAATTGCTAGAGAGTATTTTCCTGAAGGGAAACGAAAGCCAAAAAAAAGAAGATCAGTAGCTCAAAAACACATTGAACACCTCAAGAAATTGGAAGTGGAACCTTCTCAAATTATTGATCTCATGCTGTACAATATTGAAATTGCACAGGCTTATAATGCGGAGAAACCAATTGTCCAAGAGGCATTTTACAAAAGCATGTTGAGTTCATTCAGAAAGGCCCTGGTATTCATAAATCAGCAGTTTTTAAACCTGGATTTTTTACAACGAGTGGAAATAATCCGGCAAACTACTGTCGACCAAGGCTGGTTTAATGCTGAAGGCTTTAAGATATCGATTGAATCGCTTCTAAAAGATTAGAGTCGGGAAAGGTGAAAATATCGTTCCAACCTTACGTAGTAGCCCCATTATTAGTTAATGTACAACTGTTAGAAATGGAAAATGCACTTCCAGAGTATGTGCATTTAAGTGCTCCCCACACTTCTACATTTGTTGTATTTGCTGCAGCCCAAGTTTGCCATCCTGGAGCAGCACTTCGACAAATTGAACAATCCACACCTTTGTGCAAAATGATAATTGATTTCCCTGTGGCAAGTGTCGCATATATGTTCTTCGAATTATTGGCACAGTCGTAAACTGTTCTGTCTGCAGGAACTTAAGCAAATGCAACGGCCATAGTAATTGAAAGAACCGTTAGAATAATATTTTTTTTCATTGTTAGATATTTATTTGGCAAAGTTAAATGAAACTATTTTTAGACTTTAGTCGTCTCTTTGAGGTTAAAAACTTTTCAATACAAAAAATCTTTACAACCTTTTATTTTGTTTGAATTCTAACAAAAATTAATGATTACTTTGCACCTTAAACAATATACATGAAAAAAACATTACTCTCTCTCTTCAGTTTATCAATCCTTTTTATCGGAATTCAAATTACATTAACATCTTATTCAGGCGGTCCT
>JAOKCF010000003.1 GCA_028245195.1 Vicingaceae bacterium | reverse complement strand
TAATAATAAATTAAGTTGCAACTACCCTCTAACTCCTTTTAACTAAACCTAAGCAACGCATTGAGACCTATATATTCCTCTGTAGCAAACAAAAAAAAGCCCCGCTTATGCGAGGCCTTTTAGACTTATTATGAAGTTAAAAGATTACTTTTTCTTGTTCTCTCCTGCTTCTAATTTATCTTTTAAAGCAGATAGTGCATCTAAATCACCAAGCGTAGACTTCTCTTGCTTAGAATTCATGCTCTTAATTGCTTTGGAAGTTGCAGCATGATCAGCTCTTACTGCTGCTCTCTTAACAGTCTTCTCTTCATACTCTTCATCCTTGTGGATTTGAGTGTGAGAAACTGCTATTTTCTTAGCATTTTTGTTGAATTCCATGATTTTGAAATCTAACTCTTCATCCTTTCCGGCAACAGCTTCGTTTTCCTTAATCAAGTTACGCTTAGTAGCAAATGCTTCTACGCCGTAAGGCAAGATAATGGTAGCTCCTTTCGCATTGACTTCAGATATTGTTCCTTTATGAATAGATCCGATTTCAAATACAGTTTCAAAAGTCTCCCAAGGATTCTCCTCAAGCTGCTTGTAACCTAAACTCAATCTTCTGTTCTCTTTGTCGATTTCCAAAATGATTACTTCCATTTCTTCTCCTACAGAAACAACTTCTTTTGGATGATTGATTTTCTTTTGCCAAGAAAGGTCAGAAATATGAACTAGTCCATCTACTCCGTCAGCTAATTCAACGAATACACCAAAATCAGAGATGTTTGTTACTTTTCCTTTTTGCTTAGACTCAATTGGAAATATAGCTTCAATACCTTCCCATGGATCTGCAGTCAGTTGTTTTACACCAAGAGACATTTTTCTTTCTTCTCTATCTAAGGTTAATATTTCCGCCTCTACCTTATCATTCACTTTAAAGAATGCCTGCGCAGGTTGCAATTGGTTAGACCAAGAGATTTCAGAAACGTGAATTAAACCTTCAACTCCTGGCTGAATTTCTACAAACGCACCGTAATCAGCAACAACAACTACTTTTCCTTTTACCTTATCTCCAACTTGTAGCTTGTCGTCTAACTTATCCCAAGGATGACCTTCCAATTGCTTCATACCTAAAGCAATTCTCTTCTTATCATCATCAAAATCAAGAATTACAACATTAACTTTCTCATCTAAAGTAACCACCTCTTCTGGATGATTTACTCTACCCCAAGAAAGATCAGTAATGTGAACTAAACCGTCAACACCACCTAAATCAATAAATACTCCGTATGAAGTTACATTCTTAACGGTACCTTCTAACACTTGACCTTTCTCTAATTGAGAAATGATCTCACGCTTCTGAACTTCAAGCTCAGCTTCAATTAATGCTTTATGAGAAACTACAACATTTTTAAATTCCTTGTTGATTTTAACAACTTTGAATTCCATTGTTTTGTCAACATAGATATCGTAATCTCTAATTGGCTTAACATCAATTTGAGAACCTGGTAAGAATGCCTCAATTCCAAATACATCTACAATTAAACCACCTTTCGTTCTGCACTTTACGTGACCTTTGATGATTTCTTGTGTAGATAATGCATTATTTACTCTCTCCCATGCTCTTAAAGCTCTAGCTTTTCTATGAGAAAGAACCAATTGACCATTTCTATCTTCTTGGCTTTCTATGAAAACCTCAACTTGATCGCCAATTTTTAAATCGTCCTTATATCTTAATTCAGACTTAGTAATTATACCGTCTGACTTATACCCAATATTTACAACAACTTCTCTAGGAGTAATACTTACAACTTCACCATCAATTACATCTTGTTCAGATATAGAATTGATTGTTTCGTCATACATTTCTTCCATTTGCTTCTGATCTTCTTCAGAATACTTATCATCGTACTTACCAACAGCATCCCAATCGAAGTCTTTTCTAAAGTCTTCCATCTCTTTTAAACGCTCTTCCTTCGTTTTTGGAGCTTCAATAACAGGAGCTTCAGAAGTAGAATCATCTACTGCTAACTCTGCATTTTTAACTTCAAACTTAGGCACAGTTTTTCTCGCTCTAGTTTTGGAAGGTTTTTTAACTTCAACTTTTTCCTCAACAAGAACTTTTTCTTCAACCTTTGCTCCAACAGGAAAAGTCTCCGGTTTTGGTTTAGGCTCAGTTACTTTTTCCGCTTTAGCTTTAATTTTCTTTGCTTCAGAAGTTGAAGCTTTTTTAGCAGCAGGAGCTGCTTTTTTTGTCTCTTCTGCTTTACCAGCAGCGTCTTTTTTAGATTCGGCCATGAATCGAATTTTTTTGTATTTCGTTTTTTTAATCGATATGAAAACGAAAGTTGTTATTAAAGTACCCGAAATATCGATATTCGAGGTTCTCAAAAAGAGGGCGCAAATATACTAAAAATCACAATGCAAAAATCTATGACTTATGTTTAAAACATATCTCTTTATAATATCGTTTACCTTTTATAACCATTCGTTAATTTTGAGTAACCAACATTGCTATGAAACAATTCGATATACCTATCACATACCGCAGTTCTTTTATTTCTACAATTAAAAAAAGTAGGAAAGAAACTGACCCAAGAAAAAAAGACTTTACTCCTACCTTGCTAGATTTTGGACCAGTTCAATTTTTAGTTGCCAGACATTTTGGATTTTGCTTTGGAGTTGAAAATGCAATTGAAATCGCATATAAAGCAGTTGAAGAAAATCCTGGAAAACGTATTTACTTATTGAGTCAAATGATTCACAACCCATCTGTAAATGCAGACTTAAGGTCTATGGGCATTCAATTTATAATGGATACTCAAGGCAATCAGTTTGTAGAATGGAAAGAACTAACCAAAGAAGACATCGTAATTATTCCTGCATTTGGAACGACATTAGAAATAGAAGCTATATTAACAGGTATTGGAATAGAAATTCAAAAATACAATACCACTTGTCCCTTTGTAACCAAAGTTTGGAAACAATCTGAAAAGTTAGGTAAAGAAGATTATACTATAATAATTCACGGTAAGCATAAACATGAGGAGACGAGAGCAACATTTTCGCACAGTTCAGAGTTTTCTCCTTCTATTGTTGTAAAAGACATGGAAGAAGCTAAAAAACTGGGAGAGTATATAGAAAGAAAGATGACAGTTGAAGAGTTTCATCAGCTCTTTAATGGTAATTACTCAAAAGGATTTGATCCGGAGAAGCATCTATTACGAGTTGGTGTTGTAAATCAAACCATCATGCTAGCTTCTGATACTCAAGATATTGCAGATTACTTCGAAGAAATAATGTTTCAATTGTACGGCACAGAGAATTTAGACTTACACTTTGCCGATACAAGAGATACATTATGTTATGCTACAAATGATAATCAGCAAGCAACCTTTGGACTATTAGAAAAAGAAGCTGATTTAGCGATTGTTGTTGGAGGCTTTAACAGTTCCAACACTTCTCATCTTGTGGAATTATGCGAAGAGAAATTATCTACATATTTTATCTCAAGCGATGAAGAACTATTGAATGCTACTAAGATTAGACATTTCAATTTCCATGAGAAGCAAATATTAATGACGAAAAACTTTTTACCAGAAAAAAATCCTGTTCGGATCATTTTAACTTCCGGAGCATCTTGCCCTGATGCTGTAGTAGACGGAGTAATGGATAAGCTTCTTTCTTTTTACCCTGGACACAAACCAAAAGAGTTGGTTTTATCAGAAATGGGAATTAACTAAGTTTTTTTCGTGAAGCACTCTTAACGCCCAGTTCAATTGCTCCTCTTGATTCAGATAAGTATTATCTAATTCTATTGCATCAGATGCTTTTCTCAATGGGTTTTCTTTACGATTCGTATCGTTATAATCTCTTGTTGATAGATTCTCTTCAACTTCTTCAATCGTTAATTGCTTACCTTTTAATTTAAGCTCACTAAACCTTCGCTGAGCACGAATTTTTGGATCTGCCGTCATGAAAATTTTCAATTCGGCATTTGGAAAAACTTGAGTTCCAATATCTCGCCCATCCATAACTAAACCTTTTTTAACTCCTACTTTTTGTTGAAGGCTTACCATTCTTTTACGAATGGATTTGATCTGGCTAATTTCACTTACCACTTCAGATACTGCCTTACCACGGATTTCTTGTTCTACGTTCTCTCCATTTAAATAGGTGTCTGATTGCTGTGAATCAGAATTATATTCAAAAGTGATTGTGATGTTGTCTAACGTGTTTTCTATTTCTTGTTCAGAACTATGTTGCCAGTCTATTTCATTGCGAAGAATGTAGAAACATACCGCTCGGTACATTGCGCCAGTATCAACGAAGACATAATTTAGCCGTTTTGCTAACGCCTTAGCAATCGTACTTTTTCCACAAGAAGAATAACCGTCAATAGCGATAATAATGGGCTGATTCATTTTCCAAAATTACTTGATAAAATCGGAAAGTCGTGTAGAAATTGAAAAGGTATTTGTGGCTGCTGCTTGATGAAAAGCCGACCTTCCATAACTCAGATGAAATTTATTAACCCTAAAACCTAAGCCCAAACTGAACCCAACGGTTCCTAACTTATCATCAATTCTCAAATCAGCTCTTCTTTGATAATTATAACCAAAACGGATATTGAAATTTTTACTGACCAAAAACTCGGTATTTACAATTATATGACGTCCGAAGTTTTGCAGAAATTTATTGTCCTCTTTCTCCTCTTCTCCAGGAGTATTTAAAATTGAAGACTCTTGATCATCGTTAGGATTGTCATACCTTAAATCCCATTGCTGGAGGTTGTGGAACACCAGCCCTAACCTAATTGGTATATTTTCAAAACTTTTAGATAATCCCCATTGTATTTCAAATGGCAACTCCTCTTCCTCCCCATCATTATATGTAGTAATTTGTCTCCCAATATTTTTTACTACCATAGCAATTGTAAACCTTCTGTTTAAACTTAAATAACTGGCGCTTAGATCAACCGCAGCTCCCAGAGAATTGTAGTCGTAGAAATTTGAATAAATTGTCTTAACATTTGCTCCGATTGAAAAATTAGTATCAATTTCTCTTGCATATCCTATGACGAAGGCATATTCCCCTGAAGAAAATTCTCCAATTTCGTTGCCTGCATTATCCGTTTCTGTGAATTTACCATAGTCAATAAATTTCACCGCCCCTGAAAATGTGCCAATATCTTTATATGACTTCGTGTAAGATGCGAATCCTGAACCAATATCAGAAATGTAGTTTAGATAAGTTAGAGCTAATTTGTTGTCCATTTCTTTGTTCAACAAACTTGGATTATCAAATGCTAAAAAAGGATCATTATCTTTTACTGCAATTTGTGCACCTCCAAGTGCAGCTAATCTGGCAGAAGATGTGATATTTAAGAACTCATATGTGTTATTTCCTCCAGATTGTGCTTGAGTGAAAATGCTTGAAATAGCGCAAATAAAGAATCCTATTTTTTTAATCATAAGGTGAAAAATATCTCTTAAGACGCTAAATTAAGCGATTTATTGTTGCATAAAGACAGCGAATAAATTAATTACATAAAAAAGCCCCCTTTCATTTCTGAAAAGGGGCTCGACGTTAAAGTCATTTGTAATTTTAGTCTAATACAATTACTCCCTCTGCAAGAAAAGAAGTACTAATTTTTGGTTCCATAATCGCATTAATTTCTTCTTCAGATTGACCACCGTCCATTGCGTAGTGTTTTAAATCTTCAACTGAAGTAGTGTCTCTATATGCTACACCTTCAAAAATTACATTTTTTCCTGTAATATCCATAGGCACAAAGAAACCGTAATCTTTAAACTTGATTCTCATCGTGTTACCGTCAGCAGTTTCAACTTTCATCCAACAACCTTTATTCTGGCAAACATCCGCAGCAACTGCTTGAATTTTTACATTTAATGAATCTTTCCCATCCATTAGTGTGGTAAACTCATCTACAAATTTAGCTCCTTCTGCCTCAATAATTTTTCCAAAATGTCCCTCAGGATTATTTGCAAATTGATTTGACTCTTCAGCTGCAGCTTCCATTGCCTCTTCCGTATTCTCAGTTGTTTCTTCAACAACTTCTTCTGCCTCTACTTTTTTTGTATCACAAGCAGTAGCAAATAACATAGCTCCTACAGCGAAAAATAATACACTCTTTTTCATATTTTGATTTAATTTCGTGCAAATGTAATTAGATTACTTGGAAAGTATAACGAACTCCGTTCTTCTATTTTTAGCTCTTCCTTCAATTGTACTATTACTAGCAACTGGGTTAGTTGATCCAAAACCTTTGAACTTTAGCCGAGTTGGATCTATGTCCTGAATAATTAAATAATTAAAAACGGCTTTTGCTCGATTTGTTGAAAGCAACATATTTTCTTTTGAATATCCTATATTATCTGTATGACCATGAATCGCAACTTTAACAGAAGCATTATCCTCTAAAAAGACAATAAATTCATTCAAAATATTAACAACCTGAGAGTTTAATTCATACGAATCTTTAGCGAAGTTAATGTTATTGATTTGATAGGTTTGCCCTGTTTCTATTGGTTTAAATTCAACCTCAGCGACTCGTTTTGGGCGACCAATTACATCTTGATCTGAGCTAATGTATTGTGAGGTAAATCCGTAACCGTTTTTTTTGGCCATCATCATAACATCTTCTTTTGCTTTAGCTCTAATTACCGCTACATATTCTCCTGTCTTCTCATCCACTACACCATTCGTTACCTCATTTGTCATGGTATTTTTTAGTTCAATTTTCATTCCCATTGCAGCATTCGGATCTTTAGAACTTATTGCCCCTTTTATGAATGCAACCTCATCGGGCCTGGCAAACTCAGGTAATTCAAAATTATAAATGTCTAGTCCCTCCCCAAGAGTGTTGGAAGAAAAGTATCCATACTTCCCGTCTGTGCTTACCTTAAAACCTACCTCATCTTCTTCTGTGTTAATAGGAACTCCAATATTAACAGGGATAGTAAATTCTTTGAACTTATCAATATGTGAAAAAAAGATATCTTGCCCTCCAACTCCCGGGTGACCATCTGATGAAAAGTAAAGGGTGTAGCTGTCGGAGTGCATGAAGGGAGATTTCTCATCTCCCGAAGTATTAATTTTAGGACCAAGGTTAATAGGATTTCCCCAGTTTCCATTTAGCAGTCGTTCTACTTTATACAAATCCATCCCTCCATAATGTGTATCACTTGTTTCTCGAGCACTAGAAAAATAAAGTATTTGATTATCGGCAGAAATAGAAGGCTGACCCTCCCAAGTAAATTGACCATTTATATGCTCTCCGATGCTTTTTAAAGCGCTCCAATTACCATCATAAAAATCAGAATAATAAATATCGCCGTTTGAGTAGGATCGCCCATCTTTTGTATAACTTGGGCTCACAATGGTAATGAAGAGTAATTTATTATCTACCGAAATACTCGAACCTCCTTGATGCGAGTTGCCAGAATTAAAAGGAGTTCCCATAGGAATTCCCTTAGAGTACGTACCATTATATCGTTTTCTACTTTGAAAAAATAACTCCTTTTCCTGTTCACCGAAAACACTCTTCGAATCAACGATTGTTTTCCGAGTGAAAAACAGAAATTGATTGTCTGGTGACAAAATCGGTAAATACTCGTCTTCATTCGTAGAGACTCCAGGAACCTTATTTGGATTAAAAGGGACTGTCTGCTTAAACAGTTCTTTATACTGTTCTATCCTTTTTTTAATACTTTCCGCTTCTTCGAGCTCTTTACCTGTTGTTGATTTTGAATTCGACAAATACTCGGTTACATACGTATATGCTTGAACATAATTTCGTTGGTCGTAACAAAACTTAGCTAACCAGAAGGTAGCTTCAAAGTTACGATAAGCCGGACAAGCACTTCTTGTTTTTTCGTAATAAGATTTAACTCGATTTCGAATTCTTAAGTTTTCCGGGTATTGCTCTAGCTTCCTATCGTTGATATATGCCAAAAGCGAAAGTGCTTGTGCATAATCTTCTTGTATTTTGACCGCCTCTATTAAACTACGGTAACTATCTTCTCCTTTAAAGTTAAGTTGTTGAGCCTTATCATAAAGTTTCTTAGCTTTTTTATTCGGTTTAGAGCAGCCAAAATCCTCTTGCGCGAAAGCCGTTGAAAATGCAAAAAGCAATGCAATTAAAGCAGCTCTTCTTTTCATCAATGTCAAATTAAATACTCCGTTCATCCAAATTTCAATCAATTCGCAAAGAAAGATAAAAGCTTACTTTCTAAGAAGTCCTTTTAATTTTTTCTTGGCTTCTTCTTCCAATTTTTTCTTGGCCGCCTCTTTTTGCTTCTGCAGTTCTTCTTCTGCCTTTTGTTTTTGCCTCTCTAATTCTTCTTGAGCTTTCTGTTTTTGCTTTTCCAATTCTTTCTTGCCTTGGGCCTCTAACTCCTTTTTCTTCTTTTCTAATTCTTCTTGAGCTTTTTGCTTTGCTGCATCTAACTCTGCCTTCGCTTTGGCTTTCAGAGCTTCTTTTGCGTCACCAGTACTTTTCTTGAAGTTTGTGCCAATTTTAGGATCTGTAGCAGGTCCTTTTAATGTTACGTCAACATTTACAACATCTACTGCTCCGCTTAAATCGACTCCGTTTGCAGCAGCTTTTGCCAATAAGTCATCTACAGCTTGGTTAGCGGCCCCTCCAAACTCTTCTCTTGGAATTGCAAATGCAAATACATAATCAATTGTTTTATCAAAAGAGTTACTTCCGGAAATCGTCATTTCTGTTTTACCAATCATATTTGTGAAAGGGTCAACAAATACTTTCCCTTGAACTATCTGTAATGTAATATCTGCGTCGTTAATAATTAATGGCGTTAGCTTATCATATTTTAAGAGATCTGCCACTTTTGTTAACGGCTTGTAGCCATCAATGGAAATACTCTTCGTTTTTATTTTCCCTTTGCCAGACATGGAATCAAAGTTTAGCTCCATATTTTGATCTAACTTTCCTTTTATATCCAAAATTGTTGAATACAGGCCTGAACCATATTTCACAATAGGAGCTAATTGTTCCACTGCATTAAAATTTTGCATTGTTTCTTGCAAGTCAAAATCTGTAATGTTCATCGCAAAATCGTATGAGGGAGCCAGATTATCAGAAGTTTCATAATAACCATTCATGAACATACTCCCTTTCAGTAAATTCATCGAAACTTCTTGCATCGAAATTCTTTCGTCTTTCAAATTTATTGCTCCATTAATATTCTCAACTACTAACTCATCGCACAATACCTTCCCAATGATTGTCGACATGGTAAAGTCAATGTTTTTAGGAACCAACACTACCTCCATTAAACTACTATCTACCACTGCTTCTCCTTCTGCAAATGCAGCACTCTCATCTTCCATTCCTGCAAGCTCATCAAGATTCATATACGTAGATGTAATCACCAAATTTCCTTTTAGCACCTGGTTGTCTTTCAACGCAAATCCAATAAAGTTCTCCAATTTCCCAGTAGCTTGAATATCCGACTCACCAAGTTTGATATTCATTTTATTCAAAGCAACAAATTGAGGTGAGAATACCATTTCAGCTTCCATTACATCCACAGGGTAATCAATTGATTCAGAATTGTAATGGATGTTCATTGCCTGTAACGTTCCTTTCGCTTTAAAATCTTCGTACTGCTCTTTCTCTATGGTCGATAAGTTTCCTTCCATCGCCAAATCAGCAATAAATTGTCCAGTTAGTTCATCGTTCTTTTCTAAAGGAATTACATCTTTGATGTTGTCTAAGGTAATTTTTCCCTTCATTCCTGCCTTGATGAATGGGTCAGATATTGGCGTTTTTACCAATACGTTTATATCGAAAGGGTTATCTGCTATGACCAAATGAAATTTTGGCACGTCTACCACCGTATGGTCTAAATTACCATCTAGGTTTTCTGCAGAAGCTAAAATTTGAATATCTTCCACCGACTTTGGTAAATCAGGATATTGGAATCTAGCATTTTCGACTTGCAATTTGGCACCAAAAGTAGGGTAGTTTTCTTCTAAATAGATTCCTTTCGCATAACCGCTCAAAGACATTTTTCCTGAAGTTTCCACTCCTTCTAAATCTTTAGTAAACTCTGCTGGAATAAGCGACAAGATTTCTTTAAACTCTATTTTTTTTGCTTGGAAGGTTAGGTCCATGTCAATAGCATCAGACGGCATTGCTACCCAACCATCAAAACTCAGCAGTAATTCATTTATCCCAAACTCATTCTCTATAAAGGTATATTTCGCTTCCTCTAAGTTCATCTCCAACATCATATCTAAGAATACCTTGACCTGATTCATGTATTTAATTCCATCGTAATCTAAGCTCAGTTGATTCACTCCACCTTCAATCTTCAAATTAGTTATGTTCTCTGTAAAGTCTCCCTGAAGACTGATATTTAGCCCATCAATATTCATTAACATTGGAAAAGTAGCATCGTTATATTTCAGCATTCCATCAACGATATCGAACTGCTGTAATTCCATTTTAAAGGAAGTGTTGGAGCTGGAAACCTCCGTTTCTACTAAAGCAGTAGAGTCCGTTTTAGCGATGTCATAATTTGCAGAACCATCCGCCATTACAATGGTATTTATGGTTGGTTCCAAAATTGAAATGCGCTTTATATTGATAGATTCACCTTTGATAACAGACATTAAGTCCACTACTAAATCAATTTCCTTAATGTTTGCCAATTGAACACCTTCAAATTTGGCTATGCCATCTACTTTAATTCCCTCTATGGAAAAATAAAAGTCAGGAAAGCTTTTGATTAAACTCAAATCGAAATTTCCAAAATCTATCTTGGCGTTTACTGTCTTATTGGCCTCTGTTTTTACTAATTTGACAATGTCATCTTTAAAGATGTAAGGCACCGCAATCAGGGTTCCTACTATAAGAATTACCAATATTAATAGTCCTACAAAAATTTTCTTAACCATGATTTTTAATCTTTTATCTTTCCACTGAATGAGGAATTAATTCATTTTCAGTTTTTGCAACTATTGTTGCTACTGTTGCATCACCTGTTACGTTTACTACTGTGCGGCACATGTCTAAAATTCGATCTACCGCGAAGATTAAACTAATACCCTCTAACGGTATACCTACTGCACCTAGTACAATGGCAAGCATAATAATTCCTGCTCCTGGAACTGCAGCAGAACCTATTGACGCTAAAGTAGCAGTTAATACTATTGTTAACTGCTCCGATAGTCCCAAATCCATGCCATAAACTTGTGCAATAAAAACTGCAGCAACTGCTTGATAACAGCTTGTTCCATCCATATTTATAGTTGCTCCTAAAGGTAATACGAAAGAAGCCACTTTATTAGAAACACCCAGTTTTTCTTCACAGCGCTCCATGGTTAATGGTAACGTAGCCGCAGAAGAGCTTGTTGAAAAAGCCAATAATTGTGCAGGTGCAATTCCTTGAAAAAATCTTTTAAACGAATAACCCGCAAAAAATTTAAGAATAAGCGGATACATTATGAAAACCATGATTGCCAAACTAAGGATAACCGTAAAAGAATAAACACCTAGGCCCTTTAGTATTTCGACTGCTGCTGCAGGATCATCACCTGCTAACTCGACCATAATGTTACCGAGCAATGCAAAAACACCGATGGGAGCGAAATACATGATAATGTCCACCATCTTTAGAATGACTTCATTTGCACCATCAAAAAACTTTTTAATGGGCTCTACCTTGGATTGATGAGGAGATATAATCAAGGCAATTCCAAACATTAATGCAAAGAATATTACCTGTAACATATTTCGATTATCTCCTGCCGATAAAAAAATATTATCCGGAACCATGTCTACAAGAAACTGCAGTGGACCTGAATTCTTTTGTGCATTTACCTTTTCTCCTGTTTCCTGTGTTTTTTCCGCATTTTGACTTACCAATTCCTGTTTTACTTCATCGGAAAAGGAATTACCCGGTTTAATTAAGTTCACTGTAACTAATCCAATGGTGATGGCCATCACAGTGGTTGCGATGTAAATCCCAATAGTTTTCCCTCCCATGGAGGAAAGCTGAGAGACATCTTTTAACCCTGATATTCCATTGATTAATGATATTAGCACCAATGGCACTGCAATCATTTTCAACATATTGATAAAAATCTTACCCCAAGGAGCGATCCAATCTACAGTAAAATCCTGCCAACCAGCGTTTGCCGCAATAAGTCCATAAATAAGACCAAGAACAAGTCCAATAATTATTTGCCAATGTAATGCTAGTTTATTCATTCTTTCCTTTTTTCACCCTCAACTCTGCGGGCAATTCTTAAATTTTGCTCGTTTTACTCCGCAACAAATGATCCACCAAAACCAAAGCGGTCATAGCGGTTACAATTGGCACCGCTCGAGGCACTACGCAGGCATCGTGTCTTCCTTTTCCCTCAATTTCAGTTGCTTCACCTTGTTTTGTAACACTAGCTTGCTTGAGCATCGTTGTGGCTATTGGCTTGAATGCAGTTCGAAAATAGATATCTTCTCCGTTTGAAATGCCTCCTTGTATACCTCCTGAAAAGTTTATTTTTGTTCGAATACCACTCTCGGTTTTAACAAACTCATCGTTGTGCTGCGAACCTCGCATCTCTGGAGCGCAGAAACCTGAGCCATATTCAAAACCTTTCACAGCATTGATGCTGAGCATTGCTTTTCCTAAATCTGCATGAAGTTTATCAAAAACTGGCTCACCTAAACCAATAGGACAGTTTTTCACCAACGTTTGAATTGCTCCTCCAACTGTATCTCCCTCTTTTTTAACTTCCAGAATTAAATCGGACATTTTTTTAGCTATCGCAGCATCTGGGCAACGGACTTCGTTTTCAAATGTTTGCAAGAAATCAATTTCCTCAAACTCCTTTAATAAAGTTAGATTTCCTACTTGTTGAACATAGGAGTATACTTCAACTCCATGGTGTTGCAAAATCAATTGAGCTATGGCTCCTGCCACTACTCGGCAAGCGGTTTCTCTAGCAGAAGACCTTCCTCCACCTCTATAATCTCGGTTTCCATATTTCTTCTCGTAAGTATAATCTGCATGAGAAGGGCGAAATTTATCTTGAATGTGACTGTAATCTTTTGACTTTTGATCTTCGTTTTGAATTTGAAATCCAATGGGAGTTCCCGTCGTTTCTCCTTCAAAAATTCCCGACAAGAATTCAACCCGGTCTGCCTCTTTTCGCTGAGTGGTTAACTTAGATTGACCCGGCTTTCTGCGATCTAACTCTCTCTGAATAAAATCAAAATTTAATTTTAAGCCTGCAGGACAACCATCTATAATTCCGCCAATCGCAATCCCATGAGATTCTCCAAAGGTGGTTAATTGAAATATGCTACCAAAGGTATTTCCTGCCATGTGAACAAAAATAACTTTTTTGAACGTCTTAACGACTTACTGACCTAAAATTCCGAAGGTATATATATTAAAAATGATTTTACTAAAAGAATAAGTTTGAGTTAATTTACATTTCAATTTTACAATGAGAAAATATGGGAAGAGCTTTTGAGTACCGAAGAGCAGCAAAAGAGAAACGTTGGGACAAAATGTCGAAGGTGTTTCCGAAGTTGGCTAAGAAAATTACGTTAGCAGCAAAAGAAGGGGGAATGGATCCTGAAACCAATGCAGCACTTAGAACTGCTATTCAAAATGCGAAGGGCGAAAATATGCCCAAAGACAACATTGACAATGCGATTAAAAGAGCTGAAGCAAAAGATCTAGCGGCCTTTGAAGAGGTCAATTATGAGGGAAAAGGACCACACGGAGTGCAAATTTTTATAGAATGTGCTACCGACAATACAACTAGAACAGTAGCAGATGTAAAATCATATTTTAACAAAGCAGGCGGTGCTACCGTACCAACAGGTTCTTTAGAGTATATGTTTACTAGAAGAGCAGTTATAGAATTCGAGTTAACAGAAGGCCTAGACCCTGAAGAATTAGAATTGGAATTAATTGATGCCGGATTAGAAGAAATTGAAGTAGACGAGACAACTGCCTATGCTTATGCTGCATGGACGGATTTTGGAACATTAACTTCGGCTTTCGAAGAGAAAAGAATTGAAGTAACCAAAGCAGACCTTCAGCGCTTTCCAACTTCTCCTGTTCAATTTGATGATGAGCAAATGAAAGACATCGATAAGATGTTAGACAAGCTAGAAGACAACGACGATGTCCAAGCGGTTTACACCAACATCGCTTAAAATTAAAGCCACGTCAATGTGGCTTTTTTTATGTTCCATTTTGTAAGTTTGAACAAATACAAAACCACCCATGCTGATAAAAAACATTAAATCGCTTCTTCAAACTAGCACACCAACAAAAGCACTTCGAGGAAAAGAACTTTCTGAGTTGAAAAGTATAGAAAACGCTTGGTTGCTAATAGAGAACGATATTATTAAAAATTACGGCAGTATGGATAGTTGTCCCAATTTTGAAGGCGAAACAATTGATGCCTTGGGAAAAATGATATTACCAACCTGGTGCGATTCCCACACCCACTTGGTATTTGCAACCAGCAGAGAAGAAGAATTTGAAATGCGTTTAAAAGGTAAAAGCTACCAAGAAATTGCTGAAGCAGGAGGAGGAATTTTAAACTCCGCCAAAAAACTGCAAAACACTTCTGAAGAAGCACTTTTTAAATCGGCTTGGGAGCGATTGAACGAAGTTATAAAAATGGGAACAGGAGCCATCGAAATTAAAAGTGGTTATGGCCTTTCATTAGATGATGAATTAAAGATGCTGCGAGTAATTAAACGCTTAAAAGAAAAGAGTCCAATCCCGATAAAGGCTAACTTTTTAGGAGCCCACTCTTATCCTCTCGAATACAAAGACAATCATCAAGGGTATATTGACTTAATTGTGAATGAAATGCTACCCCAGATTGCCAAAGAATGTTTGGCAGATTACATTGACGCCTTTTGCGAAAAAGTTGCATTCTCAGTTACTGAAACGGAACAAATTATTGAAGCAGGGGCCAAATATGGCTTAAAAGCTAAAGTTCATACGAATCAATTTAATTGCATGGGAGGCATTGAACTATGCGTAAAACACAATGCATTATCGGTTGATCATTTGGAAGTTGTCAACGATGAAGAAATTGAATGTTTGAAAAACTCAGAAACTATAGCAACCTTATTACCATCTGCTCCTTTCTTTTTAAGTGACCCCTACCAACCAGGTAGAAAATTAGTTGATGAAGGTGTTGCCGTGGCTTTGGCGTCAGATTACAATCCAGGCTCCTCTCCTTCAGGCAACATGAATTTTGTAGTTTCACTGGCTTGTGTGAAGTTAAAAATGACACCTGCAGAGGCTATAAACGCGGCAACTATAAATGGTGCATTTGCATTAGAGTTAAATGAAGAATACGGCAGTATTTCTAAGGGTAAAAAAGCTAATTTTATCCTCACAAAAAAAATCTCTTCAATAGCATATATCCCTTATGCATTTGGAAGTAATCTAGTTGATCAAGTGATTATTAATGGAAAAATATTTTAAAATTTAACAACCCCATGAGCAAGCAATTAATTGAATGTGTTCCGAACATAAGCGAAGGAAGAGACTCTGTAAAAATAAAACAAGTAACAGACGTTATTGAGACGGTTGAAGGTGTTAAATTATTAGATGTTGATCCTGGTAAAGCAACCAACAGAACTGTAATTACATTTGTTGGTGAACCCGAGCAAGTTATAAAAGCTGCATTTTTAGTGATTAAAAAGGCCAGTGAACTGATCGATATGAGTAAACAGAGCGGGGAACACCCAAGAATGGGAGCTACTGATGTTTGCCCATTAGTGCCTATTTCTGGCATATCAATGGAAGAGACCGCCGCTTATGCTCATAAGCTGGGAGAAAGAGTTGGAGATGAGTTAAATATTCCAATCTATTTCTATGAAAATGCTGCTACTAGCGAAGAAAGAAAAAATTTGGCCAACTGCCGTTCAGGAGAATATGAAGGACTAAATCAAAAGCTTTCAGATCCACATTGGAGACCCGATGCAGGGCCTGCAGAGTTTAATGATTATGTAAAACACACTGGAGCAACAGCAATAAGCGCAAGAGATTTCTTGGTAGCTTATAACGTGAATTTGAATACCACTTCTGCCCGACGGGCAAATTCAATAGCATTCGACATTAGAGAAGGCGGCAGGGTAAAAAGAGAAGGAAACCCAATTACTGGAAAAGTTGCACAAGATGAAAACGGAGAGCCTATTAGAATTCCCGGCACATTAAAATCTGTAAAAGGAATTGGTTGGTATATTGAAGAATATGGAATAGCCCAACTATCTCTTAACCTTACTAACATCAGTATTACTCCTGTTCACATAGCCTTTGATGAAGCTTGCAAAAAATCTTACGAAAGAGGCATTAGAGTTACAGGCTCCGAATTAGTAGGATTGATTCCGTTAAAAGCAATGCTAGATGCTGGAAAATATTTTCTTCAAAAACAGAACAGGTCATTAGGCGTTTCTGAAAGTGAATTGATAAAAATTGCAATTAAGTCTATGGGACTTGATGACCTTGCTCCTTTTATTCCTGAGGAAAAAATAATTGAATACGTTCTTTCTGCAGGAGAGCCTGCAAAACTTGTCGATTTAGACTTAGTTGAATTTGCGAACGAGACTGCTTCTGAGTCTCCAGCTCCAGGGGGAGGATCAATTGCAGCCTATGTGGGTGTACTTGGTGTTTCACTTGGCACAATGGTAGCAAATCTTTCTTCTCACAAAAGAGGATGGGATGATAAGTGGGAGGAATACTCTATTTGGGCAGAAAAAGGGGAAGCGCACAAGAACAAACTATTGTACCTTGTTGACGAGGATACCAAGGCATTTAATAAAATAATGGAAGCATTCAGGTTACCTAAAGGCAATGATGAAGAGAAAGCTGCTAGGAAACAAGCTGTGGAAGATGCTACTAAATATGCAATTGAAATTCCGTTTCAGGTTTTAAAAACTTCTTATCAGTCAATGGAAGTTATGAAAGCAATGGCTGATTCAGGCTTAAAGAGTTCTATTTCTGACGCAGGGGTTGGTGCATTGTGCGCACGAACTGCAGTTATGGGAGCTTTCCTAAATGTAAAAATTAATGTATCTGGATTAACCGACAAAGCATTTGTTAACGATGTACTTTCAAAAGGAGAACAAATCCAAAGAAAAGCGATAGAATTAGAATCTGAGATATTAAAAATCGTTGAAGCGAAACTCTAATTTTAAACTACGTCATGAAATAACTTTAAGCTACTGAAGCTCAGATTTTAAATGTAAGTGCTGAGTTTTCTGAATTAAAAACTGAGTTAAAGACAGACACAACAACTACCGAATCGGAATAAAACAAATCCCTTCTTTGTTCTTTTTGGCATCTGAATGTTTCCATGAATTACTCAACTACCTGAATTTTTATTTCGCAAATTAATGGTACAGATAATTATTCGATTTAGATACTTTGTAGTAAATATCACATTTTTTACAACCATATGTTATTTCATCGGTTTACCTTTGTACAAAATAATCACACATGGATTTAAATACCATAGAAGAGGCAATTGATGCTATAAAAAACGGAGAGATCATAATTGTAGTTGACGATGAAGATCGAGAGAACGAGGGTGACTTTTTAATTGCAGCAGAAAAGGTTAATCCACAAGTAATCAATTTTATGGCAACCCATGGGCGTGGATTAATTTGTGCGCCATTGGTAGAAGAGCGTTGCGATGAATTAGGGTTAAATCTAATGGTCGATCAAAATACCGCAGCATATGAAACACCTTTTACAGTTTCTATTGACCTTATAGGCTATGGAACTTCAACCGGAATTTCTGCAAGCGATCGTTCAAAAACAGTATTAGCTTTAGTGAATCCAGATACTCGACCTGAGGAATTGGGAAAGCCTGGGCATATTTTCCCATTAAGAGCAAAAAAAGGTGGAGTACTAAGAAGAGCGGGACATACAGAAGCTGCAATTGATTTTGCACGTTTAGCGGGAATGCAACCTGCAGGTGTAATTGTAGAAATCATGAATGAAGACGGCTCCATGGCTCGCCTTCCTGACTTGATTAAAATTGCTAAAAAACACGACTTAAAGTTAGTAACCATAAAAGACTTAATTGCATATAGAATAAAGCATGAGACCTTAGTTACAAGAGAAATTGAAATCAAGCTACCTACTGAGCACGGTAATTTCAACATGGTACATTACACCCAAACAACCACAGGTGAAGAGCATTTAGCTTTGGTTAAAGGAGAGTGGAAAAAGGATGAGCCTATTTTAGTAAGAGTTCATTCATCTTGCATGACTGGTGATATTTTTGGATCATGCAGGTGCGATTGTGGACCTCAATTACAAGAGTCGATGCGAGCTATTGAAAAAGCAGGCAAAGGTTTAATTGTATACATGAATCAAGAAGGTCGTGGAATTGGTTTGCTAAACAAACTAAAAGCATACAAACTGCAAGAAGAGGGTTATGATACTGTTGATGCCAACCTAAAGTTGGGCTTCAATATGGATGATCGAGATTATGGAATTGGTGCACAAATATTGCGAGATTTAGGAGTCAGTAAAATGAAATTAATGACCAACAATCCTAAAAAAAGAACCGGTTTAATAGGCTATGGTCTTGAGATCGTTGAGAATGTAGCACTCGAAATTGAATCAAACGAACACAATGCAATCTACCTTAAAACCAAAAAGGACAAAATGGGACATTCTCTAAAATTGAACAACTAAGCTCTCTTTTCCATTGAAGAATTCTTAATTTTAGGCTACTTTGAAAAAAACTAGACTTGTCAGTCGCTTGTTGTTTGGTGCAAACTTGGTGGTTGTGCTCGCCACAATACTAGGATACCTTTCACCTCTTATTGGCCCATCAACCATTTGGCCATTAGCCTTTTTCGGCTTAGGCATGCCTTACTTATTGTTGCTCAATGTCATTTTTGCCCTGTACTGGATTTTTAGAAGAAGAGCATGGTTTGTCATTTCGCTGGTGGTACTTGCAATGGGCTATTCTACTATTCCAAAGTACATTCAGTTCAACTTTAGCAACAAAGAACTAAGCCCAAATTCATTTAAAGTAATGTCTTTTAATGTTAGGGTATTTGATTTGTATATGTGGACGAAAGAGAAAAGTGCTAGGAATCTAATATTCGACTTTTTAGAAAAGGAGGACCCGGATGTACTCTGTCTGCAAGAATTTTATAACCGCGATGAGCAGTTGAAAAACTATGAATTTAAAACCTTGGACACCTTGGTTAAAATTTTAAGCGCCAAGAACTACCATGTGCATTACACAACCACGCTCCGAGAAACAGACCATTGGGGCTTAATCACGTTTTCTAAATTCCCGATTGAAAATAAGGGAGTAGTTCCTTTTGAAAATCAAGGCGATAATGCTTCAATTTTTACGGATATAAATGTTCACGGTGAAATATTGAGGGTTTATAACAACCATTTGGCTTCTATTAAACTCGAAAATAGAGATTACAAAATCATGAAAACCATTAACGATCAGGACTATTCAAACATTTTTAATAAAAGTTTAAGTCTGTTGGAGAAGGTTAAAAACGGATTTATAAAACGCTCCTTACAAGCAGATTTAATTCAAAAAAGTATCTCATATTCGCCTTACCCTGTGGTTGTTTGTGGAGATTTTAATGACAGTCCCACCTCTTACATATACAACACGATAAAAGGTAATTTAATAGATACTTACATTAGCAGTGGTTCAGGTTTGGGAAGAACGTATATTGGGGAATTCCCTTCTTTTCGTATTGATTACATTTTAGCCGATAGCTCCTTAGAAAGCAGTAGCTACTCTACCCATGCAGTAGAGTTGTCCGATCACCATCCGGTTAGTGTTAAATTGAACTGGAAATAAAAACCTTTGTCAGTATTGCTTGTTTGCTTTACATGGAAGTGATAGAAAAACACCAACTAGACGAACGAGCAATTGATCGAATTGTGGAAATGGCTTGGGAAGATCGCACGCCTTTTGAAGCAATAAAGTTCCAATTTGGAGTCACAGAAAAGGAAGTAATTCAACTGATGAAAAATCAAATGAAGCTTCGCAATTGGAAAAAGTGGCGAGCCAGAGTGCAAGGTAGAAAAACAAAACATGCTTTTTTACGCAGCGATGAAGTAGGAAGATTTAAGTGCGCCATGCAGCGACAAATTACTCGAAACAAAATTTCTAAACGGTAGTTCTTTCTAACTTGTCGGTGTACTTTCAAGCTCTATGATAGACAAAAATAATCTCACCAAACTTGTTAAGGCTTATCCTAGTAGCGACAGTCACAAACAGCGTATACTGAAATTCTTGAATAAATACGACGATTTTTGGACCAAGAACAACGCGCTAGGAAAGGTTACCGCATCCTGTTGGGTGGTTAATAAAGAGCGAACAAAAGCACTCATGACGTACCATAAAAACTAGACAAGTGGTTGCAAATTGGCGGACATATAGAAGCTGAAGATCATACATTGTTGGTGCTTCCATTCGTGAGTTGAAAGAAGAATCTGGATTAACACGATTTAAACTCTTGCAAGAGTCCATTTTTGATTTAGATGTACATGGTATTCCAGAATCAAAAAAAGGGATTCCAGCGCACGTTCATTACGATATCCGAATGTTTTTTGAAGCAGACGAAAAAGAACCAATCAACTTTGACAAAGAAGAATCCAACGAAATGGCTTGGATGAAAATGGTTGAAATTTCTGAGTTAGAGAATGAATCTATTGAACAAATGGTTCGAAAGAGAACTTTGCGACCGGTGTAATTTTATACAGCTACAATTCCTCCAATCTCACAAACTCCCAGGCTAACTCTTGATTGTTAAGGTCGTGAGAAAACACCAACGCCTTATTCCCACGTTCCCCTGCATGAATACCTGATGCTAACAAGTGAATACCTTCAGCTATCTCGTATTCAAATTCTTTTGTTTGAAAACCAATGTCTCCGCCAATACAAATCACCTCTACCCCACTTTGTTTCAGCTCAACTAATTTGGGATACACTTCCGAATTAAAGTTATTTGGATTAACACAGTAAAAACAATCTCCAAAACCTGCATTTGAAACCGAGGAAACTCTATCTTCCAATGCAGTGCAATCATACAACCAAATTAATTTATGGTGTAGGATGATTAAATGTGATGATTTCTCAAGCGTATCTAACACTCCAAATAAGAAGTCTCTCTGCTTGCCAATTATGTTGCTTAAGCTATCTTGAGTATCTAACACAACCAAGGTCATTCCATTTTGATAAACTGTATAGTAGGGAGGCCTTTTAGTGTAACTCTTAATTCTTTCTAGATCTGTGTAATCGTGGTTACCCAGTAACCATAAAGCACTTTGGTTACTCAAGTTAAAAATGGAATCTACGTGCTTCATAGTGGTATCATCTGCAGAAGTAAGCTGTGCTAAATCTCCACCCAACCACAGCATATCGTAGCTCTCAAAATTGAGTTGTTCCGCTAGACTGTCCAATTTAGGATTGCTATTTGTTCTGGTATGAGAAAGGTGTAGGTACTTTTTCAGTTGTGGGTTGGTTTCCAGTTCTTTCGTATGACTTTTACAAGCCATGAAAGCAAAAACTACGAATAGAATCAAAATATTATGCACATTGAGTTTCATACCATAAAAGGTTTACGAGAAATGAAAGGTACTCTTAAAGTTTACTCCAAATGAATGTGTCGAATGAATAGTTTAAACTGAACAATTGAGTTATGCGCCGAACAGATGGAAAACAACCTATGGCTGTTGCAATTGCGAATGTTTATTGAGAACAGTTGCCATTGTAAAAATGAACTACTTCCCAAACTTAATTTATTTGTTTTTTACTAAATACTCTCTTTTAGCTCTGGGCAGGTGGAAAATAATCTACTAATACTTTCCTTTTTAAACCTAATATTCCCTGATCTGCTCTAATAAAAAACGAGTCTACCACTTTTTTAAGCAATGGCATAGACAACAACGTGGCCTCACCTTGATTAAACCATTCTAGCTCGTAATGGCTAAAATTTCCCTTGCTTACAACTCTCAAAAAATACTGTTCGCCGCGCTTCTCATCGTGGCTTCATTGTTTTGTGTTGTTCGTTTTTAAATTGTTCTTGCGTTGTCTACCTTGGTTTTTAGCAATGCTTGGTCAATCACTTCATTCATCTCTTTCACGTAAATGAATTTCAGTCCTTTTAGGTAGCTCTTATCAATTTCCAAAATGTCCTTCTCGTTCGATGCAGACATAATGATTTTTTTAATTCCAGCTCTTTTAGCTGCTAGAATCTTCTCTTTAATTCCACCTACTGGCAACACTCTCCCTCTCAAGGTAATCTCCCCTGTCATGGCTAAGTTCTTCTTCACTTTTCGTTGTGTAAAAGCAGAAATAATTGCCGTTAGCATGGTAATCCCTGCCGAGGGACCATCTTTAGGAGTTGCGCCTTCAGGCACATGAAGGTGAACATTCCAATTTTCGAAAGCCTCTGATTTAATAACAAATTCTTCATGGTGTGATTTAATGTATTCCAAAGCAATCGTTGCCGATTCTTTCATTACATCCCCCAAGTTGCCAGTTAAGGTTAGTCTTCCTTTTCCCTTACTCAAACTTGTTTCAATAAATAAAATATCTCCTCCAACAGAAGTCCAAGCTAAACCAGTGACTACTCCAGCGACATCATTTCCTTGGTACTTATCCTTAGAATATCTCGGCCCTAAAATTTCATACAGTTTTTCTATTGAAATTGAAGTGTCGTACTCTTCCTCCAATGCAATCGACTTGGCAGCAAATCGCACTACTTTTCCCAATCGTTTTTCTAAGGTTCTCACCCCAGACTCTCTGGTGTATTCGTCACAAATCGTTTCAATTGCCTTTTCAGGAATTGAAATTTGTTTCGCCGTCAACCCACTCTCCCGAATCAGTTTAGGAATTAAATGCTTTTTTGCAATTTGAATTTTCTCTTCTACCGTGTACCCATTAATTTCAATCATCTCCATTCTGTCGCGCAGCGCGGGTTGAATGGTGGCTAAAGAATTCGCCGTCGCAATGAACAAAATTTTAGACAGGTCGTAATCTAATTCAATAAAGTTATCGTTGAACGTTCCGTTTTGCTCCGGATCCAATACCTCCAACAAGGCAGAAGAAGGATCTCCTTGATAAGAATTTCCCACCTTGTCAATTTCATCTAAAACAAAAACGGGGTTAGACGTTTTTACTTTTTTCAAGTTTTGTAAAATCCTTCCCGGCATTGCGCCTATGTATGTTTTTCGGTGTCCTCTAATTTCTGCTTCATCTCTTAAACCGCCCAAACTCATGCGAACGTATTTTCTACCGATTGCTTCAGCAACTGATGTTCCCAAAGAGGTTTTACCAACTCCCGGAGGTCCGTACAAGCACAAAATTGGAGACTTCATGTTGCCTTTTAACTTCAGTACGGCCAAATGCTCTATGATTCGCTCTTTTACATCCTTCAGTCCAAAGTGGTCTCGATCTAAAATTCGTTTAGCTTCCTTTAAATCAAATTTATCTTTAGAAACATCGTTCCAAGGTAAATCCAACAAGGTTTCTACGTAGTTCAACTGAACTGAATATTCCGCAGATGCCGAATGCATACGTTGTAATTTTGCCAATTCCTTTTCAAATCTTTCTTTTACAACTTTACTCCACTTTTTCTTTTTCGATCGCTTCTCGAATTCCTTAATTTCTAAATCTTGTGGCGTTCCGCCTAACTCCTCTTGAATCTGCTTCATTTGCTGATTCAAGAAGTACTCCTTTTGTTGCTTATCAATGTCGGTTTTCACCTTCGATTGAATGTCGTTTTTCAACTCTAACAACTTTAAATCTTTACTCAAGAGTCGCAATAAAATTTGAGCTCTTCTTCGGCAACTAGTTTCCTTTAAAACTTCTTGTTTTTGGTAAACTTCCGCATTCATGTTAGAAGCAATAAAGTTGATTAAAAACGAATTGCTCTCTATATTTTTTATAGCAAAAGAAGCCTCTGAAGGTATATTTGGTGACTGTTCAATGATACGTAAAGCCATGTCCTTAATAGAATGTACCAATGCGTTAAACTTTGCATCTTTTGGAACTTTACTCACATCGTACTTCTCAACAGTAGCTCTAATGTAGGGCTCAAATTCGGTAATTTCATTTAGCCTAAATCTCTTTTTACCTTGTATGATAGCAGTAGTATTACCATCGGGCATTTTGAATATTTTCAATATTCTCGCCACTGTTCCTACCTCAAATAGCTGCTCTTTGTTTGGGTCTTCTACCGTGTCATCAGTCTGTGAAATAACTCCAATATTCTTATCGCCTTTGTTGGCATCTTGTATTAAACTAATCGATTTATCTCGACCAACTGTAATTGGAATAACAACTCCTGGAAAAAGCACGGTATTTCTTAAGGGAAGAATTGGCAGAGATTCAGGAGTTTCTTCCTTCTCCATTTCCTCTTCATCTTCGCTTGTCATTAATGGAATAAACTCTGCTCCTTCGTCAATGGCACTCTCTAATCCTAGTTTATCAAATTTAAATGAACTCATATATCTTAGGTCAAATTGTCAGTTAATAGAAAATCACTCCGTTTTTTAGGAATGACTTTAACCTATTCAAGGCTTATGCCAAATTTCTTTGCTGCTTATCTGTCAGCCTAAAAGTTTCGCTGTTTTGCCGTTTCTTCAAAAACGTGCTTCAAAATACCTTTTTCTACTTCATCCAATTTAACCGAGCGTCTTTCCATCACTTTTTCAGCTACTTCCATCGCTTTCTCGAACCTAAAAACCATCCATTTTTCAGAACCACCCCAAGCATAAGATGGAATAAAGTTTCGTGGGAAGCCACCTCCGTATATGTTTGCAGAAACACCTACCACAGTTGCAGTGTTAAACATGGTATTAATGCCACTTTTTGAATGATCGCCCATCATTAAGCCGCAAAACTGCAAACCAGTTGGTTTAAAGCCCATTTTTTCAAAGTTCCAAAGCTTTATTTCGGCGTAGTTATTCTTTAAATTTGAAACGTTAGTATCAGCTCCTAAATTACACCACTCACCTAACACAGAGTTTCCTAAGAAACCATCGTGACCTTTATTCGAATAACCAAAAATTACTGAATTGTTTACCTCTCCTCCCACTTTTGAGTGTGGGCCAACTGTTGTCGGGCCATAAATTTTAGTAGCAAGTTTCAACATTGCCCCTTCGCACATGGCTAAACCTCCTCTTACCACAGAGCCTTCCATTACCTCTGCATTTTTCCCAATGTAAATTGGACCAGATTTAGAGTTTAAAATGGCGGCTTGTACTTTGGCTCCTTCTTCAATAAATAGTCGATTGCCAATATGAGTGCACGTCTCATCTAATGCTTGAGAAATTCTACCTTCGGTGATCAACTGAAAATCTTCTTCTATTGCTTCTCTATTTTTCGAAAAAATGTCCCAAATGTTCTCTATCGATAAATAAGGCTCTAGAAACAACACTTTTTGTGCTTCAGAAGGACTAAAATTTTCATAACCGAGTTGGTCGCCTGAGCAAAAAACCAATACTTTATTGGTTACCGCATCTACTAATAGTTCTCCTTCATTCAGTGCCTTGGTTGCCTCCACCAATTTATCGTTGGCGAGAATACTTCCATTCACGTAGTAGTTTAATTCTTCGTATTGAGCCGGATATTTTTCAGCCAAATAATCTTCTGTCAAATAGGAAACCTTTGCCTCCTCCACTCTTTTCGACCACTTTTCAGCTAACGTTAGAATACCACATCTAAACTCAGCAATGGGTCTAGTGTAAGCAAGGGGTAATAGGTTTTGACGGTTTTGGTCGAAAAAAATAAGATTCATGCGTAAGATTTATTTGAACAAATTTAATTGAAAATCTGCGACTCATGGCTATTTTAGTAAAATGAAGAAGAAAAACCAAACAAAAGGAATAATTGCCCTAATTACCTTCGGCAGCATTTTCGCCAGTTATTTTATTTGGGGGAAAGAAATAGCTAAATATGTCGCACTCGGAGGTTTTGCGGTATGGTTCGGAGCGATGTATTTCTTAAATAAACAAGAGTAGCATCCTTACTTCTTCTTTTTCAATAGCATCATCGGCAGTAACGTCAAGTCTGTTATTACCGCAAAAACCAGGGTCATGCAAACAAACAACCCGATGTAGAAGGTACTTAAGAAGTTCGAAAAAATAAGACTACCAAAACCTCCCAACAAAATTATTGAGGTTATAATAATTGCCTTTCCAGTTGAAATAAACGTTCTTCTCAACGCAAACAGGTTGGTTCTGCCCTGCACCATTTCTTGACGAAAACGACTCAAAAAATGAATGGTATCGTCCACGGCAATGCCAAAAGCGATGGTAAAAACAATGGCAGTCGACATGTTCAAATCAATTCCTGCAAAGCCAATATAACCTGCAGTTAACAGAATGGGGAAAATATTGGGAACGAGTGAAATAAATCCAATTTTAATGGATTTGAAAAGAATTGCCATACTAATTCCAATCAATAAAAAGGCAAAAAGCAATCCAATAACAATGTTTTCTGAAACGTGACGACCTGCCTCATCAATAATAGCCGGTGTGCCTGTCAATTTATAAGAAAGTACTGAAGCGTCGATATTGTTGGCATAAAATACTTCTAGGCTATCATTTAAATAGATCATAGCTCTACTGCCGGGGTCTATCATTCGACCAAAAACTCGACCTACTTTTTTATCGGCCGAAACAATTTGTTGAAATTCTTCTCTTCCTTCAAATTTCTCCATTTGGCGTTTCAAGTAATCGAATCGCTTCTCGTTATCGGGAATTTTATAGTATTCGTCTCGACCATTTCTTAAAGCCTTGTTGGCAAACTTGAATGGCACAGCGGGAGTAATCATTTGGTTTACGCCATATTCTGTGTTCAAGTAGACTTCTAGTTTCTCAATATCTCGAATCACATCGTAATCAGTTACTTCCTTTCCTTCTGCAGGAATTACCGCCATTTCAAAAGGACGAATGCCGCCATACTGTTTTTGAAAATACCTCAAATCTTGCATTAACGGTTGATCTTCTCCCAAATCTTGCATTAAGAAGTAATCGAACTTTATTTGTGACGCACCTAAAATACAAATGATGGTAAGAATTGAGTAGGCCACTAACACCGTTTTTTGGTTTCTGCACAAACGAATAAAAAACTTACCCAAACCACGTTCCCATGCATTTTGAACTTTAGTTGAATCTGTAATTTTTGGTTTTTTAATGTTCAAGAAAATAGCAGGAATAAATAAAATAGAAAGCACAAAGGCCAACAATACCCCTACTGCAGTAAAAATTCCAAAGTTTTGTATGGGTTCCATGCCCACTCCAATAAGGGTAACAAAACCTAAAGCAGTGGTAAGTGAGGTAAGCAAAGTGGCAACACCTACTTTTTTTAGCATGTTTTTTATGGCAACCGTTTTAGTTCTTCCATAGCGGATTTCTTCCAAGTATTTAGATACCAAATGCACCACATCCGACATGCCCACCACCAGCATAATTACTGGCAACAAAGTAGTCATCATGTTAAGTGGAGTGCCACTCAATTGCATGAAACCTAAACTGCCAATTATCGCAAGTAAAACGGTTGCTAGTGGAATTAAAATACCCCACAAAGCACGGTAGGCAATAATTAAAAATATAATTAGTACAAAAATGGAAATGGAAGCAAACGTTAAAAATTCAACTTTCATAACAGCAACATAAACTTGCTGTCCCATGATTTTACCCATCACGTGAATCTCTTCAAAACCCTCTAAATCGATTAACTCTTGCAATGCTTTTGCTAGCTCGTCAGAATCGTCTTTATTAATTTGTTGTTTGTTTTTGACAACTAGAATAAATGAGTTGTTTTCTAAATTCACCATTTCAGCAACAGGCTCATTGCTTTTTGCCAATCGTTCTCGATCGGCCTCATATTTTTCAGGTTGGTCCAAATGGAAAATAGGACTTCTCTTCACTCCCATGACGCCCGGCGCTAATTCTAGATAGCTCATTTCCAGCGGTGAAACCACTTCTCTCAAATGCGGGAGGGTTCTTAATTTCGTGGTAAAACTTCGAACTTTTTGAAGAAACTGTTGATCAAAAACTCCCTTTTCATTGGCAAAACCCAATAAAATAAAATCGTTGTCATTTTCGAATTTTTCGCGGTAATCCTCATAAAAAACTAAATCACTATCTTCTTGAGGGAAAAATTTCTCAAAATCGTAATCAAACTCTAACTTACTTGAGCTGTAGCCTAAAAAGAGTAACACCAATGTTAATCCAGCCAAAACGTATCGGCTATATTTTCTCCACTTGATCTCCTCCTTAATGTCTTCTTCCAAAACGGTTATTCAGTTGATTTCTTTGCAAACTTCAACACCAAAAGATTCATTGGGTTCACTCCAAGTCCAGAAATAGTAGGTTGAGAAAACCGAACCGCCTCATCGTAAAACAACGGAACCACGGGGGCTTCAGAAATTACTAAGCCATCCATTCTTTGATAATACGTTAAACGAATGCTGTCATTGGTTTCTTCGAGTGCTTGGTTGTACCACGCATCAAATTGTTCGCTTTTAAAATGGGTATAATTTGGCCCGTTAGGTGAAAAGTTTTGACTTTTAAAAAGTGACAAATAATTCTCCGCGTCCGGATAATCCGCTACCCAAGACTTCCTGAAAAATCCAACTTTAGAATTGGCGATTAACTCATTGTTAGTTGCTGCCTGGTTTACTTCAACTTTTATGTTTATTCCAAAAGAGGCCATTTGTGATTGTAAATATTCACAAATGTCTAGATACTGTGCCGTGGTGCTCAAACTGATAGGTGGCAAACCTCTCCCATTGGGATAACCTGCTTTTTCTAGTAAAAGGCGCACCGAGTCTGGTTGGTAAGAATAACCTTTTGTGTTTTCGCTAAATCCGGGCAAACCTTTTGGAATAAACCCCTGGTTTGCAGGAATTCCAATACCACTTCGTAAGTACTTCAACATTTTTTCCCGTTCAAATCCAAAATTAATGGCCCTTCGAATTTCTTTCGGTATGGGTTGTTTGGTTTCGTCTACCAAAAAACCCAAATACTCTGTGTTTAAATACGGTGACGTGGTAAAAATCACTTTATCGTTGTATTTTTTTCTAAGTTTTCCGTCAGAAGTTAGTAACTCATCTTTATAACTTCCTTTTAATCCGGTTAGATAATCGAGCTCCTTTTTTAAAAATTTTAGAAAAGTTACCTCCAAGTCTTTTATGAACGTTATGGAAACTGCATCCAAATATGGTAGGTTATTCCCCATGGCATCTTCCTCAAAATAATCGTCGTTTCGTAACAGTACTAATTTGGTATTTTCTTTCCAATATTGAAACGTAAAAGGACCGGTTCCAATGGGGTTCGCCCTAAAATTAGAACCGTAAAACTCTACCGCTTCTTTTGGAACAGCACTACAGTACTGCATGCTCAAAATTCCTAGAAAGGGAGGAAAAGGCCTATTCAAGTGGATGTCCAGGGTATAGTCATCAATCGCTTTAAGGTTCAACTTAGTCCCTACTTTTTCTACTTCATTCATCACCCACTTACCGGGTGAAATCACTTCGGGATCGATTAAGCGATTAAAGGAGTAAATAAAATCTTCTGCCACTAATTCTCTGGTAGAGACTATACCAAAGGCAATACTTTTATGAAAAGTAACTCCCTTTTTTAAGTAAAACCGATAGGTTCTGCCGCTATCTAACACCTCCCAACTTGATGCCAAACAGGGTTTCAAATTTAAATTCTCATCGGTCTGTACTAAACCATTAAATAGTTGATTTACCGCAGAAACATTATCAATACTTCGAGAAAAGGCAGGATCTAAGGAAGTTATTCCGTCTGAAACATTGTACCGAAAAATACTTTTCCCATCGTAGCGCTGCTTTGTTTGGCAGGAGGCGAGAAAACCAATAATGATTAATGGTAAACAATACTTCCTCTTCATACTGCAATGTTACATGAAAAGTCTGAGATGCACTCAATTCGAGCTTAAATTTGGTTGAATTTATCTCATGGAAAATACCACAAGTTATATTCTGATTTCCATTGCAATCATCATTGAATCTTATCTTATTTCCAACGCTATAATAGAGCGAAATAGCAAAAAGGATGTTGTTTGGGTAAAAGGCTTGGGCAAAACCAATTTTACTTCCGACTTAATTGTTTGGGAAGGTTCTTTTACACGAAAAAACTTAAACCTCCAGAATGCTTAACAGCAATTGGATAAGGACAGGGCAATAATTAAAGAATATTTAAAAAATAAAGGAATTAAATCAGAAGAACTTGTTTTTTAGGTGGTAAACATCAACAAGAAATACGTTTATAGCTATAATCAAAATGGCCAATCCAACAGAATCTTTGATGACTATCAGTTGGAACAAAGTATAAAAATTGAATCTCTGGAAGTAGATAAAATTGAAAACATTTCAAGGCAGGTAAAGGACTTAATTAACAAAGGAGTTGAATTTAACTCCAAGGTTCCTCAATACTACTTTTCAGGACTGTCTGACTTAAAACTTGAAATGATTGCAGCTGCAACAGAAGACGCTCAATTGCGAGCCGAACAAATAGCGTTGAATGCAAACTCCACTTTAGGTAATTTAAAAAATGCTAGAATGGGTGTTTTCCAAATTACCGCCCAAAACTCGAATGACGATTACAGTTGGGGAGGCTCGTAAAATAGAGGGTCTAAAAAGAAGACCGCAAGTATTACCATGACCTTAGAATACAACTTGAATTAATTTCCAACTATTGAGTAACTCAAAAGTAAATTCAAATCAGAACTCCTTCTGCATTATGCCATGGGTGCACTTACACGTATCTCAAAATGGCAACGTTATTCCATGCTGTCAGGCCCCTCCGCATAAGGTGCACCGTTTTGGTAATGTGAATGAAAACAGTGTAAGCGAAAATTGGAAAGGCGAGGCAATTGATTCCTTCCGGCAAAAAATGCTAAGCAATGAGAGAGATCATTGTTGCAAGCAGTGCTACCTCAAAGAGGAAAGTGGAGCTAAAAGTTTAAGAGAAATTACCAATGAAAAATTTTCGACGGAAGTTTCTGAAGTTCAAAAGAAAGGTATGGCTTACGAATCTGTTCCCATTCATTTTGATGTACGTTTTTCGAATGCTTGTAATTTAAAGTGTCGAATTTGCGGACCTTGGGTTAGCTCTCAGTGGCACAAAGATTCCATTGCCATGGGAATGCGAAAGAAAGACTCCAGAGCATTAAGTGTTGCGCTTCACGACGAAGCTTCGTTTTTCGAGCAAATTCTTCCTCTTTTACCCAAAGCCAAAGAATTCTATTTTGCAGGCGGTGAGCCATTAATGATGAAACAACATTACAAAGTTTTAGATGCGTTAATTGCTTTTGGCAACACTTCGATTCGGCTAAGCTACAACACCAATTTTTCAATCTTAGAATTCAAAAATTACAAGGTTATTGACTATTGGAAGCAATTTAAAAACATACACGTTACCGCCAGCTTAGATGGTGAAGCGGAACAAGGTGAATTTTTACGAAAGAACATAAAGTGGGCTGAAGTGACTCAAAACAGGGAGTTATGCATACAGGAATTGCCTCACCTAAATTTTCAAATTGCCCCAACAGCCTGTATTTTTAATGTTTCTCAGTTGCCTCAATTTCATAAGAACTGGGTCAATAATGGCTATATAAAAGTGGAAGATTTTATCCCAAACATTTTAATTCACCCGAAAGAATACCAAATCAATGTATTGCCCTTGACCGAGCAAAAGGCGCTGATTCCTATTTACGAAGCACACCTTTCTTGGATTCTAAATCAAGAATTCTTGGATGCTGAAAGTAGAGTAGAATGTTTACAACAGTTCCAAGCAATATTAGCCCCACTGGAAACTGTTGCCCAAACCGAGATAATAACTTCCTTCAAAGAAAAAAGTCTTTTGTTGGATTCACTTCGAAACGAAGATACTTCACACTTATTTAAGGAGTTAAACGAATTTTTTTAAGCTTCTTTCGCTACTCTATCCACTTCATTTTTCCACTTTTCCTTTTCTTCTGCCGTTAGCCAAGAAGCTTCAAAGCCGTTCTTCGTTAACGTCACGATTTCTTCTTTAGATAAGTCAATTGCTTTAGCAGTTTCTAAGAAGTTTTCATTCATATAGCCACCAAAATAGGCAGGGTCATCTGAATTTAAGGTAACGAGCAATCCAGCTTCCATCATTTTTTTCAGCGGATAGGTCTTCAAATCTTGAATTACTTTCAGTTCCAAATTTGACAAAGGACAAAGCGTCAGCGGCATTTGCTCTTGCACTAACCGTTCTACTAACTTTTCGTCTTCCAAGCATCGATTACCATGATCTAAGCGATCAATTTTCAATATATCCAGTGCACTCCAAATGTATTCGGCAGGACCTTCTTCTCCTCCGTGTGCGCATAGTTTGTAGCCTTCTTTTGCAGACGCTTTAAATACGTTCTGAAACTTTTCCGGCGGATTTCCAACTTCCGAAGAATCTAATCCAACTCCGTCAATTAAATCTTTGAAAGGCAAAGATTGCCTAAGGGTTTCAAATGCCGATTCTTCACTTATGTGCCTTAAGTAAGACATGATCAATCGAAACGTAATACCTAACTCCTTTTCTCCCTCTTCAAGCGCTTTGTATATTCCAATTAATACGGTATGAAATTCTACTCCTCTTTCTGTATGGGTTTGTGGATCAAAGAAAATTTCTACATGTTTCACATTTTGAGAAGCAACTTTCGTCAAATAAGCCCAGGTTAATTCAAAAAAATCTTGCTCGGTAAGTAATACATTGGCACCAGCATAATAGATGTCTAAAAATTCTTGAAGATTGTTAAATTGATACGCGGCTTTTACTTCTTCTACTGACGAAAAAGGAATTTGAAAATTATTCCTTTTTGCGATTACGAACATCAATTCAGGTTCAAAAGTACCTTCAATGTGCAAGTGTAATTCAGCTTTGGGAAGTTTTTGAATAAATGAATGTATGTCCTTCATGAAATTAATTTGTAGCAAGATAAGAGTAACTAGTTAATTCTTTTTGTCAATTTATAAAATATCTTCTACACTTTTGTACATATGAATTGGAAATTAATTTTAACTGTGTTTCTCTCACTTCATTTATTGGGTTGCGCCGAAAAAGAGCAGGTAGAGACCGGTCGAAAAACAAGCACTCAAGAACTGTGGGTAAAAATGCTAGTCGAAATTCCGGCGGGGACTATCGAAAAGTATGAGCTCAATAAAAGCTCAGGAATACTCCAAATGGATTCAGTTGACGGTAAACCGCGTTTGATTGATTACCTTGGCTACCCAGCTAACTATGGTATGATACCCAATACAATTTTGCCAAAAAGCGAAGGTGGAGATGGAGACCCATTAGACATTATTGCAATTGGCCCGCCTGCTGCAAGAGGAAGTATTATTGATTGTAAAGTTATTGGCGTTTTAAAATTGAAAGATCGAGGAGAACAAGACGACAAATTAATTGCAATATTGAGAAATAGCAGCCTGCAACACATTAAATCCATATTGGAATTACAAAAAAAATATCCAGGTATTTCTGAAATTATTGAGACTTGGTTTACAAACTACAAAGGAAATAATGCAATGATTAGTGAGGGTTATCAAGACCAAAAATTAGCTCAAGACATTTATTCCACGGCCAAAGCAGCATATGTAGACTAAGCGAACGACTGCCTTCGAAGTTTGCCTGTAATATTGTATTAACTTTAACTTAATAAGAGTATTTTTGTCTACCTAATTTTTTATCATGGAAAATAAGTGGAATCTCTTTGAAAAGTTTCTCATAACCGAGAAAAGTAATATCTCTTTAGTTGATTTTTTAATTAGCTCAGTAACGATTATTGTTCTTTGCTGGTTATTGGGTATTACCTACCAAAAAGTTGCTAAGAGTCTTTCTAACAGGAAAGACTTCTCTGCTAATTTTATGATTTTAGCATTCACCACCATGCTAATTATCACGATCGTAAAATCTTCGTTAGCCTTATCTTTAGGATTGGTTGGGGCTTTATCTATCGTTCGTTTTAGAGCGGCGATTAAAGAGCCAGAAGAGTTAGCTTTTATCTTCTTTTCTATCTCTATAGGTTTGGGGTTAGGAGCAAATCAGTTACCGATTGTATTGACTGCTTTTGCTATTTTCATGGTAATTCTTTGGGCAAGGTTCTTTATTCAAGGAAAAAGCGAAAACCAAAACATCTTTGTAAGTATCAACTCCAATCAAGACAAGGTTGAGTTAAATGTAGTGCGTGAGTTAATGAATAAACATTTTAGCCAACCACTACTTAAGCGTTTTGATCAGGTAGACGGAGCTTCAGAAATTTCTTATGTAGCCAATGTTCAAAAGAGTAATAACTTAGAACTCTTCAGAAATGAATTACTGACAGCTTATCCCAATACAAACATTTCCTTCTTAGATAGTAAGGCCTACTAAACATGTCTACTCCTGCCAATTATACTTTATTGGAGAATGCTCGATTTGAGCGAAAGTTTGTTTTAGAAAACAGTAGTTTGTCCTATGCCAGAATGCTACTTAAAACAAGTGTAGGCATCTTCTCACCCATTTATCAAAAACGAAGAGTCAACAATATCTATTTTGACACTCCCAACTTAACCAGTTATTACGAAAATCACTTTGGTAAAAGTGACAGAACTAAAATAAGAGTTCGATGGTACGGAGAAACATTTGGCAGTATAAATGATCCAATCCTTGAGATAAAAATCAAACATGGTGCCGCTGGTAAAAAGAAATCTTATCCATTAAAATCTTTCAACTTAAAGGAAGGGTTTTCCCGCCAAGATTGGAGTCAAATTTTTAATGCGTCTGATTTACCAGAAATGGTACGGACGGAATTAACCAGAAACATTCCAACTTTATTAAATTCTTATGAACGAGAATACTTCCAATCTTTCGATAAGGTTTTCCGCTTCACCGTAGATTACAACTTGAAGTTCTTTAATGTTAAATCAATGATTAGTTCTTTCAGAGAAAAATCTCTACCAGAGAAAACAATCATTCTGGAGCTAAAATACGATCTGAAAAATGACAAAGAAGTAAAAAAAATTACAAATGCCTTGCCCATACGACTAGGAAAATTCTCAAAATACATCCGAGGTGTCGAAATTTTCAATCCACATTTAGCTGTATAGGTTTTTATGAATATCAAGAAGTTAACATATTTATCGCTTATAATCCTCTTTTTAGGGGCATGTGATCAAGGCAACTTCGGCAATACTGATGGAGCTAACCTAACTTGTATTGTAGAATGTAAAACTGCAGACTCAACAGATAAAGACCATTACCATTCCTTAGGAGATGTTGAAAGTATAAAAGTTATTCTTGGAGGAACAGTATCCACGAAAGAATCCCACAGCGGGACAAGTGGTATTATGCTAACAAAACGCTTGCCTTATGGTTTGACTGCTCACTTAGAGGGCGTTAAAGTAAATGAATATTACAAGGTAAGTTTGTGGAGAAAAGACCCCACCAAGAATGCTGTGCTGGTCGTTCAGGGAAATAAAGCAGGTATTTTTCATAAAATAGAAAAACATGCATCTCCATCTCCTACCTTATCCAAAAACGGTTGGGAAAAATTAGAACTGGAATTTGAAGTTCCTCCTTTCATTGAGAGTATAAAAGTGTTTGGTTGGCTGGTAAAAGGTGATGAAGCATATATTGACGATTTAAGAATTGAAAAATTTGAAAAGAAGGAATATTTTCAACACCTAAGAGAAGACGCTATAAACCTTTATTTTACAGACAAAAAAGTTTCCAAATTTGAGAAAGTAAAAGAAGATGCTTATGCTGAAGGAGTCCATTTTAGCGATGGTAGTTGGAATAAAGGAATCTTATCATTTAATGAAGGTCCAATTCCAATAAAAGCAAGGTTTAAAGGTGATTGGCTTGATCATTTAATTGGCAATAAATGGTCTCTTAGAATTAAAACAAGAAAAGGAAATACCTTCCATAGAATGAAGGAGTTTTCAGTTCAATCTCCAGAAAGTAGGTATTTTTTACACGAATATTTAGCACATCAATTGTTTTTGGAGACAGGTCTGTTAACTACTCGCTACGATTTTGCTCCGTTGTATTTTAATCAAACAAGCAGAGGCGTTTATGCAATAGAAGAGCATTTTACCAAACAGCTACTTGAATTTAACTTAAGGCGAGAAGGGCCAATTTTAAAGTTCGATGAAAATCCAATGTGGAAAGGAAATGCCCTTCACAAAGGTTTGGATGCACTTCCAGGTTGGAAAGCCTTTCCAAATTATGAAACCAGTAGAATTTTGGCATTTGGATCTTCTCAAATAACAGAAGATGAATCTTTTCGGCAAAAATTTCTAATAGGGCACAGTTTATTATATCAATTTAAAAATAGACTTGCGCCGATTGACGACCTTTTCGAAATTGATAAACTTGCTAAGTTTCTAGCACTTTCAGATCTGCATCAAGGAAAACATGGAGCAACTTGGCATAACCTTCGCTTTTATTACAACCCGATTAGCTGTAAGTTAGAAATTATCAATTACGACAATTTTACACCCGAATTCCAATCTAGAGGAAGAGAGGCTAACATGGCGCTTAACTTTTTTCAAGAAACCGAAAAATTTAAATACAAGCATTTCTACACCTATTTTTTTACTTCTAAAAAATTAAGAGAAGCATATATTAAAGCGGTAGAGCATTATTCAAGCGACACATTCGTCAACTCCTTCTATAACAAAATAGAACCTCAGTTAAAAGCATACCAGAAGCTAATAAATATAGAGTTTCCTCATTACAGCATTGAGAGGAGTTTTCTTTTAGAGAATGCAAGGTTGTTTAGAAATGACTTAGTAGTTATCAAAGAGCGCAACAATAGCGGGTTTTACGATAGCTTAGTAATTATTGACCATATACCAAATTTTTCCTTTGACTATTTCCCTTCTCTCTTCCCCTATTACCTAAATGCATATTATCACGCGGAAGGAAATCAAAGCATACTTAACATAGAAAATAACAACGTAGCGGGAATTATTCCAACACGTTTGACAAACAATTCTAAAACACTATATGAATTTGAAGATAAAAGTGTTGTTTCCAAATTCGGAGAAGAAGGTCAATTTCGAGAATACAATATCCCTTATTACAGCGAAGCAACGCACCTAGAGTTCAAAGATGTAGATTCCAATAAATTCTACACAGCAGAACTTACTCCTTGGAAAAAGAACATCGCTCTTTCGCCGTATCAAAAATTAAAGAGCAGTCCAACATCCAATCCGTTGCAACTTTTTATAGCCAAGAATGACACGTTAATTTTGAAAAAAGGTAGCTATCAGTTGGCCGATAAAATTCTTATTGGTGATGGCAAAACAGTAGTCATTGAAGCAGGAGTTCAATTAAATTTAATAAATGAAGCAGCAATTGTTTGTGAAAGTCCTGTCTTTTTTATGGGTTCAGTAGCAAGTCCAATAGTTATTAATTCTTCTGACAGGTCATCGAATGGAATTGTGGTGCTGCAAGCAAAGGGTAAAAGTGAAGTTCATTACGTCCAATTTAAAAACTTAAACACCTTTTCATACGAAGGGTGGTCCCTTTCAGGAGCAGTAAACTTTTATGAAGCGGATGTAACGATAGAGCACTCCTCGTTTGAAAATAATTTATGTGAAGATGCCTTAAACATTATAAAGTCTGATTTTTACGTGAACAACTGCCAATTCAAAGACATTTTTGCCGATGCTTTCGACTCGGATTATTGCACTGGCAGACTTTCAAACACTGTGTTTAATTTTGTTGGAAATGATGCGATTGATTTTAGTACCAGCCAGATTAAAATTGACAGTTGTACCATTAAAGATATCAGCGACAAAGGTATTAGTGGTGGAGAAGGTTCAACCCTTTGGGTGAGTAATACAACCATTGATCAATGTAATATTGGGGCAGCTTCTAAAGATTTATCTGAAGTGTATTTAACGAATGTCTCTATTTCTAATTCAACATACGGCTTAGTATCCTTACAAAAGAAAGCTGAATATGGGACAGCTAAATTAATTACAGAACGTCTTAGCATCACCAACTGCGAAACACAGCTGCTCATTGAAAAAGGCTCTTCTGTAAATTTCAATGGGGAAATTATCACAGGAACAAAGAAAAAAGTAGCAGAAATGTTCTACTAATTTTTAATGGTGTTATAGTTCCGCTTACTTTTGTTATGTGGAAAATCTCATAGCTAAATACAACATACCAGGCCCTCGTTACACCTCCTACCCAACTGTTCCTTTCTGGAACAAGGAAGGCATTCAAAAGTCCGTTTGGATAGAAACTGTAAAGCAATCTTTTAAAGAAAGTAATGCCCAAGAAGGCATCAGTCTTTACATTCACTTGCCTTTTTGCGAAAGCTTATGCACTTTTTGTGGTTGCAACAAACGAATTACTAAAAATCACAGCGTGGAATCACCATATATTACTGCTGTTTTAAAAGAATGGGATTTGTATTTTGAGTTATTCGATGAAAAGCCAATTATCAGCGAATTGCACTTTGGTGGAGGAACTCCTACTTTTTTTAGACCAGAAAGTTTAGACACCTTACTTACAGGAATATTAGGGAAAGGCATTGTACCAGAAAAACACTCTTACAGTTTTGAAGGGCATCCCAACAATACCAAAAGAGAACATTTGGAAGTGATGGCCAAACACGGATTTAAGCGAGCAAGCTACGGAGTCCAAGACTTTGATGAAAAAGTTCAACGTTCCATTAACAGATTTCAACCGTATAAAAACGTGGCCGAGGTAACGGAAATTAGCCGAGAGTTAGGGTATAATTCTACGAGCTTCGATTTAGTTTATGGCCTACCTTTTCAAACTATTGGAAGCATTGAAGATACGATTGAGCAAGTAAAAAAACTAATGCCCGAACGCATTGCGTTTTACAGTTATGCTCATGTTCCTTGGATTAAAGGAAATGGACAGCGTGGATTTGACGAAAACGACTTGCCGGCACCTGAAGTAAAAAGAGCAATGTACGAGACTGGCTATCGCTTATTGTTAGACGCGGGTTACAAAGAAGTTGGAATGGATCATTTCGCTTTGGAAACAGACGAAATGTACCAATCTTATGATGCAAAAACCTTGCATCGTAACTTCATGGGCTACACAGCTTCTAAAACTCAACTGATGGTTGGCTTGGGAGTTTCTAGTATTAGTGATAGTTGGTATGCTTTTGCACAGAATGTAAAAACGGTAGAAGAGTATTACGAAGAATTAGAAAAAAACGAGATTCCTATTTTTAAAGGTCACTTATTAACCGAGGAAGACTTAATTATCAGAAAGCACATTTTAAACATTATGTGCCACTTCGAAACCGATTGGAAAGACAAAGCGCTGCAGCACAAATTAGTGTTTAAAGCTGAAGGCCGTTTGGAAGAAATGATTCAGGATGATTTGTTAATCATCAAAGACAATTCACTAATGGTAACTGAAAAAGGCAAACCTTTTGTGCGGAACATTTGTATGGCTTTTGATGCCAAACTTTTAGGCGTAAAACCAAGCACAAAACTTTTTTCCATGACCATATGATTGCGATACTCGGAGGCGGAATCAGCGGTTTATCTGCAGCGTTTGAGCTTAAAAAAGCCGGAATAGAATTCTTCCTACTAGAAGCTACCCCTGCCTTTGGTGGCAAAGTTCAATCTTCTCAAAAACAAGGCTTCACGGTAGAGCATGGACCCAATACAGTCTTAATCAACAATGCCGAGATTAAAAAACTGATCGAAGAATTAGGACTGTGGGAGGAACTCATTTTCCCCGAAGAAAAAGCGTCAAACAATCGATTTGTACTAAAAAATGGTAAAATTGAAGCCTTTCCGAATGACTTCAAAAAGATGCTAAAGAGTAAGCTTTTTAGCTTTTCTACTTTGCTTTCAGTTTTAAAAGAGCCCTTTAATAGTTCTGCAAGTGCAACCGAAGACGAAAGTTTAGCCACCTTTGTGGAACGCCGTTTGGGCAAGCAAATTCTAGACAATTTTATTATACCTTTTGTTACCGGGATTTATGCCGGAGACCCTTATAAAATGAGCGCTAAGTACACCATGAATATGCTCATGGAGGCGGAAGAAAAATACGGATCCATTGTAAAAGGCGCATTCAAAATAATGAAGGCGAAGAAGTTGGAGAATGAAAAAAATGGATTACCAAAACAGAAAATTTTTACATTTAAAAATGGACTTCAGCAACTCATAGCTGCTCTTCACGAAAAAGTAAAAGAAAATGTTCATTGGGGAGCAATTTGCACCAAAATTGAATACGCCAATAAAAAATATACCATTGACTTCGAGCAAAACGGAGCGCAAAAATCGGTTATAGCATCTCACGTTATTTCTGCTTTGCCTGCATATGCTTTAGCGGAGTTGATTCACAATTTTGCTTTTGGCCTAAGCAGTAATTTATACAAAATTAATTACGAACCCGCCATGGCAGTTCACTTGGGCTTTGACTCGAAAAACATGGCATTTTCCGAAAAGGCATTTGGCATTTTGAGCCGCAATGCAGAGAAAGTTCCCTTTTTAGGCCTTTTGTTCAACAGCCACTTTTTCCCGCACACAGCTCCTAACGGGAAGGACTTAATTACGGTAATTTGCGGAGGAGCTCGCTACCCGGAAATTGTAGACAAAAGCGATGAAGAAGTGTTAGAAGAAGTAACTGATTGCTTAAGAGAATTGCTTGGAATAAAAGGCGACTTTGAACTCACCAACATTGTCCGTTGGAAAATGGGAATTCCACAATACGAAATAGGTTACCGAAAAATTGAAGCCGAAATAGACCTATTTCTTGATGCACATCATAACTTCAAAATTGCTTCTAACTTTTACAAAGGCATCTCCGTAAGCGATTGCGTGAAAAATGGTAACTTAGTAGCTAAATCCTTGATTTAATGTTCTTCATCCTCTCAAAAGTACTGTTTTTCCTGCTTCAACCATTGGTTTGGGTGGTTGCACTTTTAATTCTTTCTCTTGGCTCAAAAGTGACAAAGAGAAGAAAAACGTATCGAATTACTGCGTTAGTTGTTTTACTTTTCTTCTCTAATCAGTTTATTTTTAATGAAGTATGCCGAGTTTGGGAAAACCAAATTCCAACTTTTCGCGCCAATGAAAAATTTGATGTTGCAATTGTTTTGGGAGGCATATCCAACTACGATGAATTCCACAGTCAATCAGCCTTTCACGGGAACAGCGAACGCTTAATGAATGTATTGCCACTCTATTTTAGTGGTCAAGTGAAAAAAATTCTTTTCGCCGGAGGTTCTGGAAGGCTTGACAAAGAAAACGCAGAAGCCTTGCACATTGAAAAATACTTGTTGAGTTTAGGTATAAAGCAAAAAGATATATTGCTCGACACCAATTCCCGAAACACTTATGAAAATGCAAAATTTGCAGTAGAGTTGGTCAACAAAGATAATCGACTATTACTCTCTACCTCAGCAACCCACATGGTGCGCAGCTTAGCCTGTTTTAAAAAATTAGGCAGTTCCCCTGCTCCTTTTTCAGTAGACTATATGAGCTATGAAGACAACCGCTTTGAGCTCTATAAACTTCTAGCACCAAGTCCAAGAGTAATTATGCAGTGGTATTGGTTGCTGCACGAATGGGTAGGAATATTGAGTTATAAAGTAAAGGGATATTGTTAATCTCAGTAACTTCTTGTAAAGTTAATTAGCTATAATTCAAACTTTAAGAATACTTTATACCAAAAAGGCCCGTTTTAACGCAAGTTGAAAAGGGCCTTTTATATTTTCAAATTGTCAATTGAACCTTGACAATTATTTTCTTATTTCATTAAACCGGCCATTAATTTACCAATTTCAGCAGGAGAATCAGCTACAGTAATTCCACAAGCTCTCATAATTTTCATTTTTGCTTCAGCCGTATCGTCAGCTCCACCAACAATTGCACCGGCGTGGCCCATTGTTCTTCCTGCAGGAGCAGTTTGACCAGCAATAAATCCTACAACCGGCTTCGTTCCGTTTGCTTTAATCCAATTGGCAGCATCTGCTTCCATATTTCCACCAATCTCACCAATCATGATGATTCCTTTGGTTTCAGGATCGCTCATTAACAATTCAACTGCTTCCTTTGTTGTTGTTCCAATAATTGGATCTCCACCAATACCGATAGCTGTTGTAATTCCTAAACCAGCTTTTACCACTTGGTCAGCTGCTTCGTAAGTTAATGTTCCAGATTTAGAGACAATACCGATATTCCCTTTCTTGAAAACAAATCCTGGCATAATCCCAACTTTCGCTTCACCTGGGGTAATTAAACCTGGACAGTTAGGACCAACTAAAGTACACGCCTTATTAGACAAGTATTGCTTTACCATAATCATGTCTTTGGTCGAGATACCTTCCGTAATACAAATGATTACTTTGATACCTGCCTCAGCAGCTTCCATAATTGCATCTGCAGCGAATGCGGGCGGCACAAAAATGATGGATACGTTCGCTCCAGCCTTTTCAACTGCCTCAGAAACAGTGTTGAAAACAGGACGTTCTAAGTGAGATTGACCACCTTTCCCAGGAGTAACACCACCAACAACATTCGTTCCGTATTCGATCATTTGACCTGCATGAAAAGTACCTTCACTACCGGTAAATCCTTGTACAATTACTTTTGAATCTTTGTTTACTAAAACACTCATTTTATATTTCGTTTAGTTCTTTTTATAAGGATTCCAAAATTAGCTTTTATCCTTTTGCCACACAACAGTTAATTCGAAGAATTTTCTAAAAATAAAGAGTCAACTGATACCCCCCTAATCCATTCATTTTATATTCATTATCTAGTTGCGATAGCGTAATACCCAATAAGCGGACGTCTTTTTCCAAATACTCGGGTTGGTGCAACAATTCCAATACGGTTTGCCAAACAACAGCGGCAGAACTCGTAAAATGGTCGATACTCTTAGATCTCCTTTTTACCGTAAAATAGTGGTACTTTATTTTAAGTGTTATCGTCCTTCCCTCACGATTCGTTTTTTCAATTCGTCGCATTAGGGTTTCATGAATGTGTTGCAACGCTTCCAGAACTTCATTTTCTTCAAACAAATCCTTAGAAAAGGTATTTTCCGCACCAATAGACTTTCGAATACGATCTGGTTTCACCTCTCTGCGGTCATTAGCGGTAACAATGTTGTGGTAATGCTTGCCCGCATTTCCATAGCGACATAGCAATTCGCTGCGTTCTAACTTCATCAAATCAGCACCTTTAAAAATTCCTTGGACATTAATTTTTTTGGCAGTTACTTTCCCAATGCCATGAAACTTTTCAATGGGCAATTCCTCCATAAACCGAATCGCTTGTTCTGGTAAAATCACACTTAGTCCGTCTGGCTTGTCCAAATCAGAAGCTATTTTTGCTAAAAACTTGTTAAAAGAAACTCCTGCTGAAGCAGTTAAGCCTACCTTAATTTTTATTTCTTCGCGAATAAGCATGGCAATTTTAATCGCCGACTTTAATTCTTTTTTATTGTAAGTAACATCCAAGTAAGCTTCGTCTAGAGAAAGTGGCTCAACTAAATCTGTGTAGATTTGAAAAATCTCCATAATTTGAGAAGAAATTTCTTTGTATCGATCAAAGCGCGGTTTTACAAAAATCAAATTTGGACATCGTCTTGCTGCAATGCTTGACGCCAAAGCAGAGTGAACACCAAAAGCCCGGGCTTCGTAACTCGCCGCTGCTACAACTCCTCTTTGTCTAGAGCCGCCAACAGCCAATGGCTTACCCTTTAGTTCTGGGCGGTCCATTTGCTCTACCGAAGCATAAAACGCATCCATATCTATGTGAATTATTTTACGGAATTCGGGCAGCTCTTCAGACATTACTTCAAAAGAAAAACACAACGCTTTAGAATTGATTTCGTTTTTTACCTGTTAATTTTTATAAAATAAGTAGAAAACGTTTCCCGGATTTGATTCAAGCACACTACATTTGGTCTTATAACCATCAACACCATCAAAATGATAAAAGTGTCGCTCCCTTTATTGGCATTAGCTTTTACTACTATCACAAGTATAGCTCAAGAAAATTATAAAGTAAACACAGAAATTAGCTCGGTAGAATGGATCGGTCGCAAAGTCACCGGACAGCACAGTGGAGTAATTGAATTAAAAAATGGCAGTTATGTATTCGAAAATAACTTGATATCAAAAGGTGAGTTTATCATCAATATGCAAAGCATAAAAATCAACGACATTGAAGATAAGGGGCAAAATGAAAAATTGCGAAATCATATAATTTCTCCCGACTTCTTCGCTGTAAAAAACCATCCCACAGGTAAATTGACAGTTATAAAAAGCGAAAAACATGAAGCGGATAAGCTAAAAGTTTTTGCAGATTTGGAAATTAAAGGCATCTCAAAACACATTGAATTTGACGTTACCCTTCTAAAAGATAGCGCAAAAATGGTAGCCGTTGGAGAAGTAGACATCAACCGAACAGAATATGACATTCGGTATGGTTCTGGTTCGTTTTTCGATAACCTTGGTGACAAAGTTATTAAAGACTTCTTTAAAATTAAATTTAAGGTTGCAGCAATCCAGCAATAAGTAATCGAAGGAACTACCTTACTTTTGAAGAAAAAGATGAAGAGTCATTCCCCTTTTCGCTTCATTACCCTTATTGGTGCACTTGTTTTTATGCTGTGCTTTTATGGAAAGGTTATGTTTAGTCCGAACAGCTACTTGTTCAGTGGCAATGGAGATGGAATAAAGAATTACTTCACCTATATGCCTATCAAATAAAAAACAACGAAAGTCGAAGCAATTTTGAAGGTTTCAACTATCCCTACGGAGAAAACTTTTTATACACCGATGGACACCCTATTCTCATCAGTATTTTAAAACCACTCAATTTCATTTCCCCTAGCATCGCTAGCTATTCCATTGGCATACTTAATTTAACCATGCTAATCTCTTTCTTGATTTCAGCATTAGTGCTTTTTCTACTGCTGCGCGAATTAAAAATCAATGCATTTTTAGCGATTTTGGGCGCATGGGCAATTTTAATTTTGGCACCACAAATTTTTAGATTAGAAGGTCATTTTGCGCTTTCATACTCTTTTGTTATTCCTCTTTGTTTTTTAGGGCTACTCAAGTTTATTGGTAAAGAACGATCAGGGAAACACCAGATTTACCTCACTATTTTTCATACTGCATTGCTTTTTATACATGCCTATTTGGGCGTCATTTCCATCTCTATTTTAATTGCCTACTTTTTAATTGACGGTTCACTCCATCGTTTCAAAAAAGCAAATTCGTGGTATATTTTAGGAAGTGTAATTCTTTCAGTGCTTCCGTTCTTAACAGTTAAAGTCTTTAGTGACGTTCACACCAACAGAACAGATAATCCATATGGCTTTTTCGAGTATTATGCCGACTTTGACGCCATACTTCTGCCACATCATGGTCCACTAAAAGATTTCATTTTAAATCAACTCCAAAACTTTACTCAAACTTGGGAAGGTTGGGCATACATTGGCTTGGGTACAATTATTTTACTACCGTTTATTGCCATTTTCTTGTTGCGATATTTTACCAAACAAGATGCCCTGCCCCTTAATAAAATACTACTTGCTGCTTTGCTACTTTTAGTATTTTCCTTTGGAATTCCGTTTCGCTTTGGAATGGAAGGTTTGTTAGATTATTTTCCCTTATTAAAACAATTTAGAGCCGTTGGCCGATTTGCTTGGGTGTTCTATTTTGCCATCTCGGTTTACACATTTTACTTAATCAATTTTTGGTCAGAACGCATTCAATCCAAAGTAGGAAAAGCACTGATTTTACTACTACTTCCGACATTAATGATTGCTGAAGGACTGCCCTACCATGTAGAAGTGGGCAGCAAAATAAGTCAGGCAGCTAACAGTTTCAATCAAGAACAACTTGACAAAGACTTTTCTTCCATCCTTGAAGTTTTAGATGCTTCAAAATTTCAAGCTATAGTTCCCATGCCATTTTATAACATAGGCAGCGATAATTACGAAAAAGAGGCATCAAATGAAACCTATGTGAATTAAATGCTGCTTTCTTATTATACAGGATTGCCGCTTACTGCAAGTTATTTGACCCGTATTTCTCTGCAAGAAAGTAGAAATGAAATGCAATTTTTTGCCCCGAGTTTCTATAAGTAGAACATGGAGTCCGACCTAACTTCTACACTGCCGTTTTTAGTGATTTGGAATAAAAAAGACCAGCTTGCAAAAGAGGAGAACCGCTTACTTCAATCGGCTCAATGGATAAAGCAAATAGATGACATTTCTATTGGATTGTTGCCATATCGTACGGTTTTTGAAAATACTGCCCAAAAAGAGATAGCGGTTTTTGAATCAGACTCTACACTCATTTATATAGATGGGTTTTACCTTTCAGATTCAACTAAACTTTTTCACTACCATGAATTTAAAGAAGGTGATCCAATCCTTAGCAATAAAAAAGTTCAGTTTTCAAACAACTACATAGAAATTGACCAGCAAGAAGACAATAAATTACTAAATATAAGCTCATCTTCTCTAGAGGTTGGCACTATTTACGAGGCATCTATTTGGTTGAGTAATAACTTTAAAAATAGAGGTCAAGATGATTTGAATCATTTAGAATTTGTAGTTAAAGAGATCGCAAAAAATGGAAAAACAATTCAGTCAGTTAGGAAAGTCGCCACGTCAACTTTTATTCATTTTGAAGATTGGAGTCTGGTTCAATTGGAATTCTCTCCCCTCTCAAAATCTAGCGATATAGAGTTTTTTATTAGAGGAAATTCTCCAGGCTAGAAATCAAGCTTAGCAGCTGACTTTTTACTAAGAGAAATAGACTTAAATGTGTTCAAGATATTGAAAAGCAATAAGACCATCCCTATCGTTTTGTATAAAAATAATCACCGTATCAAAACCGAAAAATAAGCCTGCTATTTTCGATTAAAGTCCTAACATTGCGGTTTCAAAATTGATTTTCAACATTGGAAAGAACAGACTTTTTATCGTTCATTAATCGGGTTTTGCGCCAAACAGCATTTGCTATAAGTTTTATAGTAGTAATTGCTGTTTTTTACGATTTTGGCTTTGATCAAAATGGCATCGTCCAATTTTGGCTAAATAGTCTGTACTCAACTACCTTAATTATTGGGATTGTCGCAACAATCATTCGATATTTAAAAAAAACAGAACGACCTACATTTCAAGTTCTTGTATTTGATGTATTGAGTGTCTCTTTGTTTAGCATCCTGTTAATCGATAAATTTAAACTACTATCTAACTTCTCGTTTTTCCAATTCTTTAATTCCGCTCCATGGTTTTATGCGGCAATATTTTTAGTTTTTGTAAGAGAATTAGCATCCAAAAAACTAAATCTCAACAGAGCACTGTTTAATCCAGCACAATTATTTATTCTAAGTTTTCTTGGAATTATTATCCTAGGAGCAACACTTTTATTGCTTCCGAACGCTACTCACCAGGGAATTAGGTTTCTTGATGCGCTGTTCACTTCTACTTCGGCTGTTTGCGTAACAGGATTGATTGTGGTAGATACAGGGACTTATTTCACCTTATTTGGGCAATGCATTATTCTGGCTTTAATTCAAATTGGTGGGCTAGGAATCATGACGTTTGCCAGTTATTTTAGCTATTTCTTTCGAGGTGGAACTACTTATGAGAATCAATTAATGTTAAGCGATATGACTAGCGCGAACAAGCTAGGCGAGGTTTTTAACACACTGAAAAATATAATTTTAATTACAATTAGCATTGAGGTTGCCGGGGCTCTAATCATTTTTGGCAACTTAAACGCAATAGAAATACCTTCATTTTTCGACCGTGTATTTTTCTCTTTGTTTCACTCCGTTTCCGCTTTTTGTAATGCGGGTTTTAGTACCTTACCAAGTAGTTTACATACCGGCTTTTTTAAGTTCAAATATGGAATTCACTCCATAGCAATGGTGCTTTTTATTTTTGGTGGTCTTGGGTTTCCAATTGTTTTCAATTTGTTCAAATACCTCCGTTATTTAGTAACCAAAAGGTTGTTGCCTTTCCTCTTAAAGGAAAAGAATGAAACTACTGTCACTCCTTGGGTTATTAACTTGAGTTCTAGAATTACGCTAATTACCAGTTTAACCCTTTTCGTTCTTGGCTCGGTTGTCTTCTTTATTTTCGAATATAATAATACTTTGGCTGAGCACAATGGATTTGGGAAGGTTATTACTGCCATGTTTGGCGCTGCTACTCCAAGAACTGCAGGATTTAACACCGTTGATACTTCTGCGTTAAACTTCTCTACCTTGATGCTTGTATTTCTGCTTATGTGGGTGGGGGCCTCACCTGCGTCAACCGGTGGAGGAATAAAAACGAGCACCTTTGCTATTGCAACGCTTAATTTTTGGAGCTTAGCTAGAGGAAAATCAAGAATTGAAATCTTTCGGAGAGAAGTCGCAGACATAACAGTTAGGCGTTCATTTGCCATCATCTCTCTCTCATTGGTGATTATAGGATCAGGAGTATTCGCCATTGCTTATTTCGACAGCGACAAAGATTTGTTAGGAATCGCATTTGAATGCTTTTCAGCCTATAGCACAGTTGGCCTTAGTATAGGTCTAACACCACAACTAAGCGACCCCAGTAGGCTAATAATAATTGCAATAATGTTTGTGGGGAGAGTCAGTATGCTAACTATATTAATTGCCCTAATTCGGAAAGAGAAGTATAAAAACTACCGCTATTCAAAAGAAGAAATTCTGATTAATTAAGTTAAGGATCAAGGACGAAAGATAAAGGATAATAACCTTTACTATACATGCCCTTTTATTCTTAATCTTTTATATTTAATTCGATAGCAAAAATAATTGGACAATATTTATTTTAACCCTATTGGATTTAACTTTACAAAAAATTAAGTGTCATGAAATATATCATTTTCGGATTGGGAAACTTTGGAGCTTCATTAGCTCAAAAATTAACAGAAGCAGGAAACGAAGTAATTGGTGTTGACAATGACATGGACAAAGTTGACAGTTTAAAAGAATCTGTTTCCCACACTATTTGCATGGATTCTACCGATCAGTTCACCGTTTCGGGGTTACCATTAAAAGATACAGATGTAGTGATTGTGGCAATTGGAGAGCACCAAGGTGCCAATGTAATGACAACTGCAGTATTAAAAAACTTAAAAGTAAAACGACTCATTGCCAGAGCTATTACGCCGCTACATGAAACTGTTTTGGAAGCCATTGGAGTTGATGACGTAGTTCATCCGGAAGAAGAAACAGCTGAACGATGGGCAAAAAAATTAACACTAAAAGGAGTAGTTGAGTCTTTTGAACTAAGCAGTCAATACAGTATTGTAGAAGTGAACGTCCCTAGAAGATACGCAGGAAAAACAATTGCTGAAGTAGGCTTCAGAAAGCAATACAATGTTGTAGTGCTCACTACAATTAAACGTGAAGAACAAAAGAATTTGTTAGGTTCAAACAGAATGGTGAATACCGTGCAAGGTGTAGCATCGCCTAAAACTGTTTTAGAAGAAGACGACATTATGGTTATTTACGGGGACAACAAAGACATTAAAGGCCTGCTAAAAGAGTAACCTAATTATTACAAGTATTCAAAAAGTCAAAATAGCAGATTAGCAAAGCTATAGTGTTTGATATTATTTCTCTTGCTTCATCGCTTCTCGTTACATTTCAAAATTTGGACTGTACCCTTTCTTCAGCAGTTTAGCATCGAACCAATCGTGAAATAGAATTAGCTCAGGTGAATCAGGATTCCAAGCGTATTGTTCATCGGTTGATTTTAGTTTCTCCAACTCGGTTTCAACAACAACTGAAGTAAGACTAAAATTGTAATCATATTTAACTTTAACATCTCAATAGAGCAAAGTAAGCGCATAATCCGAATCCACACATTCCATCCCTCCTTGTCTTTTTCTATTTCATTCTTTTGCAATAGAATGGTCTGCGCCTCCTTAAATTGAAGTAAACCAAAGTGAGTAATTGCCGAATAGTAATTTGATACTGACTTTTCGTAATAAAATCCTTTTAAATCCTGACCAATAAAGTCATTACACTAGTCTATTGCAACGTCAAAATTCTGAGAATAAATGTGCACTATTATCTTAGATAAAATAATATTGTAAGCACTTACAATTTCATCAATGGCTATTGCTGCTTGAACAGCATTGCCAAAACTCCTACTCCTACTCCTACACTTATTACAATGTTCAAAATTGCTATCCCAACATTACCGTGCTTTAAGAGCTCGAACGTCTCCATACTGAAAGTAGAAAAAGTACTCAACCCACCACAAAACCCAATTACTAAGAATAAATAAAGTGCTTTTTGGGTAGCATCTAATCTAATATTAAACTGATGCACAAGTACACCTAATAAAACAGAAGCGACAATATTAGAGACCAACGTGCCTATTGGGAAATTACTTTCAAAAAGTTGAATCGAAGATTTTGCAATAAAAAAGCGCACTACAGCTCCTAAACCACCGCCTAAAAATACCATTAGCAAACTTTTAAGCATCTTTTAAATAGTTTAAAATTGAAGATGCAATACGATGAACAAGAAAAGCTACAATTAGTCCAATAATGGCTCCACCCAAAATATCAGACGGATAGTGAACCCCCAAATAAACACGACTATAAGAAACTAAACTAGCCCAAATAAGCAATAAATAAAGTGACTTTCGGTTGAAAAATAATCCTAAAAGCCCGGCTGTTGCGAATGAATTGGCAGCATGACTGGAGACGAAACCAAAACGCCCCCCACATTTGTCGTTCACCAAATGAACCATTTCTTTTAAGTCCAAGTTGTGGCAAGGTCGCCAGCGTTCGAAAACCTCTTTAAAAAGCTTTACTGAAAATTGGTCAGCTAAAGTAACCGTTAAAGCAGTTGCAACTAGAATTACCCAAATTAGTTTACCGTATTTTTTGGTAAGGAGAAACAAAAGGAATAAATACAATGGAATCCACTGTAATTTTCCTGAAACATGCCACATGACAAAGTCCAAACTCTCTGAATGAAATCCATTCAAAAAGACAAACAACTCACGATCCCATTGTTCCAGATTCTCAACCATTTGACTCGTTTATTTTTTTCCAAAGCAAATCTTTTAGTTCCATAATATTCTCTTGAACAATAGAAGAAATAAAGATGCATTCCTGAGGTGCGATTTCTTTTCGTATTTCAGCTTTTAATTCATCATCCAATAGGTCTGATTTTGAAATCGCTAATATTCTATTTTTATCCAACAATTCAGGGTTATGTTGTTGCAATTCGTTCAATAAAATTTGGAATTCCTTTATAATGTCGTCACTATCTGCAGGAACCAAAAAAAGCAATACTGCGTTTCGTTCGATGTGCCTCAAAAAACGAAGCCCTAAACCTTTCCCCTCATGCGCCCCTTCAATTATTCCGGGAATATCAGCCATCACAAATGAACGATGATCGCGGTAGGCCACAATGCCCAAATTGGGAGTTAAAGTGGTAAAAGCATAATTTGCAATTTCTGGCTTTGCAGCAGAAACAACTGAAAGTAAGGTAGACTTACCTGCATTTGGAAAACCAACTAAGCCAACATCGGCCAATACTTTCAGCTCTAACACCTTCCACTCTTCTCTGCCATCTTCACCTGTTTGCGCATAACGTGGAGTTTGATTGGTGGAAGATTTAAAATGAGAATTTCCTAACCCCCCTCTACCTCCTTTTAAGATAACTTGCTCCTCTCCGTCTTCCATAATTTCAAAAAGCACCTGTCCAGTTTCAACATCTTTAGCAATGGTGCCTATTGGAACGTCTACAATCTGATCTTCTCCCTCTTTTCCAGAACTGTTGCTATCTCCACCATTTTCTCCAGGCTTAGCAATAACATGCTTCTTGTATTTTAAATGCAGAAGGGTCCATAATTGTTTATTTCCTCTAACAATTACATGACCTCCTCTACCTCCATCTCCACCATCAGGCCCGCCTTTGGCAGTCAAACGATCCCTTCTCAAATGGTGAGATCCTGAGCCTCCTCTTCCTGATCTGCAACAAATTTTGACGTAATCTATAAAGTTGCTATTGGCCATGTTTATTTTTTTGCAAAGGTATTGAATCTACGATGATTTGAAGGAAGTAATAACTCAGGTTTCAATCTAAGTGATTTGTTCTTAATGTCAACCTAAAATAATTCCTCCGACAAAGGGATAAATCTGTTATTCGTCGAAAAATTACACGAGTATGGATATAACATTGGTAGTATTTATTAGTTTAATAAATACTACTAAACACTACATCATCGGATAAAATCAATTTACTTTTAGTCGAAAACATAGAAGAAGAAGCTCTTCAAGTCGCTGATTACTTATGGGGGAATCACAGGACTAAACATTGATATTCATTTTTGCCAAAACTTGGGAGAAAGTTATGAGCTTTTGAAAAAAGAGCGGATCAAAATTATACTACTCAATCTATTTTTACCTGATGGATACGGTCTACGATCCTATACGAGCCTGTTTTCAGAACTACCAGACATTCCGTGCATCGTACTGACAAAATTAGACGATAGTGCAATTGCTGCCTAGGCCGTGAAAAATGAAGCTCAAGATTATATCCCAAAAGAAAAAATGTGCAGCGAAACATTGTTTCGGTCTATTTCTTATGCAATTGAAAGGAAGCAATTTGAAAAAGAATTAAGGAAAAGTGAAGAAAGGTATCATCAAATTTTTTCACGTTCAAAATATGCCATCTATATCTCTACTCCAAGTGGAGAGTTCGTTGACTTTAATCCAGCCGGCTTAGAACTATTTGGCTGCAATGAAGAGGAACTATCTACCTTAACAGTTAAAGAACTCTAAATTAATCAAAACGAAAGAGATACCTTCAGACAAGTTTTGGAAGAACATGGACAAGTTTCTGATTACGAAATTGTATTGAAGAAAAAGGATGGAAAACGCAAGTAAATTGTCTTTTAAATTCCATGATTATTTACAATGAAGACAACAGCGTTAATTGCTACCAAGGAATCATCAGAGACATTTCCGAAAGAAAAAGAGCAGAAGAAGCACTATTTAGGAGTCTTGCCGATTTAGATTTGGCGAACAAAGAATTGCACCAACTCAATGAGACATTAGAACATAAAGTAGAGGCACGAACTGAAGCGCTAAAGAAAGAAAAAAAGCATTTAGAAATTAACAGTAAAGAAATCAACGGAAGCATTCAATATGCAAAACGCATCCAAGCTTCTATTTTACCTCCTGTGCAAAGGCTAGAGGATGGATTTCTTGATTCCTTTGTTTATTAAGAGCCAAAAGATGTTGTAAGTGGAGATTTCTAATGGTACGAGAAAGTAAAAGATAAACCTTTGTTTGCTGTAGTCGATTGCACGGGAAACACCGTTCCGGGAGCTTTTATGTCGGTTATAGGCTACACCCAATTGAATGAAATTGTAAATCAACAAGAAATTACTGATCCGGGTGCTATTTTAAGAGAGTTGGATAGAGGAGTGAGAACTGCATTGCACAAAAATTCCATGAACAATAAGAATAGTAAAGATGGAATGGAGCTAGGGTTAATTCACTTAGAATATGCTCATAACAAACTCGAATTTGCAGGAGCAATGCGACCACTTTATCTTGCTCGTAATGGCGAGTTAGAAATTTTCAAAGGCTCTATATTTTCTATTGGAGGTATTTCTTTGCGTGAAAAGGTATTCACAACCACCTATATTGAAATTCTCCCCGGCGATTCTGTTTATGTTTTTTCTGAAGGTTATCCAGATCAATTTGGTGGTCCAAATGGTAAGAAATTTATGATACGAAACGTTACAGATATGCTGCGCAACATTGCTCATTTATCAATGGCTGAGCAAGAAAAGAATATCAAACAAACCATAAAATGAAGAGCAGGTGGATGATATTTTAATCTGTGGAATTAAATTTTAAGACTTTATTGATTTCGTTAATCGCTCAAAAACATCATCAACTGAACCAATACCAGTAATCGCATGGTATTTTCCCTGATCATCGTAATAACTCTTTAATGGTGCTGTCTTCTTGATATAAGTGATTATACGATTGAAGATAACAGACTCATTTTTATCATCTTCCCTCCCACTTTCTTGACCTCTTTTTATAATTCTGTCAACTAACTCTTCATCATCTACCTCTAAAGAAAGCATGGTATCAATTTCTGTACTGTGCTCTTCAAGAAGGTTGTCTAATGCCTGAGCTTGTTCAGTAGTTCTTGGAAATCCATCGAAAATAAACCCCTTAGCATCTGAATATTCGTTCAAGCAATTACCAATCATATCAATAACCACCTCATCGGGAACCAACTCGCCTTTATTCATAAATGACTTGGCTAAAGTTCCTAACTCTGTTTCATTGTTAATCTCGTTCCTTAAAATATCACCTGTGGAAAGGTGAATTAAATCATATTTCTCTTTTAACTTAATCGCTTGAGTTCCTTTGCCTGCACCAGGAGGTCCGAATAAAACAATGTTCAACATATCTTCGTTCGATTTTAGATTTTCTGCTTGTGAAAGTACGTAAAGTTGATTCAAATTTCTACCAAATCCATCATAATCCAGTCCGTAACCCACCACAAAGGAAGGATCAATTTCTATTGCTACGTGGTCGATTTTAATTTTTTTATTGTAAACATCAGGCTTCATTAATAAGGTAGCAACTGCAACGCTTGAAGCTCCCATATTGGAAATTATTTCAGTCACTGCTTCAATCGTGTTCCCGGTATCTACAATGTCTTCAATAATAATTACATCTCTGCCCGAAACTTTCTGATCTAGACCTAACAACTGTCGCACGTCACCTGAGGTTTGAGTGCCAACGTATGAAGCAACTTTCACAAAAGAAATCTCACAACTAAAGTTGACTTTCTTCATAAGGTCAGCTGCAAAAAAGAAGCAACCATTTAAAACCCCTATAAATACAGGTTTTTTTCCTCTGTATTTCTTAGTAATGTTCTCAGCTACTATTGTAACTGCTTTATCAATTTCTTCTGCCGAAATGAATGGCTCAAAGATTTTGTCGTGAATTTTTATTCGGCTCAAACTAACTGTTTTGATTTTGAAAGGCGCAAAGGTATCCATATTTGAGGATTCAATGAGGATAAACAATGTTAATTCTCTCGTTAATTCCATTTATCTTTGTGCCTTAAAAAGAGCAGAGCAAAATGAAAAATATTCATTCTCAAAATTTCAAAATTGGTATTCTTGGTGGCGGTCAACTAGGTCGTATGACCTTGCAAGAAGGGTATAACTTAAATCTACATATCGACATTTTAGACCCTTCTCCAAATGCTCCTTGTAAAAACTTAGCCAACAATTTTGTGGTGGGAGACTTTAAAAATTACGACGATGTTTATACTTTTGGTAAAGACAAAGACGTTGTAAGTATTGAATTTGAAGATGTAAATTCTGATGCTTTAGCGCAATTGGAGAAAGATGGAGTAAAAGTATTTCCACAGCCACACATCTTAAAAATAATACAAGACAAAGGTCTGCAAAAACAGTTTTATGCAGACCATGGCTTGCCCACTTCAAAATTTGAACTAATACAAGGCAAAGAAGACATCAACAATACCGCTTTAGACTTCCCAGTTTTTCAAAAATTGAGAACTTCAGGATACGATGGTTATGGCGTGCAGCGAATAAATTCGAAAGAAGAGTTAGAGAAAGCTTTTGACATACCTTCTGTTATTGAAGAAGTAGTTGACCTAGAAAAGGAACTTTCTGTAGTTATTGCTCGAAATGAAAACGGAGAAATCAAACATTTTCCTTTGGTTGAGTTAGAATTCAACCCAAAGGCCAACATGGTAGAGTTTTTATTTTCGCCTGCAAACGTGAGCGAATCCGTTGCAAAAAAAGCATATGAATTAGCTACTAACCTAATTGAAAAATTAGAAATGGTTGGTTTGCTGGCGGTAGAATTGTTCTTGAATAAAGAAGGTGAAATTCTGATTAATGAAATTGCTCCTAGAGCACATAACTCAGGCCATCATAGTATTGAAGGAAATTACACCTCTCAATTTGCTCAACATTTAAGAGCAATTTTAGATTTACCTTTGGGCAATACAGACATTAAAGTTCCTTCCGTAATGCTCAATTTGTTGGGTGAAGAAGACGCCAATGGAACTGCACACTATGAAGGTTTTCATCAAATTTTGGAAGAAAAAGGAGTTTATCCTCATCTTTATGGCAAGGAACACGTGAAACCCTTTCGAAAAATGGGACACATTACTATCTTAGACGAAGATTTAGAGCGAGCGAAGACAAAAGCGAGAAAGATAAAAACGATTGTTAAAGTAACTTCAAAATAATATGACAGCAAAAATTGGAATCATCATGGGAAGTATTTCTGACTTGAAAGTAATGCAGGTTGGATTGGACTTTTTGAAAGAACAAAACATCGACTTTGAAGTAGAAATTGTTTCAGCACATCGAACTCCGGAAAAAATGTTGACATACGCCAAAACTGCTAAAGATCGAGGATTGAAAGTAATTGTTGCTGCAGCGGGTGGTGCAGCTCATCTACCTGGAATGGTCGCAGCATCTACTCCTCTTCCGGTAATCGGTGTTCCTATAAAGTCTTCCAATTCCATTGACGGTTGGGATTCAATCCTATCCATTTTGCAAATGCCAGGAGGTGTTCCTGTTGCAACTGTTGCGTTAGATGGCGCTAAAAATGCAGCTATTTTAGCAGCACAAATTCTAGCAACTTCTGATGAACGCATTGCTATAAAAATGAATCAATTTAAAGTTGATTTGGTAAAAAAAGTAGACCAAATGAATGAAGAATTGAATGCTAACAAATAGAAACAAATGAGCTCAACTGATTTATTTTCAAAAGAAAAAGTAGTTGATGCACACGAACGAATAAAGCCTTTTATTCACAAAACACCTGTTCTTGAATCTTTTGCCATCAACGAGTTGGCAGGTTGTGAAATACGCTTCAAATGCGAGAATTTCCAAAAAATTGGAGCTTTCAAAATGCGAGGTGCTACCAATGCCGTACTTCAATTAAACGACCAACAAAAAGCAAATGGTGTGGTAACGCATTCCTCTGGAAATCATGCACAAGCGTTGGCAAAAGCAGCTCAAAGTTTAGGCATACAAGCTTACATAGTAATGCCCGAAACGGCACCCAAAGTAAAGGTGGCTGCTGTAAAAGCATATGGCGGACAAATTACATTTTGTCCTCCAACCTTAATCGCACGAGAAACAACAGCTCAAAAAATTATAGATGAAAAAGGTGCTACTTTCATTCACCCCTATGACAATGTTGAAGTAATACTTGGTCAAAGTTCTTGCGCCAAGGAAGTATTTGAAGACTACAAAGACTTGGACGTATTCATTTGTCCGGTTGGTGGTGGTGGATTGCTAGCTGGCAGTATTTTAGCTAGAGATTATTATTCCCCTCGCACAACAGTTTTTGCTGCAGAACCCCAAGGAGCTGACGATGCATTTCAATCTTTTCAAGCAAAGAAACTGATTCCACAAACCTCTCCAAATACATTAGCTGACGGTTTATTGACTTCATTGGGCAAATTGAATTTTCCCATTATGCTGAATGGTGCAGAAAATGTTCTCACCTGCGACGACAAAGAAATTGTAGCCGCAATGCGATTGATTTGGGAACGCATGAAGATAGTTATTGAACCCTCATGTGCCGTTCCATTAGCTGTTATTCTCAAAAACCAAGCACTTTTCAGTAGAAAAAAAGTAGGCGTTGTTTTAACAGGAGGAAATGTTGATTTAGGGAAGTTGCCATTTTAGATCTCACCTTCGCCCTAAGGCAAACCATTGGAGTTTATAGGACTACTGTTCATTAATATTTTGGTTAATTTTCTGACGCGGTAAAGACCGCCATTAAAGCCAGTACAACTAAATTAGAACACCAAAAAAAACCAAATGGACGAGAAGAAGGAGAAATTGATTGACGATTTAAAAACAAAATACGATAAGATTGGCCAAAATGTGGATACCCATTTAAGTGGATTATTACATTCCAAACCAATTACCTATTGGGATTATATTCAGCCGGAAGCTTTATTGAATCTTCAAGTTCAACGGACCACCCTGCCAGATGAAATGGTATTTATCATATACCACCAAATCAATGAGTTGTTATTCAAAATGATTCTTTGGGAAATTGAGCAAATTGCCATGAACGAAGAGTTGACAACTAAATTCTTTGCTACTCGATTAGATCGCATTAGTCGTTATTTCGACATGCTCTCCTCCTCTTTTGAAATTATGGGTGACGGAATGGAAGTGGAACAGTACATGAAGTTTAGAGATACATTAACCCCGGCCAGTGGTTTTCAAAGCGCTCAGTATAGAAAAATTGAATTTGCATCGACAGAATTAATCAACCTAATTGACATTCGTTTTAGAGCAACAATTGATAGAGATACTCCATTTAGCCATGCGTTTAATCATTTGTACTGGCAAGCTGCCGGTAAAGATTACAAAACAGGAAAAAAGTCTGCTTTACTGAGTTTGTTTGAAGACAAATACATGGAAGAGTTTATCACCTTTATGAAGACTTACAACACTTTGAATCTATGGACCAAGTTCAAATCACTTCCAACGGAAGACCAACAAGATATTGAGTTAATTAATGCAATGCGACATTACGACCACACGGTAAATGTACTTTGGGTGATGGCGCATTACCATGCTGCAGGAAAATACCTCAACAGCGGAAAAGAAAAAGCAGCAGCGACAGGCGGAAGTGAATGGCAGAAATACATGCATCCGAGGTATCAAAAACGAATTTTCTTTCCAGAGTTGTGGACGGAAGATGAATTAGAAAATTGGGGGATTAACAACTTAGAAAGTCACGATATTGTAGATAGTTCACTGATAAAATAGAAGTTTGTTGAACCCCTCTCTATTTAATTTCCTAAACCCTAAATCGCTCTTTAATTAAACGTTCTAATTCTTTTCTGTGGTTTGGGTGCGCTATTGATTTTAACAAATTTGCGCGTATCACTAAATCTTTCCCAAATAAGTTAACTGCTCCAAATTCTGTTACCACCCAATGCACATGTGCTCTTGTTGTTGTCACACTTGCTCCCTGTTTTAGAAATGCTGCAATTTTACTTTCTCCCTTTTTTGTAGTTGACATGCAATTAGATATTAGCAGGTTAGCAGAAACAGAAAAGGTAGAATTAAATTAAATCATTCATCCTATTTACAATTTCTGGCAAATGAATTCAACCACTAGATTGCATTATCCATAATGTCTTGAACTACTTCAGGGTTCAATAAAGTACTTGTATCTCCCAAATTACTAGTATCCTTCTCCGCTATTTTTCGAAGAATTCTGCGCATAATTTTCCCACTTCTTGTTTTTGGCAAACCATTGGTAAACTGAATTTTATTCAGTTTTGCTATTGGCCCTATTTTATCCGTAATTAATTGATTGATTTCATTTCTTAGATTGTCTTGGTCTCTTACTTCGCCAGTTTCCTTTAGGGTGATGTATCCGTAAAGGGCATTTCCCTTAATGTCGTGCGGAAATCCAACAATTGCACTCTCCGCCACCGCAGGGTGTTCATTTATAGCATCTTCAATAGGAGCGGTACCCAAATTATGCCCACTTACAATAATGACGTCATCTACTCTTCCGGTAATTCGATAATAACCTACTGCATCTCTGCGAGCGCCATCACCTGTAAAATACATGTTTTTAAAGGTGCTAAAATAGGTCTCTCTATAACGATCGTGATTCCCATAAATGGTTCTAGCCATTGAGGGCCATGGAAACTTAATAGTCAATCTGCCTTCCACTTGATTTTCCTTCAGCTCATTTCCTTGTCCATCCATTAATGCAGGTTGAATTCCAGGCAAAGGCAAGGTTGCAAAGGTGGGTATAGTTGGCGTTGAATATGGAATTGGACTAATCATAATTCCGCCAGTCTCAGTTTGCCACCAGGTATCTGCAATTGGGCTTTTCCGTTTACCTACATGATCATTGTACCAGTGCCAAGCTTCCTCGTTGATGGGTTCTCCAACAGTCCCCAATACTTTAAGACTGCTTAAATCGTGCTTGTCTACATAGTCCAATTTCTCTTTTGCCAATGCGCGAATTGCGGTGGGAGCGGTATAAAACTGCGTTACTTTATGTTTTTCCACAATTTCCCAAAAACGACCACAATCAGGGTAAGAAGGAACACCTTCAAACATAACTGTTGTTGCCCCATTGGCCAGCGGACCATACACAATGTAACTGTGCCCTGTAATCCATCCAATATCGGCAGTGCACCAATACACATCATTTTCACGATATTGAAATACATTTTTAAAGGTATATCCCGTATACACCATGTAGCCTGCCGTAGTGTGCACCATTCCTTTTGGTTTGCCGGTTGAACCAGATGTATATAGAATGAATAAAGGATCTTCAGCATCAACAATGGTCGCTTCACAATCTGCAGAAGCGGTGTCTAATAAAGGCTGAATCCAAGTGTCTCTGCCTTCTTTCATTGTTACCTCTCCACCCGTTCTGTTGATCATCAAGTTGGTTTCAACTCCAGGACATGTCTCTAACGCCTGATCAACTATTACTTTCAAATCAATGGTCTTAGCACCTCTATAAGATCCATCGGAACAAATGACCATTTTACAATCACAATCATTTATTCTTATGGCTAGTGCAGAAGCACTAAACCCGGCAAAAACAACGGAATGTATAGCACCAATTCTCGCACAAGCTAAAACGGAAACTGCCAATTCAGGTATCATGGGTAAATAAATACACACTCGATCTCCTTTTTCAATTCCTTTAGACTTTAACACATTCGCAAACTTGCAAACTCTCTTATGTAGCTCTTTGTAGGAGATATGTTGCGCTTTTTCTTTCGGGTCATTTGGTTCAAATAGGATTGCCGTTTTATTCGCCCTTGTGGTCAAATGACGATCAATACAATTTTCAGTGATATTCAATTTTGCCCCTTTGTACCACGTTACTTCTGGCTTTGAAAAATCCCATTCCAAGACCTTTTCCCACTTTATTCTCCATAAAAAATGTTCCTCTGCGATTTCTTCCCAAAAGTTCTCAGGTTTCCGAACCGACTTGCGGTAAACTTGCCAATATTCTTCTAAATGTTTGATGTGATAATTGCTCATGGTAGTTTATTTTTTCTTTTATGAATGCTATTCAAGCTTCATAAGTCAACTTTCTAAAATTAACTATTTCAGTTTGTAAATTGAGAAAAGTAAATTCATTTCAATTCGCGACACCGTGAATTATACCAACCAATCAATTAGTGAGTTCTAAATTTAAAAGGGGTTAAAATTCTCATAAAAAAATAAACTACGCTTTTAAGGGTCAGTTCTATCTATTTTTCTACTTTTGCAGCCATCAAATGGCCTCGTAGCATAACTGAATAGTGCACCACATTACGGCTGTGGAGGTTGCAAGTTTGAATCTTGCCGAGGTCACAATAAAAGAAGGCAATTACCTACATAATAGGTGGTTGCCTTTTTTGTTTCCCCACATCTTCCCCATCATAGAGCTTTTTAGAATTATTTGTGACCGAAAAAGAATACGAAGAATTAAAGACTAGCATTAAATCTATAATAGAGAAATTGAAATAAACTAAATATAACGAAACCTAAACTGCATTGAAACGCAGTTTTGCCAAAACGGTAATTCTCATAATAAGAATTAAAAGGTTTAATATTTTTTGATTTGTAGCTAAAATCCAATAAAACCATTTGGTTTCATCATTTTTTAGTTAATCTTCGCCCAAAATGATAAGTTGCAATAAGGTTCCTTTCATTATTACTTCTGTAGGGTATAAAATAATGTTTGATTTGAAATATGGTAAAATTTGAATTCAGATAGGATATTAATTCGGTTCTAATTGCCAATCTCGATACAATTTTCTATCAGAAATCACTCTATTTGTCAATTAGAAATCACTCTGTATTTGTATCGAATTTCTATTAAAAATCACTTTATTTGAGAATTAGAAAACACCTTAGCTATTGTTTGAACTCATCTTAACTAGATAAAAGCTAAAATTTAAAACTATTTTTTTATTATTTTTTGGTTATAAATTTCGTCTCTTTCTGTAATTGCTTTCATTAGATAAATACCTTTTGGGAAGGAACTCAAATCAATATCGTTTAAATGTTTCATTGAATAAAATATTACTTTACCAGATATAGAGTAAATGATAATTTCTTTTAAACTAGCGTCACTTTGAATTTTAAAATTATTTTCAACGGGATTAGGGAATATTTTTATATTAGCTTCAGTGTTGTTATTCTTTTTTATTTGGCTAGAAATGGCGGAGTTGCATTGGGTTAATGCTCCAGAATTATATTTGACTTCCGCTTCTGTAGTGTTTGAATTAATAGCGTTAGGAATTCCAATTGGGGGCCAAATTGAATTTGAAAAATAATAGGAAGGCGCGTTAAAGAAATAGTAACTGCTGTCTGAAAGTGAATTTGTACCAGACGGTCTAACTGTACCTATCACATTGTTTCCATGTTCAAAATGGCCATTACCTGCCAAAAGGTAATTTCCTTTGAAAAAACCGGTATTGGTTACTTCATTTCCAACAAAACAAGCTGAATCAGTAACATCAGTTGTATTCATTACTATACCGTAATTATCAACTCTGTTTCTAAAAAATACATTGTGAGGGCCATTTATTCCATGTGAATTATCAATTACCAAATTTTGAACGATGTTACCTTCAAAAAGATTGGCATAAACGTAATTTCCATGTAAAACCAAATCACCAGCAGCATCGGATGGAAGAGAGGTTCCTGACCAAAATGGATTTATGGAATAATTATAAGCAAATACATTTCCGTTAGAGCCAGCTTGTAAAATCATTGAATGCCTCAAATGGTTGAACTTATTGTTATAAACAAAACAATCACTTGTTGTAAAGTGTAGCATTACTCCATATGCCCTTCCGCCACTACCGTAACCATAACTGTGCTGAAAATAGGAACCTTCAATTTCTATGTTCCTACTGTAATTAGCTTCTATATGCGAAAAATTACAATCATAACTTTTTACACAAGAAACTTTAGAATTGTATGCGTAAACAAAATTAATATTGCTAAAACTTCCCGCTGTACTATCCATTCTATTAATAGTTAAGCTTTCAATCTTGTTATTTTCAATCATGTTTAATCTTCTAATGAATGGTTGATTATTAATAGTATAAGCTCTTCTTAAATTTTTATCTATTTGAAGTGTTGAGCCATTTATGGCAATAATTCTCACTATTTGTCCTGTAGAACCAGTCGCCCATGTTGAGGTAACTTTTGATGTATCAATATCAATAAGCCGGATAAAATCACCAACATTAAATAAATTACTATTGTTAACAGAAAGGGAATTACTGCCTTTTGGCAGCGTTGAGGTAATAAAAGAAGTATCGTTTGTTGAGCTTCCGATAAGATTTATTAAGTCTCCACTTCCATTTAAATTAAAAGTTAAGATTGTAGAATCAGTAGACTCACCTGAGATGAAAACATTACTTCGAAGGTTTAAACTTTGATTGAATAAATAATTACCATTTGGAAAAAATATAGTTGCAGAATCTCCTTGATTGATGGAGTTTAGAATAGCAGTAAAAACAGAATCATTTGCTGTAACACCATTATTAGAACCGCCTCTGCTTCTAAAGTCAATAATTACAGATGGTTCAATTTGGGTTGCAGCTAAACCTGCGCTTGACCAATCTACTGTTCTTGAACTTGGTATAGTTTGAGAATAAGAATAGTGCAATGAAATAATTAAACTGATAAATGTAAAATAAAAGCGAATTTGTTTCATAAGAATTTAGATTGTGTAAAACATTGTCAGGTAAATACGTTAATCAAACCTCTTCAAATTTAATATTAAAAAAAGTATACGATAAAATAGTAAAAAAGTTTTAGGAAAGTCAAGACTGAAATTTTGGGTAAATACGATATCCAAAATCCTAATAAAGTAAAGTAAGCGTGACTTTCTTTTGGCTAGTAAAAAAATCGATAACCCATAATAACACCGGCAGAAATGAATAAAAGTCCATTAAAGAACGCCTTAGTATTAAGCGCTTAATTTGCTTGATGCCTTGTCTCATAAAACAGGTTTACTCGGTTTCCCTTCCAAACATTTGGTTAAAAAGTACTCGGGTGCTCAACTACTCTTTGATATAAATTCTCGTACAAGGGAAGCACATTCAAGATATCAAACTTTTTAGCCTGACCAAAAGCCTGTTCTTTGAATTGAGTCAACTTATCCTCGTTTTGCAGCAAACTTAGTGCATTTTTCGCCATCTCTTCAACATCTCCTACATTACTAAGAAACCCGGAAAAACCTTCCTTATTTACTTCAGGAATTCCACCCGTATTGGAAGATATAACAGGAACTCCTACTGCCATTGCTTCTAAAGCTGCTAATCCGAAACTCTCAAATTCAGAAGGCAATAAAAACAAATCTGCAATACCTAAAACATGTTGAGTGTCCTTCACTTTTCCCAATACAATCAAATCTTTACTAATTCCTCTTTCTCTGCAAAAAGTTTCTGCTACATGCCTATCCGGTCCGTCGCCAATAAGCAATAATTTACAAGGCATTTCCTCTCTTACTTTAGCAAAGATTTTAACCACATCGCAAACCTTTTTTACTGGTCTAAAGTTAGAAACATGAGCTAATATCTTCTCTCCATTTGGTGCAATATTTTTCTTCAATTCCAAATCTATTTCTGGTGTTTTAAAACCATCAATGCAAATGAAATTTGGAATAACCTCAATACCTCTATTGATTTTAAAGTGATCTAAAGTGTCTTTCTTTAATCTCTCAGAAACAGCCGTTACCGCATTACTTTGATTAATCGCAAACGTAATCACAGGTTCAAAAGAAGAATCTTTTCCCACCAATGTAATGTCCGTCCCGTGCAGTGTAGTTATAAATGGAATATTAATTCCTTCTGTTTTTAAAATTTGCTGCGCCATGTATGCTGCTGAAGCATGAGGGATAGCATAATGAACGTGTAGTAAGTCTAACTTTTCATACTTCACCACATCCACTAACTTACTAGCTAATACCAGCTCGTATGGCTGGTAATCAAAAAGGGGATAATCGGAAACGTTTACCTCATGATACCAGATATTTTCATGAAAACTACCTAAACGAACCGGTTGCTGATAGGAAATAAAATGAATTTGATGTCCTTTTAACGCTAAAGCCTTGCCTAGCTCAGTAGCTACAACCCCACTCCCACCAAAGGTCGGATAACAAACAATTCCAATATTCATTTCTACTTAATTTATGCTTGCTTGCGAATTTCGGATTTTAGAATTGTTTATCGCCTTATAAATCTCCTCTTGAATGCGTGTTCGTATGTTAAGCGACAATAATTTCTTATTGTTAGCATCCGGATAAATTCGATTACTCAAGAAAATGTAAACAATTTGCTCATCTGGATCAGCCCAAGCTAAAGTACCTGTGAAACCAGAATGGCCAAAACTGTTCATTGAAACACATTCGCAAGTTGGACCAGGATTCCCATGATACTGTGGCTTATCAAAGCCAGCTGCTCTTCGATTTTCTTCTCCATCCTTGGGAATACTATCTGCACAAAATTGACACTTGGCATAAGTCGCGACCACACCTTGTTGTAAATAACGTTCTCCTGCGAAAACCCCATCATCCAAATACATTTGCATCAATTTTCCCAAATCATTTGCGTCTGCAAATAAACCTGCATGCCCTCCAACTCCGCCTAACATAGCAGCTCCCGGATCATGAACATCGCCGTGAATCAACTCTTGCCTGAAATATTTATCTCGTTCAGTTGGAACAATTTCAGCTAAAGGAAAGGTATAAGTTGGTCTAAAGCTTGTCCGACTCATTCCAAGTGGAGCGTAAAAATTTTCCAAATTATACCGTTCAATAGGTTCTTTTGTTATTTTCTCAACAATCTCTTTCATAAAGTAATAACCCACATCACTGTAATTGTATTCTCTTTTATCGCTCAATTGCGCACGGTTTAGAATTCGCCAAAAAATAGTGTCTTGATAACTTGATTTGATATACAGATTTGCCGTAACCCTCGTTGAATAAATGGCAGAAGAGTCTTTGCTGTAAAACTCAGGCTTAGGTTGGCCTTTTGTAACCGTTTTATTGTAAAACGGAATCCAAGCAGCTAAGCCAGCTTGATGTGCTAAAATATCCCTTAGAACTAACTTTTCATAAGGCGTTCCTCTGGTAATTTTTAAATGTTTTCCTAAATCATCGTCCAAAGATAGCTTCCCCCTACCTTCTAAATCCATTAAGGCCAACAAGGTGGATGTAATTTTAGTAACAGAAGCGATGTCATACAAATCAGTATTCTGCACTTTCTGAGAACCTTCGTAGATATGCTTTCCATAACTCTTATGAAAAATCACTTTACCTTCTTTGGCAATGTACACTTGTGCACCTGGAAAAGCATTTTCGCTCATTCCCTCTTCAACAATCGAATCGATTTGTGCTAAATCATCAGTATGGAGTCCCACCTCTTCAGGATTAGTATATTTCATTCGAAAGGTCTGAGCCGTTTCTAACCCCATGCCGGCTTTCATTCTGCTGGAAACAGAAACTGGTAATCGGCCATTTGCTTTAACACCACCAAAGAACAATTGAGCAGTCAAATTTTGAGCCGTTTCAGAATTTTGATACGCAACTACTAATACATCGGTAAACTCAGCAGCTAAAAAGTCTTGCAAACAATAAGCGTTGCCAAACAACACTAAACTAACTTTCTTTTTCAATCGAAGAATGTTTAGAAAATTCTTAAATTGAGTATTTACCTTCGCCTTAATCCAAGGATGCTTGTTCGACTTATGGATACTAACGATTACCTCATCATAAGTTAACAAAGTATCCATTAAAGCTTTCTGATCAGAAACTGGCAAGCTAGTATAACTCAAACGATCAACTCTAGTGTATAGGTTTAAGCCCTCCTGGAAAGCGCTAAAATCGACCTCTTTATCTGTAAACGCTAAAGAAACAATTCGCTTCTTTGCTAATTCTCTAAATGGAATTCTGTTTTCTTTATTGCGAACAACCGTTAAGCTTGCCTCAGAAAGCTGCCGATTCAGGTAGTCGTACTTCGGTTGATTTAAATCTTCGAAGAGATTTTTTAGATCTACTGAATCCCCATGATGAATTTTTAGCCATTCTTTTGCCCTCAAAACCTTCATGACTGATTTATCAATAGACTCTTGTGATAGTCGACCATCGCTTAACGCCACTTTTATCAATTCAATGGCTTTAGGCACATCTTGAGAAAGCAACAATACGTCATTACCAGCGATTAGAGCTTGTAAATCAATTTCTTCTGAAAGTTGATATTTTGCTACTCCCCCCATATTTAATCCATCTGTAAAAATTAAGCCTTCAAAGCCTAATTGCTGCTGCAACATGGTATCTACAATTTCTTTGGTTAACGAGGAGGCCTTTTTATCAGCAGTCAACTTCGGTAAGTAAAGGTGGGCAGTCATAATACTTCCAATGCCACTTTTTATAATTTCCTTAAACGGGTACAGTTCTATAAAATCTATTCTTGCCCTATCGTAATTAACAACTGGCAAAGTTTTATGCGAATCTTTGTCGGTATCTCCATGCCCCGGAAAGTGTTTGGCATTTGCTAACAAACCTCCTGCTTGCATACCTTTCATATAGGCTATTCCTTTCTTCGCAACGCTGTACTTATCTTCTCCGAATGAACGAGCAAAAATTACAGGGTTATTTGGATTGTTATTTACATCTACAACAGGGGCAAAGTTTACGTGAATACCCAATCTCCTAAATTGCTCAGCTACTTGCAAACCCATTTCGTAAATGAGCGTATCATTTTGAATAGCTCCAAGAGTCATCTGCCACGGATATTTAACAGTGCTATCTAAACGCATAGATAATCCCCACTCCCCATCAATGGAAATCATCAGGGGAATTTTCGTGGCTTGTTGGTAGTCGTTTGTCAGCATGGCTTGGCGAACTGGCCCTCCTTGAAAAAAGGTCAATCCTCCAACATAATGCTTTTCAATTAACTCAAGCACCTCTTTTTTATGTGTTTCGTCTTTATTTGAATACGCCGCTATACTAAACAACTGTCCAATCTTTTCTTCCAAACTCATGGTTTGAAAAATAGAATCTGCCCAGGGAGCAGGAATTACATTGAAAGGCACCTTTTCTTTTAAAATAGCCTCTTGCGGAATATCAACCACATGCACCCCCAGCGAAACGCTAATTAGCGCAGCACTCAACAACAAAAAGAAAATTTTTTTCAATGATTTTAGACTTTTACGGTTTAATCTATAAATGTACCTATACAAAACAGTGCCAAAATTAGAATTCATGCTACTTTTGAACACCGCACGGTTAACGAAACAAACTACAATAAATTGGTTTGCCTCCTCGTTATTTCTATCAGAAAGCCCTAAATTTGAGATTATGAAAATTAGTTCCATCACAACAACTCGAAAAGCAAAACAATTTTCTTTTACTCCAAGATATTATAATCAGCAAAAAGAGGAGTTCGATGCTCGCCGCGCTGATATAGAGGCTCGAATTACAGGCAAACGTGTGCAAGGCGGAATTGCAATTGGAGGACTTAAAGACAAATGGAAACGCAATAAAAACACAACCAATTTTAAAAAAAAGTCGAACATTCGCTTGGCTTTTATCGCATCAGTTTTAGTTGGCTTGTGCTATTTGGTTTTATTTAGTTAAAAGCAATTTTTTACTTTCTCCTTCGCTGCATTAGGATTACCTTTGTTCTCGAAATTAAGCTTTCTAAATGCCCGATATTATTCAACTTTTACCAGATTCAGTAGCGAATCAAATTGCAGCAGGCGAGGTAGTTCAGCGACCAGCTTCTGCTGTTAAAGAATTACTGGAAAATGCCATTGACGCCAAAGCAACTGAAGTTAACCTAATTGTAAAAAATGCTGGAAAAACCTTAATTCAAGTCATTGATAACGGTTTTGGGATGACTCCTAAAGACGCACGATTATGTTTAGAGCGCCATGCCACTTCAAAAATTAAAAAAGTAGAAGATTTATTTGCCTTACGAACAATGGGTTTCCGAGGTGAAGCAGTATCTTCTATCGCGGCGGTTTCGCAAATGGAGATTAAATCTAAACCAGAAGGTGTAGAACTTGGTACTCATTTAATTTTAGAAGGAAGTGAAGTTACGAGTCAAGAAGCAGCCCAATGTCCTAAAGGAACGAATCTTTTAATTAAGAACCTCTTTTTCAATATACCTGCTCGAAGAAACTTTCTAAAAAGCAATCCCGTTGAAACCAGACACATCATTGAAGAATTTTTACGAGTTGCAATGATTCATCCTGAAGTTGTGATGAATATGACGAGTGATAATAACGAAGTATATCGCTTACCCAGTGGAAATTTCAGGCAACGAATTGTCAATATTTTCGGAAGTAGATACGATCAGCGTTTAGTGCCAGTAAATGAAACAACAGATATTGTTGCCATTACAGGCTTTGTTGGAAAACCAGAGTTCGCGAAAAAAACAAGGGGAGAGCAGTACTTTTTTGTTAATGAGCGGTTTATTAAGAGCGCCTACTTAAATCACGCAATTCAAGCGGCATTTGACGAACTGCTTCCCAAGGATCAATTCCCTTCTTATTTCTTAAAACTAGAAATTGACCCAGCTAAGATTGACATTAACATTCACCCAACTAAGACAGAGATCAAGTTTGAAGAGGAAAGAGCAATTTACGCCATTATTAGAACAGCAGTAAAGCAAGCGCTAGGGAAATTTAACATTGCGCCTAGTATTGATTTTGAGCAAGAATCAAGCTTTAACATTCCTATGCTTAAAAAAGGGCAAAGTATTCCACTACCAAGCATAGAGGTGGACATCAATTTCAATCCTTTTGAGAGGAAAAAGGAACAAACCCAAAACTCCATCTCCTTCCCATTTAAACGAGACGAAAAACCAAACCCGAACTGGGAAAAAATTTACCAACCCTCTACTAACTTCGAAGGGAATACAGAGGAGGCGCCAACGAAAGCTGAACCTCTTACTGAAGGAAAAAAGGTGTTTCAATTACACAACAAGTACATCTTAAGCCACATTCGCTCAGGGTTTGTTGTAGTTCATCAAAAACGAGCACACGAAAGAGTTTTAATAGATCGATTAACGCTTCAATTAGAAAATCAAAAATCTAGCAGTCAACAGCTGCTATTCCCTGAAGACCTGGTATTAAATGCAGAAGACAGCACTTTAATTTTAAGTTTGCTTGACGAACTAAATGAATTGGGTTTTGACATGCGACCTTTTGGTAAAAATCATTTTATAATTCATGGAATACCTGCAGAAGCTAACGGTCAAAATGGCGGCGAATTAATTGAAAGTCTATTGGAAGAGTTTAAACAAAACTTGTCGAAACTGAAAAATAGTCCGAAAGAAAACATGATTCGCTCTTTGGCACAAAGCATGAGTATTGGAAATGAGAAAACAATGAGTCAGGAAGAAATGATTCATTTAATAGATGAACTTTTTGCATGCGAAATGCCTTATAGTTTACCCAATGGAAAACCGATTGTAATCAATTACTCTTTGGAAGATTTGGAAATACAATTTAACAAACGATGAATTTCGGATCTAGAAATCCTTTTGCAGACCTTCCATTAGTTGTAAAAAACTTGCTAATTCTTAATGTGCTGATGCTTCTAGCAACTTTCGCAAGTTCGTCTGCAGGAATTGATTTAGCGCAGATATTAGGCTTGCATCATTGGTCTAGTGACTTGTTTCGGCCGCACCAATTGATAACATACATGTTCATGCATGGCGGTATTGCCCATTTGTTTTTCAACATGTTTGCACTATACATGTTTGGTAAAATATTGGAACAAGTCTGGGGTCCAAAACGGTTTCTAATCTATTACATGGTTACAGGAATTGGAGCAGGAATTATTCAATTACTCGTAACTGAACTTCGTATTCAATCACTAATTAGTGAAATTGATCCAGCCATGTATCAGCAAATTTTAGACGAAGGACTTTCCATACGACAGATGGGAAAAAATTACGTTGACACTGTCGCAGCTGAAATCAACAATTTAATTAACATCTCTACCGTCGGTGCATCAGGTGCTGTTTTTGGAATTCTATTGGCGTTTGGAATGCTTTTTCCGAATACTCAGCTACTACTCATTATCCCTCCAATTCCAATAAAAGCAAAGTATTTTGTATTGATTTACGGAGCAATTGAGCTGTATCAAGGGATAGCTAGCAACCCGAACGACAATGTTGCGCACTTTGCTCACTTGGGCGGAATGCTTTTCGGTTTTGCGTTGATTAAGTTTTGGAAAACAAACACAAACAACTTCTATTAATGCGATTCGGAAATCAAAATAACTTCAGCAACAACTTCTTGCAGAATAGCATGTTGGTAAAGTTGATTTATGCCAACTTAGTACTTTTTGTTGCCATAAAATTACTGTACTTGTTCTTTTGGCTATTTGTTGCAAATGGCTCACCTAATCAATGGGCATTGGAATGGTTAGCTGTGCCTTCAGACCCAAGTAAACTTATCTTTAAACCATGGACAATTATTACCTATATGTTTTTGCATCTAGGTCTATGGCATTTGTTTAGTAATATGCTCTGGTTGTATTTCTTAGGCACCTTGTTTGTCCAATTTTTAGGCGAACGTAAACTATACACAGTTTACATTGCAGGAGGTATTGCGGGTGCGCTTTTATATGTGCTATTTTTTAATATTTTCCCAGTATTTGAAAATGTAAACAGCAGTGCTATTGCTTTAGGTGCTTCTGCATCAGTAATGGCTATTGTTGTTGGTATTGGAACCTATTCACCTAATTACGCGATCCGTCTATTATTTTTAGGCGATGTAAAGCTAAAATACATTGCAATTTTCTCTTTCGTTATTGATGTACTTAGTATTTCAAACTCTAACTCGGGTGGTCATATTGCTCACATTGGCGGAGCAGCTTTAGGATTCTTATTCGCGAAGCAGTGGGCGAAGGGAAAAGACATTACGGCATGGGTAAGTTCAACCACAAATTTTTTACTGGCTTTGGTAAAACCAAGTAAAAAAGGCAAGATGAAGGTAAAATACAAAAGGCCATCTGCATCTGATTACGAGCACAACGACCGTAAAAAAGAAGAACAGTCAGTAGTGGATGCTATTCTTGATAAAATTTCTCGCTCAGGTTACGATTCACTGAGTAAAAAAGAAAAGGAGATTCTATTTAAGGCTAGTGGGAAGTAAGTGCTGAGATAGCTGTAGACTAAGTGAAGTAGTCTAAAAAATTACATTACAAATAATTAGCACTCCAAACAAAAATGCAAAAGGAGATATAATTTGGAAATACAACGGTTTTAATAAATCGGCACTTTTCATTGGAAAACTGCGAAGTACTCTTCTTGTTACGAGATATAATACTAAAGAGGTAGCAATCATAAACCACCCAAAGATTAAAAAGGCAGGTGGATATTTACTATAATCAGCGCAAATCACCAATGTAATTGCCGGAATTAACCGAATTGTAATTTCTGTGTAATTGATAAGATTAGTAGAACCTGCTTTTCGCAGTATTTCTCTCGCTTTTGTAGGCCAGAAAAGCATAACAAGACCTATAAATATAATAAAGACTCCGAAAATTATAACTGTCCACTTTGCCAACTCAGCAACCATAATTTTAAAGATACTTTAAATTACGGTTTAGGCTCTTTTCCCTTCGGCACATAATGATAGACCACATCCGGTTGATTATAATTTGAATCCTCAGGCTTTTCTACCTCCTCTTTAAATTCGATATAATCACCAAGGACTTCCTCGTTTTCTTCCTCGTCAGGCCAAACGAACATTTTACGCTGAGGGCCTTGTTTGCGGTAAACAACAGCTAAAACAAGGCCAATCAATAATCCCCAAAAATGGCCCTCCCAACTAATGCTTTTATCCCATGGTAGAATTCCCCAAATTAAACTACCATATAAAAACGCAACTAAAAAAGAAAGTGCAACCAACGGAATGTACTTTCTAAGAAAGCCACTGATAAATAAAAAACCAAATAAAGCATATACCAAACCACTGGCGCCAATATGATAGGCTGTTCTCGCGGAAATCCAAGTATATAATCCAGCTAATAAGAAAGAAAGCAAAATAACTTTTGGTGCAAGCGATCTATAAAAGTAGAACATGGCCCAACCAAGAATAAGGAGTGGAACTGAATTGTTAAAGACATGATTCCAATCCCCATGAATAAAAGGTGCAAGCAGAACTCCTTTAAGCCCAGAAAACGCTCTTGGCAGTATTCCGAATCTAACAAATGAAGTATCAAAGTACAATTCAATTGTTTTAACTAAAACAATTAGCAGCACAAAAATGAATGGAAACAGTGCACTATAAATAAATTTCTTCTTTTCGAAACTGTCCATTCAATTTTTTTAAATTAATCTACTACTTGCCAAATATTTCTTAAAATTGTACCATACAAATAATTAGCCTTTGTCATTTCGGCAGATTTTATTATTTTCAAGTAACTAAAATTAAGCATATGAAAAAGTTAGTTCTCTCCGCTGTTTTTACCATTGGATTTTGTGTTTTTGGCTTTGCCACCAATAAAATTGAAATTCAATTAGATAACCATCAAAAAGAAGAAAATCCTACTCAAAAAAAGAAAGTAGAGCGCTATGATTTTAGTTTATTCAAATTCGTTAAACCCCTTCCAAAGAAACAAGAGAATGACTCTACCAAGACAAGTGAAGAACTAATAAAGTGAATATCTCAAAAATTCGAAACCGTTTATCATCAAGAGAAGCCCCTCACCTTTTTTATGTTCTCATAGGCTTCTTGAACTTTTCTAAATTTATCTTCTGCTTGAACCTTAACTTCTTCACCTAAGTGATTCACTTTATCCGGATGGTACTTCATCGCCATTTTGCGATAAGCCTTCTTCACCTCATCGTCAGTTGCATCTTGCGTGACTTCTAAAATCTTAAAGTCGCTGCCAGTTTGTCTAACAAACATCGCTTTTATCGACTGGAAATCTGCTGAATTAATGCCTAAAAACCCCGCTATTCGCTGAATAGTCAAAACTTCACTTTCACTTATGTGCCCATCTGCTTTTGCAATACCAAACATGTAGTGCAACAATTGCAATCGACTTGCGTATTGCATTTGATATCGAATTTGATGACCAACCGTTCGAGCATCAATAGGACTTTTTAATAAATCTCGTAAGGCTCGCATTTGCTCTTTTGTTTGCGCCTCTCCGAATTGCTGCGTATAAAAACGCTTGACATATTCCAACTCAGATTTTAAAACCTTCCCATCAGCTTTCATTACAGCCGCTGTAAGTAATAAAAGACTTGCAGGGAAGTCACCTGTTGCGGTTCTTTGATACGCTTGCTGTCCTGTGTACCGATCTCCCGAAAAACGCTCATCCCACTCTACAGAACCTCTTCGATCGAATAGACTGCCAATGATAAAGCCCAAAATTGCACCCGGAAATTTAAAAAATGAAAACCCAATTAACGCCCCAATCCATTTTGCCCAACCTTTCATAATATTTTAACGTTTAAGAAGCAATAAAATTAGGAAATTGATGTTCCTTAAGATGTCGTTTAATAATATTTAAAATCTGCTTTTTATTAACTAATTTTGCCCATTGGATTTGCGCGTTCTTCAACCAACATATAACGTTAAACCTCCACTAATCGAGAGTGGATCCGCTTACTATTTCGCGACAGATAGCGGCATACAGTAAGAATTAAGGTTTGGTTGAAACCAACATAACATTTTGAGTACCTCCATTGTTTTTGGAGTATTGAATGAGGAGTTTGATGGCGAAGAATATAGCATGACCAATAAGTTTGAGGTTTATAGAGTAATGTCTACCATAGTAAAAATCGTGCAACGTTACATACAGTTGCATCCACATATTAACTGCTATGAGTTTACAGGAGAACCAACAGAAAAAGAAATTGACAAAGAAGGAAGAGTTAGATTAATGCTTTACAACCGTTACTTACCAAATATATTTGGTGAAGACTGGATTATAAAGCATGAGCATAGTAAAAGTGTGGTGCCAAAAAATAGCACTAATACTTAGCATGATTTTTGCTAGGTAGAAAGTTTTGTAAAAAGAAAAAGAAAAATATGAGACAACTAAAAATTAGTCAGCAGATTACCAAACGAGAAAGTAAGTCTTTAGAGAAATATCTTCAAGATGTTTCGAAGGAAGAGATGATTACGGCCGAAGAAGAGGTAGAGTTGGCAATTAAAATTCAGAGTGGCGATGAAAGAGCGTTGAACAGTTTGGTAAGAGCTAATTTGCGTTTCGTAATTTCTGTTGCAAAACAATACCAAAATACCGGTCTGACTTTAGAAGATTTGATTAATGAAGGAAACTTAGGATTAATTGAAGCGGCAAAAAGGTACGACCATACAAAGGGGTTTAAGTTTATCTCTTATGCAGTATGGTGGATTCGTCAAAGTATTTTGAAAGCCGCAGCTGATAACTCTAGAACCATTCGTTTACCACACAACCGATTGGGTGAGATTCAAAAAATCAGTAAAGCTTCAAATGAATTTGAGCAAAAGAATGAAAGAACTCCAACAGCAGACGAATTGTCAGACTTGACAGAGATGGATGTAGCAAAGGTAGAAATGTCTTTGAAAATGTCTAAGAAGCAAGTTTCTATTGATGCTCCTATGAGTAACGATGATGACAACAATAGTTTGGTGAGTGTTCTTCAAAATTCGGATACTCCTGACCCAGCAGACAACCTTTTACAAGAGTCACTTTCTCAAGATTTAGAAAGAACATTGGCGTATTTGAAAGGAATGGAAGCTGAAGTTATTCGTTTATTCTACGGTTTAGGTGGAGCAAGTGAGATGACGTTAGAAGAAATTGGAAATACTTTTGGCTTAACAAGAGAACGAATTCGTCAAATTAAAGAAAGAGGTTTAAGAAGGCTAAGAAGAGTTTCGAATCAAACGAATCTTCAAACGTACTTGTAAAACTTTACTTTACTAGAAACACAACCGCCTCGATTACTCGAGGCGGTTTTTTTATGTTCTTATTTTAAATTGAATATCATACCGACTGGTGATCTATTTCATATCTCAGCATTCGTAATTGCCATATTCGTAAATCATAATCACTTTACCAGCTCCCTCCTGCACCACCGCCTCCAAAAGAACCACCGCCAAAACCACCGAAGCCACCTCTACCTCCTGTGAAATTCCCAAAAGAACCTGAATGTCTCCCGTTAGAAGACCCCATTAACATTAAAGCTAACCACAGGGAAGTATTGTTTCTATTCGCATACCCTCTTGCTCTGCCAAAAGTTCCGGCAAACATGATGATTATAAATATGATTATAAATATCACAGGAAATATTGATCCCTTCTTACCTCCCCTAACTTTAGAGTTATAATTTTCGGCAGAATACTCTCCTCCAATAATCTCTATGATGGTTTGAATACCTTGAAGCAAACCTTGCTCTGTTTGACCACTTTTGAAGTAAGGTATCATTTCATTCTCAACTATCCTTTTACTAATAGCATCTGGTAAAATACCTTCCAAACCATAACCAGCAGCTATAAATACCTCTCCTTTCGATAATGCTTGTTTGGGTTTAAATAGAACCACTATACCATTATCGAACTTTGCATCACCTACTCCCCACTTTTCACCTAAGTCAAATGCAAAAAAGGAAGGTTCCTCTCCGCATAAGTCGGCAACTGTTACCAATGTAATTTGTGTTGAAGTAGTGTCATTAAAGCCAACTAAATAATTTTCTAATTGTGCTTCGAAAGAAGATGATAGAACGTTGGCAAAATCGTTTACCAATTTTTGTGGGCTCTTCTTTTCAGGAATACAGCCAACTTGGGCAGAAGCATGAAGTGCAACTACAAAAAATATAAAAAGGGAGAATAATTGTTTTTTTAGCATCTAATTTTTTCCAAATGATATGTCGTCAGACAATTCGTTAATATCGCCTTTTTGATAAGGGAAATGTGCTTTTAGCTGCAACCCTGCTTCTTTTGATCCGGCAATTAAACCACCGACAAAATCACCTTTCTTGAACAATTCTAACATCGTTAAAGAAGTAGAATCCCAGAAACCTTCAGATACTTTTTGATTAATTCCAACATCACCTAAAATGGCAAACTCTTTAGATTCAATAGCCAAGTAAATTAGCACTCCGTTTCTGAGTTTCGTTTTGTGCAATTCTAATTGCTCAAAAACATGAGAAGCTCTGTCCATTACATCTTCTTTGAGCTTGCGCTCAATGTGAATTTTTACTTCACCAGAAGTGTTTAATTCGGCTTCTTGAATAGCCTCTCTAACCTGCTGCTGTTGAGCTTCTGTAAATAAATCTTTTGCCATCTTAAAATTCTACTTTTGGTGCCTTTTCTGATCCTTCCTCTGCTTCAAAATAACCTTTCTTCTCAAAGTCAAACCAACCAGCATAAATGTTTCTTGGAAACTGCTTAATGTATGTATTATAGTCTCTCGTTACTTCATTGAACTTTCTGCGTTCCACTGAGATTCTATTCTCTGTTCCTTCTAGTTGAGCTTGTAACTCTAAAAAATTCTGATTAGCTTTTAAGTCAGGATAACGTTCAAAAGTTGCCATCAATCTAGATAATGATCCACTCAACTGGCTCTGCGCATTTTGAAATTTAGCCATATTTTCAGGCGTCAAATCTTCTACATTTATGTTCATCGAAGTTGCTTTTGAGCGAGCTTCAGTTACCTCAACAAAGGTTGATTTCTCAAACTCGGCATACCCTTTTACGGTTGAGACTAAATTTGGTATCAAATCCGCTCTCCTTTGATAAGATGTCTCAACTTGAGCCCATTGCCCTCCAACACTTTCTTGCTTAGCGACCATGTCATTGTATCCACAAGAACTTAATGTTGCAACAGCAAAAAATGCTACTATAATATATTTAAATTTTTTCATTTTGGTTTTATTCGTTGTTAAGTTAATGACAATTCTACTCTTTCGTTTTCAGAATTTATGAGCGGTAAAAATGTTTGTCAAAAGGTATAAAAAATCCTCAACCAAATCTAAAAAACAGATTAAAGAATGAGGATTCTTTTTTATGAAATAATTTCACTTCTTCAATTACTCGAAACGAATTCTAAATAAGAGAAACACTTCTTTTAATAAACTTGCTCAGCTCTTCTCCTTTTAAAAGGTTTTGAGACAGCAAAGCTAAATCAGCAGCTTGTTTAGCCATGTCTTTTTGTTTGGCTTCATCCTTCTCACCTAAGATTTTACTAATCAACGGATGATTTGAATTTACAGACAAGTTATACATGTCAGGCATGTTGCCCATACCCATCATTCCGCCACCACCCATGGCACTCATATCCTTCATTCTTCTCATAAACTCAGCTTGCGTGACGGTCATTGGAGCATCAGATTCGCTGAGGCTAACAAAGTTCACAGTGAAAGTATTCTTATCGACTACCTCCTCTATCACGGGCTTCAACACATTTTGATCTCCTTCAGTTAATTTAGAAGTAATCTCTGCGTCTTTCTCAATTAACTTGTCAATTGTATCCCCATCAACTCTTGTAAAAGTTGTATTCGTGTCAGCTTGCTCTAACTTTCCAACCAAGTGTGCGGTTAAAGGAGAATCCATTAACAATACATCGTACCCTTTGCTTTTTGCAGCATCAATGTAACTGTATTGTGCGTCTTTGTCAGAAGTATACAAGTACACAACCTTCGAATTTTTATCCGTTTGATTTACTTCAATTTTTGTTTTGTACTCATCTGCCGTGAAGTATTTCCCATCTACATTCTTGTACAACATAAATTTCTCCGCTTTCTTCGCAAATTTCTCATCGGAGAGAATTCCGTACTCAATGAAAATTTTGATATCGTCCCACTTCGACTCAAATGCTTTTCTATCTTTTTTAAATAATTCCTCTAACTTATCAGCCACTTTTTTGGAGATATAGTTAGAAATTTTCTTCACATTACTATCCGCTTGCAAGTAGGATCTTGAAACGTTTAAGGGAATGTCTGGAGAGTCAATTACACCGTGAAGTAACGTTAGGAAGTCGGGAACAATTCCTTCAACAGAATCAGTTACAAAAACCTGATTGCTGTACAACTGAATTTTGTCTTTTTGAACTTCTAAGTTCTTCTTTAACTTAGGAAAGTATAAAATACCAGTTAAATTAAACGGGTAATCTACATTCAAATGAATGTGAAACAAAGATTCCTCAAAGTTCATTGGATACAACTCTCTGTAGAAATTCTTGTATTCCTCTTCCGTTAAATCAGCAGGAGCTTTTGTCCATGCAGGAGTTGGGTTGTTAATTACATTATCAATTGTAATCTTCTTATGGTCTTCAGTCGTTTCCTTACCATCTTTGTCAGCAGTAGTTTTTGGCTCGTGTTCAGGGTCATTAACTTCTTTAGTGCCAAACTTAATTGGAACCGCCATAAACTTACAATACTTGTCAAGTAGCTCTTTGATCTTATACTCGCCTAAATACTCCTTTGAATCATCAGAAATATGCAGCACAATGTCAGTTCCACGATCTTTTCTGGTATCATCTTCTACAAGCGTAAAGTTCGGACTCCCGTCACATTCCCACTTCACTGCCGTGCTACCTTTTTTATATGATTTTGAAAAAATCTCAACTTTATCCGCTACCATAAAAGAAGAATAGAACCCAAGTCCAAAGTGACCAATTACACTTGCTTTGTCTTTGTACTTTTCTACAAATTCTTCTGCGCCTGAAAAAGCGATCTGATTAATGTATTTCTCAACTTCTTCTTCAGTCATTCCAATTCCTCGGTCTGAAAAAGTAAGCGTTTTAGCTTTTTCGTCAATCTTTACTTCCATTTGCGTTTCACCGATGTCGCCTTTCACTTCACCAATATTGCTCAATGTTTTCAATTTCTGAGTTGCGTCAGTTGCATTCGAAACCAACTCTCTCAAGAATATCTCCTGATCAGAATATAAAAATTGCTTGATAATTGGAAAGATATTCTCCGTTTGAACGTTAATCTGTCCTTTTGCCATAATGTATTAATTTTTGAATGTTATTTTTTACAATAATCCTATTTCCAAATGATGTGCCAATGGCTTTGAAATGACAATTTGGCGGGAATAGAAAAAAAATAATTACATTTAAAAAAATGGGGAAAATATTACTTCAGACTAATTCAAAAAAAATAGAAATTTACAGACCGCTGCAGGGTATTATAATGTTGAACTAATTGGCAAAGGGAAATCGTATGTCTCGAAACTAATAGTTTACGACTAAAACATTAAGTTTTAAAAAACTGATACTCTAACTAAACATTTTTTATGAAAAACTGGGAAGAACAAGACAACACCCTTTACCAAAAATTTAAATTCAAAAATTTTATTGAAGCTTGGGCTTTTATGAGCAAGGTCGCATTATTAGCAGAAAAAGCAAATCACCATCCTGATTGGAAAAATGTTTACAATACTGTTGAAATTTGGCTAACAACGCACGATGAATGCAACACGATTACCGCGAAAGATAGAGCCTTGGCAGAAAAAATTACTGCAGTAGTAACTTAAATCCTACCTCAATTCTGCTCCTAATTGAGTTTTCAGAGATGAAATCATTTTGTCCATAATTTTATCAATGTAATTATCTGTTAGTGTTTTCTGTTCATCTTGAAAAGTAAAGCTAACTGCGTAGGATTTTTTACCAGATGTCAGTTTTTTTCCTTCATAAACGTCAAACAAATTGACTTCTTTTAGCAATCGTTGTTCTACTTTTTTCGCGATATTTTTAATCTCATCAAAACCAACAGATTCATCTATTAATAAGGCTAAATCTCTGCGCACTGCAGGAAACTTAGTTACGGGTTTATACTGGACATCTTTTCCACTCATTAACTTCAATATAGTAGTCCAATTGAACGTTGCAAAGAATACTTCATTTTTACCACCAAATTTGGATATTTCTGAAGTCGCTACTTTTCCAAAAGTCACTAAATTGAACTTCCCTTTTGCGAAGGATTTCGAATATTCAAACTTGGAGTCTTCGTTAGTTTCCAACTTATACTTTTCAATGCCCACTCGCTGCATAATAGCTTCTATTCGTTGCTTTAAGTCGTAGTAGCTCGTCGATTCTGACTTTTCCTCCCAACTCTCCTCTTCGACATTCCCGCTAAGCCATAAAGCCAATCTTTTGGTTTCTTCAAATTTTGAATTTCTCAATGCTTTGTACGTTGAACCAAACTCATAGAATTTAAGGTTTTTTCGCATTCTCTTTTGATTGTACACAATGGCTTCCAAACCACCGTAAAGCATTGAGCCTCTCATTACCTCTGTTTCTTTGCTCAAAGGATTTACCATGCTTACTAGTTCAGCATCGTCAGCATAATAGGAAGGATTGGTTAAGGAATTATTAAATATTTCGGCAAAACCTACGCTGCTCAAAAAATCAGCAACGGTGTTCTCTACCTTATGCGGAATAATCGTAGGGTTAGGAGTCAAATTAGACTTCATAAAACTCGGTAAAACAACATTGTTGTATCCGTAAATTCGCAGAATCTCCTCGACAACATCAACATCTCGCTGAACATCTACTCGGTAAGAAGGCACCTGAAGTGTTAAGTAATCGCCTTCCGCCTTTAAAGTTTTTATATCTAAGTTTCCAAGAATTTCGTTTACTACGCTTTTTGGTAAAACATTACCAATAACACTATTTACCTTTTTATAGGTCAATTCAACCGTAACATCTTCTATTGGTTGAGGGTATAAGTCCGTAATCTTTGATGAAATTTCTCCGCCTGCAATTTCTTGAATTAATAGTGCAGCTCTTTTTAAAGCAAATACTGTGATATTTGGATCAATTCCTCTTTCAAAACGAAAAGAAGCGTCTGTGTTTAATCCATGTCGTTTTGCAGTTTTTCGAACACTTACCGGATTAAAATAAGCCGACTCTAAAAAAACTGAGGTTGTACCTTCTGATACACCTGAAGAGGCTCCACCGAAAACACCTGCAATACACATAGGCTTTTCTCCGTCGCAAATCATCAAATCTTGATTCAACAATTGTCTTTCTACTCCATCAAGTGTTGTGAATTTAATAGCCTCTTTCACACATTTAACAACTACTTTATCTCCAGAAATTTTGTCTAAATCAAATGCATGTAATGGCTGTGCTAATTCGTGCAACACAAAGTTGGTTATGTCTACCACATTATTAATTGGCTTCAATCCGATAGCATTCAAATTATTTTGCAACCAATCAGGAGAAGCTTCAACCTTCACATTCTTAATTTCTAACCCACAATATCTAGGTGCAAGAACAGAATCTTCCACTTCTACAGTAATTGAATTTGATGAACCCTCTTTAAATTTAGACACATCGGGTAAAATTAGTTCGTGCTTACTTGATAAATTCAAATAGGCAGTTAAATCTCTTGCCACTCCATAATGCGATGCAGCATCAATTCTATTTGGCGTCAATCCAATTTCAAAAACCGTATCAGAAGTTAAATTAAAAAACTCGGATGCAACAGTTCCAATTATAGCACTATTATCTAATACCATTATCCCATCGTGAGAAGCTCCCAAACCAATCTCATCTTCAGCGCAAATCATTCCTTCAGAAACTTCGCCTCTTATTTTTGATTTTTTAATCTTAAAAGAATCGTCTCCATCATACAAAACTGCACCCACAGTTGCCACAATTACTTTCTGACCTGCAGCTACATTTGGCGCGCCACAAACAATCTCTAACAAATCTTCTGCTCCAATGTTAACAGTTGTTTTCTTCAACTTGTCTGCATTTTCATGCTGTTCGCAAGTCATTACTTCTCCAACAACTAACCCTTTCAATCCGCCTTTTACAGACTCTACCTCAGAAATCCCTTCAACTTCAAGACCTATGTCAGTCAAAATGGTCGATATCTCATCAATGGTTAAATCTGTTTGGATGTAATTCTGTAGCCAGTTGTAAGAAATTTTCATGCGGTAATATTTTGATCTGCGAAGTTAAACTTCAATTACCGAATACCAATTAAAACATCCGTAATTCTATAACTCGTAATCCTTAATTGACTTCCCATATTCGAATTACCTTATCGTCTCCAGCCGTAATTAAGTAATTATTATAGCTTGACCAAAGTGCCGCATTTACAGAATGTGTGTGACCTCTATCTTTAAATCCTTCAAAACGCTTTAGAACTTCTAAGGTATTTGGGTTCCATACTTTTACTGTCTTATCACGGCTTACTGAAGCGAGCAAGTCTAAGTTTTCATTGTAAACTAAATCATAAACGGCCCAATTATGAGCAGCTATACCTTCTTCTTTTATATTTGTCTTTAAATCAAATTGATGTAAGTGTGCATTTTTAGTACCAATGATTAATTTTTCTTTTAAATAACACAAACTGTTGGCGCCTGATTCTAGACCGCTTATTACAAATTTTTCACACCAATCTTCCGTATTCAATACCTTCACAAAACCATCTGCCGATGCAACAGCAAGTTCATTCCTTTCAGCAGAATACGCAACTTTTCTATTTTTTCCTTTTCCTATTTGCGTTTGAAATAACAGCTTAAAATCAATTGCTGACCAAATGCTAATGCTTCCATCACCTGAAGAAAATACAAGTTCATTCTTTTCTTTAATAAACTGAATGTCGAAAGTATATCCTTTGTGCACTTTAAGGTATTTTATCTCCTTGTTTTGAGTTAAGTCAATTACATGAACACCTCCTTCAATTTGACCAATGAGCAAAATGTTTTGTGCTTTCAAGTAACATAAACTAACAATAGTTGTAGGTGACTTTGAAACTAACTTCTCAGCTTTCATAAGTTTCAGATTCCACTTAATTACAAAACGGTCGGAACCACCCGAGTAACAAATATGATCACCCTCTCCTTCGCATAGAGCATAAATGGCAGCTTTGTGTTCACTTAAATTTCCTTTCTGACTAAACTCCATTATGATATTTTACTCCAGTTTGCTTTACCTCTATTTCTTTCAGTTAAATAAGAAAAAAGCCCTCTATTCTCCGGAAAAGTCAAATCTGGATCTCTTTCTAAGATATTTTTTGCTGCTCCTCGTGCTTTCTCTATCAACTCACCATCGGTTGCTAAATTTGCTAATTTCAAATTAATGGGGGTTCCACTTTGCTGTGTTCCTCGCATATCGCCCGGGCCTCTCAACTTTAAATCAACCTCGGCAATTTGAAAACCGTCATTGGTTCCCGTCATGGTTTTCATTCGAAGGCGGCCATCGCTTGAAAGCTTATTCCCTGTCATCAATAAACAATACGACTGCTCTGCTCCTCGTCCTACTCTGCCTCGTAATTGGTGCAATTGAGACAATCCAAAACGCTCAGCACTTTCAATAATCATAACCGATGCATTTGGCACGTTCACTCCTACTTCGATAACAGTTGTTGAAACCATAATATCTGTCTCTCCATTCACGAACCGATTCATTTCAAACTGCTTCACATCAGCTTTCATTTTTCCATGCACAATGCTCACCTTGTACTTTGGTGCCGGAAATCGTTTAAAGATATGTTGATACCCTTCCTCCAAAGTAGCATAGTCTAACTTCTCAGACTCTTCAATTAATGGATAAACAATGTAAACCTGTCGACCTTTTGCAATTTCCCCCTCCATAAAGCCAAACAAGCGCAACCGCTTATTCTCATACCAATGCAACGTTTGAATCTCCTTTCGACCCGGAGGTAGCTCGTCAATCACGGAAACATCCAAGTCACCGTACAACGTCATCGCCAAAGTTCTTGGAATAGGAGTTGCGGTCATAATCAAAACGTGAGGAGGTACTGTATTCTTTTTATATAGTTTCGCTCTTTGAGCTACTCCAAAGCGATGTTGTTCATCAATAACAGCAATGCCCAAGTTCTTAAACTTCACTTTATCTTCTATTAAAGCGTGAGTTCCAATTAAAATATGAAGTGCTCCATTTTCTAACTTGTCGTGAATTTCTCGTCGCTTTTTGGCTCTAACAGATCCAGTTAGCAATTCCACTTCAACATCCATACCTTTTAAAAGCTCTTTAAGACCTTCGTAATGTTGAGTAGCTAAAATCTCAGTTGGCGCCATTAACGCAGCTTGAAATCCATTATCAAGCCCGATCAAAATAGTCATTAAAGCAACTATCGTCTTGCCACTGCCAACATCACCTTGTAACAGGCGATTCATTTGTTTACCTCGTTTCAAATCGATTCGAATCTCTTTTAATACCCGTTTCTGCGCACCGGTTAAATCGAAGGGTAAGTTGTTAGAATAAAAACCATTGAACTTTTCGCCAATCTCACCAAAAACAAATCCTTGAGACTTCTCTAAGTTCACTAATTTAAGTTTCAGTAATTCTAACTGAATCATGAATAACTCCTCGAATTTAATTCGTCTAATTGATCGTTTCAGCAACTCAACCGAGGTGGGAAAATGAATGTTAAACATGGCAGATTCTCGATCCAACAGTATATTATTTTCTACAACCGAAGCCGGGACATTCTCTTCTAGCTTGTATTTTAATTGAGGTAATAGCGTTTTTAATAGTCTGGAAATATTTTTAGATCCCAAAGCAAACTTCGAAAGCTTTTCTGTAGAAGGATACACTGCTTGAAGTTTGGACTGAACAGAGTTTTTAAATTCAATTAATGTCTCTACTTCGGGGTGAACTAAATTTACTTTACGATTGTACTCGTTTGGTTTTGCAAAGACAACGTACTTCTCACCAACCTTTAAATTCTTGGCAAAATAAGCGACACCTTTAAACCAGACCAACTCCATCGTTCCGGTTTCATCTCTCAGTTTAGCGACCAGCCGTTTTTTAAACTTAACCCCTATCTCTTCAACATGAACAATTTCGCCTACCAATTGAACGTAAGGTAAATTTCCATTTACCTCCGAAACTTTATAAAACTTGGTCCTATCTTCATAGCGAAATGGAAAGTGATGTAATAACTCTCCATAAGTGCGAATGCCCAATTCCGCAGCTAGAATTTCTGCGCGTTTTGGCCCAACGCCTTTAAGATACTCGATGGATGTAGATAGAAGTTGACTCATCTACTTACAAAAATCGACAATAGTTAGTTTTGTTTTTATAGAAATAACTCTTTTTCATTAACAGCAAAAAAGAAGCCCACATCTTTCGATACAGGCTTCTTTCCGTTGAAATAACTGTATGTTAATTCTTATTTCGTAACCATGAATTTAGAAGTCTTCGTTCCTAATTCAGAAGATAGAATCATAAAATAAACTCCATTCTCAAAGTTTGATACGTTCAACTTGTTATCAATCGCTGAAACATTCTTTTGTAATACAATCTGTCCTACAGCATTTTTTACTATTACTTGATTCACTTTATTCAATAAAGTAGCATCAATTGTAACAACATCATTCGCCGGATTAGGGTAAACAGAGAATGTTGGATTAGACTTATATTCTGAAATCCCTGTAATCAATTGACCAAAAGATATGTTATCTAAATAGTACGTTTCAAGAGCTGAAGGAACTACGTTGAAGTTAAAAAAGATAGATATAACATCATAAGTATTTGAAAAATTCAGAGCTTGAGCATTTGGCCCGGGATTTGAAAAATCGAAAGTTAATGTATCCCAACCAACTTTACTTGTAGATGCTAACGTTTCAACAAATATTCCTGCGTTTGTTTGATCTTCTACTTTCAATAATATAGGTATTCCACTTGCTGCTGACCATACTTTAGCCTGCAACACTGTTCTAGTTGTTGCAAAAGGGATAGCTGTTGCTAATGCTGAACTACCTAAGGTAGTTCCTGCCCAAGATTGAGCTGTAGCTGGTTTGTCAATTTGCAATACCAAATTGGAAGCGTTCGTTGGATCAGTAACTACAGTAGAAATATTTCCACCGAAAGGAGTTATACTGTAGCTTACATTTGAAGTATCATCCCAATTGATTGGCAAATCAATTTGAGCCTTTGATGGACCTGAAGAAGCTCCTCCAAACCATACATCATCAGTATAATACGTTTCAGTCGCTGATGGGACAACATTAAAGTTAAAAAACAAAGAAACTTTGTCATATGTATTTGCAAAGTTTAACGCTTGAGCGTTAGGACTAGGGTTTGCAAAATCAAAGGTTAAGGTATCCCAACCAACTCGGCTAGTGCTAGCTAACGTTTCAACAAAAATTCCAGCATTTGTTTGATCTTCAACTTTCATTAATACAGGTATTCCGCTTGCTGCAGACCATATTATAGCTTCCATTGTTGTATTTGAAGCGGAAAAAGGTATTGCAGTTGCTAATGCAGAACCTAAAGTAGTTCCTGCCCATCCTTGCGCTGTTGAAGGTTTTTCTGTTTTTAAAACTAGGTTAGAAGCATTTGTTGGATCAACAACTGAAGAAGATACGTTTCCTCCAAAATCGATTACTGCATAGTTCACATTCGCTGTATCGTCCCAGTTAATTGGCAAATCAATCTGCGCTTTAGATGGCCCTGAACTACCGCCTATAAATGCAACATAATCGATATAGTATGTTTCATCTGTTGCTGGAACTGTTCCAAAATTTGGAAAAAATGCCATTTTATCATACGTGTTCGTAAATACTAGTCCCGGAGTACCAGTTACAGGAGTTGAAAAATCAAATGATAGTGTATCCCAACCAACAACAGTAGTATTAACCTCAGTTTCTGAGGCAATTGCTGCATTAGACTCGTTTTCAACCTTTAATCTCATTGGAATCCCAATCGCTGAAGAATAAACTCGTGCAATAATGGTTGTATTTCCTGCTGAGAAAGGAATTGCAGAGGCTAATGAATCATTACCTAAAACAACTCCAGCCCATATTTGAGTTCCACCACCAGAAGGCTTAACAATTCCGAGAACAATGTTAGAGGCACTGGTCGGATCTACAGCCAAATTTGCCGTATCATTTCCAAAGCCAATAACAGAGTAATCAACGTTAGCAGTATCATCCCATGTAATTGGTAAGTCTATCTGTGATTTTTGACTCATCCCTAGAAGACAAACCGATGAGAGAATAAAAGAAAGTACTATTTTTTTCATTTTGTATAAGTTTAAATAATTTAAACAAGTATACGAAGAAATAGTAAAATAAACTATAACTCTTCTAACTAGTTTATTTTAATCTCCATAAAAAACGCTCTATAGTAAATGCAAAGCGCTCTCCTTAACTAAAACTAAATTTTAACCCAGTTACCCGTTACCTCTGAAATACTCTTACATAATCAACAAACATGTACTGAGGAAATTGGGTCGAAGCATTTGGTGAGCCTGGCCAATCACCTCCAACGGCTACATTAAAGATTAAGAAAAACTTGTTTTGAAATTCACGTAAGTCCGCAGGTGTGATGTCTAATGTTTGATATTTGACATCATCTCTATACCATTCTATTTTTTGACTATCCCAAACGATGGAAAACACATGGAACTCGTGAGCAAAAGCACCATTTTGCAACCTATTGCTTCCGCCAGCCTGAACGCGTGAACCGTTCAACTCCCAGTGTGCGGTTCCATGCACTTCGTTATCCCTATTATTCCCTCCAACTAACTCCACAATATCAATTTCGCCACAAGATGGCCAACCCACAGCAGAAATATTGTCACCCAACATCCATAAGGCAGGCCACAGGCCTTGTCCGAAAGGAAGTGCAGCCCTTACATCAATTCGTCCGTATTGAAAGCTATGTTTATTTTGCGTGGTTATTCGAGAAGAGGTATAAGCACTGGTATTGAAAAATTCCTTTTTCGCTTGAATCGTTAATATTCCATTACTGACAGAAGCATTCTCTTGACGATAATATTGCAGTTCATTATTTCCCCAACCGCCATTTCCTGTTCCTATTTCATAATTCCAATCTATTGTAGAAAGAGATGTTCCGTCGAATTCATCATTCCAAACTAAATTGTAGCCAGGATATGATATAGGACTGCTGTATCCGTCTGTTGGTGGCATCCCATCATTTGTTGGAGGACCTAAACGAAAATATGGAATAACATTTACGTTAGTCTCGATAAAGTCTGTTGGGGTAGTATTAGCTTTAACATTGATGGTGTATGAACCAGAAGAACTGTACTGATATGTTGCTTCTCCATTTTTCGATTCTTCCGAAGTAACTCCACCTTGCTCGTAAAACGTAATAATGTAATTATTTGCATTACTTGCATTTGCCGTCACACTTACTTGACCTTCCACGACTGAGTCTACGGTCACAACCACTTCTAAATTAGAGGGTTGCGTTACAGAGAAGTCTGAACCTTCATCTACCTTGCAGCCTGAGTAAACAATTATCGATGCTAAACAAAGTACTAAAGCTAATCTAAATGAAGTCATATTATTTTTGTTCTATGTCATCCAAATTATATGTGTCTGTTCCAGTGGTTGCCCAACCTGGGAAAAACACAATTCTATCATATTGCCCAGATGCAGACCCTGCAAAATCAGCCTCATATTGAATCCACGCGGGAGTTGCTACAAGTGTTACATCAACTTCAACACTATTTTGAGGGTTAGACTGGTCTTCTAATTTAACTCTGCACGTTCCACCAACGAATGGATTGGTAGAATTAAATAGTTTAAAGGCAATTTTGGTGTTTGTTGACAAATCCAATTCAGACCCTAAGTCAACGTAAATACCTGCGTCGTTAGAGCCACCTTTTATGGTTTGAAGTACGTTTGCACTTGTATTGTCACCAGTTGGATTTGGATTACTAACCACGCTCGCAGTACTACCATTAAAACTTGAAAAACCCGGATCTGTTCCCTCAAAATCTATAGGCAACTCAACACCAGTGCTTCCACCTCCACCAGAACCTGGAACGTAACCTTCAGGGATTAATCGAATGTACCATTGCAAATTTGCATTACTCGCGTCTGCATACCTAAGGTATAATTCATTTTCAGTGAGATTAAGAATTTTATATACCTTAACTCCAGTGTAAAACCCCATAAATGACCTACCTGAAACAGTAAGGGTAGTATCCACACCCTTTGATATGGACCAGTTCTCGCCAATTTGATTCGCTAAAGGTGCAATATAATCTTCTGAGCCACTGATCTGAGTTGATCCAGGAAAATTTCCAGCTTGTAAATTGTCGATAAAAACATTGCCGTTTGTAATCATGTTGAATTGATAACCTTGCAAACTAAAATTATACCGATCATCGTACATACCAAAACCACCATGGTTATTTGCTGCTGCGCTGTAGTCATTAGGTAAGTAACCAAAATCTCCTGTTGAACTATATGTAACCCCAAAATGGCCGGCATTTGCAGAATCTAAAACCCAAGTTTTACCATTCACACTGTCTATACCGCCAGAAAGAAGTCTGAACAACGGATCGTTCAGCAATGCAAAATCATCAGCAGCTATTACAACACTATCTGTTCGAGTAGCACTACCCCCTTTAGTAAAAATCGTTAACGTAACTGCATACGTTCCCTTATTTGGATACGTTCCTATTCCGGATGGTCCTTCAGCAGATGTTCCATTACCAAAATCCCAAACTGCTACTACATCCGTTCTAGCTGCCTTGAATTGAAGAATATTAGGACTTGTTGAAGACTCTGTATAAGTGAATGCCGCATCTGCTGCCGTTGGCGCAGGCCCTAACTCAGGCTCATCGTCTTTACAAGATGAAAAACCCAAAAGGGAAATTGCGAGTAGAATTAAAATATTTTTTGTCATCGTTTTTTAGTTTTTAATATCCCGAATTTTGATTCCAATTTCCACCGGCTAAAGAAATTTCAATTTGTGGTATTGCAAATAGTTCATGTTTCCCTACTTGAAATCCATTTATTCTTGACGCTGCCTGTCCGGTTCTTACCAAATCGAAAAAACGATGACCTTCACCTGATAACTCAAATCGTCTTTCATCCCATATAGCGTCTGTTAACGCTTGTCCTGCAGCGCTTACTCCAGTTAAGTTAACTCTAGCTCGTACCTCGTTTAAATATAACAACGCTTGTCCATCATTGTTGGATCGATTATGCGCTTCTGCTGCCATTAAAAGCACATCGGCATACCTGATTACTGTATTATTTACAGGGCTTGTTAAATCATTATCTGGAAGTCCTATTTCACCTAGCTTTTTAATGTACTTATTATTGTATAGTCCGGTGTGCCCGCCACCGCCGATGGCATAAGAAATATTTGCCGGGTTCGCTTGCTGCCCAATAAACGAATCAATATCTAAAACTGTGGCGTTTCTTCGAATGTCATCGGCTAACTCAAAAGAAGCGTACAAGTCTTGAGTTGGAAGATTGTAACTATTACCATCTCCATAAATAGGTCCATCGTATTGACGGATACCATGAAATCCCGGGGCCGCATTTCCTTCAAGGCAAATTAAACAACCATATCCTCCACCTTCTAAACCACTATATTGAACATCAAAAACAGCCTCTGAGTGGCCTTCGTTTCCAACTAAAAATAAATTTCTATAGTCTCTTATCAACTGATACTGCATAGAGTTAATCACTTGGTCTAAACTTACTGCGCTTTCAGAAAACTTATTTTGATACAATTGAACCTTACCTAGTAAAGCTAACGCTGCCCATTTATTAACTCTTCCTTTTACAGGATTCACCGGATTTAAATTGGAGGCAGCAAAACTTAAATCTGCTTCAATTTGGGCATAAACATCTTCCTTACTACTTCTTTCAATCTCCGTCACCTCATCTGCTCCTAATCTCTTATCAATAACTAATGGAACATCACCAAAATATTTTACTAATTGAAAATAATAGTAGCCTCTCAAAAATGTTGCCTCAGCAATAATTTGTTGTTTACCTTCGAATTGAATGTTATTTTTATTTTCTAAAATGAAATTAGCTCTACTAATCCCAGCATAATTCCATTGAAATACACTTCTCAATTCTCTATTTACAGCCCCATGAGTCATTGATTCTATTTCATGCAAGCCTTGAGTATCTGTAACACTTTCTCCACCTGCAATTGAGTTGTCAGAAGCGATTTCTCCAATCCATAAATTAATAAATGACCCTTGAAGCAAATCATACGCTCCTATCAATGCTAGTTCGTAATGAGAAGGCTCCGTAAAATAATTATCTGCATCTTGGCTAAATGGAGGCTCTAAGTCCAAGAACTTCTCACAAGCTGTTAAGGAGAATAAGATTGCTATTAAAACTATTCCAAAATTCTTGTAATTAATTTTTTTCATCTTTCTTAAAATTTAAAATTAAACCCACCCATTACTGTTCTAGCTTGAGGATAAAAGCCGTAGTCAACACCTGCTGCAAGAGCTCCTCCAACAGATCCAATCTCCGGATCAAATCCTCTGTATTGTGTAACCGTTAAAAGATTATTTACAGAGACATATATGCGAATTGACTTCGATTTCAATTTTTTAATTAGCTCTTTGGGAAGTGTGTAACCAATTTGCATGTTTTTAATCCTCATAAAAGCTCCGTTTTCGACATAATAATCCGAAAACTCTCCATTTCGATTTGCTTCAGTTGTTAATCTTGGATTCTCATCAGATGTTCCTGCTCCTACCCAACGATCGATTACATAATCTAATTGGTTTGCATATGGTTGCTGACGTTCGTAGTTCCGTATAATTTCTTGCCCTACTGCTGAGAAAATATTCATTGAAAAGTCGAAGTTTCTATAAGAGGCACTTAAATTCAAGCCAAACGTAAAGTCAGGTATAGCAGAGCCAAGCTCTTTTCGATCTGAGTCATCATTAAAGCTAATCACACCGTCTCCGTTCTGGTCAACGTATCTGATATCTCCTGGTTTTGCGCCTTCCTGAATCACTGTAGCATTATCAATTTCTTCTTGAGACTGGAAAATTCCATCCGTTTCAAATCCATGAAAATATCCAATAGCAAAACCTTCCTCGAATCGAGTTGCTACTCCACCTCCAACTCCAAATGCAGCACCCGGAATAAATTCAACACCTTCAGGCGTTTTAAGAACTTCGTTGCGAAGGTAAGTCGTATTGAAGTTAATTGCATATTGTAGTTTCTTATTACGGTCTGAATAATAGGCAAGCTCAAGCTCAATACCTTTATTGGATACATCTCCTGCATTTACAATAGGAGATTGACCTCCAGGGCCATTTGTTCCGAGCACGGCAGACACTTCTGGTTGGAATAATAAATCTTTTGTATTCTTAATAAAATAGTTTGTTGTAATGTTGAAGTTGTCACCAATAACAAGATCTAAACCCAAATTGAACTGCCTGGTGCTTTCCCACCTTAAATCAGGATTAGAGGCTCTACCAATAGCGACACCTTGGACAATCACGTCATCAAATACGTATACACCTTCTCCATCCAACTGAGCTCTGTAGGCAAAGTTTTGAATTTGATCATTTCCTGAAATTCCATAACTGGCACGTAGTTTCGCAAAGGTTATTTTTTTGAAATCGAAGAACTCTTCCTCCGAAATCAACCATGCAGCTGATATAGTTGGGAAGGTACCAAATCTATTGTTCGGACCAAATTTTGAAGAACCGTCCCTTCTTATAATCAACGAAGCCAAGTATTTTCCTTTAAAACCGTACTCTCCTCTAAAAAACGTTGACAATAAACGCTCTTCGAATTCGAAAGAGCCAGTATTATTCAAGAAACCCCCGGGTGCAAGGTTTGCAGAAATATCTGCATATTCTACAGAGTTGCCCGGGATATTGAAAGCCGATCCATTTAACTGACTACCACTTCTCTGGAATACTGAAACACCAATGGTTCCTTTCACAGAATGGTCTTCGTTAAAAATTCGGTTATAGTTCAAATAACTTTCTCCGTTTAAGTCTACATAAGTAGACCGAGATTCAAACACACTTGCCCCTCGTTCTATGAAAACACTGTCAGCAATTTCTACACGAGTAGGATCTAAATTATCGTTCAATGCCGTGTTCTGCGCTTTCCCTTGACCGTACCAAACCAAAGGAGAAAATGATTTAAAATCTACAGAAGCGTAATTATAATTTATACGATTAGTAAACGTGAAATTGTCGTTAATTTCAAATACTAATTCCTCTTTCCCAACAATTTTATTTACAATTGCTAAGTTTTGGCTGTTCTCTATTTGTGCTAATGGATTAATTATATCACTCACCTCCTCTAAATAAGAGTAATTCCCGTCTGCTGTTTTCACAGGTTCATTTGGGAATGCATTTATCGTATTATATAAAACAGAGCCAATTCCATTTTCTGGCAGCGCTCGTCTTTTTTCGTTGGTATACAAAATAACTGAATTCAACTTCACTTTGTCATTTAATTGATTTCCCAAATTCAAGCGAGCATTAATCCGTTCAAAGTTAGATTTATCGCCACCTACGATTCCATCTTGTGTGAAATAAGACGCACCTGCCGAGTATGTAGAGTTTTTATTACCACCTAAAACTGAAAAATTGTAATTCTGAATTAAAGCAGATTGAAAGACTTCATCTTGCCAATCGGTTCCTTCCCCTATGGATGTATTGTTAAATGGAATTGCATCTCCGGCTGATCCAAACATTTCATTTTTGATAACTGCATACTCGGTTGCATTCAATAAATCTAATCTTCTAGCCGTATTCTGCACTCCTAAATAAGAGCTAAACTCAACTTGAGGCGCAGAATTAAGTGCTCCTTTTTTTGTTTCAATTATAATTACACCGTTGGCTGCTCTCACTCCATAAATACCTGCCGTCGCATCTTTTAATACGTTAACAGATGCGATATCATTAGGATTCAAAGCATTTAATCCTTCAGAATCATAAACTACTCCATCCACTAAAATAAGAGGGTCGTTATCTCCAAAAGTAGAAAGACCACGTATTCTGATGCTTGACCCTCCACCTGGTGAGCCTGAGTTCGTATTAATTGCAACACCAGAAACTTGACCCTGTAATGCTTGATCAACACGGGCAACATTTAATTTTTGAACATCTTCTCCACCAACCTGACTTGTAGCTCCGGTTAATGTTTTCTTTGTGGAAGTTCCATACCCAACAACAACTACCTCATCAATTTTCTTGGCTGACTCCTTTAAAACAATGTTAATTTTTTGTCTTCCAGCAACAGCAATTTCTTGAGTCGCATAACCCAGATAGGAAAATTTTAAAATTGCTGTTTTTAAATTAGCTATCCTAATAGAGAAATTACCATCAATATCTGTGGCAACTCCATTTGCAGTCCCATTTACAACAACGCTTGCACCCGGAATTGTCAGGCCGTCTTCACCTTTTACTTGACCCGTAATTGTAGAATCTTGAGCAAAAGTATTACTCCCGATTAGAATAAACGAAGCAAATAAAAATAAGTATTTCATCATAACTTTTTGGTTTTGAGTAGTTAAATTAAAATAAAGAGACTTTTAGTTCATTTAACTATAACAATGATAACAACTTTATTTGAGAAATGCTTAATACTTGAAAAAAATAAATGGTAAAAGTTGCATAGAAAATCAACAAGAGAGCCTTAAAAAATTTAATGATAAATAATTAAATTGATTCCTTTCTAAGCAATAAATTTATACTACTCAATGAAATTGAGACAATCCGGGCTTTTTTAAAATAAAGTAAGAAATGTATCTTTGCAAATGAATTAATTTGAGAAATTCGATTTATGAACAAGAAAAGGTCTTCTGTGACAGAGGATATTTTAGGACACCAATTTGGTGCCTTTTATAAAATTCCAATAGAAAATTTCTTTCAATTTGCACTTTCCGTTGATTGTGTGATTTTAGGTTACCATGAGAATGGCTTAAAGCTTCTTGTGATTGAAAGAGGAACTGAGCCTCATAAAGGCAAAAAAGCCTTGCCTGGAGATTTAGTTTACCCAACAGAAGATATGGAATTGGCTGCTGATAGAGTTTTAAAGGATTTAACTGGTTTAGAAGATGTATACTTGACCCAATCGAAATCATATGGTCAAGTAGATCGACACCCAATAGGTAGAGTTGTTACAGTAGGCTATTACTCCTTAATAAGTGTAGATAGGTATCAGCCACTTGCCAGCTCATGGGCATCTAACGTGGTATGGGTCGATGTAAAAGGATTACCTCAACTTGCCTTCGATCACAACGAGATTGTTAACCAAGTACTTTCGACACTCCGCGAACGTGTCCGATTGCAGCCAATAGGATTTGAGCTTCTTCCAAAAAAATTTACTCTTGGACAATTACAAGAACTTTATGAAGCTATACTTAATACATCCTTTGATAAAGCCAACTTTAGGAAAAAAATATTAAGCATGAACTTGTTACAAGACACGAAGGAATTTCAAACTAAAGTGTCTCATAGACCTGCAAAATTATTTTCTTTCGATAAAGACAAATACGAGAGCTTGTTAGAAAAAGGATTTAGCTTTGAGATGTAAATTCCTTTAAATAAGGGAGTTTATCAATCACAGCTAGTTCTCTTTATTGCTGAAAATTATTAGATATGTCAATTCAAAAACCCTTATTGTAAATATTACTTTAAGTATCTTATATTTGTTTCTGATGAAAAACCTTGCCTCAGAAATAAAAACACACTTCGATCTCGTCATATTTGGTGGAGACGGAGATTTGTCGTTCAGAAAAATTTATCCTGCCCTGTACTACAGATTGCTTGAAAAGCAAATTAGTACAGAGGATCGAATATTGGCTTTAGCAAGAAAAAAGCTAACAAACGAAGAGTTTGGAGCTGTTTTGAAAGCGGAGTTAAGTAAGCACATTGAAAGTCTAGACGAGAAAATTTTAGCCAATTTATTGTCAATCATTACCTATAAGGTTGTTGACATAAATAATTCGAAAGAAGCAACGGGCATTAAAAAGTATTTTGAAAAGAAAGGAGATAGAGTGCGTGCCTTTTATTTGGCTACTCCTGCAAGTATTTTTGGTCAGATTTCTTCTTTTCTAGGTCAACTTGGTTTAATTAACGACAACTCTCGGGTCGTATTGGAAAAGCCTTTAGGTACAGACTTAATAAGTTCTGAAGAAATAAACGATAAAGTTGCTCAATATTTTAAAGAAAGTCAGATATATAGAATTGACCATTATTTGGGTAAGGAAACTGTCCAGAATCTAATGGTTTTGAGGTTTGCAAATAATATTTTTGAACGCTCTTGGAATGCTCAAGAGATTGACAACATACAAATTACTGTAGCTGAGTCATTAGGTGTTGGAACAAGAGGGAACTTCTATGATAAGTACGGTGCATTAAAGGATATGGTTCAAAACCACCTATTACAGCTTCTTTGCTTGATAGCTATGGAGCCTCCTATCACACTGGACGCGGATCAAGTGAGAGATGAAAAGTTAAAGGTTTTAAAAGCTTTAAGACCCTTTACAAAAGAAACAATTTCTACAGATACCGTTAGAGGTCAATATACTAGAGGCAAAACTAAGGAAGGTCATCTTCCCTCCTATCTAGAAGATATCGATAAATATGACTCTAGCACTGAAACTTTTGTAGCGTTAAAAACATACATCGATAATTGGAGATGGAGTGGTGTCCCAATTTATTTGAGGACAGGCAAAAGAATGCCTCATCGATTTTCTGAAATTGTTATCAATTTCAAGCACGTTCCCCACAATATATTTCCAGAGAAAAAGGAAATCGATAATAATAAGTTGACAATTCGTTTACAACCAGAAGAAAGAATTGAACTACAACAGATGGTAAAAATCCCTGGACCAGGAGGCTACCGTTACAAACCATTTTCTTTAGAATTAGACTATGCAGACCACTTTAACGACCGTTTCCCTGATGCATATGAACGGCTTTTGATGGATGTAGTTCGAGGAAACCAAACGCTTTTTATGAGAAGAGACGAAGTAAAGGCTTCTTGGGAGTGGGTTGAGTCTATTTTAAAAAACTGGAAATCAGAAAAAGTTCCAAATATATTGTATGAGGCAGGAACGAAAGGACCAGGAGATTTAATCATGGATGAAGCTAGAGCCTGGGTAAAGTCTCGGCATATTCTTAAGGTTCAAGAAAGAAAAACAGATGAAGACTAGATCTCTTATAGAAAAAGAGCTTTCAACTTTAATTTGTCAAAAATTAGAAAAGTCAATTAATAATAATGGTAAGGCTTCTTTATTAGTATCCGGAGGTTCTACCCCTGTTAAGTTGTTCGACCTACTTTCGAACAAAGACATTGACTGGGAAAAAGTTACTGTCATACCTGTGGATGATCGATTTTTGCCGGATGGACATCCCGATCAAAATGGCACATTAATAAAGCAACATTTACTTGTTAATAATACCCGAAATGCTAATTTCATTCCTTTGATTGTAAATTCAACAGATGCTCACTTAAACTTACAATTAGTGGAAAGCGCAATCAAGAAGATAACTCGCCCATTTACAGTTGTTATTTTAGGAATGGGCACAGATGGGCATACTGCATCACTTTTTCCAAGCTGCAAAGAATTACATCTTGGACTAGATTTGCAAAATACTGCTAGTCTAATTATCACTAATCCTACAACCGCTCCTTATCAGCGCATCTCTTTTACCAGAAAAGCGCTTTTGAATACTGAAAATTTATACCTTCACTGTTATGGAGAAGAAAAAAAACAAATATTAGATGCATTGGATGTGAACACAGAAAAAAAGTATCCTATCAAAGTATTTATCGATCAAAATTATATTAAACCAGAAATATTCTGGAGTAAATGACATTATGAATAAAACGATAATAGAAATAACAAAACGAATAAAGGAACGCTCTAAAGTATCAAGAAAAGAGTACTTAGACTTGATGAGAACTGTTCATAACAACAAAGTAACAAGAGCAGATTTAGCTTGTGGAAATTTAGCTCATGCATTTGCCGCATGTGCAGATGACGAAAAGGTAGATCTAAGTGCAGAAGTAAAATCGAACTTAGCTATCATAACTGCATACAATGACATGCTAAGCGCCCATAAAACCTATGAAGACTATCCACCAAAATTAAAAGCTTCTGCTAAAAAATACGGTGGTGTTGCTCAAGTTGCCTCTGGAGTTCCAGCAATGTGCGATGGTGTAACGCAAGGACAAGCAGGAATGGAGCTTTCTCTTTTTAGTAGAGATGTTATAGCATTGTCAACAGCAGTTGGAATGTCACATCAAATGTTTGATGGAGGATTGTGCTTGGGCATTTGTGATAAGATTGTTCCGGGAATGATGATGGGCGCTCTTCGATTTGGTCATTTACCTTACATTTTTATCCCAGGTGGTCCCATGGAATCAGGAATCACAAATGATGAAAAAGCCGAATTTAGAAGAGATTATGCCGATGGAAAGATCGGAAGAGCAGAGTTGTTAGAAGCTGAGTCCGCATCATATCATTCTGCAGGAACTTGCACGTTTTACGGAACTGCGAACAGCAATCAAATGTTAATGGAAATAATGGGAGTGCACCTCCCAGGCGCGTCATTTATTACCCCCGGAACTGAGTTAAGAGAAAAATTAAACGACTACGCTGTCAAACGATTGTTGGAAATAACTCCTCAGAAAGAAGGATACACACCCCTTTACGAAATAATTAGTCCTGAAAGCATTGTAAATGCATTAGTTGGTTTAGTTGCTACTGGAGGCAGCACTAATCTCACCATTCATATTATCGCCATTGCTAAAAGTGCAGGAATAATAGTGAATTGGGACGACTTTAACGATGTTTCTGATGTAGTTCCATCCATTACTAAAGTATACCCGAATGGCACTGCAGATATTAATCACTTTCAAGCTTGCGGAGGAATGGGTTTCCTTATGAAGACATTAAGCGATGGAGGTTTCTTAAACAGCAATGTAAAAACAAATATGGGTACTGGTTTAGATCATTATTTTAACGAACCATTTATTGAGAATGGAGAATTGAAATGGAGGCCTGTACCAAAAAACTCACTCGATGAAAATATTTTAAGACCCGTTAGTAACCCTTTTGCTAGCACAGGAGGACTGAAAGTTTTAAAAGGCAACCTTGGACGTTCTGTAATTAAAATTTCAGCGGTTAAACCCGAACACAGGTATGTGAAGGCTAAGGCGGTTGTTTTTGACGATCAAGACGAAGTAATTTCTGCGTTTAAAAGAAAAGAATTAAATAAGGATGTAGTAGTAGTTGTAAAAAATCAAGGAGCTCACAGCATTGGAATGCCTGAGCTTCATAAATTAACCCCTACCCTTAGTTTACTTCAGTTTGCCGGACACAGAGTAGCGCTAGTAACAGATGGAAGAATGTCAGGTGCGTCAGGTAAAGTTCCTGCAGCAATTCACTTAAGTCCTGAAGCGGCAAAAGGCGGAATGATTGCCAAATTACAAACCGGGGACCTGATTGAATTAGACCCTGAAAATGGAATATTAAACTGCTTGAATATTGAAGAAGTTCAAGCACGAGAGAATTTAACTACTGATGATCATAAGTCTTATGGAGTTGGCAGAGAGTTATTCAACCAATTAAAAACCTTAGTGAGCGAAAGCGAAGAAGGAGCATCTTTTATAATTTAAGAAATGGGAAATCAATCAATAAATAAAATTTTAAAAAATAACCCGCTGGTTCCGGTTGTTACTTTTCAAAAAGAAGATGACCCTGAAGCATTTATGGATTATTTAATTAAGGGTAATGTTTTTTGTGTTGAAATTACTTTGCGAACACCATATGGCTTGAAAGCCATTGAATTGTTAAAGAAGAAATTCAGTGACACAATTCAAGTAGGCGCAGGAACAGTTATCTCTTCCCTTCAAGTAGATCAGTTGAAATCAATCGGAGCTGATTTTATTGTAAGCCCGGGTTTAACTGTTAACTTATTTGAATACATGACTAAGTCAAAAATCCCATTCCTGCCGGGGGTTGCTACTCCGAGCGAAATAATACAGGCTCAAGAATTAGGTTTAGAATACCTTAAATTTTTTCCGGCTAACCTTTATGGTGGAGTTGATGCGTTAAAGATGTTTGGACGGTTATTCCCAACGCTTAAATTTTGCCCTACCGGAGGAATAACAGAAGCAACAAGTCAAGATTATTTGGCACTAAGCAATGTAATTGCAGTTGGTGGATCTTGGTTTCAAAAAAACTATAAAACAAAATAACGATGATAGCAATAGCAGAAAGCGGCTCAACTAAATGTGAATGGGTTATCTTAAACGATGAAGGCTTGGTAGAAAGCAATTTTAAAACACAAGGATTTAACCCAGACTTCCATAGCACTGAATACGTGGCTGAAACACTCAGTCAGTGTGTCGATTTATTTGCTTCGAAAGATAAAGTAAACAACGTTTACTTTTACGGTGCTAGCTGTTCTAGTCCAAAATTAAAGCAGCGAATTATTAATGGTTTAGTACAAGTATTTAGAAATGCAGAAATCGTTGTTGATCACGACCTTCTTGCTGCAGCATATTCTTTATATGAAGATCAACCTTTAATTAGTTGCATAATAGGAACTGGATCTAACTCATGTTACTTTGACGGAGAGAATCTAATTGAAAAAATTCCAGCGTTAGGTTTCGTTATGGGAGACGAAGCAGGAGGTGGATACTTCGGCAAACAACTTTTATCTGACTTTTTCTATAAACGCATGCCGACAGTCATTCAAGAAGATTTTGAAGCAACCTATCAATTAACATGGGGAGAGGCTAGAGAAAAGATTTATGGTAATATACATGCCAATGTATATCTAGCATCGTTCATGCCTTTTATTGCAAAACATAAACAGGAACAATACATTATGGACATGTTACGTCATGGTTTTGCCAAATTTATTGAAATACATGTAGGCTGTTTTTCAGAATACAAGTCTAAGCAAGTTGGTTTCGTAGGTAGTCTCGCATTTATTTTCAAAGACATACTCATTGAAGAATTAAAAAAACAAGGATATAAAGCAGGTAAAATAATAAAGAGCCCAATTAATGAATTAGTAAATTATCATCGTAATTACTTGAATATTTTATCGGATGCCACGAACACAAAATTAAAAAGTCATCAAAGATTTGAAGCTTAAGATGAAACATTTCGTTAAAATATCAATTCCCATTATAATTTTGGCTGTATTTTCATGCTCCACCAGTGTGGATAGCACAACAGCAAAAGAAATTATTACTGCAGAACATATTTTAGGAAACCCAAACTTCCAGGCAATCTCATTTGGCGGATATAGAGAAAAGACGAGAAAGATGTGCCCTTCTGTTGAAGAGTTAAAGGAGGACATGAAAGTTTTATCAGCGATTGATATTAGAATTATTCGGACATACTACACACAAAAGTTTCCTCACGCTGAAAGAGTATTGCAAGCGATTAATGAATTAAAGCAGGAGAATCCTTCTTTTGAAATGTATGTCATGTTGGGTGCATGGATTGAATGCGAACAAGCATATACCTCTTCGAGGAATCATTCGAAAGAAAACATCAAAGAAAATCGGGCTGAGATAAAAAGAGCAGTTGAACTAGCAAAAAAGTATCCTGACATCATTAAAATTATTGCAGTTGGGAATGAGTCTATGGTGCATTGGGCTGAAATGTATTCTGTTTCCCCTAGGGTTATATTAAACTACGTTGAGCAACTTCAAAAAGTAAAGGAGCAAGGGGAATTGAGTTCCGATTTATGGATTACCAGCTCAGATAATTTTGCTTCTTGGGGTGGTGGATCAACTGACTATCTCTCTAAAGAGTTGGACGAATTAATTAAAGCAGTTGATTATGTTTCAATGCACACCTACCCTTTTCACGACACACATTACAACCCTGATTTTTGGCAAATTGATTCAACGGATTTATCAAAAAGCAAAATCGAATTAGCGAAAGAGGGCATGTTAAAAGCTAAGAACTATGCAGTTGCTCAATATGAGTCTACCAGAAAATACATTCACTCTATTTCACCCGATAAGCCCATTCATATTGGCGAAACGGGTTGGGCAACTTCCGCTTTTTCAAACTATGGAGTTAACGGATCTCATGCGGCCGATGAATTCAAACAAAAATTGTATTACAATTACATGAGAGAATGGTCCTCTGCAGAAGGGTTAGCTTGCTTCTTCTTTGAAGCTTTTGATGAACCTTGGAAGGATACAAACGATGTACGTGCCTCAGAAAATCACTTTGGCCTGATAAATATTAAAAATGAAGTCAAATATACCTTGTGGAGTTTAGTTGATTCCGGACAATTTGAAGGTATTACTAGAAATGGAAATCCTATTTCAAAAACATATGGAGGCAATGAGGAGGCATTACTTCAAAGCATACTAGCTCCTGTCGTTCAAACCAAAACAAAAAGTTATGAGTAGAAAAGTAATATTAATTGCATTTGTAGTTTCGTTAGGAGGCTTTTTATTCGGTTTTGACGCCGGCATTATTTCGGGTGTTATGTCATATGCAGGGCCTGAATTTGATTTAAACGACTGGCAATCGGGATGGGTAGTAAGTTCTCCTTCTTTTGCGGCTATGATTGCCATGTTACTTGCCGGTAGGTTAAGTGATATTATTGGGCGTAAAAAAATATTGATTGTAGTCGCCTTTTTGTATGCTGTATCTGCCTTATTTTCGGCCTTTGCCACCTCTTATGAAATGCTTTACATCGCAAGAATGATAGGAGGCATAGGGTTTGGGGCAGCTTTAATTTTAGCACCTACGTATATCGCCGAAATATCTTCCGCAAAAAATAGAGGTAAGCTTGTTTCATTACAACAGCTAAACATTGTACTCGGTTTCTTTGCGGCATTTTTAAGTAATTATTATTTAAACAAAATCAATACCGCCGGAACTGATTTGTTCAATGACGAAACTGTTTGGAGATGGATGTTAGGCATAGAGTTTATTCCTGCTATCTTTTATTTCATAATCATGTTTTTTGTTCCTAAAAGCCCTAGATGGTTGTACACTAAAAATATGGTCGAAGAGGCTAAAGGGGTTCTAAATAGAATTTATGGAACTGAAGTAGCTTCTGAAGAAATTAAAGCAATTGAAAACGCATCAAAATCGAAAGACGATTCAAAGGTTTCACTTTTATCCTTGCTCAAACCTTCTTTAAGGTTCATTCTCTTAGTTGGTTTGGTAATTGGAGTTTTACAACAAATTACAGGTATAAATGCCGTCTACTTTTACGCTACTTCTATATTTAAACAAACAGGTATTGGGACCGACGCTGCATTTTCTTCCGGAGTACTTCTCAGTTTTATTACTGTTTTATTCACCTTCGTTGCTATCTTTTTGATTGATAGAATGGGCAGAAGACCCTTATTGTTAATTGGAATAGCAGGGATATCAATAAGTTTGATACTTTGCGCATACGGTTTCAATGAAGCAACTTATAAATTAACAGAGCAAGACCTTCAAAAAATAGAGTTATCTGGTATGGAGGCCAGTCAATTGTCATTTGCTGTTGACAAGGTATATGACAATGATTTGGATTTCAAAAATGAAATGAAAGCATCCCTAGGAACACAGCTTTATGCTAAAAATGAAGGCGTAATTCTTGAATATGCAACAAATATTAATGCAACTCTAATACTGTTTGGAATTCTTGGATTCATCGCCTGCTTCGCCTTTTCACTTGGACCTGTGATGTGGGTTCTGCTTTCAGAATTGTACCCAATTAAATATCGAGGCTTAGCGATTGGGGCAATTGGTTTTGTAAATTCTTTTACGAGCTGGGTAGTTCAGCAGGTTTTCCCTTGGGAGCTTTCCAATTTAGGTAATTCATTAAGTTTTTTAATCTTTGGATTGATAGCCCTTGCCGGATTTATTGTCTTATTGAAAATTTTACCGGAAACCAAAGGCAAGTCTCTTGAAGAAATTGAAGCAAAATATGTAAAGTAATCACAATGAAAAAAATTATTCTTATTCTATTTATCACAACCTTATTTGTTCAATCATCCTTTTTTGCTCATTCAAAATTTGAAGTTGCAGAAAACGAAGAAATCAAATCAATCGAAACGGAATCCATTTTGGTTCGTTTAAATTCGCCTGAATTTTTATTAAACGTACCTCAAACAGGTCGCTACCAGGTAAGCATTTGGGGAAATTTAGATGACTCAACTGCCGTATGGATTGAAGATTACATTAACAATAAAGATGAGAGAACATACAACATTACGGGTTCAATAATTTTAAATGAAGTAGGAAAAGGAGTAATCGATGGTTCTCCATTAGCCAAAGGAGAACATCAAATGAAGCTCCATAGCGAAGGTGAAAGCACTATTGATAGCATACGTTTCGACTTAATTCAGCACCATCTAGAAACAGATAGTGCTTTAGTTCAAAACATGAGTGGTTCAGGGTGGTCGCTCGTGTGGTCTGACGAATTTAATGGAGCTGGCCTAGCTGATGATTCAAAATGGATTTACAACGTCGGGAATTGGGGCTGGGGAAATAATGAATTACAATATTACACCTCAGCAGATTTGAAAAATGCCCGGCAAGAAAATGGGTCATTAATTATTGAAGCTCATAAAAATGAAAAAGATAAATATTGGTCTTCTGCACGATTAACTACGCAAAGCAAAGTCTCTTTTAAATATGGGAGAATTGAATTCAGAGCAAAGGTTCCAGCGGGAAGAGGAACATGGGCTGCAGGATGGTTATTAGGAGATACATACCAAGATGAACTCTCTTGGCCATATTGTGGTGAGATTGACGTGCTCGAGTGCGTTGGCTATGAAATTAATGATACTACAGGATATGGAATAAACCATGCTACTTGCCACACCAGAGCTTATTATTTTAAACAAGGCAATCAAATTGGCAGTGAAATTGAAGTGGACAGCATGCATAATAAGTTTCATACGTATGCTGTAGAATGGTATCCTACTAAAATTGAAGGGTATTTAGACGGTGAACTGTATTACACATACGATAAGAATGCAGACTCACTTGAATGGCCATTTAATCAACCCCAAAATATTATAATAAACCTTGCTATTGGTGGAGGTTGGGGAGGTAAAAAAGGAATTGACAGCAGCTATACTTCCCATCAATATATTCTAGATTACGTTAGAGTCTACGAGAAAAAATGAACATCAAAATCACCATCATAATTATTCTTTTAGCGGCTGTTTTGTGTAACAAAAAAGAACAAGAGAAATTGACAGTGCAAGTATTCCAGACTTCTGCGCAAGGAGATCAGTTTGAAGCAAAGGAGCTAAACTCTCAAAAAGTTCGGAATATGGATACATTAATCCTTTATCCTGCGCGAACATTTCAAAAAATAACAGGTTTTGGAGGTGCATTTACTGAAGCTTCAGCTTCCTTATTGGACCAAATGAGCAAAGCGAAAAGAAAAGAAATTCTCGATGCCTATTTCGCTGAAGACGGTGCAAATTATTCATTAACAAGAACCCACATTAACTCCTGTGACTTTTCGCTAAGTAATTACTCTTATTCAGAAGTAGCCGACGATACCCTCTTAGAACATTTTTCTATAAAAAGAGATCAGTCTGTTTTAATTCCAATGATTCTAGAAGCCCAAGAAATTTCACCAAATGGCTTCAAAATCATCGCTTCGCCATGGACTGCTCCTCCTTGGATGAAAACTAACAACACTTGGAATGGGGGTCAATTAAAAAAAGAATATTTCCCAACTTGGGCTAACTATTTTTCGAAATATATTTCAGCCTATAAAAAAGAAGGAATTAACATTTGGGCTGTTACGGTTGAAAATGAACCTTTAGGGAATGATTCTAATTGGGAAAGCATGCATTACACTCCTAAAGAAATGGGTGACTTTGTAAAAAATCACCTAGGACCTCAATTTGAAACGGACAATCTGAACCAAAAAATATTAGTTTACGACCAAAATCGAGGAAAAGAATTAAAAGAATGGGCAGATATTCTGCTTACAGACAAGAGCTTAGATAAATACATTTACGGGACTGCTGTTCATTGGTACACCAGTACAAATGATGTAATGGAAGAGTCTTTAAATTACACACACAATTTAGCTCCATCAAAATCAATCATTCAAACGGAGGGGTGTATTGACTCTGAAATTCCTCATTGGAAGGAAGATGCGTGGTATTGGAGCAAAGAAGCTACTGACTGGGGATACGATTGGGCTCTTGAAGAAGATAAAAAAGACCACCCGAAATACGTGCCGGTTTACAGATATGCAAGGGATATGATTGGTTGCTTAAACAACTGGGCAGAAGGATGGGTAGACTGGAACATGGTTTTAGACCGACAAGGAGGACCTAATTTGGCAAAAAACTGGTGCATTGCTCCAGTAATTGTAGATGTGGAGAAAGACGAAGTGTATTACACTCCACTATACTATACAATGATGCACTTTAGCAAGTTCATTAGGCCTGGTGCTAAACGCATTGACTATAAGTTAACAGACGAAAATCTCTTAGCTACAGCTGTACTTAACGAAAATGGGAGCATTGTAATAGTTGTATTAAATATGACGAATGAAACACGAAGTTTTGTGTTACAGTTTAACAATCGACAAGAAAATATTCAGACAGTCGGACAAGGATTACTAACAATTTTAATAAAGGAAGAAAATATTTAGAAGTAATATGGGAAAGGATTCAATATTTTTTGGGGATGCCAAGCTGAACTATGGCAAGAAAGAAGTAAATGGGAAATACGCTGTAATTGATGGCGAAGATTTGTTCGTAATTGAGAATTATACTAAAATGCGACCCTTTTTCATGACTATCGTAAGTGCAAACGATCACTGGTTATTCATTGCTAGCAACGGTGGGCTTTCTGCAGGAAGGAAGAACCCGGAACAATCTTTATTTCCTTACTATTCAGATGATAAAATTATCAGTTCCACAAGTGACACCGGATCAAAGACGATGATACGAGTAAAAACAGCAGATGGAATAAAACTTTGGGAACCCTTTAATGAGGCTTTTGAGGGTATTTACAACACCACCTCAAACCTTTATAAAAACCGTGAAGGGAGCAAAATTATCTTTGAGGAAACGAACCACGATTTAGGGCTTTCATTTCGTTATGGATGGATGTTTTCTGAAAAATATGGCATTGTAAAGAAATCACAACTTACCAATCTAACAGCTAAAAACATTGATACAGAAATATTAGATGGCATTCGAAACATTCTACCATATGGGGTAAGCAGCGCGCTGCAAGATATTAGAAGTACTCTAGTAGATGCTTACAAAAGATGTGAACTAGATCCAAATTCAAACCTTGGGATTTATTCATTGAGCTCCATGATTGTTGACAAAGCTGAACCAAGTGAAGCATTAAAGGCTACAACTGTTTGGTCGGTTGGCATTAAGACAGATTCAATTCTTCTTTCTTCTTTGCAATTAAAAAATTTTAGAAATGGATACGGAACAACTTCGGAAACAGATATTAAAGCCGAAAAAGGAGCGTTTTTTATAACCTCTAAACAAAGCATTGCAGCAAAAGAATCTGCGACGTGGGCAACAGTTGCTGAGGTAAATCAGTCCGTAACCAAAATTGCAAAACTACAAACTGAGCTTTCAAGCCAAGAAAGTATGCTAAAAGTTGTGCAGGATGACATAGATAAAAACAAACAAGACTTACGCAAGAAAATTGGTTTAACCGACGGCATTCAGCTTTCTAAAGATCGACTCTCAACTGGCCGACATTTCTCCAATGTTTTATTCAACATTATGCGTGGTGGTACTTTTGACGATCAGTATGAAATTGAAACTGCAGATTTTCTATTGCACATCAAGCAGATGAACATGCAAGATTATCAGCGTTTAAAACCAGTATTACAAGCCATTCCAGATCAAATATCCTATCACCAACTAAGGCATTTCTTGGTAGCTTCTAAACACTTGCATACGATGCGGTATTACTTGGAGTATTTGCCACTCTCGTTTAGCAGAAGGCATGGAGATCCAAGTAGACCTTGGAATCACTTTTCTATTGAAACGAAAGATGAGTTTGGTAATAAACTGAGAAATTTTGAAGGCAATTGGCGCGATATCTTTCAAAATTGGGAAGCATTGGCATTCAGTTATCCAGAATTTGCACTAGGCATGGTAGCTAAATTTGTGAATGCCTCCACCATAGATGGGTATAATCCATACAGAATTTCAAGGGATGGAATTGATTGGGAGATTGTTGAACCAAATGACCCATGGTCGCACATAGGCTATTGGGGAGACCATCAAGTGATCTACTTGTGTAAATTATTAGAAATTTCTCTGCATTATCAGCCTGAGCGTTTAAAAAGCATGTTGAATAATAAGATTTTTACCTATGCCAATGTGCCTTATAAAATCAAAGGTTACGACGCAATAGCAATTAATCCAAAAGATACTATTGATTTTGATCATGAACTTGAAGCATCAATAAAAGAAAAGGTAGATAAAGTTGGTTCGGATGGTAAGTTAGTATGGAACAAACACAACCAATTAAAAAGAGTGAACCTTACTGAGAAGATTTTGGTAGTGGTACTTACTAAACTGTACAATTTCATACCTGATGTCGGAATTTGGTTAAATACACAAAGACCTGAATGGAATGATGCAAATAATGCCTTGGTAGGTAATGGAGCTTCGATGGTTACACTCTATTACTTAAGAAGACTGTTGAGCTTTGCAAGTGATATCTATAAAGACCAAGAAGTGCTAGTAACGGAAGTGAATAAACCTGTTGTTGATCTAATGGAAGCCTTAAGAAGAGGATTCTTATTCCATAGTGACAATCTTGGCAAACCTTTTAATGACAAACAGCGACGTCAATTTATGGATGATTTTGGTGTGGCAGGTGAACATTATAGAACCACGGCATATGCAGGATTTACCGGGGAAAAAAGGAAGTTAAAACATCAAGACATGTTGGATTTCTACGCCCTTTCGCTAAAATTCTTAGAAGACACGATTGATAAAAACGTTAGAGAAGATGGCCTCTACCACGCTTATAACCTGGTAGAGTTGTCTGAAGGAAAAGCAAGCTACATTCACCTGTATGAAATGTTAGAAGGTCAAGTTTCTGCATTAAGTGCCAATTACTTAACCCCTGAAGAAGCATTAAAAGTACTAGATTCACTTCGAAACAGCGAGATGTTTAGACCGGATCAGTACAGTTATATGCTTTATCCTGATCGAGAGTTATCCCCTTTCTTAGCTAAGAATATAATTGACCCAGAATTTTTAAAAGGATCTCAATTACTTGAAAAGCTAGTGTCAAAAGGAAATACTGAAATTATTGAACGAGATTTAGATGGAAAACTTCATTTCAATGGAAATTTCCATAACGTGGCCGATTTAAAAAAAGCGCTACTCTCTATTAAGGACTTTGAGTTGAAACGAATTGCAAAAAAGGAAACAAAACAATTTCTAACTGCTTTTGAAGCTGTTTTTGACCACAAAGCTTTTACCGGTCGTTCTGGTGCATTCTATGGTTATGAAGGCTTAGGAAGTATCTATTGGCACATGGTATCGAAACTATTATTAGCCATCCAAGAAAATATTTACGCTGCAAAGAAGACCAATTCTTCTGAAGGTACAGTTGGCAGATTAATAGAGCACTATTATGAAATAAGAGCCGGTATTGGTGTAAATAAATCCCCAGAGCTTTATGGAGCATTCCCAACAGATGCATATTCTCATACCCCTAAGTACGCAGGTGCTAAGCAGCCTGGCATGACTGGTCAAGTAAAAGAAGATATTATTAATCGGTGGGCTGAATTAGGGATTCAAGTGGTAGATGGTTGTTTAACTTTTGAACCTTTCATTTTAAGAAAATTAGAATTCATTGATCAATCTGATACCTTATCGTACTATAATCACGATGGAGATGCATGTAAAATTGAGGTTCCTGTTAATGCGATTGCTTTTACCTATTGTCAGATTCCAATAATTTATGAAATTGCCTCTAAAAGAAAACTAATTGTCAATTATTCTGATGGAACAAATAATGCTATTCCTAAAAATACTTTGAGTTTTCTAGAATCGAAAGACGTTTTCAAGCGATCAGGTAAAATTCAATCTATTTTAGTTCAAATTCAAGAAACAGATTTGATTTAAATTACACTGCCCAATATCCTAATTATAAATCCATAATACTTTTCATTCCGAATATCATGTGGTTTTATAAATTTGAAAAAAAAGCCACGCTTCTCAGCGTGGCTTTGTATTTTAATTCAAATCAGAATTAAGCTTCTCCTTGAGGACCTCCGAAGTTCATTGGAAAGTGAGGTTGATCACTTTCTTTGATTGCTCCATTCAGTTGCTCAAATTTTTGAATATTGTCTTGTAGAGCTCTAACCAAACGTTTTGCATGCTGCGGTGTCATCATAATTCTTGATTTCACTTTTGCTTTTGGTAAACCCGGCATAACTTTAATAAAATCCAAAACAAACTCAGAACTTGAGTGACTGATAATAGCTAAGTTGGAATATGTTCCTTCAGCCACTTCTTCTGTCAATTCAATGTTTAATTTGCCATCCTTCATTTGAGGATTGTTAGTATCGTCAGCCATCTTATTCTGCGTTTTCTACTTCGTCAATTTCAACTTCTGCCTCAGCTACTTCTTCTTTTCTAGATTTTAGCATTTCATACTCTTCGTTAGAACCAACAACATACTCTTGGTAGTCATCCAATCCTGTTCCTGCAGGAATCAAGTGACCAACAATAACGTTCTCTTTCAAGCCCATTAATGTATCTTGCTTACCATTTACAGCTGCTTCATTCAATACTTTCGTAGTTTCCTGGAAAGATGCTGCTGAAATGAAACTATCAGTTTGTAAAGATGCTCTTGTTATTCCTTGAAGAACTGAATTTGATGTCGCCGGAACAGCATCTCTAGCATCAACCGTCTTCTTATCTTGACGCTTTAACATAGAGTTCTCTTCTCTCAATTTGCGTGGAGAGATGATTTGTCCTGCTTTTAAACCTTCAGATTCACCTGGCTCAACAACAATCTTCTTACCAAAAATCCAATCATTTTCAACTGCGAAATCAGACTTGTTTGCAATCTGCTTCTCTAAGAATCTTGTATCGCCCGGATCTTCAATGATTACTTTACGCATCATTTGTCTCACGATTACTTCAAAGTGCTTATCATTGATCTTCACCCCTTGTAATCGGTAAACTTCCTGAACTTCGTTTACTAAGTATTCTTGAACTTGTGTAGGTCCTTTAATCGCTAATATATCAGCAGGAGTAATTGCTCCATCTGACAATGGAACTCCCGCTCTAACGAAATCATTCTCCTGCACTAAGATATGCTTAGATAGGTTAATCAGATATTTCTTAACCTCTCCAGTTCTTGACTCTATAATAACTTCTCTGTTACCTCTCTTAATCTTACCAAAAGAAACAATACCATCAATTTCAGAAACAACTGCAGGATTCGAAGGATTTCTTGCTTCAAATAATTCGGTTACCCTTGGAAGTCCCCCTGTAATATCACCTGATTTACCTGAAGTTCTAGGAATTTTTACTAATGTTCTACCACTTTCAATTTTATCTCCTTCCTTAACTACGATGTGAGCTCCTACCGGTAAGTTATATGTTTTAATTACTTCCTTTTTAGAGTTCAACAACTTAATTTCTGGAATTAATTTCTTATCCCTAGATTCAATAATTACCTTCTCTGTAAAACCAGTTTGCTCATCCGATTCTTCTTTGTAAGTAATGCTATCTACTAAGTTTTCAAAAGAAATTGTTCCGGGAACTTCCGCAATAATCAATGCGTTATATGGATCCCAATAACAAATCAATTCTCCTTTTTTCACCTTAGCACCTTCTTTAGCCACTAACACAGAACCGTAAGGAATTACAGCAGTCATTAAGGCAATATTAGTCTTTGGATCTAAAATTCTTGCTTCAGCTGAACGTCCAACAACAATAGAAATCTTCTTTCCATCTCTATCTTCACCTGCAACTGTTCTAAGTTCATCTATCTCTAAGATACCATCATATTTTGCTTCAACTCTAGAGTCATCAGCAATTTTAGAAGCAGTACCCCCAACGTGGAATGTACGAAGTGTTAACTGTGTACCCGGCTCACCAATAGACTGAGCAGCAATAACACCAACAGATTCCCCTTTTTGAGTCATTCGGCCTGTCGCCAAACTTCTACCATAACACTTTGAACAAACTCCTCTTTTCAATTCACATGAAAGTACAGATCTCATTTCAACTTCATCAATTGGAGAGTCTTCTATTATTCTAGCAACTTCTTCTGTAACTTCTTCTCCAGATCCGATAATTAAATCACCAGAATTAGGATGATATACATCGTGAACAGTAACTCGACCAAGGATTCTATCGTAAAGTGATTCTACCTCGTCATCGTTCTTCATTAAAGCAGAAATTGTAACACCTCTTAAGGTTCCACAATCTACCTCTGAAATAACAACATCCTGAGAAACATCTACCAATCTTCTTGTTAAGTAACCCGCATCTGCCGTTTTCAATGCTGTATCGGCCAAACCTTTACGTGCACCGTGAGTAGAAATAAAGTACTCAAGAATAGAAAGACCTTCTTTAAAGTTAGAAAGAATTGGATTTTCAATAATTTCTTGACCTGTAGACCCGGATTTCTGTGGCTTAGCCATCAATCCCCTCATTCCCGAAAGCTGACGAATTTGCTCTTTAGAACCCCTCGCACCAGAATCAAACATCATATAAACTGAATTGAAACCTTGGTTATCGTTTTTCAAACGACTCATAACCGTATTGGTCAATCTAGTATTTGTATGTGTCCAAATATCAATGATTTGGTTATAACGCTCGTTATTCGTAATGAATCCCATGTTATAATTATCCCAAACCTCTTTTACTTGTTGATTTGCCTTTTCCATCATTTCTTCTTTCTCTGGTGGAACAATTACATCCTCCAAATTAAATGATAGACCACCTTTAAATGACATATTATACCCTAGGGTCTTAATCTCATCTAGGAAGTTCGCTGTTTTTGCAGTACCTGCTACTTTCAGAATATCTCCAATAATATCTCTTAACGATTTCTTCGTCAATAAATCATTGATATACGGGACCTCTGCTGGAACATGCTCATTAAAAATAACTCTACCACAAGTGGTATCAATTAATTTTGTTTCGCCGTTCTTGGTAATGTTTACTTTGATTTTAGCATGAATATCTAATCGCCCTTCGTTATTAGCGATAATAACTTCTTCAGGAGAGTAGAAAAACTTGCCTTCACCTTTAATGGTTTTTATTTCGTCAGTAACTCTTTCTTTGGTCAAATAATAAAGACCTAATACCATATCCTGAGATGGCACCGTAATCGGAGAACCATTGGCAGGGTTAAGAATATTGTGAGAAGCTAACATTAACAATTGAGCTTCTAAGATTGCAGCGTTACCTAAAGGTAAGTGAACCGCCATCTGATCACCATCAAAATCCGCGTTAAATGCAGTACAAACTAATGGATGAAGTCGAATTGCTTTTCCTTCAATAAGTTTTGGCTGGAAAGCCTGAATACCTAATCTGTGGAGCGTAGGAGCCCTGTTCAATAGAATTGGGTGACCTTTCAATACATTTTCTAGAATATCCCAAACGATAGGTTCTTTCTTGTCAACGATTTTCTTTGCAGACTTAACCGTTTTAACAATACCTCTTTCAATCAACTTACGAATCACAAAAGGCTTGTAAAGCTCAGCAGCCATATCTTTTGGCATGCCACATTCATGCAATTTTAAGTCTGGTCCAACAACAATTACCGAACGAGCAGAGTAATCAACCCTCTTACCCAGTAAGTTTTGTCTGAAACGACCTGATTTTCCTTTTAAACTATCAGATAACGATTTTAACGCTCTGTTAGAATCTGTTTTAACAGCAGAAGATTTTCTTGAGTTATCAAACAAAGAATCCACAGCTTCCTGCAACATTCTCTTTTCGTTTCTTAATATAACTTCAGGAGCTTTAATCTCCATCAATCTTTTCAAACGATTGTTTCTAATAATTACTCTTCTATATAAATCATTCAAATCAGAAGTTGCGAAACGACCACCATCTAATGGCACTAATGGACGTAATTCTGGTGGTATAACAGGAACAATCTTAACAATCATCCACTCAGGTCTATTTTCAATATGACCATTTGCAGCTCTGAAGGCCTCAACAACCTGAAGTCTTTTCAAGGCTTCATTCTTTCTTTGCTGAGAAGTTTCTGTATTCGCTTTGTGTCTTAAATCGTAAGAAAGAGAATCTAAATCCAATCTCTTCAACAATTCGAAAAGTGCTTCAGCACCCATCTTTGCGATGAATTTGTTTGGATCATTCTCGTCTAAATACATGTTTTCTTTTGGCATTGTATCCAAAATATCCAAGTATTCTTCTTCCGTTAAGAAATCTAAATATTGCACTGGCTCGCCTTCGGCATCTTTAGCCTTACCTGCATTAATTACAACATATCGCTCGTAATAAATGATAGTATCTAATTTCTTAGTAGGCAATCCTAAAAGGTAACCAATTTTGTTTGGTAACGATTTGAAGTACCAAATGTGAGCAACAGGAACAACCAATGAAATGTGTCCCATTCTCTCTCTACGTACCTTCTTCTCTGTTACTTCAACACCACAACGGTCACAAACGATTCCCTTGTAACGGATTCTTTTGTATTTACCACAATGACATTCGTAATCTTTTACTGGACCAAAGATTCTTTCACAGAATAAACCATCTCTTTCTGGTTTGTATGTTCTGTAGTTGATCGTCTCCGGCTTCAATACTTCTCCATTTGATTTCTCTAAAATCATTTCTGGAGAAGCAAGGCTTATTGTAATCATAGAGAATCTACTTGTTTCCTTATTATCTCTTCTAAAAGCCATAATTATATTATTATGTTAATAATCTCTTTAAATTGTTGAATTAAACGCTTACTTTGTCTTTGTCAGACAATGTAATGTTCAAACATAGACCTCTTAGTTCATGAAGTAAGACGTTGAATGATTCTGGAATACCAGGAACTGGCATACTTTCACCTTTCACAATTGCTTCATAAGCTTTTGCTCTACCCATAACGTCATCAGACTTAATTGTCAAGATTTCTTGTAGGATATTAGCTGCACCAAATGCCTCTAATGCCCAAACTTCCATCTCTCCAAAACGCTGACCACCAAACTGAGCCTTACCACCAAGTGGCTGCTGAGTAATTAATGAGTACGGTCCGATAGATCTAGCGTGCATCTTATCTTCAACCATGTGGCCTAATTTCAACATGTAAATAATACCTACTGTAGCCGGCTGATCAAATGGCTCGCCTGTTCCACCATCTTTCAAGAATGTTCTTCCTGATCTTGGCACACCCGCTCTGTCTGTATAGGTATTAATCTCGTCTGCAGTTGCTCCATCAAAAATTGGAGTTGCAAAGTTAACACCTAGCTTTTCACCTGCCCATCCTAACACAGTTTCGTAAATCTGTCCAAGGTTCATACGAGAAGGTACACCAAGTGGGTTCAATACTATATCAACCGGAGTTCCATCATCTAAGAAAGGCATATCTTCATGACGAACTATTCGTGCAACAATACCTTTGTTACCGTGACGTCCTGCCATCTTATCACCTACTTTCAATTTACGTTTTTTAGCTAAATACACTTTAGCCAATTTCATAATTCCAACAGGAAGCTCATCTCCAACAGTTAACGCATATTTCTTACGCTTATATTTACCTTGAATTTCAGTTGCTTTCATGTTATGATTGTGCAACATTGTCTTGATCGTCTGGTTTAATTCATCAGATGTCGTCCAGTTTTTGTAATCAATAAAAGCAAAATCGTCTATTCTTTGAAGAACTTTTTGAGTGAATTTAGTTCCTTTCGGAATTAATTCTTCGTTGTAATAATTCTGAATTCCTTGAGCTGTCTTTCCATTTACCACAGAATATAACTTCTCTACTAATCTTTCTTTCAACTGAGCAATTTCTTTATTCTGCTCTTCGTCTAACTTTACAATTAAGTTTTTCTCATCAGCTCTAGACTTTCTATCTTTCACTGCTCTTTCAAAAAGCTTCTTACCTACAACAACACCTTTTGTTGATGGTGGAACTTTTAATGAAGCATCTTTTACGTCTCCAGCTTTATCACCAAAAATTGCTCTCAACAACTTCTCTTCAGGAGTAGGATCAGACTCTCCTTTAGGAGTAATCTTACCAATTAGAATGTCACCTTCTTTAACTTTAGCTCCAATTCTAATCAATCCGTTTTCATCTAAATCTGCTGTAGCTTCTTCACTTACGTTTGGAATATCCGCAGTTAATTCTTCAACGCCTCTTTTCGTATCTCTAACTTCAAGTGTAAACTCATCTACGTGAACAGATGTAAATAAATCTTCAGAAACAACTTTCTCAGAAATTACAATTGCATCCTCAAAATTGTAACCTTTCCATGGCATAAATGCCACTTTCAAGTTTCTACCTAAAGCAAGCTCACCACCTTGAGTAGCATAACCTTCACAAAGCACTTGGCCCTTGGTTACCTTATCTCCCTTCATCACAATAGGATTCAAGTTGATTGTTGTACTCTGATTCGTTTTCTTGTACTTTGTTAGAACGTATGTTTTAGTAGGCTCAGTAAATGAAACCAATTCTTCTTCATCAGTTCTTTCGTAAGTAACAATGATTTTGTTTGCATCAACATATTCTACAAAACCGGTGCCTTCAGCATTAATTAATACTCGTGAATCAATCGCAACTTGTTTTTCCAATCCAGTTCCAACAATTGGAGCACTTGGCTGCAATAATGGTACTGCTTGACGCTGCATGTTGGATCCCATTAAGGCCCTGTTTGCATCATCATGCTCTAGGAAAGGAATTAAAGAAGCTGCTATAGATGCAATTTGGTTTGGAGATACATCCATTAAGGTTACATTCTCTGGCTTCGCTAATGGAAAGTCACCTTCATATCTCGCTTTAACTACTTCGGTTTGGAATTTTCCATTGTCACCAATTATTGCATTAGCTTGAGCAATGGTTTGTTTGTCCTCTTCTTCAGCACTTAAATAAATAACTTCTTTGTCGCTTAATCCAACAGTGCTATTAGCTACCTTTCTGTAAGGAGTTTCAATAAACCCTAGTCTATTTACTTTAGCATACACACATAATGAAGAAATCAAACCAATGTTTGGTCCTTCAGGTGTTTCAATTGGACAAAGTCTTCCGTAGTGAGTATAGTGAACATCACGTACTTCAAAACCAGCTCTTTCTCTTGAAAGACCGCCGGGTCCTAGTGCCGACATTCTTCGTTTATGAGTAACTTCAGAGAGTGGATTCGTTTGATCCATGAACTGAGATAATTGATTCGTTCCAAAGAAAGAATTAATTACAGCAGAAAGTGTTTTAGCGTTAATTAAATCGGCAGGAGTAAATACCTCGTTATCTCTAACGTTCATTCGCTCTCTTATCGTTCTAGCCATTCTAGCCAAACCAACTCCAAACTGATTGTATAATTGCTCCCCTACAGTTCTTACTCTTCTGTTTGACAAGTGATCGATATCATCAACATCAGCCTTTGAATTGATTAGCTCAATTAAATACTTAATGATAGAGATGATATCCTCTCTTGTTAAGATTTTTGTTGTAGGCTCAATGTTTAAGCCCAATTTTTTATTTATTCTATAACGTCCAACTTCACCTAAGTCATAACGAGTCTCAGAGAAAAATAATTTATCAATTACTCCCCTTGCAGTTTCCTCATCTGGTGGCTCAGAATTTCTAAGTTGACGATAGATATGTTCTACAGCTTCTTTCTCCGAATTCGAAGGATCTTTCTGTAATGTATTGTAAATAATTGCAAAATCAGCAGAATTAACATCTTCCTTGTGCAGGATGATTGTTTTAGTCCCAGACTCCAATATTGCATCTATATGTTCCTTTTCTATAATTGTCTCACGATCGATAACTACCTCATTCCGCTCGATTGAAACAACTTCTCCAGTATCCTCATCAACAAAATCCTCTACCCAAGTTCTAAGAACTCTTGCAGCTAACTTTCTTCCTTGAACTCTTTTTACTGCAGCCTTACTTACTTTAATTTCGTCAGCTAAGTTAAAAATATCTAATATATCCTTATCAAACTCATAGCCTATAGCTCTAAGTAAAGTAGTAACGGGAAGTTTTTTCTTTCTATCGATGTAAGCATACATAACATTATTAATGTCTGTAGCAAATTCGATCCAAGAACCCTTGAAAGGGATTACCCTAGCAGAATATAATTTAGTTCCGTTAGCATGTCGAGATTGGCCAAAAAATACTCCCGGCGACCTGTGCAATTGAGAAACAATAACTCTTTCAGCGCCATTCACAAGGAATGTTCCTTTTGGAGTCATGTAAGGAATAGTTCCTAAGTAAACATCTTGTACAATTGTCTCAAAATCCTCGTGCTCCGGATCTGTACAATATAACTTCAGCTTTGCTTTTAGTGGTACACTGTATGTTAGTCCTCTATCAATACATTCTTCAATGCTATATCTTGGAGGATCAACAAAATAATCTAAAAACTCCAAAACAAACTGATTTCTAGCATCAGTAATTGGGAAGTTTTCACTAAAAACTCTATATAGACCTTCTGTGTCTCTAAACTCAGGAGAAGTATCTAATTGGAAGAAATCCTGAAAAGACTGTAATTGTATATCTAGAAAATCAGGATACTCTAATTTATTTTTTATGGATGCAAAACTTACTCTATTTTGCAATTTTGATAATGATGCTTTAGCCATCTGAAGGAGTGTTTATTAGTACTTAGATATAAACATAAAAGGGTTTAGTCCTCACCCCGATAATAATCGGGGTGAGATCTAAACCTAAACATTACTAGTTGAAGCTTTTATTACTTAAGCTCAACTTCAGCTCCAGCCTCTTCTAATTGAGATTTAAGACCTTCTGCTTCGTCTTTAGAAACACCTTCTTTCAATGCTTTTGGTGCTCCGTCAACTAATTCTTTTGCTTCTTTAAGACCTAAACCAGTTAATTCCTTAACTAATTTGACAACTGCCAATTTAGATCCACCTGCAGCTTTCAAGATCACATCAAATTCAGTTTTCTCTTCAGCAGCAGAATCGCCACCAGCAGCAGGACCAGCCATTGCTACAGCAGCAGCAGCAGGCTCAATGCCATACTCATCCTTAAGGATAGTTGCTAATTCGTTTACATCTTTTACTGTCAAGTTTACTAACTCTTCAGCAAGCGCTTTTAAATCCGCCATTTTATTTTGTTTTTTGTTTGTTTAATTTATATGAATTGAGAGTGCGTACACAATTTATGCTTTCTTCTCAGAAAGTGTTTGAACTAAACCTGCAATAGTAGATCCGCCTGATTGAAGGGCAGAAAGAACATTTTTCGCAGGAGACTGAAGAAGAGTAATAATATCGCCGATAAGTTCTTCCTTAGATTTAATCTGAGCAAGAGTGTCAATTTTATCATCACCAATAAAAATAGCTTCTTCAATATAAGCTCCTTTTAATATAGGCTTTTTGTTTTTCTTCCTAAATTCTTGAATAAGTTTTGCCGGTGCATTTCCTACTTCTGAAAATAGAATAGATGTATTTCCTTTTAATACATCGTAAAATTCTTCGTAGCTACCTTCAGCAGCCTCTAAAGCCTTTCTTAATAATGTATTTTTTACAACGTTTAAAGAAACATCTCTTTTAAATGCCATCCTTCTAAGCTTAGTAGAAGTTTCTGCATCTAATTCAGATATATCAGCTAAATAAAAAATATTATTTTCATTTAACTTAGCTAATAAGTTCTTTACGATTTCGTGCTTTTCTTGTTTTGTCATTTCTAAATAGAATAGAATGATGAATAATTAGTCGTCTAAATGTCTTTTGGGTCAACGTGAATACCTGGAGTCATTGTTCCTGACATACAAATACTTTTTACGTAAATTCCTTTTGAAGCTGCTGGCTTTAACTTGTTAATAGTTTGAAGCATTTCTGCAGCATTCTCTTTAATTTGATCAGCATCAAATGAAACTCTTCCAACTGATGAGTGGATAATTCCATACTTATCAACCTTAAAATCTATCTTACCGCCTTTTACATCAGCAACTGCTTTTCCTACATCCATAGTTACAGTACCCGACTTTGGGTTAGGCATTAAACCTCTTGGCCCTAATACTCGACCTAAAGCTCCAACTTTACCCATTACACTTGGCATAGTTACAATAACATCAACGTCAGTCCAACCACCTTTGATTTTATCTACGTATTTATCCAAACCAACATAGTCAGCTCCGGCCTCTCTAGCCTCTGCTTCCTTATCTGGAGTAACCAAAGCTAAAACAGTTACTGTTTTACCTACACCATGAGGTAAAGTAACAGTTCCTCTAACCATTTGATTTGCTTTTCTTGGATCAACTCCCAATCTAACACTTAAATCAACGGATGAATCAAACTTAGTGGTTGCTAACTCCTTCACTAATGAAGAAGCTTCTTTTAAAGAATATAATTTATCCTTTTCAATCTTTGCTACAGCGTCTTTACGCTTTTTAGTCAATGTTGCCATGTTTCTTTATTTTAACCTGACTATTCAGGTTTTGGTCCTTTAACTGTAATTCCCATACTTCTTGCCGTTCCTGCAACCATACTCATTGCTGAAGACATTTTAAAAGCATTAAGGTCTTCCATTTTATCCTCTGCTATCTCTTTAATTTGATTCCAAGTCACAGAAGCAACTTTTTTCCGATTTGACTCCGGTGAACCAGACTTAATTTTAGCTTTCTCTAACAACTGAACCGCTGCAGGAGGAGTTTTTATTACAAAATCAAAAGACTTATCACCATATACAGTGATAACTACAGGTAAAACCTTACCAGCTTTATCTTGAGTTCTTCCGTTGAACTGCTTACAGAAATCCATAATATTCACCCCTTTCGCACCTAATGCAGGTCCAACTGGAGGAGATGGATTTGCTGCTCCACCTCTGATCTGTAATTTGATTATTCCACTAATTTCTTTAGCCATTGCTTGCTATTTATAATGTCTGTTATGATTCTTTTTCTACTTGAAGGAAACTTAATTCCAATGGCTGCTTTCTTCCGAAAATCTTCACCATTACCATTAACTTTTTCTTCTCTTCGTTTATTTCTTCTATACTACCATTAAAACCATTGAAAGGGCCATCTATAACTTTAATAGATTCTCCAACAATGAATGGTATATTCATTTCTTCCTCACTTTCTGCCAATTCATCAACCTTACCTAAGATTCTATTAACCTCAGATTGTCTTAAGGGAAGCGGTTCTCCTCTTTTCTTCGCACCTAAAAAGCCAATCACATTGGTTGTCTTTTGAATTAAGTGAGGTATTTCTCCAACTAAATTAGCTTCAATAAGAATGTAACCAGGAAAAAAACTTCTCTCCTTGCTTACCTTCTTTCCATTTCTAATCTGATAAACCTTTTCTGTTGGAATTAATATTTGACTAACATAGTCTCCTAATTTCAATCGATTGATTTCGTCTTCGATATAAAGTTTTACCTTTTTCTCTTTTCCGCTAATCGCTCTTACGACGTACCACTTTTTGTTGTTATTCTCGCTCATGTTTATCTCGTATCAGTCTTAAATGATTTCGTAGATCTTTTCCATCAACGTACTAAAAGTAGAGTCCATCAAAAAAATAATCAGAGAAATGATAATCGAAGCAATCATCACTACAACTCCACTACTTTGAAGTTCGCTCCAAGTTGGCCAGCTTACCTTATTCAGTAATTCGTCAGTTGATTCTTCTATGTATGTTCTTAACTTCGACATAATTTTATTATTCTCTGCACGGGTGGAGAGACTCGAACTCCCAGCCAATGGTTTTGGAGACCACTACTCTACCAATTGAGCTACACCCGTAAATTTTAAAAGTCGCGAAAAGGTGTTGACCTAAAGACCAACACCTTTTCTAACTTTACTTTATATATTGATTACTCAATAATTTCTGTAACCTGACCAGCTCCTACTGTTCTGCCACCTTCTCTGATCGCAAATTGTAGACCTTTATTAATTGCAACTTTGTTAATCAAATTAACAGTAATAGTTACGTTATCACCAGGCATTACCATTTCTCTTCCTTCTTCTAAAAATATTTCACCAGTTACATCAGTTGTTCTGATATAAAACTGAGGACGGTATTTATTTTGAAATGGAGTATGACGTCCACCTTCTTCTTTTTTCAAAATATAAACCTCTGCCTTAAATTTAGTGTGAGGAGTAATTGATCCTGGCTTCGCCATTACCATACCTCTACCTATTTGAGACTTTTCTACACCTCTTAATAAAAGACCAACATTATCACCTGCCTCACCTCTATCAAGAATTTTTCTGAACATTTCAACACCTGTAACAACAGATTTTAAACCTTCAGCTCCCATTCCCAAAATCTGAACTTCTTCACCTGAGTTGATAACTCCAGTTTCAATTCTACCTGTAGCAACAGTTCCTCTACCTGTAATTGAGAAAACATCTTCAATTGGCATTAAGAAAGGCTTGTCAGTTTCTCTTGGGGGAATTGGAATATAGCTATCAACGGCAGCCATCAATTCCATTACCTTATCTTCCCACTGAGCTTCTCCGTTCAATGCTCCTAATGCAGAACCAGAAATGATTGGAGTATTGTCACCATCGAAATCATAGAATGATAATAATTCTCTAATTTCCATTTCAACTAATTCTAATAACTCTTCATCATCAACCATGTCAGCCTTGTTCATAAAAACAACGATTGTAGGAACTCCTACCTGACGAGCTAATAAGATGTGCTCTCTTGTTTGGGGCATTGGACCATCAGTAGAAGCTACTACTAATATAGCTCCATCCATTTGTGCAGCACCAGTTACCATATTCTTAACATAATCGGCGTGACCTGGACAATCTACGTGAGCGTAGTGTCTGCTTTCAGTAGAATACTCTACGTGAGACGAGTTAATTGTAATACCTCTCTCTTTCTCTTCAGGAGCATTATCAATTTTATCAAAGGCTACCGGTGCTGAGAAGCCTTTTTTTGCCAAAACGGTAGTAATGGCAGCAGTTAATGTAGTCTTTCCGTGATCAACGTGACCAATTGTACCAATATTTAAATGTGGTTTAGACCGGTCAAAATTTTCTTTAGCCATGACTTGTTGCTTTTATTTGTTATTATAATTAATTAATAGGTTCAATCTATATCTAGAGCCAATGAGGGGAATTGAACCCCTGACCTCTTCCTTACCAAGGAAACGCTCTACCCCTGAGCTACATCGGCAATGATGTTATTTTTTATCGATGAGAATAAAAGAGCGGGAAACCGGATTCGAACCGGCGACCCTCAGCTTGGAAGGCTGATGCTCTAGCCAGCTGAGCTACTCCCGCTTTTTAGATTCATCAATGTTTTCGAAAGAATGTGGGGGGAGCAGGATTCGAACCTGCGAAGACGTAGTCAACAGATTTACAGTCTGTCCTCGTTGGCCGCTTGAGTATCCCCCCAATTATTTCAAGTATTTTAAGTATTTTAAGTATTTTAAAGAACGTTTGAGCCGATGGAGGGATTCGAACCCCCGACCCGCTGATTACAAATCAGCTGCTCTGGCCAACTGAGCTACATCGGCAAAAATTTCAACCTTTTCCATAGCTACAAAATAGCCTTGAAAAAGGTCTGCAAATTTATGAAAGATTATAATATCCTAAAATAATTTCTAAACTTTTTTTTAAAGTCTTTTCATTTCATCGCTAAAGACCTTAAAAACAAGCTTAACGCTATCTCATTCTTTCTTTTTCCTTGTGTTTTTTAGCCTGTCTTCGCAACGCTTCGGTTACTTCATCCGTAGCTGCTTCAAAATTTTTGGAAGTTTTCTTAGCAAATAGGTCGTGCCCTGGTATAAATAATCGAATTTCTACTTCCTTGTTTTCTGTTTCATGATTATTGTCCACTTTCAAGTAAACATCAGCACCAACAATCTTATCAAAAAAATGAGTTAGCTTGTTGATTTTCCCTTGTATGAAATCGATTAATTTTTGATCTGCATCAAAGTTGACTGATCTTACATTTAAGTTTACGTTCATAAATAGTTGATTTTATGCCCTAGGATGAGCTTGTTTGTATATGTTTTTCAATTTCTCTATCGTATTATGAGTATAAACTTGTGTAGCTGACAAGTTTGCATGACCCAATATTTCTTTAATTGTATTTAATTCGGCACCATTATTTAACATGTGTGTAGCAAAAGTATGCCTTAGAACATGAGGACTTTTTTTACTTGAGGTAGTAACTTGCCCAAGGTAGTAATTAACCTTCCGGTAAACAAACTTTGCATACATTTTTTTTCCTGAATCCATCAGCAATAAATTAGAATCTATAACCACTTTCTCTCTCTCAATCAAATAGATTTTTATACTATTCAATAGCATTCGATGAAGTGGAATAATTCTTTCTTTATTTCGTTTTCCTAAAACTTTTATTTGACTTTCACTCAAATTTAAGTCTGATAATTGGAGATTAATTAATTCGCTAAGTCGAATACCTGAAGAGTACAACAATTCTAAAATCATTTTATCACGAATTCCCTTAAATGACTCTTCAAATTGAAACTCATCTAGTAGACTATTCATTTCTACTTCTCGCACAAAATGAGGTAACGGTGACGCAACTTTTGGTGAAATCAACTTATCGGTAGGGTTAGACGAAATCTGCCCTTCTTTCAATAAAAACTTGTAGTAAGACTTTAATGTAGAAATTTTTCTATTTACGCTCTTATTTTGCGTTCCTTTTTCCAACAAGTGAATTACCCAAGAGCGTAAACTTGATGAATTAGCTTGCGACGCCTCAATTTCATACTGAGTATTGAGATAATTCTGTAATTGAGCTAAATCCGATTCATAAGCTTTTATCGTATGCAACGAATAGCGCCTATTCTTTTGAAGATGATTTAAAAACTCTTTTATTAACATAAAAAACCCACGTTAAATACTACTGCAATTTAAGCAATAGTATTTAACGTGGAACTATCTTTAAAGGTAAAAAAACTTAAAATTAAGCCTCTTCCTCTCTTTGCATTTTTTCTACGTAGATCGCTTTTTTTATCTGCTCTCTTCGAATGATAGAAGGTTTGTCAAATTGCTGTCTGGCTCTCAATTGCCTTACAGTTCCAGTTCTTTCAAACTTTTTCTTGAACTTTTTTAATGCTCTTTCTATGTTCTCGCCTTCTTTTACAGGTACTATTAGCATGCGTCTTTATTTTTATTGGTGTGTAAAAGTAATACTTTTTATTAAATTATAATTAGCTTTTAAAAATATCTCTCGATATTACTAATTTTTGAATTTCAGAGGTTCCTTCGCCTATTGTACAAAGCTTTGAGTCTCTATAAAACTTCTCTACAGGGAACTCTTTTGTGTATCCATATCCTCCAAATATTTGTACAGCCTCGTTGGCTACTGCAACACAAACCTCAGATGCTTTATATTTGGCAATAGCAGACTCCTTTGTCATCTTCAGCCCTTTATTCTTCATGTCTGCAGCTTGGTGCGTCAATAATTCTGATGCTTCAATATCTGTAGCCATATCTGATAACTTAAAGGCAATTGCTTGAAAGTTTGAAATAGCTTGGCCAAACTGGTGCCTTTCTTTGGCATATTTCTTTGCTGCTAGATAAGATCCCTTCGCAATTCCTAAAGAAAGCGCTGCGATTGAAATTCTGCCACCATCTAATACTTTCATTGATTGTGGAAATCCATCTCCAACTTTACCTAACAAATTTTCTTTGGGAATTCGACAATCACTAAAAATCAACTCTGCGGTTTCTGAGGCTCTCATCCCCATCTTATCTTCTTTTTTCCCCGAAGTAAACCCAGGAGTTCCTTTTTCTACAATAAACGCAGACATTCCGTGAGAATCTCCTTTTTCTCCTGTTCTAACAATAACTACCGCTACGTCTCCCGAAACAGCATGAGTGATAAAATTTTTGGCTCCATTTAATACATAAAAATCACCATCTTCAACTGCGGTAGTATTCATCCCTCCAGCATCAGAACCAGTATTGTGCTCCGTTAAGCCCCATGCTCCAATATGTTCTGCTGTAGCTAACTTTGGTAAATATTTCTTTTTTTGCTCTTCGTTCCCAAAAGCCAAAATATGGCCAGTGCACAATGAGTTATGAGCCGCAACGGACAAACCGATAGACCCGCAAACTTTAGCAATTTCTGTTATTACCGTAATGTATTCATGATAGCCAAAACCTGACCCACCGTATTCTGTTGGGACTAAAACCCCCATCATACCGAGCTCTCCAAGTTGCTTAAATATATGAACAGGAAACTCTTGTGACTCATCCCACTTCATTAGGTCTGGTCTGATGTGTTTTTCAGCAAAATCTCTCGCCATTTGAGCGATTAAGGATTGATTTTCTGTGTAATTAAAATCCATAATTAATAATTGACTAATCCTGTTATGTTATTATTGACTAATCCTGTTATGTTATTATTGTATTTTGATAGAACCTCCACTCCATTTAAGAAGTCTAAAATCACTAGAAAAGAAAAACCGGCAACATGTGCTTTTTGTTTTAACACAATTTCTGCTGCCGCAGCAGCAGTTCCACCTGTAGCTAATAAATCATCGTGAATAAGAATATTTGCACCTACTTTAATTGCATCTGCATGAACTTCAATTTCTGCAGAGCCATATTCCAAATCATATTGGAAAGATACGGTTTTATAAGGGAGCTTGCCCTTTTTTCGAACCGGAATAAATGGGATCCCTAACTCTTGTGCAATCATCGGCCCCCAAAAGAATCCTCGGCTTTCTACACCCATAATAGCATCTACTTTAATCCCTTTCATTTGCCGAACAAACTCCAATGTGATAGCAGAAGTAAGTGCAGGATTTTCTAAAATAGGAGTTATATCTTTGAAAACAATTCCTTCTTTCGGAAAGTCTTTCACATCGCGAATAGCGGCTTTAATTTGGTCTTTAATCATGCTAAATTTTCATTTTTAAGCAAGTGCAAAAAAACGAAAATTTAGGCGATTTAAAGCTCTAAATAGGGCTTTGCTTTTTGAAAAATTGAATCATTGATTAAAACAATCTTTTTTAGCTCGTCCAATGTCTTATAATCCCAATGTTGCTTCCTATAATTGACAATAGCATTAGCATGTTTCCAGTACAAATAAGGATGTGCTTTTAACTCTTCCTTTGTAGCACTATTTATATTGAGAGTTCTAATCTTAGTTGGAACAAATACTAATTGCGAGTCTAATCGAATTAAGGTTTCTTCTTTTAAGCCATAAACATCCTTTAATTGATCTTTTGACACGAATCATCCTAGCTCTTCTCTCCTTTTCACAATCACATCGGCTAAGAAATCTCCAATTCCATACAAACGTTTAAAGTTTGCCGTATCTGCTTTGTTGATTTTAACTTTAGGGTATGTTCGTACCTTTTTCTCATATTTTTCATTCTCCCACTTTGGGAATCTATTTAACTCTTTTGGCGTTGTTTCAGGTAAGAGAATATGAGAAGAGAGCTGTTCATGCAATTCAACTTTAGTGACATACACTTTTCTAAACTTCTCTTTCGATTTGAAGCCTCCAATTAACTCCTTGTAATTTAACAATGCTATTGCTTGTTTTTCGCTAAGACCAAAATCTTACCAACCTTCTTCCTCTAAATTATTAGGGTTAAAATCTTCTAGATTTTTGAAGTTCGCAAGATCTATATCATCCAGTTCTTTTTGACTTTCTCTTTTCCTTTGCTCTTGTTTTAAACTATGAATCCTTGCTTCAATATTTGAGATAACTTTTTGATTTTCATCTACTTCAGGGTAATATTCAAAAAATAAGGTTCGGCCAAAGATCAGAAGAACAATTAAAATGACGAGACCAATTATTCCGGTTCGTTCAAACCTACTGAAATAAAAATATTCCTTCAGTTGATGTTTCATTCATCAGTTTATCAATAAGTTTGCTGTAGTAGTAGACCCACACCCACTCAAAAGTAAATTTACTTTGTTGTAAGAAGAGTCCGAGATGGAAGCCGAAGCCTTTGCCCTATTAAAACTTTCCGAGCCAACTCCATAATATATTTTTTCAGAAACATCGTTGCTATTTGGGCTCGAATTTGGAACTTGAATTGTATCTATAACTCCAATTACTGGCGTTACTTTCTGAAGTGTTATTGCCCCACCGGTAACTGCATAAAAAAGTGTATCATTTGCACCATAGACTCTTGCTCCTGATAGTTCAACAATCAATTCTGAGACATCATTCCTAAATAAATCAAGATTGACATCTTGGTTTAGATTAACATTATCAATCAACGTTTCAAATCCAGTGGATTTAACTAAAAGAATACTACCAGTTCCTAGGTCTGCCTCATCTAATTCATATGTAAACCTCAAAGTTCCGTCAGCTGCAGTAACCCCGCTACCCAATATAATGGAAGCATTAAAACTTCCACCAATATTAGACTTTAAAGCAATCTCAGTATTTGGCAATGGCAAATTACAATCTTGAAATACTTTCCCCGAGACTAGATTCACTCTGGCACTTTCCTTACAAGAAGTAATAAACAGGAAAATAGCAATGATAATCGCTGAGAAATTTTTCATTATTTAAATTTTTTAATAGCTCCGCTCTTAACTCTAGAAAGGTAAGACGCTAAATCTTCTTTAACCTCTTTTGACATAATTAACAGTCCTATAATATTTGGAAAAGCCATACCTAAGATCATTAAATCTGAAAAATCGAGCACCGCTCCGAGTTCCATTATAGAACCGATAAATACGAAAACACAAAAGATGATTTTATAAATACCTCCAGATATTTTACTTCCTCCAAACAAATAAGCCCAAGCTTTTAAACCATAATAAGACCAAGAAATCATAGTCGAAAATGCAAAAAGTAAGATTGCAACAACAAGAACTTTAGAGAACCATGGGAACACACTTCCAAAAGCCTTAGAAGTAAGTTCAGAACCTTCTAGACCGGAAGAACCATCAGCAAAACCTGTAAATATTAAAACCAGAGCAGTCATGGTACAAACAACAACAGTATCTACAAATGGCTCTAAAAGGGCTACAATACCTTCACTTACCGGTTCATTTGTCTTAGATGCAGAATGCGCAATTGAAGCAGAACCAACCCCAGCTTCATTAGAGAATGCCGCACGTTGAAATCCGACGATTAACACTCCAATCACTCCACCTTTTAATGCAGGAGCACTAAAAGCACCGTTGAAAATCTCTAAAAATACAGATCCAATATTACCGAAATTCAAACCTATAATTATAAGTGAAAAGGATACGTACAGAATTGCCATAAATGGGACAATTTTATCTGTGACCTTTGCGATACTTTTAATACCTCCAATAATTACAACACCTACTAATACTGCTAAGATAATCCCAAACATTACACCACTATCTTCCATTACTGGAAAGGTGGATGAAATTTGTGCAAAAGCTTGGTTTGCTTGAAACATGTTTCCTCCACCAAATGAACCTCCAATACATAATAAAGCAAATACCGCTGCTAATACTTTACCTAAGCCACCAAGTTTCTTCTTTTTTAAACCTTCACTCAAATAATACATGGGCCCTCCGGATATTTCACCGTTCTCACCAACTCTTCTATACTTTACACCTAACGTGCACTCTACAAACTTGGAAGACATCCCTATCAACCCAGCGACAATCATCCAAAAAGTAGCTCCCGGTCCTCCTAAAGTAATAGCAACAGCAACTCCTGCGATATTGCCCAAGCCTACGGTTGCTGACAACGCCGTAGTTAACGCCTGAAAATGAGTAACCTCTCCATCCTCTTTTACAGAAGGATCTGAAAATTTACCAGCTACCAATTGTAAAGCATGTTTAAAAGCTATTATATTAACAAACTTCATTCGCAACGTAAAGAATATTGCTCCAAGAATTAACCAAACTACAATAAATGGAATACCTTTTGTCTTTTTATCTCCATTCGGATGCAAAACTGGATCAACTCCGTTGGATTCGTAAACCACCGGATCATATATACCAATGAAAGAAAAGGGATCCCAGAACAAGAAGTCTGACATAGCCCCAACGATTGGAACAAACGCAGAGTTAATACCTTCTTCAAATGATTTAACCTTTACTTTTCCTTCTAACGTCTTTGAATTTCCTTCAGCATCTGTAATCAAGACAGTAAATTTGCTTCCTTCTGTTAAACCTGCACAACTATTTGAACTTAACTTTGTGCTTTGTTTAGACCATTTATACGTAAAAGGAGCTGCCCCGCCTGAAGTTACAACGTAGGCTTCACCATCGTTGATTTTATCGGAAGCGTTTTCAATTTTTAATTCAGCTGTATAGTCTCCTGCGAATATTGAAAACGAAACAATTGTAAGCAGCGTTGTAAGTGCATTCTTAAGCATAAAAAGATATGTTTATTTAGGTAAGAGAACAAATATAAGAAAGCAAAGTAAGACTAAGAAAGTATAATTAGTTCAATTGAGATTCCAAGAATTTAATCCCCTCCTCGAAGCTAACTGGACTGTAACCTAAATCTTTTATTGCTTTGTCTAGAATAAAACCAGTTTTAGGTGGCCTTTTAGCTGCCTGATTCAATGAAGCTGAAGATACTTCCTCAATGTAGCTTTCATCTAATTTATAATACCTGGCCACTCTTCGCACTAAATCAACAATGCTCATTGTATCCTTTCCCGACAAATTATAAATTCCTTGAGCTCCTTTTTCTGCAATTAAAACACAACCTTTTGCTAAATCTTCAGCCAATGTAGGTGAACGGAATTGGTCATTAACAATGGTCAGCTTTTGCTTTTTCTCTAAGGCTCCCTTTGCCCAAAGAACAATGTTCGAACGGCTCATATCTTCCACAATACCGTAAACAATTATTGTTCGAGCAATAGCCCATTTACAATTGGAATCCTGCAAAGCCTTCTCAGAAGCTAATTTAGATTCTCCATAATAGCTAAGAGGGTTTGGTTCATCTGTTTCTTTGTATGGTCCTGCTTCCCCATCAAATATAAAATCTGTTGAAAGGTGTATAAAATGTGTGTTATGCTTTTCAGCTGCCTTAACCAAATGCTCTACTGCTATTACATTTAATTCCCAACAACCTCCCTTATCACTTTCACAAGCGTCAACATTGGTCATTGCGGCGGTATTTATTAACGCATCCGGCTGGTAAGTATCAAACACACGCGTAACATCTTGCTCCGAAGTTATATCCATTGGTTCATATGTAAACCCTGTTACTTTTGAGATTCGGTTCTTACCTCTAGAAGTTGCTATTAAATCATACTCCTTACTATTAGATATCTGAGCTACTAGCTTCTGCCCCAGTAGACCATTGGAGCCTGTAATTAATATTTTCTTTTTTAATCCCATTTTAATAATTTCTCTACTTGACTTTTCATTCCCAAAACAAATACCTTGGTACCTTCACCAATAACCTCATCTGGGGAAGGATTCAAAAGATACTCTCCCTCCTTATTTTTTAACCCAATAATATTGGCTCCTGATCTTTTTCTAATGTGCAAATCTGCGATAGACCGATTCCTAAACTCCACCGGCAAGCTGTAGTAACTAATTTCTTCTAATGATATATTTTTATCTTGACCTGACAGGTGATTTAAGAACTCCACAACATCAGGTTTAATTACCAATGATGCCATATGGGTCCCCCCAACCTTATCAGGCATTACAACATTATTGGCTCCTGCCATCTTTAGCTTTTTATCTGATGAATCTTTGGATGCCCTGCTAATGATTAGCAGCTTGTTATTCATCTCCCTTGCTGTTAATACTACAAAAACATTATCAGCGTCTTCAGGTAATGTAGTGATTAGAGCTTTTGCTCGAGCAATACCCGCCTCAATTAAGATTGCATCTTCGGTAGCTTCCCCTTCTATATAATTATTACAATGATCTAAAATCGCTTCATTAATAATTTCTGCATCTTTCTCAATTAATACATACTCTTCGCCCGATTCTTCTAGCTCTTGAACGATTTGTTTTCCATTTCGTCCGTAGCCGCATAGAATTACATGATTTTCCAATTCTTCTATCTTTTTCACTTTTCTTATTTCTAATAAATGTCTTTTAAACTCTCCATCAATTAAGTATAAAGAAATGGCAGTAAGCGCATAAGCAAATGTTCCAAAACTAAATACGATCAATGCCATTGTAAAATACCTACCCGCTTCGCTCAGTGGGTGCACTTCCTGATAGCCAACCGTAGAGATGGTAATTATTGTCATGAATAGTGCGTCACCAAAAGAGTAGTCCTCAATAATAGCGAAGCCTAATACACCAATAATACAAATAAGAACAACAATAAAAAAAGCAATGTATAACTTCTTAAATCTCTTATAATAAGTCATTCTTTTATATTAAATATCCCAAATGGTTTTGCGCTTCTTCAAAGTAAACATGTATTTATGTTCTAAAACAAAAGCCATTGGTAAGTACAAAATTATTGGAGAACCTAATGTTAGAAAGGAAAAGTAAATGAAAAACTTACGAATATTAGTAGAGGGTAAACCTAATTTGTGGCCCCACCAAGCGCATACTCCAAAAGCATAACGTTCAAAAAAATATTGAATTCTATTAATCATTTTAAGCTGGTTTTAAAATTGCACTCCCGATGGCGCAAGTTAAACATTTTTTATTGCTACAATCTTCATTCTTCAGTTGAATCAAGGCTTGTAAGTCGTAAGATGAAGAAATAGGCATTCCTAATTCTTTCCATTTTTTAGTTATTGAGTTTTTCTCCCAAGAAATTGATTTCAAAAACTCCAAAGACCGCTCCTGTATAACTTCATCGGCTATACGCTTCCCATAATTAAACAGAACTGGAATAACTACATTAATTAATAAGATATCGATAGAAGAATCACCTATATTCTTTCGTTGCTTTTTACTCGCAGGGACATCAAATCGATAGTGTTTGTCAAAGTAAGGATGCGTTTCAACTTTGAATAATGCTCGTAATTCACTCACCTTTTTTGAAACTATAACTGTTTGAAAAAGGTTTGCTTTCTTAACAAAGAACGCCACAAATTGAGCAATTATGATCGTTGGAAAGTTTGAAGGGCGCATTCTCATAAACTTCCAAATGCTTTTATCAAGTGACTGAAAGCTTTACTTATTGGTTAAAAACAGATACTCCTTCTTAAGTCTTTTGGGAAAACTCCCTTTAAACTCTTCTTGCAAAAAACCTGCTTGACCGAAAAAAAGCGGTAACAATTGATCGCCATTGTTCCTATGCTTCCTTATGAGATTAAATTCTATTGAGCTCGCCAGCAATTCAAAAGGCACTGCGTTCACTTTAAATCCAAAATATTTTGCTAAAAGATTGTAGAGGATAGCTTCCAAATCATTTTTACGAAACTCTAATATTTGGCTTAATCTTTTCGACTTGAACTCCAGCCGTTCAATCAGCTTTCTTTCTATAGTTTGAATCTCAATATTACCAGCCCACAATATTGTTCCAATTCGAACCTGTCCGTTGAAAAAATCAGGACCAGAATCAAAATTTTGAGACCCTGAGCGTACTATTATAACTCTTTCCTTTTTAGTTGTTAGAAGCTCCTTCGAATTAAACAGTTAGAAATTCCAAACATATTGTAGCAGATCTTCGTTCATTACAAACGAAGATAATTATTTTGATTTAGTTGAAGAATTTTTCAACACTCCGTTCCGATATATTTCCTTTCGCTCTAATCTAGTCCCAATACTTATCTTCCAAGCCCCTACCTTTTTCCCGTCTAAGTAATTCCCTTTAATTTGAAGCTTGCCATTTTCATCGAATACTTTCCAAGAACCATCTAATAATCCTGCAGTATAATTAGCATATAAATACAAATTTCCATTAGGGTAGTAAGTCTTATACATTCCATTAGTAAATCCGTTATAAACGTATTTTGTTTGGGCAAGTTGATTTGGATATTTCTTAAAGTAAGCTTTCCTCATTGCCGGATGTGGCAATAACTCTTGAGAAATATACTTCAATTGATACCAGACTGAATCTCCTTGAAAGGGTATTAAAATTGAGTCTTCTTTTGGGGTCTTGGGTTCTGAATGAATTGCGTACTTATTACTGTTTCGAAATTTAAAATCTATTGAGAAAACTTGCCTCTTTTCCAACATTATCCCATCCTCATAAAACTCTTTGTAATAATTAGGTGAACCTATATTGTACTCCCATTTTCCATTTTTCAAACCTTTCTTATACTTTCCTTGATAGTTCTTTTTTCGATCAATATAGAATCCTGACAACTTACCTTCCAGGTACCGAGCCTTCACAACTAGCTCACCTAAAGAATTATATCGCGAATAATCTCCATCTCTTTCACCTTTTTGATATATACTTAATTCGTAGATCTGACCATTTGGAAAGTATGTATGCTCTTTACCGCTTTGCAGCCCTAGATAAAAGTACTTATCAATAGCTGGTTGATTAGTTTTCACTTCAAAATAACCGACTAACTTGCTATTAGTTTGTGAATCTAATTCGTGGAATACAACATTATAATCTGTAGTATCGGAGCCCTCAATTATAGAAAGCGTTTTTTGCTGAGCAAGAAAAGAGTGACAAAATAAAAAAGTACCGATTAATAAAATTACTCTATTCATATGCGTCCTAGCTAGTTCTTAAAATCTCGGACATCTCTTGCTGAATTTCTTTTGCTGCATTCGCGCTTGCTTGCGCAAAATTTATACCATTACTCGCATATAAAATACCACGAGAAGAATTTATTAATAGCCCACAGTCCGAGTTTAACCCGTACTTGCAAACTTCAGACAAACTACCGCCTTGAGCGCCAACACCGGGTACTAAAAGGAAGTGATCGGGTACTAATTTTCGAATATTACCTAACGATTCTGCCTTAGTTGCCCCTACAACGAACATTAAATTGTCTTCATTACCCCACGTTGACGATGTTTTAAGAACTTTCTCGTAAAGTAATTCGCCAGTTTTGAGTTCCGAAAATTGAAAATCATATGCTCCCTTGTTCGAAGTAAGTCCTAAAACAATTCCCCACTTGCCAGGATGAGACAAAAATGGAGTTACAGAATCTTCTCCCATATATGGAGCTATAGTTACAGAATCAAAATTATACGTCTCGAAAAATGTTTTTGCATACATATTGGCGGTGTTGCCGATATCTCCTCTCTTAGCATCTGCTATGGTAAATATTTCTTTCGGAATATAATCTAAAGTAGCCTTTAACGTTTCCCATCCTTTAGGTCCCATGCTTTCGTAAAAAGCAATATTTGGCTTGTATGCAACACAATAATTTTTAGTTGCATCGATAATTCTTTTATTAAACTCTAAGGTAGGATTTTCAAAATCTAATAAGTGCTTTGGTATTTTATTGGGGTCCGAATCCAATCCCACGCAAAGAAAAGACCGCTTTCTATTTATTTGAGTAATTAATTCTTTACGAGTCATTAGTTCACTGCGTTTTCATCTCTCAAACCATCTTTGATCTTCTCTGCGTTTGCCGCCATTCTTAATCCATCAATCACAGCTTCTAAATCGCCATTGATAATCGCGTCTAAATTATATAACGTCAAGTTAATTCTATGATCTGTAACTCTACCTTGAGGATAATTATAAGTTCTAATTTTAGCAGATCTATCTCCAGTTGAAACCTGGGATTTTCTCTCCGCCGCAATTTCTTTCTCTCTTTTTTCTACTTCAGCCTCGTAGATTCTAGATCTTAAGACTTTCATTGCTTTTTCGTAGTTTTTTAACTGAGACCTACCGTCTTGACATTCCACAACTGTGTTTGTAGGAATATGAGTTAAACGAACCGCTGATTCAGTTTTGTTTACATGCTGCCCTCCAGCTCCTGAAGCTCGATAGGTATCCTTTTTTATATCTGAAGGGTCAATTTTTACATCTACCTCTTCCGCCTCAGGTAAAACAGCTACTGAAGCTGCCGAAGTATGAACCCTCCCTTGTGTTTCAGTTTGTGGAACTCTTTGAACTCTATGCACCCCAGATTCATATTTCATAATCGCATATACATTTGCTCCAGAAACTTCAAAACTAATTTCTTTAAATCCACCGGATGTGCCTTCATTCATGGTCATCACATCGTGTTTCCATCCTTGGTTATCAATGTATTTTGTATACATTCGATATAGGTCTCCGGCAAAAATACTAGCTTCATCACCGCCAGCACCTGCTCTAATTTCAATAATAACATTCTTATCGTCATCTGGATCCTTAGGAATCAACATAACTTTTACTTCTTCTTCTATTACTTCTCTTCGTTTTTGTAGCTCATCGAACTCCATCTTCGCCATTTCACGAAATTCTTCATCCTTTTCTTTGGATAGAATTTCTCGCGAAGAATCAATATTAGCTAGTACGTTTGTATAATCATCAAAGGCTTCAACAATAAATTTCAAGTCACTGTACTCCTTATTAAGCTTAACATATCGACTCATGTCTGAGATAATTTCGGGATCAACTATCTGTTGCGAAACATCTATCCACCTGTCCTTAATCGATTGTAATTTCTCTATTAAACTACTCATTTCTTAATATTCAAACACTCCGAATTCTGACTTAATAGTCAGCTTTTTCGATTCTGATGATTCTACCCTACCAACAATTTTTGCATCAACGTTGAACTGCTTTGAAATCGCAATTAAATCTTCAGCGGCCTCTTCTGGAACGTACAATTCCATTCTATGCCCCATATTAAATACTTTATACATTTCCTTCCAAGGGGTTTTTGATTCCTCGTGTATTAACTTAAACAGCGGAGGTAAATCAAAAAGGTTATCTTTTATCACATGCACTCTATCTACGAAATGCAGCACCTTAGTTTGTGCTCCGCCACTGCAATGAACCATTCCGTGAATTACGTCCCTGTGTGACTCTAAAATCTTTGCAATAATAGGAGCGTATGTTCGCGTCGGCGAAAGAACTAACTTTCCAGCATCTATTTGAGAACCATCAATGAAATCAGTAAGTTTTTTACTTCCGGAATAAACCAATTCTGCAGGCACAGCCGTATCGAAAGATTCAGGGAATTTTTCTGCCAAATATTTACTAAAAACATCGTGACGAGCAGAAGTAAGTCCATTACTTCCCATCCCTCCATTATATTCATTTTCATAGCTTGCCTGACCAAAAGAAGCTAATCCAACAATAACATCTCCATCTTGGATGTTATGATTAGAAATTACATCTTCCTTTTTCATTCGAGCTGTAACCGTTGAATCTACAATAATGGTTCTTACTAAATCCCCAACATCCGCGGTTTCTCCACCAGTGCTATATATGCCAATTCCGTGAGAACGTAATTCCTCCAAAATTTCCTCTGTTCCATTAATTATTTCTGATATAACTTCACCAGAGATTAGATTCTTATTTCGTCCAATAGTAGAACTCAAAAGAATATTGTCAGTTGCACCAACACAAAGCAGATCATCAATATTCATAGTAATAGCATCCATAGCTATACCTTTCCAAACTGAAATGTCTCCGGTTTCTTTCCAATACATATATGCTAATGCAGATTTTGTACCTGCCCCATCAGCATGCATGACCACACAATGCTCATTACTTCCAGTTAAATAATCCGGCACAATTTTGCAAAATGCCATAGGAAATAATCCTTTGTCAACATTTTTAATGGCATTGTGCACATCTTCTTTGTCAGCAGAAACGCCTCGTAAAGTATACCTTCCTTTCTCCATTTTATGTTATAAAAAAACATCCAATTTCAATCAGAAAATGGATGTTTCAGTTTATCAATAACTATAACTATTGTCCTCCGTCCGGTTCTTGTTCTGACGGCATTGCTTTTTCGCCATCACCGATTGGTGCAGTCTCATTTTGATTCTCTTCTCCAGGTTGATTTGGTGGAACAAAGTCTTGACTAAGAATACTAAACTCAGTTCTACGATTTGCTTGGTGAGCTGCCTCCCTTTCCTCTTCGGATGCCAATTGCGCTATCACATCATCTGATATTAAAAGATTTGTTTCACCATATCCTTTAGGAATCATTCTATCAGGATCAATTCCTCTTCTCACTAAATACCCTACAGCAGAATCAGCTCTTTTCTGAGATAATTTTAGGTTATAATCATCTCCACCTCTACTATCTGTGTTGGCTTTAAGCTCAATAACTAACTGAGGGTTATCAACTAGTATTTTATATAAGAATTCTAGAGAATCAGCTGCCCTTGGTGTAATGTTTGCCTTATTAAACGGATATACAATTTCAGGTAATTTTATCGGAGTTTCTGTAATTGGCTGCAACTCGTATAAGTGAGCAAATATTTTAGACTCTTCTACATTAACCGTTGTCTCTTTCCCTTTCGCTCTCAAATAGCTTGGTTTTGAAACTGTAAGTTGGTAAGAGGTATTTTTGTTAATGTAATACCCACCTCCATTTTCTGCAAATTCAAATGTTCCATCTGCTGCAGTTTGAACTTCTGCAGAAGTCCCGTCAGTTCCCATCAATTTTACATTTGCAGCTACCAAAGGTTGCCCTGTTTCTAAATCTTTTACTAATCCTTTTAAGACAAAAAGAATTGGAGGTTCGCTGAACTGCCAAATATCATCTTTCCCTCTTCCACCTTCGCGGCTAGAACTAAAAAAACCTTTATTTTGATTCCCATCGAATGTAATTCCGAAATCATTTGCACTCGAGTTGATTGGCGCTTTCATATTTTGAACCTTTCCCCATTGAGCATCTCCTAACTTCTCAGAAGAAAAAATATCCAATCCACCCATACCAATGTGACCATCTGATGCAAAATACAAAGTACCATTAGGTTTTATGAAAGGGAACATTTCATCTCCTGAGGTATTGATTTCAGGACCCAAATTAATTGGTGCACTCCACTTCCCTCTCGATTCTTCTCTAATGTACCACAAGTCTTTTCCACCTTGCCCTCCATCCATGTCAGATGCAAAAATCAATATTTTATCATCAGGTGTTAATGCAGGATGGCCCACTACTGCGCTATCAGATGCAATTGAAATTGGCTCAGGTATTGAAAACTTAACTCCTTGACGTTTTGTACTTAAAATTTGACATCCCATGTATCCATTCTTTTCAAACCTGCAACGAGTATAGTACATTGTATTTCTTCGTGAGTTAACGACCGTTCCACCTTCACTGTCCTCAGTGTTGATTCCTTCACCTTCAACCAAAACAGGCTCACTCCATTTTCCTTTTTTATCTCGCTTAGTGATGTATAAATCAGAAAAATTACCGCCGGTAACTTTAGAAGTTGAAGAACCTGTCGAACCCTCTCTTGTTGAAGTAAAAATCATTTCATCATTTTTTCTATCAGAGAATGTAGGACTGTAATCGTAAAATTCAGAGTTTATTAAAACTGCAGGCTCTACAATCAAAGCTTCAGGATTATCTGCCCATCCTTGTGCTTGCTCTGCAGCTTCAATTCCTTTTTTACCTCGATCATCGGATGGCACTTCTGCGGCATATTTTTGATAAGCAACTAAAGCCTCATCGTACTTCCCATTCATCATTTTCATTTCCCCTAATCGCAGCTTAGCAGTTGGGTCAGCATATTGCGCAATAATTGATTTATCGTACCATACTTCTGCTTGCAAAGGCTGATCGCTTAAACGATACGCATCTGCAATTTTGAAAATAATCTGTGCTTTTACATCTCTCGCAGGTTCTTTAACATAAGCCTTTTTGTATAGCTCTATCGCCTCGAAATACTTCTCTTCCTGCATTAATGCTTTGTCTGCATCTTCTATATAACTTTTCTGTGCAACTCCTTGCAAACTGAAAAGACAAAAAAGAAAAGACAACCCAACAACTTTCAATAAATTCATTTATGTCTGGTATTTGTTTTCAATGGATGCTAAAATAAACAAAATTTCCTTGATTTTATCCGAATTACACATCGAAAAACAGCTACATTTCAACTAAAAAAAACGCTTTTGATTTTCAGCCTAGTGATTAAACAGTAATTCTCTGTACTTTGGCAATGGCCAAATCTCGTCATCAACCATCAACTCAAGCTTATCTACACTATACCTGATCACATCGAACATAGGTTTTACAACATCAGCATACTCGTTTGCCTTTTGCTTTGGATCTTCTAACTTATTGATTCGCTTTCTCTCAACAATCATCTTTTCTGTGACTTCCTGAACATTTTTAACATACTTGGAAATACCTTTAATCATCACTAATTGAACTCCAGTTGAATCTTTAAATTCAGTCGCGCTAAAAATATTTTTGAGGCCCTGAACATTATCAATCAACTGATTTTGATAACGCAATGCTGTAGGAAGAATATGACTTTTAGCCAAATCCCCAATAACTCTAGCCTCAATTCGGATTAGGTTCGTATACAACTCGTAAGCAATTTCTTGACGAGCAAGTGTCTCTCTCTCCGACATTACTTTAAGCCCATCGTATAATGCTAAAGTTTGTTTAGAACCCATTTCGGCAATTGCTGCAGGAGTTGTTCTTAAATGAGACAAACCTCTTTTCTCCGCTTCAGCAATCCATTCATCGCCATAACCATTGCCTTCAAATCGAATGTTTTTAGAACTTATGGTATATTTTTTTAAGATTCTGAAGATCGCTTCGTCTTTCTTAACTCCTTCTTTAATCAGTTGATCTACATCCGCCTTAAAGTCCTTCAATTGCTTTGCTACTATTGAATTAATCACAATCATAGCAGAGGAACAGTTAGCCGAAGAACCTATCGCTCTAAACTCAAATTTATTGCCGGTAAAAGCAAATGGGGAGGTCCTGTTTCTATCCGTATTATCTAATAAAATCTCAGGAATCTTGCCGATGTTTAACTTCAGTTCCGTTTTTTCTTCCGCTGTTAAAGATTTTCCATCTTTCACTTTAGAAACCAATTCGTCTAACATTTTTGTCAGCTCTTGCCCTATAAAAACAGATATAATTGCAGGAGGAGCCTCATTTGCTCCTAGGCGATGTTCATTTCCTGCCGTTGCCATTGATGACCTTAAAAGCCTTTCATTATCATGAACAGCCTTGATTGTATTTATTAAAAAGGTAAGAAATTGCAAATTAGATTTAGGGTTTTTTCCCGGACTCAATAAATTAACACCAGTATTTGTAGAAAGCGACCAGTTATTGTGCTTTCCAGATCCATTTACATTAGCGAATGGTTTTTCATGGAGCAATACCCTAAAGTTGTGCTTTCGAGCAATTTTTTCCATCATATCCATCAGTAACTGATTATGATCAACCGCTAAATTTGCTTCTTCGAAGATAGGCGCAAATTCATATTGATTTGGAGCCACCTCATTATGCCGGGTTTTTAAAGGAATACCAAGCTTCATACACTCAATTTCTAGCTCAACCATAAAAGCATGAGCTCTTTCCGGGATACTGCCAAAATAATGATCGTCTAGCTCCTGACCTTTGGCAGGAATATGACCAAAGACAGTTCTTCCCGTCAATACCAAATCAGGTCGAGCGGTAAATAGGGCCTTGTCAACTAAAAAGTATTCTTGCTCCCATCCTAAGGTGGCACTCACTTTCTTTACATTCTTGTCAAAATATTGACAAACATCAACAGCCGCTTTATCGACACAACTCAGAGCTTTTAATAAAGGTGTTTTATAATCCAACGCCTCACCTGTGTAGGAAATATAAATGGTCGGAATGCAAAGTGTGTTTCCAATAATAAAAGCTGGAGAACTCGGGTCCCAAGCTGTATAACCTCGAGCTTCAAATGTATTTCGGATTCCGCCGTTTGGCAAACTAGAAGCATCAGGTTCTTGCTGCGCTAATTGACCTCCATCAAAACGCTCAATCACCTTATTATCCTTTGTAATCTCAAAAAAGGCATCATGCTTTTCAGCTGTTGTTCCTGTTAAAGGCTGAAACCAATGCGTATAATGAGTGACTTCTCTTTCCATTGCCCAAGCCTTCATTGCTGAGGCAACAGAATTCGTAATTTTTCTATCTACAGTTTTACCATCTTCTATAGTTTGCATCACTTGAGCATAAATGTCTTTAGACATGTACTCTGCCATCACGTTTTTGTCAAAAACATTCATGCCGTAATACTCAGAAATTTTCTTTGATGGGGCTTCAACTATTCTAGGAGTTCTAGACATGGAAGACTCTAATGCTTTAAATCGAATGGTTGCCATTTTGCTACAGTTAAATTAAGGAGTAAAAATATCGAAGATTTGAGAAATGTAATTAAAATTTAACTAAATTTTATCAACACCCCCCTAAAAAAACAACCCTAATGTTTAAAAACAGTAACTTTTTAACAAAAACCCCCTTATTTTTCGACTACTATCGAAAAATAAATGTAAAATGCGTAAAAAAGAATTAAGAAAAACCCCTTCCATCGACCGATTTTTTTGCCAAAAAGCATCATGGGAAACAGAAGCAACGAAATTCCAAGTAAAAAGTACACATCAAATTGATTAATACTATCTGATATTCTTAAAGGATGGAGTATTGCGGTAACTCCAAGAATGGCAAAAATGTTAAAAATATTAGACCCAATTAGGTTTCCAATTGAAATGTCCGTTTCTTTTCTGAAAGCCGCCATAGCTGAAGTAACTAATTCAGGTAAACTAGTACCAAAGGCTACTATCGTTACAGAAATCAATTTCTCACTTACCCCCCGGCTACTTGCAATACTCACCACCGATTGAATTAACCAATCTGCGCCAAAATACAATGCAACCATTCCAATGCTAAGAAAAAGGATATCCTTATACGCTGGGTTACCTACATCCAAATCTTCCACCTCACTTTCCGCCGCCAACTGGATACCCTCCTTCCTTGAACGGAGAATCAGCCAGAAAGTGAAAATCGATAAGATTGCTATAAAAACCAATCCTTCCCACCAAGAAAGCTCTCCATTCATTGCAAAAAAATAAAATAGAAATGTAGCTAATATCATTAATGGCCAATCAATGCGAAGACTATCATGGTTAACGGCAATTGGAAAAATTAGGACTGTTATTCCTAGAACTAATCCAATGTTAGAAATATTCGATCCAACAACTGCACCAACACTAACATCTGGATAACCACCAAATACGGCACTTAAGCTCACTAATAACTCAGGAGCGGATGTACCAAAAGACACAACCGTCATACCAACAACTAATGGAGAAATCTTTGCTTTCAAAGCAATACTTACAGCCCCTCGTACCAAAAACTCTCCTCCAAGCACAAGAGCCATTAGGCCTAGTGTAAGCCACAGATATTCCATCTAGGATTTATCTTTTTTATCAGAACGAATGTTTTTAGTCACATCAACTTGATCTGTAACTTCCTTGGAAGTTTTTCGAATTTCTTCTTGAATATCACTAGTTGCGTTTTTAAAATCTCTAATGCCTTTACCCAAGCCTTTTGCTATTTCAGGAATTTTCTTTGACCCAAAGAGCAATACTAGCACCAAGCCAGCAAAAATCAATTCTTGTGTAGATAAAAATAAAAGTCTCATACGTTAAGGATAGAGTGTAAAAGTAACAAAAAAGCCTCGTTTGCTATTCGCAAACGAGGCTCTGTAATTATAACTTATAATTTTATTTTTTTGACTTTTCTACTGCCTTTTTTGTAAGGTCAACCACTATTGGAGTTGCTACGCAAAGCGAAGAATAGGTTCCAACAGCCACACCAATCATAAGTGCAAATGCAAAGCCTCTAATTACTTCTCCTCCAAAAATGAAAATCATTAACAATACGAAGAAAGTAGATAACGAAGTATTGATTGTTCTACTTAAAGTGCTATTCAATGCATCATTGACAACTTCTTCCATCTCTCTCTTTTTGTAAGAGTTCAAAAACTCTCTAATTCTATCAAATACGACAACCGTATCGTTAATAGAATAACCAACAACCGTCAGAATTGCTGCAATAAATGCTTGGTCAATATCTAGCGAGAATGGTAAGATGCCCCAGAATATTGAAAATATAGCAAGAACAATAATAACATCGTGGAAAATTGCGACAACCGCACCTAATCCGTACTGCCATTTTCTAAACCTTAACAAGATATAAAGGAAGATAACTACTAACGAGAAGACGATTGCCAATAAAGAAGAATTCTTAATATCATCCGCTATTGTTGGTCCAACTTTTTGTGAGCTTAAAATTTGAGCATTTGTACCAACATCTGCCAAACCTCCAATTAACAATGATTCTACTTGATCATCCGCAGTTGGGTCTTCACTGTTAATCATAAAACTAGTGGTTATTTTTACCTGGTTATCTGACCCAAAAGTTTTAACCTCAGGTGCAGCTTCAAATGCTCCAGAAAGTGCATTTCTAACGTCAGACGTAGAAACTGACTCATCAAAACTTACTAAATAAGAACGTCCACCATTAAAATCAACCCCATAAGACAGGCCTTTGGTCATGAAAGAAGCAAAACCTGCTAAAATCAAAATTCCAGATATTATGTAGAACATTTTTCTTTTAGGAATAAAATTCCACTTCAAACCAGTAAATGCATTCTCAGTCCATTTCGTAGAAACAGTAACCTTTTTCTTATTGTCCAATCTCCAAGTAAAAATTAACCTTGTGATGAAAATTGCACTGAACAGCGAAGTTATAATACCAATTACTAATGTTTTTGCAAAACCTTCAACAGGACCTGTTCCAAAGAACCACAAAATAATACCGGTTAAAATGGTCGTAACGTTTGCGTCAATTATTGAAGAATAAGCATTTTTATACCCGTCTGAGATTGCTAACCTTGGGCCTTTACCTGCTCTCAACTCTTCTCGGATTCTTTCATAGATGAGTACGTTCGCATCAACAGATATACCAATGGTTAAAACGATACCTGCAATACCTGGTAAGGTTAACGCAATATTCGTTGAAGCTATAACCCCCATTATGAAGAATAGGTTGGCCAACAATGCAATATCAGAAGCGATGCCTGCTTTTCCGTAATAAAAAATCATGTATAACAATACAATCATCAATGCTACTATAAATGAACGTAAACCTTTGTTAATAGACTCTTCACCTAGAGATGGTCCTACAACTGCTTCCTCGACAATTCTTGCCGGAGCAGGTAATTTACCTGCTTTTAAGATATTCGCTATTAATTTAGCCTCTTCAATTGTAAAGTCACCCGAAATACTGGATACTCCGCCCGAAATTTCTTGATTTACATTTGGAAAAGAGTATACATAGTTATCTAAAACGATCGCAACACTTTTCCCAATATTATCAGCGGTTAGTAATTTCCAAGTCTTTGCTCCAATAGCACTCATTCTCATGGTAATTTCAGGACTTCCGCCTAACTGGCTAAAATCTTGAAATGCATCTGTAACTACGTCTCCCTCTAAAGGTGCATTTCCGTCTCTACTTTTCACTTCAATTGCTATTAACTGCAAAAATTTCTCAGCGTCGTCGAATGGTTTAGCAGTCCACAAAAACTTCATATCATTTGGAAAAATAGCTGCAATCTCAGGCATTTTCAAATAAGCATTTACCTTTGCAGTATCTTTAATAGCCGAATAACCTACAACAGGACCTTCACCTGGAACATAATTTCCGTCTGTGTTTTGATAAATTGCCGGAGAGAGAACTGCAAAGAATGGGTTATCCTTGGCGAAATCCTCAAAAGATTGGTCTGCTGCAGCCGTAGTGTCAGAATCATCTGCTAACGCATCTAATAATTCATTTCCTTCCTTTTCAACTTCAACAGTATCATAAGTTACTGATTCAAAACCTGTTTCAGGGTCAATATCAATAAAGCTGTCAATTTTTAAATCCACATCTCCTGCTAATTCTAATGGCTCTTCTACTTCGCTTTCAGTTGAATCGCTAGATACTTCCTCAGGCTCATCGTTACCTAAAATCTTGTTTAACTTGTCATTTGCCTCTGTCAAGTAAGGATAAACCTGATTGTTATTAAAAGTTTCCCAGAATTCTAATTTTGCAGTTCCTTGCAACAACTGACGAACTCTCTCTTTATTCTTTACACCAGGCAATTCAACTAAAATTCTATCAGAAGCATCAAGCTTTTGGATATTAGGTTGAGCAACCCCGAACAAATTTACTCTAGTTCTAAGTACTTCAAATGTTCTGTCAAATGCAGCATCAGTTTCAGAAGAAATAAATTCTATCACTTCTTCATCAGTAGCATCTCTGCTGATTTTGTCTTTGTTCTCTAACGTGTAAAAAATTGAAGTTAATTTCTTACCGTTCGCGTTTTGTGCCCAAGCTTCCGCGAATAATGAAACAAAATTGTCTTGATTTGACATTTGCATCTCTTTAGCTTTTGTCAAAGTCGCTATAAATGTTTCATCCTTACTATCGGAAGCAAGAGCTCTAACTACTTCGGCTACTGAAACCTCTAGAGTTACATTCATCCCTCCTTTCAAATCCAAACCTAGATTGATAACATTTTTTGTTACCTCAGTATAGGTTTCTCCTGTTAATGGATAAACCTCTTCGCTAGCCATAGAATCCAAATACGCTTCCTCTAACTCTACGGAACCGTTCGCGTATTCTTTTGCATCATTTTCAACTCCTTGCGCTACCCATGTATACGACAACTGATATAAACATGCTAGTGAAAGCAATACTATAAATGTCCAAATTAAACCTTTGTTTTGCATCTTTTTTATTATAAAATTTTCGTCTTTTTTGAAGCCTGCAAATATAGAATTTCCATATTGAATTCCCAATCTATTTCATTTTAATAATAATGACAGGAAAATTTGATTATGGAATAATCTTAAATTTACAAATAAAGGCAACTAAATGCCAAATTAGATTCTTTTTTAAAAATGTTTCATGAAGTACCTTTCTATTATTTTCATTTCTTTCTTACTTCCGTTGACCACTGCGGCACAAATTTATTATTCCGAAGCTTACAATATCGAAGTAACTGAAGAAAATGACTCTATTAATGACCCATTTACAGGGGGCTTTAATAATGCTCAATTTTCTGAAATTGATTTAAATCAAGATGGAATAATGGATTTACTGGTAACCGATCGATTTAGAAATACTGTAAAACCGTATTTAAATGAGGGAATTTTAGATTCTGTTCAATACACTTATGCCCCTGTATACGCCGTAAAATTTCCTGAAATGGATGAAGTATTAATTACGAGAGACTATAACGATGATGGAAAAATGGACTTATTTGTATCGGGAAATAGTATTTCCCTTTATGAAAATACGAGTACCCGAAATGGGGGATTATCTTTCCGCTTAGTGGACAAATTACAAACTAAAAATAATGCAACAACTTTAAACGTCCTCAATCCAAATTCAATCAATTATCCTGCAATAGTAGACCTGGAAGATGACAAAGACATCGATGTAATTTATCGTTCAGGGAACAGAACCTTAGACTATCACAGAAATTTTTCCATTGATCAAAATAATAATTTCACTCCAATTTATGAGCGCAGAAGTCCATGTTGGGGATACATATCATTTGTTTTCACGTCGAACTTTACCTTAGACAGCGTGCTATTTAATGATTGTCGGTTTTCCCCTAGAGGAGAAAGAACCAAAGGATTAAAACATTCGGAGGGTATGAGCACTACTGCAATTGACATTGATCAAAACGGTAGCATGGATTTAATCACAAGCGATATAGAAGCTTATACAATGAAAGTAATGTTGAATTCGGACTCTCTGCCTGGCGCGGCAAAAGTGAACTCTGAAATATTTAAAATAATAGACTCCTTTCCAAACTACAACACTCCAGTTAATTTACTAATGGGAACGGCTTATTTCATAGATGTAAATAATGACGGAAAAAAAGATTTAATTGCAAGCTCTAGCCATGCAAATACCGCAAACATTGGCCCTTTCTCCAAAGAAGAAATTTGGCTGTATGAAAACACCTCGTCAACTGGAGGTTACCGTTTTGAATTGAGCACAAAATCCTTCCTTCAAGATAAATCTTTAGATTTTGGTAGAAATGCTAAACCGGCGTTTATCGATTATAACAACGATGGCTTGAAAGATTTACTTTTAGGTAATGGAGGCATTTTAGACGACAGCGACTCTAACACCTTTATTGAAAGTCTAGCTTTGTTGAGAAACATTGGAACTAGAAATATTCCAAAATTTGAACTAATATCAGCTGATTACCTTGCTTTATCAGCCTTAAATTTTGGAATAACACGAAGAGAGTTTGCAAATGCAGCCCCTGCAGTAGGAGATATAGATGGAGACGGAGATGAGGATTTTTTATTATGTCAAAAAAATGGAAATCTTTATTTCTTCGAGGATACCTCAGCAACAGGAAATGAAGCCGAATTTAAATTCCACCCCACTCGTTTTCAAGGAATAAAAGATATTTCCACGATCACCTCAGCTCAATTATTTGACGTAGACAAAGACGGATTATTGGATTTGATAACCACTTTCCCTTCACAAATCACTTATTTTCAAAATTTTGGAAACGCTCAAAATCCAATATTCAACATTCAACTCGACTCAATTGTATGGCAAAATGGAGACACTATACGATATCATATAAAAGAGACCTTTCAGTATTCCAAAATAAACATTGGAGATAGCTTAGCAGTTGACAATACCACAAATGCAGGTAATAATAGCTCTATAGCCTTAGTTGCAGTGAAAATTGATTCCGCTAAAGGGTTCATTGATTGCATCAATACCATTCCATTTGGTGTAAGAAGTAATCAATACGATGAAATCAACACAACCGCTACTTTAAACTTTTTTAGAAGAACTTGGAAGATTAGAAGAGACAATCAACTTGGCAGGTTTGAAAACGTCTTTCTTTTTGAAGACCGCGGCGTAAATCAGTTTTATGCAGGAGGGATTAATAATACAACCTATCGCATCAACTCTTTCATTGACAGCTTGCAACCTATATATGACGCTCCAAATACTGAGCGCATCAAAATGGCAAATTACGGAAACAACATGTTCATCAACGGAACAGACCTAAATGGAGACAGCATAATGGATTTAATTGTTGGCTTAAGTACCGGAGGATTAAAAGTTCTATATGGATCAAGAGTGAATAGTATCTCTGAACTGAGTGTTTTCGAAGAAAAGCAAGAATCTGCTATTAGAATTTACCCAAACCCAACCGAAGGAGTGATCACAATTGAGCTACAAGAGGAAATATTTGGTGAGACGAATACAATTGAGATTAGAAGCGTTTCGGGCCAACTGGCTTTAGTTGATAAGTTGAGCGGATTAAAGAAGCAACTTGACATTAGTCGTTTATCCAAAGGAGTCTATTTCATTATAGTTAGAAACACAGTTAAAACAGAAACCATGAAACTTATCTTAAGACCTTAGTCTAGTAGGGTTAAACTAAAGTCAGAGTAATCAATCATGGCTTCAAATCTTTCCAGAATATCGCCTCCCAAAACCCCATAAATGGCTTCTTCTCCTAAATGAAGGTACGATGCTTTTACATGACTTAAATCCATTAAAGCTATTTCATATTCTTTTACCTCAAAACTTTCAATAAAAAAAGAAGGAACCCAACTTGTAAAACTTGAAAGTCCTGAAGCCCCAACTCCAGCCGAATCACTTTCTTCTTCCTTTAAAACGGCATCCGGAAATAATTCTTGAAAGAAATGTAAATCCAACACAGACCTTGAAGCACCAGTATCAACTACTAAACGAACTTGCTTTTCATTTAACATAACATTTAATGCCAAATGTACTCCACCGGGAGGAATGTCAACTTTCTGTAACTGAATTTTAATCATACTCGGTAATAAAAAAAGGTGAACATAATCGCATCCACCTTAATGTTTTAAGAATTTACTGCACTGAATTATGCATCTAGCAAAGTATTTGTTTTTGCGACAGCAGTAGCACTATTTGATAATTTGTCTTGTTCTGCATCAGACAATTCAATTTCAACGATTTTTTCAATTCCGTTCCTTCCAATAATACATGGAACACCGATTGAAATATCATTCAAACCAAACTCACCTTCTAACATTGCAGAGCAAGGGAACATTTTTTTAGAATCTGCAGCGATTGCATGGACCATTGCCGAAACTGCAGCACCCGGAGCGTACCACGCACTTGTTCCAAGCATTTTTGTTAAGGTAGCTCCTCCAACCATCGTAGCTTGAGAAACTTCATCTAGTCTTTCAGATGATAAAAACTCAGAAATAAGCACACTATTTCTTGTAGCAATTCTTGTTAATGGCAACATACCTGTATCAGAGTGGCCACCTATAACCATTGCGCTAACATCAGATTGAGGGCAATCCAAAGCCTCAGCCAAACGATACTTAAATCTTGCACTGTCAAGTGCTCCACCCATTCCAATTATTCTGTTCTTCGGTAAACCAGTCGATTTGTGAGCCAAATAAGCCATCGTATCCATTGGGTTAGAAACCACAATAATGATGATGTTTGGCGAATGCTTTACTAAGTTTTCAGAAACAGTTTTTACAATGCCTGCGTTTATTCCAATTAACTCTTCTCTTGTCATACCAGGTTTTCTTGGTATGCCTGAAGTAATTACTGCAACTTCACTTCCTGCAGTTTTTGAATAATCGTTAGTACTACCAACAATTTTGGTATCAAATCCTAACAAAGAAGAGGTTTGCATCAAATCCATTGCCTTTCCTTCTGCGTAACCTTCTTTAATATCGACTAACACAACTTCTGAAGCAAAATTTTGAATAGCAATGTATTCTGCGCAACTTGCCCCTACTGCACCGGCGCCTACAACTGTAACTTTCATGGTATTTTTTTATAAAATGATTAGGTTCGCAAAAATAACCATTTGCTTTATCCTTTCAGCGGAAGTGAACCTGAAAATTATTATTATATAAAGTAAAGCAACCATTGAATAATTTAGCGTCATAAGAATAGAAAGTCGGGAATGGATTTATCGAACCAAGCAGATGTAAGGAAAATAGTGGAAGGCTGTGCGGAAAGAAATGCGGACTACCAGCAGTTGTTGTACAAATCTTTATACAGCAAAATGATGGTCATTTGCCAACGATACGCCAATAGGCCTGAAGATGCAAAAGACTTGTTTCAAGATGGATTTATAAAGGTTTTCGATAAAATTGGGAAGTTCAATTTTAATGGTTCTTTAGAAGGTTGGATAAGAAGAATAATGGTAAACAATGCCATTGATTATTATCGTAAAAACAAAAACAAATTCGCCATGAGCGAAACCTTGCTAGAAACGCAGCAAATTGCGGAAGAAGTTGAAGGCGAATGGGTTTTTGATGATATAAGCGCTGATTTATTGCTGTCTTTTGTACAGCAGCTTTCTCCGGTTTATCGGGCTGTGTTTAACTTGTATATTCTGGATGATTACAGTCATGCAGAAATTGCAGAGGAATTAGGAATTTCTGAGGGAACATCAAAATCAAACTTATCCAAAGCAAAGAAGAATTTGAAACAAATGGTAAAAATGCACTTGGAAAAGAGCAAAAGAATATAATATGAAAAATAAATTAACAACAGAAGAACAGTTACTTCAATCGAAATTGAATGAGGCAAAGTTCGGCTACCAAGAAGTAGATTGGAAGCAAATCGAATCTGTGGTAGCTAAGAAAGGGTTTTTAGCTAATTATGGTACTTTTCTAAAGGCGGCGGCTGCATTTTTGGTTCTAGCCTCGGCTGTTTATTTCGTCAATACTAAATATGACAAAACAACTGAAACTGCATCTGAGGTAAAGCTTACTGAAAAAGTTAAGACAGTAGAAATAATAGACGAAAAAGCAAGCACATTAAAGGACGAAACGACAACTTCGGAAAACATTCCTATAAAGGAAATTATTACATCTCAAGTTCTTGAAGAGGAAAAAGTGACGCCGTTAGTTACTCCACCAAAAGAAAAACCTAAGGTAGTTCAGAATCATATAACTAGCAATGAGCCTTCAGTACCTGCAAAGCCATTTTTAGATACTGTTGTTAAGAATGACCAAGCGCCTGAATTAGATTCTATCAATATTAATGTATTATCGAAAACTTGCATTAACACTTTAGTTCAGTTTGAAGGAGAATACGTTACAAGCATTGAAGAAGATTTAAAATTTACTTGGCTTGTGAACGAGGAGGCTATAAAAGGCCAAGACTCCAAAAACTCATATAAATTTGATAAAGCAGGGGATTATAGGTTGACATTTATTATTTCAAATGGGCAAAACATTCTTGGTAAATTTTCTAAGTCAATAGAAATTTTATCCTCAGAAACTGTTGATTTTGAATTTGAAAACATAAACAATCCGTTTTATGATCAAAATGTAAGATTAAAAGCCATTAATCCTCAACCGGGCTCATATATGTGGTATTTCAATAAGCGTAATGATAGGGTTCAATTGGGTAAAGAAACGGCTTGGTGGTTCCAACATCCAGGAACGTATGAAATGAATTTAGAGTTTACTGCTCCTAACGGATGTGTTTCCACAACCACTAAGTCGGTTGTAATGGAAGAACACTTTACCCCAAAGATATTTCCGAATGCATTCTCCCCACTTCAACAAAACGGTGTGAACGATGGGTTTATTTTAGAAGCGTTAAGGTCATATACTTTTACTAATTTCAATTTAGAAATTGTAGATATGAACGGACAAAAAGTGTTTAAAACCAATGATAAAAATGAAGAATGGAATGGACGACTTAATAATAATTCCGGAAACATACTTCAAGGAAATTTTGCTTGGCAAGTTCAAATTGAGAACAATAACGGCAGAAAGAAATCCTTCCAAGGAAAAGTAAAAGTCACCAACCTATAAAAGTGCAGACATTACTATCAAAATAATTAAGCTCATAAAAAAAGACCTTATAGCTATAGCTACAAGGTCTTTTTCGTTTTATATTCAAAGACTAACTATCCATTAATCGTTTCGTGTACCTCTTTCAAAATCTTAAATGCACCTTCAGTTGTTTCGGACTCTGCATATGTTCTCAACACAGGCTCTGTTCCTGATGGACGAATCATTACCCACTCGTCGTTTGCAAAGTAGAATTTAAATCCATCAACTTTTTCTATCCTTTCAACTTTGTATGATCCAAATTGACTGTACTCATCGTTTTTACAACTTTCCATAATTCTTAGCTTGTCGGCCTCTTCTAAGTGCAAGTCAATTCTTTCAAATTTAAACGCTCCGACAACATTGTATACTTCAGCAATTAAATCATCTAATGATTTGCCAGACTTCACCATGTACTCCCAAATTACTAAGCCCATCCATATCCCATCTCTTTCAGGAATGTGTCCTTTAATAGCTATTCCTCCAGATTCTTCACCACCTACAAGCACATCTTCAGAAACCATGTAACCCGCAATGTATTTAAATCCAATCTTGGTAACCTCATAGTCTATTCCATATGCATCGCACATTTTCTTAATTTTTGGAGAAACAGAAAAGGCATTCACCACCTTACCCGTCATTTTCTTTTCCTTTGAAAGGTAATTGATTAATAAAAGAATAATGTGATGAGAATCAATAAACTCTCCTTTAGAATTGTATAATCCTATACGATCTGCATCTCCATCTACCGCTAATCCGCAATCTAAATCTCCTTCAGATACTTTTAACAATTCCGAAAATTCCAATAAATTTCTATGTATTGGTTCTGGTGCTTGATCATCAAACCCAGGATTATGCTCACAGTGCAGAAATGTAATGTCCGGCAACAACCTTCTCATTACATCTTGACCTGATCCATACATGGCGTCAAAGGCAAAATTCATGCTTGACTCTCTTATCAATTTCATATCAAAGTTCGCTTCAACATGGTCGATATACATTTGCTCCAGATCAACATATTCAACGCGGCCTTGAGCAACGAAGTCTTCCATCTTGATCACATCCAAATCAATTGTTGCTGAATCAGGAATTAAATCTTCTACTTCTTGAACTTCTTTTGGCAACAAAGGACCTCCAAAATGACCTTTTAGTTTAAAGCCATTGTATGAAGGAGGGTTGTGAGATGCTGTAATCACGACACCCAACGAAGCGGACAACTTTACATTTCCTAGCGATACCATTGGAGTTGAAACGGCGCCCTTTGCAAGATAAACTTTAACACCTGCTGCAGTTAAAACTTTTGCAGTTGTTTCTGCAAACATCTCTCCTGCATATCTACAATCGTGACCAATCACACATGTTGGGTTATCAAAATTTGCATTCAACCAATCTCCGGTTCCTTGTGCAACTCTTGCTACGTTATCTACTGTATAATCTTTTGCTATGATGGCTCTCCACCCGTCTGTTCCAAACTTTATTTTTGCCATATTTTTCTCATTTAAAGAATAGCAAAAGTAAAAAAATTAGAAGGAACTTATTAAACCTCTAAATGAAGTAAATGTTAACCTATTTATTTTATGATTTTTCTTCGGTTCAATTCGTTGCGATAGGCCTTAGCATATGCATTGTGCTGAAAAAAGGAGCGAGAAAAATTGTGATATCCAGAAAAATCGGCCTTTGCGCACATGTATATGTAATCATGCTTTTCGTAATCCAATACTGCGTCAATGGAAGAAATTTCTGGTAAATTGATGGGGCCCGGAGGCAATCCAGCATGCATATATGTATTATAAGGCGAATCCGTCTGCATGTGTTTATTCAACACCCTTTTGATTGAGAAGTCCCCTATTGCATATATTAATGTAGGATCGGATTGCAATCTCATTTTTTTCTTAATCCGATTAATATATAAACCCGCTACTTTGGGTCGTTCATCTCGATGTTCAGATTGCTCCGCTTGAACTATTGACGCTAAAATAGACACTTCGGATTGACTCAAGTTAAGCGCCTCAGCTTGAGCCTTGCGCACCTCCGTCCAAAAAGCTTTGTACTCTCTTGCCATTCTTTTTACAAATTCCTCAGCAGAGGTATTCCAATACACTTCGTATGTATTTGGAATGAATAGAGTCATGAATGTTTTTTCATTAAAACCATAGTTATCAGCTAACGCTTTATCGGTTAGCATTCTTAAAATTTCAATAGAATCCGCCTCCAATTGCTTTCCTACTTTACCCGCCAAGTCTTTTGGTGTTCGAATAGTATTGAATGTCAATTTAACAGGCTCCTGCTGCCCCGAACGCAGAAGATTCACCAACTCGTTGTTATTTATTCCCTCCTTTAACCTGTATTTACCCGGTTTGGCAGTGATAAACGATTTCTGATCGGCAACCCATAAAAAAGATTGCTTATCTATTAATATTTTTCGTTCTTCCAATTGATTCACCAATCCATCTAAACTTGCTCCTGTAGGCACATATATATAAGGATCACTCTTATTAATCGAGGTATTTGCAGAAAATATTTTGCCATAATAATTAACGAACAAGTATCCTGCTGCTGCAAATAAAAGGAGGAAAACTATCCCTCCTAACTTAAATTTTTTATTTTTCTTCTTCATATGAATCAAAATTAAGAAAGCTAAACAAGATTTTAGCCTTCAACTTTAAGTTGATTTAAAACGAGTAATTTTGTAAAAAATTATTACGTGAGAGTTGACATCATAACTGTACTACCTGAATTACTAGATGGCCCTTTTTCCGCATCTATACTGAAGCGTGCGCAAGAAAAAGGGTTAGCCGAAATTCACATTCACAATTTAAGAGACTACTCTACTCAGAAACAGAAGTCTGTGGATGATTACGCTTTTGGCGGTGGCGCAGGAATGGTGATGACGATGGAACCGATTGATAATTGCATTTCTGCCTTAAAGGCGAATAGAGATTATGACGAAATTATTTATATGACACCTGATGGAGAAGAACTAGATCAAGGGATGAGTAATAATTTGTCTTTAAAAGGAAACTTGATGATTCTTTGTGGACATTATAAAGGAATTGACGAAAGAGCTCGGGAGGCCTATATTACTAAAGAGATTTCTATTGGGAGTTATGTTCTTTCAGGTGGCGAACTTGCTGCCGCTGTGCTGACCGATAGTATTATTCGTTTATTGCCCGGTGTTTTAAACGATGAAACTTCTGCTTTATCTGATTCTTACCAAGATAACTTACTGGCTCCGCCAGTTTACACTCGACCTGCTGAGTATAAAGGCATGAAAGTTCCCGCTATTTTAATCTCTGGAGACTTGAAAAAGATAGAACTTTGGAGGCATGAAAAGAGCCTAGAACGCACAAAAACAAGGCGCCCCGATCTGTATAAAAAATATTCAGAATAAGTAGTTGCTATTTATATAGAAAATACTACTTTTGCTCTCCTCTTTTATAAAGCATAATTTTTGAAGAAATGGACGCAATAAAATTCGTAGAACAAGATTTAAACCCAACGCACGAACTTCCACAGTTTGGGGCAGGAGATACTATAGCTGTAGCCTATAAAATAAAAGAAGGTGAAAAAGAAAGAACCCAGGTTTTTCAAGGCACTGTAATCCAAAGAAGAAACACTGGTGTTAACGAAACTTTTACAGTACGTAAGGTAACAGGAGGAATGGCTGTTGAAAGAGTATTCCCTATCGCATCTCCTTTCTTGGAAAGCATTCGAGTGATAAAAAGTGGTTCTGTAAGAAGAGCTAGAATTTATTACTTAAGAGACTTGAAAGGTAAGTCAGCGAGAATTAAAGAAAAAATATTCGTTAAGAAATAATCTTAACCCTTTTAAAAAAACCACGCTATATGCGCGGTTTTTTTATGCCCAAATTTTTCCAGGATTCAATATCCCGTTTGGATCAAAGGCTTGCTTAACTGATTTCTGAAGTTCAATTTCTCTTTTAGAGAAAACTACATCCATGTATTCTTTTTGAACCAGCCCTATACCGTGTTCCCCAGAAATAGTTCCGCCAAGCTTTTTACATAATTTAAAAATTTCTCGAATGCCTTTTTTCAATTGGTTCCCATCCCATTCTGCATCAGTCATCTCGCCTTTTAAAATGTTAACATGTAAATTACCGTCTCCCGCATGCCCATAACACACTGATTTAAAGCCATAACGCTCTCCAATTTCTTTTACCCCAACTAACAAGTTTGGTAATTCTGCTCGTTTTACAACGGTATCCTCCTCTTTATAGATAGAGTTCACCTTTACTGCTTCACCCAAACTTCTTCTCAATTTCCACAACTTATCTTTCTGTACTTGTGAATCAGCAAATAATATTTCACCGCATTCAAACTGACCTAACAATTCATAAATCAGTTCCGCTTCCTCAACTAATACCCTTTCGTCGTTCCCATCTAATTCAATGAGCAAATGCGCCTCATCGGTTTCATCAATCTCTATTTCTATTCCATCAATGTATTTCTTTGCAAAAAGAAGAGCATCCTTTTCCATAAACTCCAACCCACTTGGAATTATCCTAGCCTGAAAAATGGCAGATACTGCTTGGCAAGCTTGTATTGCCTTTTTAAAAGGCACCAACATTAAAATATCTATCTTAGGAAGAGGTAACAATCGAAAAACAGCCTTTGTAATAATTCCTAAAGTGCCTTCGCTACCAACCATTAACTGCGTGACATTTAATCCCGTTGCATTTTTTATCACATTTGCCCCGGTCCAAATCACAGAACCATCCGCTAAGACTACCTCTAAATTCAAAACAAAATCTTTGGTCACTCCATATTTTACTGCTTTCGGACCACCACTATTTTCGGCTAAATTGCCCCCAATAAAACAGCTGCCTTTGCTTGCCGGGTCAGGTGGATAAAAAAGCCCTTTCGCCGCAACTGCATCTTGAAACACTTGAGTAATCACTCCAGGTTCAATAGTGGCTTGAGCATTATCGAGATCTATGTTAATAATGGAATTAAACTTTTCCATGCTTATTAATACACCTCCAAAAATAGGTAAAGCACCTCCGCTTAATCCGGTACCTGCCCCACGGACGGTAACTGGAAAGTTTTTTAAGTTGCAATATTTTACAATTCCCGAAATGTGTTCTACCATTTCAGGAATTAATACGACATGCGGAATAAAATGTAAATCTTCCGTATAATCGTGATCATATTCAGTCAACCTTGCCTGTTCCGTAAAACAATTTTCAGCAGTTACGATCGACTTAAAATATACTAAATCTTCTTCTTTAACCTGAGCGAATTCGTTTTTCATGTAATTAGATTTAACAGTATTATTTGGCTAAATTGGACTTCCTAAAATTATCTAAAGAAAGTATACATGAAGAGAGTTGTGATAGTATTTATTAGCATTTTATTGGCAAGCACTGTGAATGCACAGATAGCAGACGAAAGAGTAGAGACCGCACCCATAAACAAACAGAGCGATTATGCACCGCCCTTGAAAAAAATGATTGATTTGAAGGACATTTGGAAAGACTACACCTTTTCAAGTGAAACCGTTCGAGGGGTGCGTTCGATGAACGATGGAAAAAATTACACGGTTCTGGAAAGAGGAAAATCCGGAATCAACTTGGTTCAATACAATTATAAAACAGGAAAGAAAGTTGCCACGATTATAGAAGCTAAAGATTTAACTTTTGACGGAAAAGAACTCCGCATGCAGAGCTATGAATTTTCATCAGATGAGAAAAAAGTTCTAATAGGAACTGAGGTAGAGGCCATCTACAGAAGATCTTCCAAAGCTAACTTCTTTGTTTACGATTTAAAAAGTAAAAATATTGAGCAATTAGCCCAAGAAGAGAAACAAATGTATGCCGACTTCTCTCCTTCTGGAAATAAGTTAGCGTATGTAATGAACAACAATTTATTTTTTAAGGATTTTACAACGAATAAAGTCGTTCAGATTACTGAAGATGGCGAATTCAATAAAATAATAAACGGAGCATCCGATTGGGTTTACGAAGAGGAATTGGAACTTTCAAAAGCATTTCAATGGTCCGTAGACGGTCAAAAGCTTGCTTTTTACAGATTCGATGAAGCTGCAGTGAAACAATGGAACATGAAAATGTACGATAATCTCTACCCTTCAGATTACAAATTCAAATACCCAAAAGCAGGTGAAGAAAATGCAAAAGTGCAAATAAAAATATTTGACTTAGCTTCTACCAAAACAACTAATGTTGACTTAGGAACAGATTACGAGTACATTCCTTCTATTGAGTGGACAAAAGATGCAAACACCTTAGCTGTAATTTCATCTAACAGACACCAGAGTGAGGTTAAAATCAATTTAGTAAACGCCTCAACGGGGAAGGCAAATACTGTCCACACAGAAAAAAGTGACACCTATATTGAAATGCCTTTTGATGTGCATTTTATGGCAGATCAAAAACACTTTATCCTATTAAGTGAAAAATCTGGATATAGACATCTTTACTTGCACAATATAGATGGTAGCCTAAAAAACAAAATTACGAATGGCGATTGGCCGGTAACAGATTATTATGGAATTAATGAAGGGAAGGGAATTGTCTATTATCAATCTGCGGAAACCTCTCCACTTGACAGAAATGTATATTCGATTAAACTAGATGGTACAGGGAAAAATAGGTTAACCAAAAAGGACGGAACCAATAGTGCAGATTTTAGCAATAGTTTTAGCTATTTCATCAATTACCACACTACCGCAAATACTCCTAATTATCTTTCCTTAAATAATTCTACAGGAAATGTGATAAGAGTTCTAAAAGACAACCAAAAGCTTACCCAGCAATTGGGAGAGTATGAAATAGGAGAAAAAACTTTTTTTAGTTTCAAAACATCTCAAGATGTGGAGTTAAATGCTTGGATAATTAAGCCTCCAAATTTTGACAAGAACAAAAAGTACCCGGTATTCTTAACCATTTATGGTGGGCCAGGTTCACAAACCGTTACCAACTCTTGGGGAGGATCGAACTTCTTTTGGCATCAACTTTTGGCGCAAAAAGGATACATCGTTGTCTCGGTTGATAATAGAGGAACAGGAGCTCGAGGTGTGGACTTCAAAAAAGTTACCTACAAGCAGCTTGGTAAGTATGAGACGGAAGATCAAATTGAAGCAGCAAAATATTTTTCCTCCCTTCCTTATGTTGACAGCACAAGAATTGGAGTTCAAGGTTGGAGCTATGGCGGCTATATGTCTTCCCTTTGCTTACTAAAAGGTGCCGACTACTTTAAAGCTGCCATTGCCGTTGCTCCTGTTACCAATTGGAGATTTTACGATTCTATTTACACAGAGCGATATATGCAAACACCTCAAGAAAATGAAGACGGGTACGACGACAATTCTCCAATTAACCACGTAGAAAAATTAAAGGGTAAATACCTTTTGGTACACGGTATGGCTGATGATAACGTTCATTTACAAAACACAACGGAAATGATTTCCGCACTAGTAGATGCGGATAAGCAATTTGACTTATTTGCGTATCCCAATAAGAATCACGGAATTTACGGTGGGAATACACGCTATCATTTATACTCTAAAATGACCAACTTCGTATTGGAAAACCTATAAATCAACATCTCTTTTTACTGGTGCAAAAGCTTACTAAATTTTACTATTTTAGACAATATTAAAAACCAAACAATAAAAATAATTATTATGGCAAACGCAGCGACGGCTAATAACGAAGTATTGGGTCATCCAAAAGGACTCTTCTATCTATTCTTTGCGGAATTATGGGAAAGGTTTAGTTTTTATGGAATGAGAGCTTTATTAACGCTCTACTTAATAAACGAACTCTTTGCTGATTTAGCCGAAGGAAAAGAGTTTGCATATGGAATTTATGCTGCTTACGGCTCTTTAGTATACTTTACGCCTGCAATTGGAGGTATGATTGCTGATAGATTAATTGGGCATAAAAACTCAATCATGTTGGGTGGTATACTAATGACCTTAGGTCATTTTACAATGGCTTTTGAAGATAAAACTATTTTCTTTTTATCGTTAGGACTATTAATTATTGGAAATGGCTTTTTTAAGCCGAATATTTCAACAATGGTAGGTGGCCTATATAAACAAGAGGATCCAAAAAGAGACGGCGGATTTACAATCTTTTACATGGGGATAAACATTGGAGCATTTATAGCACCTCTTATCTGTGGATGGCTTGGTGCCGAATATGGATGGCATTATGGTTTTGGCGCCGCAGGAATTGGAATGTTAGCAGGAGTTTTAGTGTTTTGGAATGGAAGAAAAAACAATATTTATGGGGAGCAAGGAGAGCAACCTGAAGAATTCAAAGAAAAAAAGTTCTTTGGTTTATTAAATATAAAACACATTGTGTACGTTTTAGCTTTACTTTCAGCGCCTTTATTTGCGTTCTTGGTAAAACAAAATAGTTTTATTGTATTTCCAGAAAGTCCTTTAGAATCCGGATTAATGACTTTCTTACTATTCTCTTTACTAATAGTTGTTGTTCTGTTTTTAATCTACACTTGCGTCAATTCAGACAAAGTAACTAGAGAACGACTAATAGTAGTTACCATACTTACTTTTTTCATTACTATATTTTGGTCGTTTTTTGAACAAGCAGGTAGTTCTTTAACAGTTTTCGCTCAGGACCATGTGAATTTAATAGGATTAAATGCTGCTCAAACTAATTCAATTAATCCTGGATACATTATGATTTTTGCCATTCCTTTCTCAATGATGTGGGTGTGGTTAGATAAAAAGCGATTAAATCCTAATACACCTATGAAATTTGCATTAGGTATTGCCCAACTTGGTTTAGGGTTTTTAATATTTGCCCTTAGTAGCAACTATATGGACTCTAATGGCATGGTAGCAATGATATTCCTAATGTTAGGCTATTTATTCATTACTACAGGTGAACTTTTCCTATCTCCTGTTGGATTATCGAAAGTAACTGAATTATCTCCTGCTAAACTTGTTGCTTTTATGATGGGGGTTTGGTTCTTATCTTCTGCCTTTGCCCATCATATTTCTGGGATCATTTCTAAATTAACTATTAGTGGCGCCAGTTATGGAGATAGCGATAATGCTGTTGCAGACAATTGGCTCACAATTGCTGCAAAATCTATTGTAGGAACTCCGGCCACTGACGCTAGTGAAGGCGCTGCTGCTTTATTTAACTATACAACAGTATTTGCTCAAATTGCAATCATCTCATTTATCTTTGCAGCAATCGCTGTTATTCTCTCTCCTGTTATCAAAAAAATGATGCACGGAATAAAATAAACTGATTTTATGCTAAAAAACCCGCTTCAATACTTGGAGTGGATTTTTTTATGTTATTTTCTATCTTAGCTAAAACCAAACTTCCAACTTTCCTGTACATCTCAACCAATCAAATTATTCACATCCGCCCCAGGTTCCACCTCCAAGCGACGAACAGTGTTGAAGAAGTTAAACAGTTGGTTTCCAATGCCATTAAATCAAAAAAAATTCCGTGCACAGGTAGCATTAAGTAAGGTATTGGTGTGATTCACATCCTAAAGCAGGACCAACATTTTTGGTTTCCACAACTTACGGTTACAGTAGAAGAAGTGGAAGGAATAACAGAGATTAGAGGGCTTTTTGGTCCAAAGCCATCAGTCTGGACCATGTTTATATTTTTTTACTGTATTGTAGGTTTCTTAACTATAATTTCAACTATGGTAGGCTTATCCAATCTAAGTCTTGACAAACCTGCGGGAATTTTATGGTTGACACCAGTACTAATTCTCCTATTTCTCAGTATTTATTTAGTATCTAACTTTGGTAAAAAGTTGGGAAAGGACCAGCTTGTTATTCTCCACAACTTCTTCGAGAAAGCACTTAACATAAAAGTTGATGGCTGTTTAATAGAACCCGACTAATGAGATAATTTATCTTTTGGCATTCCATAAACATAAGTTCCAAGGATAGAAGCCAAGATAAAGCTGACATATGGGCCGTTGAAATACATTTTGAATAACCCAGTTATGCATCTTTACCATCACGCGTATGCTTTGCAAAAAGTGAAGGCAGGTGTTAATTCGGGAATCAGCTTAAGTATTTGGGATTATTTTTTTAGAACGAATTACATCCCCAACTAAGATGGTGAAATTAATTAGGATTTGAAGGAGATGATAATTTTCCTAAAGGTTTTGTGGTTTAGAGCTTATATGGTTTCACGAAGGAACATTAGCCCTGTATGAAATCTAAATTCTCGGAATCAATCATGGTTACCCAACGATTCATTCTTTTCTGAATAACACGAAAGTGATGTTTATCCTCTTCTGTAACTAGTGTTATAGCTTTACCGGCATTCTCAGCTCTTCCTGTTCTTCCAATTCTGTGAATGAAATCTTTTGGTGACCGAGGCAGTTCGTAATTTATCACATAGGGTAGGAATTCTATGTCAATCCCTCTAGAAAGTAAATCAGTTGCAACGAGTACTCTCAATTTTCCTGATTTAAAATCGGCTAATGCTTCTCTTCTTTTACCTTGGCTTTTTTTAGAATGAATGGCGACCGCATCTATATCATTCTTTCTTAATTTATCTGCCACCAAATCGGCTTGATACGTTGAAGAGGTAAAGATTAACACTTGACTTAACTTTTCCTCTTGTATGATGTGCCTTAATAATGGACCCTTTTTCTCAGCTGTTATAAAATAACCAACCTGTTGAATTAAACTTAGGTCATCAGTTTCTGACTTTAATTCAATCACCTCAGGATGGTGAAGCACCAATTGTTCTATCTTTCTAACTTCCTGACTTAACGTTGCTGAGAAAAGTAAGTTTTGTCGTTTCTTAGGTAAGAAGTTTAAAATTTTATCCACCTCCTTCTTAAATCCAAGATTTAGCATTTTATCTGCCTCGTCTAAAACCAAACAGCTCAGCTCAGAAAAGTGAAGTGCATTGGATTCAGCTAATTCTATTAACCTGCCAGGTGTAGCAACTAAAATGTTTACATTTTGCAACGACTTCATTTGAGGATTAATAGAGGCTCCACCGTAAACAGCAAACGATTTAAACGGGAACGGCAGGCCCTTACCGAACAAGCGAAACACTTGTTCCACTTGTATGGCTAATTCTCGAGTAGGAACCAATACTAAAACATTTATATGTCTATTGGTTGCTATTGTTTTACCTTTTAGGTTCGTTAAAATTGGCAGCACGTAAGCTGCCGTTTTACCTGAACCAGTAGGAGCCAATGCTAAAACATCCTTCCCTTTCAAGATATATGGAATGGCTTTTTCCTGAATTGGATATAACTTATTAAAACCTTCTTTCGCAAGCGTGTCTCCCAAGTATTTTGTGATTCCTAATTTTATAAAAGGCATAATAAAAAATTAATTGAATTGTATCTGGTTACGAAATTAACCTAATAAGAAAGGCGAACCGAATGGTTCGCATTTCTTATCATTATATTCTATGCTTATGCCTTAGAACAAGCACTTGTCTTAATCTCTACTCCCGTTTTCTCAATAGCACTCATGCCACCTTCCACATTAATCATGTTATGGATACTTCTTGACTTTAAAATAGAAGAGGTAATTACACTTCTATAGCCCCCTGCACAATGAATGAAAAATTTATCATCTTTCGGAAATTCAGCTAAGTGATCGTTCAAATTGCCCAATGGTGTCAACTCTGCAAACTCAACATGAGATGAATTATACTCTCCTTCCTTTCTTACATCAAACGTTTTGTGCTGATCAATATCATTCTTAAATTGCTGTGCAGAAATAGATTCTATTGTGTCTATTTCTTTACCGGCCACTTTCCATGCCTCTATTCCTCCTTCTAAGAATCCAATGGTATTGTCAAAGCCCACCCGAGACAACCTCGTTAAAACTTCCTCTAACCTTCCTTCGGGAGCAACAAGTAGAATAGGCTGCTTCACGTCTGCAATTAATGCCCCTACCCAAGGAGCGAAACCTCCGTCAATTCCTATAAAGATTGAACGAGGGACGTGGCCTTTCACAAATTCAGTTTGGTTTCGAACATCAAGTACAATCGCGCTTGTTTCGTTGGCTGCCACTTCAAAAGCATCTGGATTCATTCCCTTGGAAGCCACTCTTTCCATCACTTTATCAACATCTTCATAACCCTCCTTATTCAATTTTACATTTAGTGGGAAATAATGTGGCGGTGGAGCCAAGCCATCGGTTACTTCTTTAATAAATTCTTCTTTTGTCATGTCTGCCCGCAATGCGTAGTTCATCTTTTTCTGATTCCCTAAATTGTCAACAGTTTCCTTCATCATATTTTTGCCACAAGCTGATCCTGCTCCGTGAGCTGGATAAACTGTTATATTATCGCCTAAGGGCATAATTTTTGTTCGTAGGCTGTCGAACAAAATTCCCGCTAAATCCTCTTGGGTCATGTCTACGGATTTTTGTGCTAAATCTGGTCGCCCTACATCTCCCAAAAACAAGGTATCGCCTGTAAATATTGCATATTCTTTTCCTCCCTCATCCTTTAACAAATACGTAGTACTTTCCATTGTGTGGCCGGGCGTATGCAAAGCGGTTAATGTTATGTTTCCTAGGGTAAAGACTTCATTATCTTTAGCAATTTTCGCTTCAAAGCTTGGGTTAGCATTTGGTCCATAGATTATTTGAGCTCCAGTCTTTTGTGCGAGCGATACGTGGCCACTTACAAAGTCTGCATGAAAGTGAGTTTCCAAGATATATTTTATTTTAGCCCCATCTTCCTTAGCTTTAGCTATGTAGCTCCCAACCTCTCTTAATGGGTCAATAATAGCTACCTCACCGTTACTTTCAATATAGTAAGCTCCTTGAGCTAAACAACCTGTGTATATCTGTTCAATTTTCATCTTCTATAAGTTTAATCCTAATGTTACTTAACTTAATTAATTCTGCAATGACCTTACCAACAATTAATATCTGTAAATATGGCATGTAAATTACAAAACTGTCTCTTTTAATAATATGTAGGTGGCCATTAATAAAACGAACCATCCAAAAGCTTTCTTTAATTTATTCCCATCAATAAATTGATTAAGATAGATTCCAATAAATATACCAACAACTGACAAGCCACTGAATGTTAACAGAAAAGACCAATCCATTACCAAATTTTCAACGTCTCCAATAAAACCAATTAACGATTTAATAGCTATTATCAGCAAGGAAGTAGCAACTGCTTTCTTCATGGGCAGTTTAGCTAAAATTACCAATGCTGGAATGATAAGAAAACCACCGCCTGCACCTACAAGTCCAGTTATAATACCTACACCAAACCCCTCACCTACTATTAAAGGGTAATTAAACTTTTGCTTAACTTCCTCTTCTATAACATCTTTCTTCTTCCGTATCATTGAATAAGATGCTAATAACATGACAATTGCAAAAAACACCATGATGCCAAAACTCTTAGAAACAATAAAGTCTCCTACAGAAAATAGCTCTTCAGGTATAGCTGGAACTATATATTTACGAGTCGTATAAACAGCAACTAATGCAGGTGTTGCAAACACAAAAGCAGTTTTTAAATCAACCAATTTTTTCTGAATATTCCGCACTGCTCCAACAGCTGCAGTAATTCCAACCACAAATAGTGAATAGGCTGTTGCTAATACAGGGTTAATAGCTAATAGATACACTAAAATTGGAACAGTTAAGATAGACCCACCTCCGCCTATAAGCCCTAATACAATTCCAATCACTAAAGCTCCTATTAAACCAAAAATGATTGTTATCTCCATAAGACAAAATTAATACAGCTATTTATTATAATGAGCAACTTGTGTTACACAAAATAGACACTCATTATATAAATTTAAATGTCAAAAAAGTGGAACAGTATATCCTTTCTCATATAAGTTCATTTTTATAAAATCTGAATTCGATTTCTATGCAATTCAATCAAACCATCATGTTCAAGTTTCTTCAGTAACCTTGAAACTACAACCCTTGAAGTATTCAAATCATTTGCTATTTCTTGATGTGTTTGGCTTATTTCCAAAATATTACGCACCTCAGATTTTTTCTTTAGCAAATTCAAAATTCTTTCCTCCATATTTAAAAAAGCGATATGGTCTATAGTTTCCAATAACTCCGAAAACCTCTGATGGTAACTATCAAAAACAAAATCTCTCCAACTTTTATATTTACCTGACCATTCTTCCATTTTTGTAAGTGGTAAGAATAGAATCTCAACTTTTATTTCTGCAATAGCTCTAATTTCACTTTGTGCTTTACTCATGCATGAATTAAGAGTCATTGCGCAAGATTCCCCTTGTTCTAAATAATAGAGTAATAGTTCATCTCCATTTCCATCTTCACGAATTATTTTAACAACTCCCGAAAGTAATAATGGCATTGAGCGAATTAAACTTCCAATTTCCATAATCACATCATTCGGTTCAAACGATTTTATTACACCTTGCTCCTTAATATCATTGAGTAATTCTTCTTCAAAAATTCCTCTAAATCGATCTAAATAATGGTCAATCATTTGGCAAACTGTTTTAATATTTAAATATATGAACTTATGATAAAATAACTCAGAGCCACCATTAATATAACATATCTACTTTATGACCCCAATTTGTAAAAAACTGGTCATAAAAAAGCCCCTATTAATTAAATAATAGGGGCTTTAAAAAAAATGGCGATGACATACTCTCCCGATTTCTCAGTACCATCTGCGCTATCGAGCTTAACTTCTCTGTTCGGTATGGGAAGAGGTGATCCTCGATGCAATAATCACCATAAGTCGTTGTCCTCAGTTATGAGAACCTTATACGATTTGACATCATAAAGAAAGAAAATACACTATAATATATAAGAATAAAAACCATTAGTAGAAAGCTTACGGGTAATTAGTATTGCTTGGCTTTGACATTACTGCCTTTACACCTACAACCTATCAACGTCATCGTCTATAACGACCCTTAAAGGAAATTTCATCTTGAGGTAGGCTTCGCGCTTAGATGCTTTCAGCGCTTATCCCTTCCGAACGTAGCTACTCTGCAGTGCCACTGGCGTGACAACAGATACACTAGAGGTTCGTCCAACCCGGTCCTCTCGTACTAGAGTCAGATCCTCTCAAATTTCCAACGCCCACTGTAGATAGAGACCGAACTGTCTCACGACGTTCTGAACCCAGCTCGCGTGCCACTTTAATGGGCGAACAGCCCAACCCTTGGGACCTTCTCCAGCCCCAGGATGTGACGAGCCGACATCGAGGTGCCAAACCCCCCCGTCGATGTGAGCTCTTGGGGGAGATTAGCCTGTTATCCCCGGAGTACCTTTTATCCTTTGAGCGATGGCCCTTCCATACGGAACCACCGGATCACTATGCTCTACTTTCGTACCTGCTCGACTTGTCAGTCTCACAGTCAAGCGTCCTTGTGCCATTGCACTCTGCGCACGGTTACCAAGCGTGCTGAGGACACCTTTAGAAGCCTCCGTTACTTTTTAGGAGGCGACCACCCCAGTCAAACTACCCACCAAACATTGTCTCCCATTACTGGGATTAGACACCACGCAATTCAAGGGTGGTATTTCAAGGATGACTCCACAACGCCTAGCGACGCCACTTCATAGTCTCCCACCTATCCTACACATGAATTACACAATATCAATGTTAAGCTATAGTAAAGGTTCACGGGGTCTTTTCGTCCCACAGCGGGTACCCGGCATCTTCACCGGGATTACAATTTCACCGAGCTCATGGTTGAGACAGTATCCAGATCGTTGCACCATTCGTGCAGGTCGGAACTTACCCGACAAGGAATTTCGCTACCTTAGGACCGTTATAGTTACGGCCGCCGTTTACTGGGGCTTCAATTCAATGCTTCTCCGAAGATAACATCTCCTTTTAACCTTCCAGCACCGGGCAGGTGTCAGGCCTTATACATCATCTTTCGATTTAGCAAAGCCATGTGTTTTTGATAAACAGTCGCCTGGATCTTTTCACTGCGGCCAACATTGCTGTTGGCGCCCCTTCTCCCGAAGTTACGGGGCGATTTTGCCTAGTTCCTTAACCATGAATCACTCGAGCACCTTAGGATTCTCTCCTCGACTACCTGTGTCGGTTTGCGGTACGGGTACCAATAATCTGAAGCTTAGAGGGTTTTCTTGGAAGTCTGATTAGGGACATTATCCACTTATCCGAAGACTCGTGGTACTATCAGGTTCAGCTAGGTCTGCGGATTTGCCTACAGTCCCAATACCTACACCCTTTAACGTGCTATTCCGTCAGCACGCAGTCCTTTCACTACTCCGTCACCCCATCGCAATTATTGCTAGTACAGGAATATTAACCTGTTATCCATCCACTACCCCTTTCGGGTTCGCGTTAGGACCCGACTAACCCTGATCCGATTAGCGTTGATCAGGAAACCTTAGTCTTTCGGTGAGCGGGTTTCTCGCCCGCTTTATCGTTACTTATGCCTACATTTTCTTTTCTATACGCTCCAGCAAGCCTTACGACTCACCTTCAGTGCCTATAGAATGCTCTCCTACCACTCTTTCGAGTTCATAGCTTCGGTAGTATGTTTTATGCCCGATTATTATCCACGCCCAATCGCTCGACTAGTGAGCTGTTACGCACTCTTTAAATGAATGGCTGCTTCCAAGCCAACATCCTAGCTGTCTAAGCAATCGGACCACGTTTGAACAACTTAACATACATTTAGGGACCTTAGCTGATGATCTGGGTTGTTTCCCTCTCGGACATGGACCTTAGCACCCATGCCCTCACTCCCGATAAACATGATATAGCATTCGGAGTTTGTCAGGGTTTGGTAGGCGGTGAAGCCCCCTAGCCCTATCAGTAGCTCTACCTCTATATCACTTTAAATCGAGGCTGTACCTAAATACATTTCGGAGAGTACGAGCTATTTCCGAGTTTGATTGGCCTTTCACCCCTACCCACAATTCATCCAAAGACTTTTCAACGTCAACTGGTTCGGTCCTCCACTCTGTGTTACCAGAGCTTCAACCTGATCATGGGTAGATCACACGGTTTCGCGTCTACCCCCACTAACTATACGCCCTATTCAGACTTGCTTTCGCTTCGGCTCCGATTCTTAAAATCTTAACCTTGCTAGTGAGGAGTAACTCGTAGGCTCATTATGCAAAAGGCACGTTGTCACCCCGAAGGGCTCCAACAGTTTGTAAGCGTATGGTTTCAGGGACTATTTCACTCTCCTGTTCGGAGTACTTTTCACCTTTCCCTCACGGTACTAGTTCACTATCGGTCTCAGAGGAGTATTTAGCCTTACCGGATGGTTCCGGTGGATTCACACAAAATTTCACGTGTTTCGTGCTACTCAGGATACTGTTAGGTATAAAATCTATTTCGTCTACGGGACTATCACCCTCTTTGGTTCAACTTTCCAATTGATTCTACTATAAATTTTAAGTCCACATTACAGTCCTACAACCCCAACATTGCCGAAACAATGCTGGTTTGGGCTGTTTCCCGTTCGCTCGCCGCTACTAGGGAAATCATTATTATTTTCTCTTCCTCCGGGTACTTAGATGTTTCAGTTCCCCGGGTTTGCTCCTATAAATAGGTAACACGTCTTCAACGTGCTGGGTTGCCCCATTCGGAAATCTACGACTGACAGGTTATTTGCACCTAATCGTAGCTTATCGCAGCTTGTCACGTCCTTCATCGCCTCTCTGAGCCAAGGCATCCGCCATACGCCCTTAGTAACTTTCTTACTAATCTTAATTATTACTTAAGTGTAATTGGTATAAATACCAACTACGGGTCTAACTCTTACAATTATATTGTATTTTCTTTCAAGATGTCAAAGAACTTGTTCCATTTTGTCGTTAAACAAAATTGAGATGCCAACCATCGTTATAAATAACTATAGTCGGCGATTGTGGAGAATATCGGAGTCGAACCGATGACCTCCTGCGTGCAAGGCAGGCGCTCTAGCCAGCTGAGCTAATCCCCCAATCCTATCAGTAGTCCCACGCAGACTTGAACTGCGGACCTCTACATTATCAGTGTAGCGCTCTAACCAACTGAGCTATGGGACTGTTTAAATCTCCCTTATACAAAACCAAAGTGTCTCATATAATCTCGCTGGTTCCTTATAGGACTATAATAGCTTGGGAACAAATTTTTAAATATTAAAGTAAGAAAAAGAAAAAACACCTCTATAATAATCCGAAGATTACTACATGAGAAGACCATAGTCTCTAAAAAGGAGGTATTCCAGCCGCACCTTCCGGTACGGCTACCTTGTTACGACTTAGCCCCAGTTACCGATTTTACCCTAGGCGGCTCCTTGCGGTTACCGACTTCAGGCACCCTCAGCTTCCATGGCTTGACGGGCGGTGTGTACAAGGCCCGGGAACGTATTCACCGGATCGTGGCTGATATCCGATTACTAGCGATTCCAGCTTCATGAAGTCGAGTTGCAGACTTCAATCCGAACTGAGATAGGGTTTTAGGATTAGCTCCTCGTCACCGAGTGGCTGCCCTCTGTCCCTACCATTGTAGCACGTGTGTAGCCCTGGACGTAAGGGCCGTGATGACCTGACGTCGTCCCCACCTTCCTCACCGCTTGCGCGGGCAGTTTCTCTAGAGTCCCCACCATTATGTGCTGGCAACTAGAAATAGGGGTTGCGCTCGTTATGGGACTTAACCCGACACCTCACAGCACGAGCTGACGACGGCCATGCAGCACCTTGCATTCTGTCCGAAGAAAAACTGGTTTCCCAGTCTGTCATTATGCATTTAAGCCCAGGTAAGGTTCCTCGCGTATCATCGAATTAAACCACATGCTCCACCGCTTGTGCGGGCCCCCGTCAATTCCTTTGAGTTTCAACCTTGCGATCGTACTCCCCAGGTGGATTACTTATCACTTTCGCTTAGGCACTGACTGTATATCGCCAGCACCGAGTAATCATCGTTTACGGCGTGGACTACCAGGGTATCTAATCCTGTTCGCTACCCACGCTTTCGTACATTAGCGTCAATAATAGCTTAGTGAGCTGCCTTCGCGATTGGTGTTCCACGGCATATCTATGCATTTCACCGCTACATGCCGTATTCCGCCCACTTCAACTATATTCAAGAGTATCAGTATCAATAGCAGTTCCATCGTTAAGCGATGGGCTTTCACTACTGACTTAAAACTCCGCCTACGTACCCTTTAAACCCAATAAATCCGGATAACGCTTGGACCCTCCGTATTACCGCGGCTGCTGGCACGGAGTTAGCCGGTCCTTATTCTTATAGTACCGTCAGCTCCCGACACGTCGGGAGGTTTCTTCCTATATAAAAGCAGTTTACAACCCATAGGGCAGTCATCCTGCACGCGGCATGGCTGGTTCAGACTTTCGTCCATTGACCAATATTCCTCACTGCTGCCTCCCGTAGGAGTCTGGTCCGTGTCTCAGTACCAGTGTGGGGGATAACCCTCTCAGGCCCCCTACCCATCGAAGTCTTGGTGAGCCATTACCTCACCAACTAACTAATGGGACGCATGCTCATCCTTTACCGCCGAAGCTTTAATAACAATAACATGCGAAATTGTTATACTATGGAGTATTATTCCTCGTTTCCAAGGGCTATTCTCCAGTAAAGGGTAGATTGCATACGCGTTACGCACCCGTGCGCCACTCGTCATCAAAAGCAAGCTTTCATGTTACCGTTCGACTTGCATGTGTTAAGCCTGCCGCTAGCGTTCATCCTGAGCCAGGATCAAACTCTTCGTTGTAATTATAATTTTAATATTGTGCTAGGTTTCTCAAATATTGCTCCTTGCGAAGCAACATCAAGATGTTTTTCCTTGTTTCTTCTTACTTCAATCTTTTCAAAGAACTTTCGACTCGAAAGCCGAAATCTTATATCTATTAAAAGGCGATTAAACCCTCTCGTAAATCTTAATCACTACCCCATTGTTTAATTTGGGGATGCAAACTTACTAATAAAAATTATCATAAGAATGGTTTTTAAATCTTTTTAAATAAAATTTAACCACTCTCTTGACAACAACTTCTCAGTAAACTATCCCTACATTTTTCGGGATGACAAATCTATAGAACTTTAATAATATGAAAATACCTTTTGAATGTTTTTTTTGAACTTTTTTTCATCAATCTATAGCCCTCAAATAATGAGAGGTTTACGGATTTCCAATAGCCACTGGAAGTATTTGGCCGTTATAAAAACGATGACCTTTCGATGTAAAGTCTAGTATATAGGAAGCCATTTCTTCTGCAGACACTGGCGCATTGTAACCAGGAAAGGCATTTTCTAGCATTTCAGTTTGAACTGCTCCAAGTGCTAATGCATTTACAGATATACCGTATTCTTTCAATTCTTCCGCAAGACATTCTGTCAAAACAGATAAGCCCCCCTTTGAAGCACTATATGCAGACAGCCCTGGATACTTGCTGCTTCCTTGAAAACCTCCCATGCTACTTATGTTTACAATATGAGTCGCCTTATTCATGAACGGAATAACTGCTTGGGTAAGTTTAACGGCGGTTATAATGTTTGCGTTGAATTGATCCTTGAAATCCCCTACTGTTGTTTCAATAAATGACTTATTAATTAATTGTCCAGCATTATTAATCAATCCATCAATCTTTCCGACCTTATTTGTCCAATTAATAATTGACTGTGCGCACTCCTCCTTAATAAGGTCTACTTCCAATGCTGTTATTAATTCATTTTTAGCAACAAGCAAATCCAATAGCTCAGCATTGCGAGCAATTGCTAACACATTATGCCCCGATTCAGCAGCCTGAAGAGCTACCTCGTAGCCTATTCCTTTACTTGCTCCACTAACAATAATATTCATCATTTATTTTTTTTGAAATTTCAGTTAAAACAAACTAATTTTACAACGTAAGTGTTTTCCGAATGTTTAGTCAAACTTAGGAAAAGAGCTTCCATTATATACATTCGTTATGTTCACTACAGGTAGATTGATTTTCATTGTTTTCTTTTTAATAGTATTTATAGCCGGATTGATTTTTGCGTACCGTAAAGATATTGCTAAGAGTCCTTGGTACTTTAAAGGTTCTTACAAAATCATTTTTAGCCTAATTGGAATATATCTATTGTATTTCATCACCGTTCGGTTCATTTTATAAGTTGCGGCAAACATCAATGAACTCTCTTGTAATTATTGCCGTTGCTCCCCATACAATCTTTTTATTTAATTGATACCCATTAACAAGAAACACTTCCCCGTCTCTTGACACTTCGTGTTTTGAAAGTTGTTGGTTCATCAAATTGCGAATAGGGAACTCAATGATTTCGCCTACCTCCCGAGGGTCGGGTATAAAATTAGGCCGTTCATTGTGAAATGAAACGAAGGGCTGAACTAAAAAATTACTCGGAGGAATGTAAATTTGAGAAAGCTTTCCTAGGATTTCAAGTTTTTCAGGCTTAATATTTACTTCCTCTTTTGCCTCCCTAACTGCGGTATCCATTAAGGATTTGTCTTCAAGCTCTGCTTTCCCTCCTGGGAAACTAATCTGCTTGCTATGAACTCCATCATACTCCGGGCGTTCAATAAAACTAAGGTACAGTTGCCCTGAATTAATATAAAGGTGCAATAATACCGCGCTTTCTCTTGGATTCAACTTTTGAAAATCGATCTTATTCGCGGACTTACGGTGTTCCATTACCATTTTATGCGACTCATAACCAGGCAAAGGTTGTTGTAACTTCAATTTAAGTTGCGAAATAAAATGCTCATTCATAGATCGTCTGGTATTTGTTTAGGCACTATGAATTGTTTATCGAGCATTCTAAAATATATCGCTTCCTTCCCGCTACTCAGTTTCAGTAGACCTCCGATGAAAATCTGTATGTCTTCATATTTCAAGGGTAGAATGATTTCCTCTTTTTCATTTAGAAGCCCCCAACCTCCCTTCTTCACAACAAACATAGAATCAGAAATACGCCTTATAGATTCATACTTCGGTTGAATTAACCACTTTGCACTTTCATTAATGAGTCCAAAAGCTATATCGTTTTTTACAATTGCAGAGCCTGAGCGGAATATTTCTGCCGCCCTGTAGATGTATTTAATCTTTAGTTGAAGATCGCTATTTGCAAATCCCCACAATTCTTGTTTTTTAACAGGAAACAAATTTTCAAAATTATAGTCTTTTAAATTTTCAAAGATTGAAGGAGACACTTCCTGACCTTTTGTATTGATAACTCCGAATTTACCATTTCGCTGAAATTTCGCAAATCCCTTATCGAATTTACCCCATATGGAAGCAGGTGAACTGTATGTATACACTATAGGTATACTAATCTTTCCTTTTTTATTTATATAACCGTATTTATCCCCTTTTTGAATCAGAGCCAAACCACTCGAAAAATCATCAATACGCTGGTATTTAAAATCCATTATCGTGTCTCCATTGAGTTTAAGTAAACCGCATAGACTATCCCCTTTTGCTATAATAATAGAATCTTCAGGCAAGGTCAATCTAGTATATCGGAAAGGAATAATTTCTTGAAATGAGGTATCTAACACTGCCATTTTACCTCCCATTGTGACTAAAGCATGTCCTTGGGAAAAATCAGTAGCGTAGAAATAGTCAAATGAAGTAAGTTCTTTACCGGCTGAACTTATATAACCATAGCCAGATTCTAAAGCAGCCAGAGCTATACCATAGTAAAACGACTCGATAAAGTCATACTTGAAAGGTACGACAGACTTACTAGTTCTATCAATAATTCCGAAGTATTGGTGCTTACTGACTATTGCAATACCATTTTTAAATGAATATGCTTCATCAAATTCAAAAGCCACAACAGAATCTCCCAATTTATTGATGTATCCAAATTTACCCTTAATGCCTGCAAGTGCTAAACCTTCTGAAAAGGAATCAACAAAGTCATATTTAGCAGCTATTTTAATTGCACCGGACTCATTCATAAAACCCCAGAGCCCGTCCTTTTTAAATGGTAGAAAAATTTCATTTGCTAAGTTAAAATCATTTTGTAGCTCACTTTGAAAAGGATAATCGGGAAAATTTTCCTTAAAATTTTGGATCGTTTTTGCGCTATAGTTTGCAGTATAAAGCTTATAGATGCTTCGCCAAGCTTTTACTACGTTTTGATTAGTTGGATTTTGCTCGATAAAATTTCGATACTCTTGAATACTTCGATTCTTTAAGGATTTAACATACACAGAGTCTTCAATAGCCAACTTATTTGGGTGCCCGGGATGCTGTTTTATAAAATTCCGATAAGCAACAAGGTCGTCCTTGGCAACTAACTCTTCAAAAAGAAGCCGTTGATACATTATCACAGCCTCTGATTTCAAATGTGAATTTGGGTAGTTCTTTACAAATGAAAGAAAAGCCCCTGAGCCGCTTGTATTTGACACTGAATAATAGACTAAACGGTCTCTTAGTTCCTCTGCTTTATCCCGACAATCTGAATCAAAGTACGCTAGCATGTAATTTTCATACCCTTCAACACTATTCACTTTCAAAGCATGCTGAAAGGATTTCACGTCAATCGTATCCTTCCAATTTTCTATGGTCGTTGAATCAACACCAAATGTTTTAATCTTCAGTTTTCCTTTCTCGTCAATGGTTGAAAAATTTGAAGCAGCAAGTGTTATAAAAAGGTGAGCTGAATCGAGATTATAGAAAGGGTTATCATTCCTGCCAAAAATAATACTCAAACCAAATGATGATGCCGCTTTATTATTTTCCCACTTTTTCTCAAATAGGTCTTTTGCTTTAAAATAATTATACACAGAGAGTGCATCGAATGCTCTTTTCACCTTACCTGCAGTGGCAGTATTGCCTAGTGGTAAAAGCAACAAAAAAACAAGAGACAATCGAAAGGATTTGAACATGTTTCAAATTTATTAATATTAAAGATTTAACTTTAACCTTAACGCAAAAGCTTTTCGCAATAGTATGTTAATAATCAAACGACTATTTTATTTTATTCTTTTACTGACTCTAATCGCTTGCAATAACGAGAATGACTCAGCTCAAAAAAATACCCAACAGATTGTTTTTGATCTAGCAGAAATAAAGGAAGACGGAGAATTGAGAGCATTGGTAGATTACAGCACCACAAGCTACTTCTTGTATCGAGGAAGGCCCATGGGTTTCGAATATGAGTTACTTAGCAAATTCTGTAAAAACCAAGAATTAGAACTTAAAATTATTCCTATTACGGATTTAAGCTCCGTAATGGGTTCTTTAAATAGCTATGCAGGTGACTTAATTGCTGCAAACCTTACGAAAACTAAACGGAGATTGGAACACGCAGCTTTTACCAGGCCACTTATTCGAACCAAACAAGTTCTAGTGCAACGCAACGACAAAAATGAAGAGTGTTTTATTTCTCAGTTGGATCAATTAGAAGGAAAAGAGGTATTTGTGCCAAAAGGATCTTCCTTTTATGAGCGATTAGTTAGTCTTTCAGATGAAATTGGGGGAGAAATATATGCGAAAGAGACTGCCAAAAATGTTACTGTAGAAGAACTCATTGCTAAGGTTGCCAGCGCCGAGATTGATTACACCATTGCCGATGAGCATGTCGCAAAAATAAATAAAGCCTATTTTAGAAACATACACATCAAAAATGCCGTTAGTTTAGAACAACAATTGGGTTGGGCTTTACGTAAATCGTCTCCACAATTATTGGCTGCCATTAATCTTTGGTTGGAAAAATTTAAGAAGACGACCACCTATCGAGTGATTTACTTGAAATATTATGGTAATACTACGTTGTACAAATCGCGTATAAATTCTGACTTTTTCACATCAAAAAGTGGTACAATTAGTCCTTATGATAAGGTCATTAAACAATATGCAAGTTCAATACATTGGGATTGGAGGCTCTTAACTTCTTTAATTTATCAAGAGTCTGGATTCGACCCAAATAGCTCCTCTTGGGCTGGCGCTCAAGGTTTAATGCAATTAATGCCTGAAACTGCTTCAGAATACGGATTAGATTCAACAGAAAATCCAAGAGATAATATAGAAACAGGAGTTGAATATCTTAAATGGCTAGATGAACAATTTAAGGAGAAAGTACCAGATTCTGCCGAACGAATAAAATTTGTTCTGGCATCTTACAACGTTGGGCTTGGGCATATTTTTGACGCCATGCGCTTAGCTCAAAAGTACGATTTGGACCCTCAAGTATGGAAGGGTAATGTCGCTGAAATGATTTTGAAAAAATCAAATCCTCAGTATTACAGAGATGACGTTGTTTATTATGGTTATTGCAGAGGAAGTGAAACCTACAAATATGTGAACGAAATTTACAGTCGATTTGAGCACTACCGAAATGTAACCCAATGACTTCTTAAATAAAATCAAAATTCTCTGCACTTCTGTAACTAAAATTTACAATTTATTCAATTCGGAAGTATTCTGCACCTACTTTTGCACTCATGAAAACTGGGAGTGAGTTTGTAATTTTTGAATTATCCAACGGACTGAGAGTGGTGCACAAGCAAGTGAACCGCCCTGTAGCTCACTGCGGCTTGATGATTAATGCAGGAACAAGAGATGAATTAGCAGAAGAACACGGATTAGCACATTTTATTGAGCATGCCATTTTTAAAGGCACTAAGAAAAGACGGTCATTCCATATTTTAAACCGATTAGATAGTGTTGGTGGAGAAATTGACGCTTACACCACAAAAGAAACCACTTGTTTTTATGCAACATTTCTTACGGAATATTACGAAAGAGCAATTGAGCTGATTAGTGATATAACCATAAACAGCACGTTCCCAGAAGCAGAATTAGAAAAGGAAAAGGAAGTCGTATTAGATGAGATAAACGTTTATTTAGACACCCCTTCTGATCAAATTTATGATGATTTTGAAAGTCAGGTATTTCAGAACCATTCCTTAGGAAATGCCATATTAGGAAACGTAGACAGCGTTCGTAGTTTTAAAAAATATCATATTGAAAAGTACATTTCTAGACTTTATACTGCTGAAAACATGGTCTTTTCCAGTGTTGGAAATATTTCCGCAGAAAAGCTAAAGGTAAAACTAGAAAAGTATTTTGGAAATCTTCGTAGTGGACCAGCAATACAGCAGCGAAGACCTTTTGAAAATATAACCCGGAAAATTGTTAAGGCTCCAAAAGAAACTTTTCAGACCCATTGCATAATGGGAAAAGCGGCCTACGATACCAATGACACCGAACGACTTTCTCTAATATTATTAAATAATATTCTTGGTGGTCCAGCTATGAATTCTATTTTAAATTTAAAAGTCAGAGAGAAATATGGCTACACTTACAACATTGAGTCTAACTATTCAGTGTATACAGACAGTGGCTTATTAAGCATTTATTTGGCCTCCGATCCGAAGTACATGAACCGTTGCATTACTGCAATTCATCGGGAATTGAAAATTTTGATAACTAATAAGTTTTCTCCGAATAAACTTTCTTTAGCTAAACAGCAGCTGAAAGGCCAATTGGCTATTTCTAGAGAAAGCAACAACAACATTATGCTTTCTTATGCTAAGAGTCTGTTAATTCGAAATAAAATTGATCCTATAGAAAAAATTCACCACAACATTGATTTGTTGAATGCTGACAATTTACTTGCTTCAGCTAATGAACATTTAAATGAGGTTGAATTAGATTATTTGTTTTTTGAAGGAAAAATCAAATAACTTCCTTCATCATTTTAACCACCAACTTATCAATCGGATAAGTAACATCCTGCTCTGAAAGTTCTGCCACGCTTTTCCATAAAAAAGTGTGCTCATCTCCTTCAACAATATCTAAGGATTGTTGACTTTGGCGTATGAATTCTGCTTTATTACTGGTTACCTTATAATAAACACTAATTAACTGCTCATCAGTTGCAAAAGCAGAAACTTGAAGAAAATCTGTTGTATAAAAGTGTTGTGCACTTTGAATTTCAATTCCCAATTCTTCTCGAAACTCGCGCTTTAGTCCATCAAGAATACCCTCCCCTAACTCATGACCTCCTCCAGGAAATTTCACAAAGCGTTTACCAAACCTAAACTCTTTAGAGAGCAGCACTTCATCCTTCCCATTAATAAGCAAACCGTACACTCTAATATTATATCGTTTTAAATCCATAATAAACACACTAAATTAAACACTACTATCGTTGACGGAAGACCCAAATTAGGAATACATTTTACTATTTTTGACGCCGTGTTAAGAAAACCCTTATATAGCTTACTTGTTTTACTCATTTTTCACTTTTCAGCGTTAGCTCAAAACAATGCTATTTTAAAGGGAAAAGTCACCACAAAAAGAGGAAAACTTATTGAAGGTGTTAACATTACTACTAGCAATAATCGAACTGGTGTAATCACTGACTCATCGGGAACCTACGGGATTCGTATTCCTGCCAATCAAGATGTTGTTTTAAGTATAACTCACATTAGTTTTGAAGCGCAACAATGGAAAGTAAAACTAGACAGTGGTGAAACGAGAGAGTTTGACATAAAATTGAAGGGTTCTAACTATTCGATACCAGAGGTAGAAGTTAAAGGAGAGAAAGATCGAGACAATACCATGGAGAGTATTGATCCAAAAAACATCAGATACATTCCTTCACCAAATGGAAGTGTTGAAGCAATTGTAAAAACCCTAATGGGAGTTTCTTCAAATAACGAGCTAACCTCTCAGTATAATGTTCGAGGTGGTAGTTTTGATGAAAATTTAGTTTACGTAAACGATATCGAAATCTACCGACCTTTTCTAACTCGAAGTGGAAACCAAGAAGGCTTGAGCATTATTAACGCCGATTTAATTAGGAACATTGATTTCTCTGCTGGTGGATTTGAAGCGCGATATGGCGATAAAATGTCTTCTGTTTTAGCAGTAGAATATAAAGAACCAACTGAATTTGCAGGTTCTGTTTCCGGAAGTTTACAAGGAGGGTCAATACATATAGAAGGTTCGCCTGGAGATCACCGGTTTACAAACATTACCGGAATTCGTTACCAAAGTAACGCTTACGTTCTGGGTAGTTTAGATACGGACGGTGATTATCGGCCAAATTTTGCTGATATTCAAACTTATTTAACCTACGACTTGGGTGAGAAGTGGGAAATAGGGTTTTTAGGAAACTACGCTCGAAATCAGTACAATTTTATTCCTAAGACCAGAGAAACTTCTTTTGGAACTATTCAGGAAGCTTTGCAATTGACCATTTTCTTTGAGGGACAAGAAGTAATAGACTTTCAAACCTATTTTGGAGCTCTCACCAATACCTACAGGCCCAGCAAAAAACTAGAACTAAAACTAATTACCTCGGCTTTTCGATCAATTGAATCTGAAACTTTTGACATACTAGGACAGTATTTTATTGACGAATTGGAGCGTGATTTAAGTAGTGACGATTTTGGTAACGTAGCTTTTAATAGAGGTGTTGGTTCGTATTTAAATCATGCGAGAAATTACTTAGACGCCTCCGTATTAAATGCCCAGCACAGAGGAAAGCTATTAAGGGATAATGGATCTTATGAATGGGGAATGAAATTTCAACATGAAAGAATTGAAGATGAATTGAAGGAGTGGGATTTAATTGATTCAGCCGGTTATTCTCTTCCAAATGCAAAAACAACTCCAGGTGTTGCTCAAAACGGTCAACAAAGTTTAGAATTATTCAAATCGTATAGAGCCAGTAACGTTTTAACTTCAAATAGATTAATGGGCTATGTGCAACGCAACCTGCGATTTGTGGATAAAAACGACGGACAATATACCTTAACTGCAGGAATAAGAGCAAACCATTGGGATTTAAATGGAGAAACTGTATTTAGCCCTAGAGTTAATATTGCTTGGGAGCCGAATTGGGAGAGAGATTTTTTATTCCGATTTAGCACAGGATATTATCACCAGCCGGCCTTTTACAGAGAATTGAGAAATTTTGAAGGCGAGTTAAATAAAGACATTAAAGCGCAACAATCGATTCACTTTGTGCTCGGTGCAGATTACAACTTCACGGCTTGGGGAAGGCCATTCAAATTTGTTGGAGAGGCCTATTACAAGCAGATGGAAAATATTATCCCTTATGAAATAGACAATGTAAGAATTCGATACTATGCAGAGAACAACGCAACGGCTTATGCTGTTGGAGCTGATTTTAAAATTAATGGGGAGTTTGTTAAGGGCGTTGACTCTTGGTTAAACATCGGATTCTTGAATATTCAAGAAGACATAAAAAATGATAGTTATACCACCTACTTCAACACGGATGGTGAAGGAATCAAACCTGGGTTTACGGCAAATAATGACACTGCAAGCTTTCAAGTAACAAGACCGGGTCACATTCCGCGACCAACCGATCAACGATTCAATTTGAGTTTATTTTTTCAAGATTACCTCCCTAAGAACCCAACCTATAAAATGCACCTAACATTCCATTATGGTTCGGGGTTGCCTTTTGGCCCTCCTTCGAATGAAAGGTTTAAGGATACGTTGAGAATACCTGCCTATTTAAGAGTTGATATGGGATTCTCAAAACAACTGTTGAGCGAAGACACAAAATTGCGCGAGGGAAGCCCATTCAAACATTTCAAGTCCATTTGGATCAGTTTAGAAGTATTCAACTTATTGCAAAAGAACAATACTTTGTCTTATTTATGGGTGACTGACGTTAGCAACAGGCAATATGCCGTGCCTAACTTCTTAACCTCAAGACAACTGAACTTGCGCCTGCAAATGAAATTTTAACTACAATGGACGAAATTGTTGAATTACTGAAGCTTTCAGATTTTATATTGAGCAGAAGTGAGAAGAAGGACTTAAAGACAGCCATTTTAAATCAAAAATTCAACAAACGAGAATTGGATAATCTAAGAAGTAAAATATTTGACATTGCTGCAGAAAATCAAGAGAAGCTAAACAAGGAGTAATTAATTCAATGGATCGAGAATACTTCGAAATTAACCTTGAGTAAAAATCAGGAGAATGATAGCACAAATTCCAGCTACTTTAGTCAAGGTACGGTGTGCCGTTCTGCCATTATTCAACAATTAAAATCTGTGTTTTCACGATTAGCGACAATAAAATTTCTGAAGAAATTATTCGGGCGCATAAACGAAACATTTCAGTTAAAGTATTAACGGATAGCAACAAAAGCTTCGATAAGGGTTCGGACATTGAGACCATTCATAACGCTGGTGTGCCTGTCAAAATTGACCGCACACAAAGTCACATGCACCACAAGTTTTGCATTATTGACAAAGAAAGTATGCTAACGGGAAGTTACAATTGGGCCAGAAGTGCGGCGGAACAAAACCAAGAAAACATCATAGTAAGCGATGATGCAAAAATGGCAAAAGATTTTGTTCGAGAATTTGACCGTTTGTGGGAAAATTTGGCGGATTATTAATTCTACTATGTAGAAACTAATGTTGCAGGAGTGATTATGCCACAGGGTTCCAAACCACTGCGCAGCATTCTAGTTTTCCAATATCCTGCGGTGCAGATTGAACGAACTACAAGCTTTGTTTTAACGCGATTGTTCAAAGAAATAGCTAACATCAACATTTTATAATCGACCAAATACCCCATGAATTATAATTAAATCTCCAATTCCATTAGTAAATTCTCCAGAAAATTTTTCTACATATTTAGATTCATAAAATTTATCTTTTTTATACTCATATAAAAAAGCTTCAATTGTACATTTCCCGGGAACGGCATGATATCCATTGCCTGAGGTGAGTCTCCCTCAATAAAGATCAACACCATTTCCGATTTCCCTCCAAGCTTCATTTAATGGAACTATATTTACTGTTGTATTTAAATAAGTTAATTCAATTCCAGTGTACTGATCAAATTCAGTGGAATATCGAACAAAAAGTCCAGCATTTAGTCTTGAGCATAAACCTCCGCTACCGCTACTTGCTGAAACCCTCCCAAAATTGATGCGATTTTCTGACTCAATCCACCTTACATCCTTGCCATCAACTTCTCCAATAAAAAACCAGCCACTATTTAGCCAAGTAGAAGGGTTGTCGTAATCAGAAACAGAAAAATTGTATTATTCATTTCTTCAAAATTCTCTTCTTCTTTTTCATATGAGAAAAAAGTAAAATATCCATTGTATGATTAATGGATATTTTACTTTCAACAAAAATTTTAAATAACCATCTAAATTTGTACAGCATTACAACCCCAAAACCTCAACACCTTGCTTAAAAACAACATCTACCGGAATTCCAAGATCTGATAATCGATCTAAATCACTTTTTAGGTCAGCTTTAATTACCGTTTCTTCAGCAACTAATTTCGCTACGCCTTCATAATCTCCATCACCCTGTAGCTTTAATATTTTAGCAGATAGGGCATTCATTGCATCGTTCATCTTGTCGTAGTCAATTGTATATTTTCCCTCCGCCGAGCGAATGAATACTCCTTGATCTTTAAAGAAATTAAAACGAATCATATTTGCTTTACCATGAGCTGAAGAAGTTCCAAAACGAATAGAACGGAAAATACTTGCCATAAACGTGGTATAGTAAGATTTCAAATCTCCATCAATTTCACCTTTTGTATGTAATTGGGTAATCATATACAAGCCTAAAATGTCTGCCTTCCCTTCTTCCAATGCAGAAGCATGTTCTTTTAATGCGACCCTTACGGTTCCTTTTCCGTCCAACGTATTTTTAATTCCTAAACCATGTGCTACTTCATGAAACATGGTGTTAGCAAAAAACGCTTCAAAATTGATGTAATCTCTTTGGCTTTCGTCAATCAATTCTGCGGCAATCGGAACGAGTATTTTATCAAACTTCGCTTGCATGGCGTTTTTCAATTGAGACCTTCTGGTGCCCTTTTCTAACTGAATTTTTTCATTGTTTGGTAAGTTAACAGCTATGGTTTTACTACCAGCATTGCAATCACCTGCATAATAAATCACATCAAAAGCGGCTAACTGAGAATCTGTACCGGGCTTTTCTGCCTTGTAATTTGACTCTACTGGTAAGTTCGTCTGAAAATCAGGAAGCATACTTGCATATTTTGCCAATCGCTCACTCCATTCCATGTCTTTCACCAAAACGTACGCTTCGTATGATGCTTTATTCCCAAACAATTGATCTTCGTATGTCTCAATTGGTCCGCAAATAATATCAATTTGATTTTCGGTCATATCCATCCAAGCCATGTCGGACTTAAAAAACTCCCCGGTAATTAAGGCTTCTGCTCGTAGCATTAAGTGTTTTTTGAGCTGTTCGTTATCAGCATAGTAAGACGCGTCTAACAATAGTTCGGCAGCTTCGGCTAATTCATCTTTAAAAGCCACATGAAAAAGAATACTTGTCAATTTTCCTGTTGAATCTCTTCGAATCAATGTGTACAGCGAACCTTTGTTGTCTATATCGGCCGCCTCAAACTCCTCTTTAGTCATGTCCTTCGGATAATAGTTCGCTCCCAATGGCTTTTCACCCACCCCTTTAACAAAGGATTTATTTCCATCTAACCTGTCCCAAGGTCCATAATTTATTTCTGCAAAACGTCTAGTACTTTCATTTGAAATGCTTTCGAGAAACTCTTCCTTTTGCCCGAATGCTTGCTTCCAAAAAAGACCGTCCATTATTTGGCACACTTTTATCAAGCTAGGTATCATTAGTCTTTGATTCTCCGTTAGCTTCGAAACATTCGTAGTTAATTTTACAGGAACATATTTCTCCAATCTTTTTTCGGCGTCGGTTTGCTCAACTGGAACTTCTTGAGCTGATGTTTGCTCGCTAAATGTTTTTACTTTTTCATTGTTTTGACAAGCAATTAAGGCCAAAGACAGTGCAAACGAAAGTATCTTTTTCATGGATCTATATTTTGGATTTTATCTTTATAAATGTATTAATTTGCAAGAGTATTATCAACTATATATTGGCAATCAAAAATTTCCCATTTATGAAAAAATTAATTTTACTTACAAGTATTGCAATTTTAACTTTAGGAGCCTGCAAAAACAAAAAAGAAGTTGCCGAAAAAGAAGAAGTTAAAGCAGTAGATGTTGCGGCAGAAAAGTCAAACAACAGTGAACCAATGGCGCCTTTCAGTAAAGACTTAGGTGGTGAGTTAGTTGGTAAATATTGGAAAGTAATTGAACTTATGGGGATGCCAATAGAAATGCCCGAAGGCATGACTCAGGAACCTTATTTAAAATTCGACAAAGATGGGAGTATCAATGCACACGGAGGCTGTAATACTATTATGGGAAACTATGAGTTAGGTCTCAAAAACTTCATTGAAATAAATGAAGTTTCGCAAACTGAAATGGAATGTTCTTTCGACAGCTTTGAGAAAACGTTGGTTGAAGCGCTAACTTATGGCAAACAATATTTACTTGTTGGTGAAGATCAACTTCAAATCATTGTTGGAAAGAGAGCACCCTTAGCTAGATTTAAAGCAGTTTATTTTTAGTTTCAGAGGAAAAGTACAGAAGGTAACGTGAAAAAGATTGACTGATTAATCACTTTCAGCAATTCCTATTAGCTTTCTAATTCTTCCGTATCGTCGACATCTACTTCCAGTTCACGGCCCATTAAATAACGTTCCCATTTATCTAACACCTGTTTCATATCTTCCGGTAGTTCAGAATTAAACTCCATCCATTCTTTTGTTTTTGGATGTGTAAAGGCTAAAGTTTTTGCGTGAAGAGCTTGCCGAGGTAATATTTTAAAACAATTTTCTACAAATTGTTTGTACTTCGTAAAGGTTGTTCCTTTTAAAACTCGATCACCACCATATTCTGGGTCGTTAAAGAGTGGGTGACCTATGTATTTAGAATGAGTTCGAATTTGATGTGTTCTTCCTGTGTCTAACTTGTATTCTACCAACGTAACATATCCATATCGCTTCAATACCTTGAAGTTGGTAACAGCTGTTTTTCCAATATCTCCTTCTGGAAAAACATCCATAATTTTTCTATTCTTATGAGAGCGCCAAATATTTCCTTCGATTTGCCCATCATCTTCCTTCATATCTCCCCAAACTAGTGCTTGGTATCTTCTATCTGAAGTTCGATCAAAAAATTGTTTTGATAAGTGGGTCAATGCATGTTCCGTCTTGGCAATTACCATGATACCCGTAGTGTTTTTATCTAAGCGATGAACTAACCCGGGACGACCTTCATTACCCACTGCTTCCGGTAAATTTTGAAAATGATAAATCAACGCATTAACCAAGGTGCCATCCCAATTCCCATAACCAGGGTGCACCACCATTTCTGATGGTTTGTTAATGACTAATAAAGTATCATCCTCGTAAACAATATCTAATGGAATGTTCTCTGGTAAAATTTCCGTATCTCTGGGTGGGTAAGACAACTGAATCGAGATTTCATCTTCGGGCTTTACTTTATAATTTGTTTTCACCACTGCACCATTCACCATGATGTTGCCATCGGCTGCTGCTTGCTGTATTTTATTTCGTGAGGAATTCGCTAACTTATCTGTTAAGAATTTATCGATTCGAATGACTGCTTGTCCTTTATCTGCAAGAATATTGTGATGTTCGAACATCTCATCATATTCCGGTTTTCCTTCTTCGCTCATGTTTTCTTATTCTGAAAGAATTATCTTCCGGGTTAATAGTTCTCCATTCTCTTTTTGAACTTTCAAAAAATAAATGCCTTTTGATAAGTGGCCCAAGTGCAGCTGATTCTGAAAAGGTGCAGCTAATACTAACTTTCCTGTCATGTCCAATACCTCGATGGATTCTATGCGTTCCGTGGAAAGAACTTCTAGGTTTAATTTTCCATTGGTTGGGTTTGGATAAACTTTCAAGTCATTTCTTGCCAACGAATTTTCTGCAACACTAACATCCAATACTCGATTCCTGAAAACTGGACGAAGCATTAAAGCCCCATCATTAATACCACCTGAAGGAGCAGACCAAGTAATCCCATTTTGACTAAAAAACAGTTTGTCTTTGTGATTCGTGTTCAAATCATAGCCAACATTTACACTATTTGCTCCGACAGTTTTAAAGCCTATATAAAAGGTTTGACCAACTACTAATGGAGTATCTAAATTGAATGTGATCATACCATTAGGCTCACTGTATGTTGGCCGAGCTACAGCCTCCCGCTCATACAAAACAATCGCTGGATTAAGAGAACTCCAAACGGTGAGCGTAATTCTTTGTTTGCTTACATCAACCGCTTGCGGTAAAAAATAAGTTTGGAAACCCTTTAGCGTATCAGAAAATGGAATATCATAGCGAACCGCCATGTACGCCGTTAAACCATCAGTTCTTAAAGCCGGATTTACGCCGTAACCCGCTTCTGCAGTTCCATCGTCATAGGCGTAGTAATCTTGTAAAACAGTTCTTGAAATTACTGTATCATTACTTTCTATAAAGTCTAATCGAGGTTTAAATTGAATATCAAAAATAGATTCGAAGACTCCTGCAGTATCTATTTTAGCAGCAGGAAATTCAAATGGAGTTGGGTATTCAAATCGAAAAAAAGAGTTGGGTTGAATTTGCAAAAAAGAACTTGGAATGGCTGGGAAGGTATAAAAATTTGTACCAGGGATTGTGGTATCAGGAACATTTAAAAAATTAAAGACAGACAACAATCCACTACTTGCATTTTTCATAATTGTAAAAGCCGAGTCGGCCATGTAGCTGGAAGGATTATTTTTATAATGCCACCAAGGCATGGCGTAATAGTCTTTCAACATCGATGGAGCATCGTAAACGTAAGCAATGTCATTGTAAAAGTCTTGAGTTTCCGTTCTGCCATTATCTAAATAGACATAATCGACATGCCATTGATCAAAAGCTCCTGTGCTGTTCGCATAGTTTTTAAATCGGAAACGAAATCCATCTTGATGAAACTGACTAGGGACCTTTAAAACCACCTGTGAAAATGTATCAGCCGCAAAACCGATAGAATTCCAAGCACCACTCCAACGTTCAGTGCTCGCATTGTAGTACTCCACAATCAAAGAATCCTCCGTTTCGGGTTTATCTAGTGCAAGACCTTTGGGCTGGTAGAAGAAACTAAAGAATACATTCGTATCAGGCAAACTACCTAACCTTAAGGGAACTGAAGAAAGGTAATCAGCAACTACACGAAGGGGAATGTCAAAATTATACGGCAAGCCAACCTCATTTAATCCGTCAAAAGTAGCTACTCCTATGGACGGAGGGTTTAAAGGAAATGTCCTGTTGATATATGCCGAAGCATCTGTCCATAAATCTTTACCGTTGGGCGCAACTGTATAAAAGGTCACAGTGTCTTGCTCAAAAGTGGCATCCACGAAAACAGTATCTTTTGGAACGCCAGCTTGCTCGGTGTAATTGTATGCAGGAAAAACGGTATAAATTAAATATTCTACCGGCGATTTTGATAAATCTGAATATTGAATTGTAAACGTAGGATTTGGCTGTCTTAATACGGTGTCTCCAAAAGAATTCGTAATGTATCTAAAAGTAGAATCTTGAGTAAAACCAATTGTATCTTGGTATGGGCCATTTCCTATTCTAATCTTGTAAAAAACGCTATCTGTTAATCGAGGGTCGGTTAAATCCGTAATTCGTTTTCGCTGTCGATTGGTTGAAAAATCATCAATAAACGGCAGATTCAACGTGTCATACAGGTAAATAAAATTCTCTTCAAATACCTCTAGCTTCTCATTGTTTAGGCTTGATGAAGACTGTGGAAAAAGTACTGGATTTGAAGTTGGGACTGCTAAATAGTCTTGTGCACATAATTGCACAATAAATAGCATTCCTGCGATTAATAATTGAAACCCTTTTAGCATTATTGTATTGAATCTAATGCAGGTATAACGGAGTGAACTACCTTATTCGTATCTAAGGTAAGAAAAAGATCAACCGCCACTCCCATTCTAGTGGTAGGCACCTGACTAAACGGTGGTAATTGTTTGTATACAACTGCAGTTATTGAATCTTCAGCAGTTTTAATAGTTTCATCGAATAATAGAGCACCTAAATTAAGCGACTTTGACTGCAATAAATTCGTTGCCATTTCGATGTTAAAATCTAATAAGTAAGGCACTTCCACCAATACACTACCAAGACCTTGCCCTACCACTAAATCAATTGCGCGTCCTTTTCGAATCCTAGTTCCTTCGGCAATTTCTGCGCCTTCTAATCTCTGCTGTAAGATACAATTTGTACACATATCTGGCTTGTAAACCAGCTCCCCTAGCTCTAAACCATAGGTTTCCAAAATTGATGTTGCTTGACGTAAAGATCTATCTACCAACTTTGGCATCATAATCTTTGCAGGTTGATTGGCAGCAACGGTTAAATAAATTGTTCTTCCTTGCTTCACTTGCATGCCTGCTAATGGGTGCTGCTCAATTACCGTCCCTCCTATTTTTCCTTTAATAAATATAGAATCTGAGATCTCAGTAAAGAAACTCTCTTTATCAGTAATGACTAAATCTGTCTCCGTAATGTGTAATCCAACAAAATCTGGAACTTCAAGCTCCTCACCATGTTTTGTGTAATTGTCTAAATAAACCAATGTTGCATACAAACCCCCACTAACTAACAGGATAGCTACCATAAGGTTAATCCAAAAAACCTTACTTACTAAAAAACGAAAAAAGTGGTTCATGAAGCAATAAATTTACAAGGATCAAAAATAAGAATATTAGTAGGGTAATGTTAATTAATAGTACGCCAATACTTGCAAACGTGAAAATAGAATGACTTATTTTGAAACAACTAATAATCGAATTCAAATGAAGCCAGTAATTGCCATCGCAGCAGGAGGAGATTCAGCAGAAGAAGAAATTTCATTAAAATCTGCTCAAACCTTACTAGACAATATAGACGAAACCAGATACAAGCCTATTTTGGTTGTGATGCGCAAAGGGGTTTGGGAAGCCAAATTAGCAGGGCATTCTTTTGAGATTAATAAAAATGACTTTAGCTTTGAGCTAGATGGTAATCCAATTCGATTCGATTACGTTTTTATAGCGATACACGGAACACCCGGAGAAGATGGAAAACTTCAAGCTTATTTTGACTTATTAAATATTCCATATTCCTCTCCAAACCACATTGGTTCTACTTTAACTTTTAACAAGTGGTACAATAACACGCTATTAAGCCAACTTGGGTATTCTGTGGCCACGTCCAAATACTTACGAGCAGGCGACCGTATTGATTTAGATGAGATTATTGAAACAATTGGGCTGCCTTGCTTTGTTAAACCTTGTTCTGCAGGCAGCAGTTATGGAGTTTCTAAAGTAAAACGAAAAGACGAGTTAGAATTGGCCTTAACCAAAGCTTTCCAATTCGATAGAGAAATCATGATTGAAGAAAACCTTCCAGGAAAAGAGATTACTTGCGGGGTTTTTAGAAAAAATGGAGAAATTATTCCAATGCCTATCACTCAAATTATTCCAAAAGGAGAATTCTTTGACTACCAAGCAAAATATGAAGGCAATTCAATGGAAATTACACCTGCTAGAATAGATGAAGCCAGCTACAAACTCACTCAACAGCTATCTACAGAAATTTATCATAAATTAGACTTAAGAGGTGTCGTTAGAGTTGATTTTATGCTGGTAGACCAAACACCCTATTTAATTGAAGTGAACGCAGTTCCAGGTTTGTCTAAAGCCAGTTTAATTCCTCAGCAAGTAGCCGCCATGAACATGTCGTTAAAAGACTTTTTTACAACCATTATTGAAGAAACGAAAAGCTAAATGAACTTTTTAGACGAAAAGCTTGAGGAATACGTTATCGAACACACTTCTAAAGAAGATGAGTTGCTGTATGAACTGCATAGAGAAACGTACTTAAAGGTTTTACAGCCTCGCATGCTCAGTGGACATTTTCAGGGAAGAGTATTGAGTATGATCTCAAAAATGATTCGACCCTCTCGCATTTTAGAATTAGGAACCTATACCGGTTACTCAGCACTTTGCTTAGCCGAAGGTTTAACGAAAAACGGACATTTGCACACGATTGACAAGAACGAAGAACGACAAGATTTTGTGCAATCCTTTATTGATCGCTCTAATTTTGCCCAACAAATTACTCAGCACATTGGAAATGCAATGGAAGTTATTCCCCAGCTGAATGAAAGTTGGGATTTAGTATTTATTGATGCAGACAAAGAAAATTACTTGAATTATTACAACTTAGTTCTCCCCACTTTGAAGTCAGGCAGCTATATTTTGGCAGACAATATTTTATGGAGTGGCAAAGTGGTAGATAAAAGTGCACTAGACAAAGACACTAATTTACTTCGAAAGTTTAATAAACAAATTACCCAAGATCCAAGAATTGAAAATATTTTACTACCCATTCGAGATGGTATCCAGATTGGAAGAGTAATTTAGAGCCAATGCAAAACAAAAATTTCAAGCGAAAAAAGGTCCTGTTGCCCAATTTAAAAGATTTGGTGGATGGAATTCTTAGTGGAAATTTTACTGCATTGAGCAAAGGAATCACTCTCTGCGAAAGCAAAAAGTTAGAGGATCGAAAATTTGCGAATCAACTAGTTAAGGCTTGCTTGCCACACTCGGGAAAATCTATACGAATTGGAATTACTGGAGTGCCAGGTGTCGGTAAAAGCACTTTTATTGAAACCTTCGGAATGTACTTAATAGAACAGCAACAGAGCAAAGTTGCAGTTCTAGCAGTTGACCCAAGTTCGCAACGTTCAAAAGGGAGCATATTGGGCGATAAAACTCGAATGAATAACTTAAGTGTTCATCCAGATGCCTTCATTCGACCAAGTCCAAGTTCGGGTTCTTTAGGTGGAGTTACCCATCACTGCCGAGAGAGTATCATTTTATGTGAGGCGGCAGGTTTCGACACCATTATTGTCGAAACAGTTGGTGTTGGTCAGTCAGAAATTGAAGTGAAGGAAATGACCGACTTCTTTTTACTGTTAATGCTTGCAGGAGCTGGAGACGAGCTGCAAGGCATAAAAAGAGGCATTATGGAAATGGCAGATGGCATGCTAATTAACAAAGCAGATGGAGATAATTTAACCTCCGCGAAATTGGCAAAAAGAGAATACCAAAATGCACTTCATTTGTTTCCAGCAGCAGAAAGTGGCTCTTCTCCAAAGGTTGAGATTTTTTCCGCTCTAAACGCATTCAATTTAAAAAAAGCATGGAAAATGATTGATGATTTTATTCAGCTTACTACCGGCAACAACTATTTTGAATTACAGCGCAAAAGCCAATTGAACGCATGGTTCAAAAAAAGCATACAAGAGCGATTAAATTTAGCCTTATTTGGAAATGAACGAATTAATTCATTTATCGTCAATTTAGAAACTAAAGTAATTCAAAAACAAGTTTCGCCAACTGAAGCAGCAGATTTAGTGTTTGAAGAATTCAAAAAGAGCTTTAAATGAAAACAATAAATCCGTATAGAAAACAAAAAAGTCTTCAACTTATTTTTGCTTTAATAGGTGCTTTAGGAATGGTTGTTGGCCTGTACTTTTTCTTTGGCAAAAATGACCATAGCTTTTTAATTTCGGCTGCAGCTTATCCATTTTTTATTCTATCTGGCCTAATTCAAAATTTCCAATTAAGAAAAAGGTACATCCGTTTTTCAAATACTGAAGTTGAATGTAACTTTATAACAAATGAGAACACAAAAAAAATCGAATTAATTGATGGCAGAACAGTTATTGACTCCAATTGGAAGGGTGTTGTAATTGAAACCGGAGAGAAAGAATATGAAATCTCACTAGATGGAATTTGGAAGAAAGATAGAAAAAGAATTATTTCAGAAATGAAAAAATTTTATACTGCGGCCTAATTTTCAGTAACCGTCTTAAGCACATAGACGACCTTATTCACTTTCCAAAACTTGCTCCTTGTATAAATGCCTAATTATTCCATCAACTAATCCCACTTTAGGAACAATAACGCCTTCGCAACCGCTTTTAGAAAGGGCAAAAACAAATAACTCCGTTGCAGGCACAATAACATCTGCACGGTCTGGGCGCAATCCTAACTGTGATATTTTGTCATCAAAAGAAAGTTCTTTCAGTCGTTGCAGCCATTTTTTTGTTGCCAATGTAGGCAACACATCCATATCTTTTCTCAGTGTCAGTTTAAACAAGGTATTTATATTCCCCCCTGAGCCAATTATGTTTTTCGGTTGATACTCCTTTTTGATATCTGTCAACCAATCGCCCAACTCTTTCCACGTTTTCTCTGAAACTAAATCATCTTTCAAACGAATAGTTCCAATATTAAAAGAACGGGCTTTTATTGTTTGACCTTCTTTAAAAAGAGTTAGTTCGGTACTTCCTCCGCCAACGTCCATGTATAAATACACTTCACTTTGGTCGAGTTTTTCAGCAATATGATTTTCAAAAATTAGCTCAGCTTCTTGATCTCCGCTTATGAGCTCGATATCCAAACCCGACTTCTTTTTTACCTGTTTTAAAACCTCTACTCTATTCAAAGCATCTCGCATTGCTGATGTTGCGCAAACGCGATAAGAAATTACATTAAATGCTAGCATTAAATGCTTAAAACCTGCGAGTGCCTCTCCAAGCTCATCAATTTTATGTGCTGGAATAGGTCGGTTGTGAAAAGAATATTCGCCTAAACGTATCGGCAAACGAATCAACGAAGCCTTCTTGAAAACAGGACCGAATTCAGTTTCAAAAACGTAGCCAAAAAACAATCGAACTGCATTAGAACCAATATCAACCGCTGCAAATCGTAAACTCTTATCCATCATAGTAAACGAATTTAGTGTTTTTTAGCTTCAGCTTTTATCAATTGGTTGGAGAAGTAATTGTAAATCTCGTATTGCAAGCGAACTTGTTCGCCCTCTGTTCTAACATATTCATTTGACTATTCAGCATTCCATTTTCTTGCCTTTACGTTATCAGCTAATTGTATGTCAATAACTTTCAGTAACATCTTTTTAATATTATCGTCTAAAATAGGGGTCATTACCTCAACTCTTCGATCTAAATTTCTTCGCATCCAGTCTGAGGAGTCAATATAAACCTTCTCCTCCCCTCCGTTACAAAATACTATTGCACGAGCATGTTCAAGTAATCTATCCACGATAGAAATTGCTTCAATATTTTCGCTCATTCCTACTACTCCATTCACAACTGAATTAACACTACGAGCAATTATTTTAATCTTCACGCCAGCCTTACTTGCTTAATAAATCTTCTTAGCCATTTTTCGGTCGTGCAAATTGTTCACTTTTATAATCACGTAAGCTTCTTTACCATCTTTGGCATTTTGCATTTCTTGATCAATGAATTTAACAGACCTTCGGCGAGCATTAAAAGGCGCTACTATTAAATGATTGAACTGATACCTTTTATAATTGTCTTTAAAAAATATGAAAATTTTATTTACCTCATCGCTAATGTCTTCACGACAAGTTAATAAAGAATGGTCGCAATGCACTCTAGCTTTATTTTCATGAAAGTTACCCGTTCCAATATGGCAATACCTTACCGATTTACCCTCTTCCTTTCGTTTAATTACCAATAGCTTTGTATGCATTTTTAGCCACGGTGCTCCAAAGATTACTTTCACACCTTCATCCTGTAATTGATCGGTATAATTCATGTTAGATTCTTCATCAAAACAAGCTTTCAATTCCATAACCACGGTTACGGATTTACCATTTCTTGCCGCATTAATTAAGGAATGAATTACTTTATAATTTTTACTCACTAACCGGTAAATTGTGATTTTAATCGAAGTTACTGCAGGGTCAATTGCAGCTTCTCTCATTAAGTCAATTACATGACTGATAAGGATAACTTAAGAGTATATCCTGTTTTCTAATTTGCTCAAAAACGCTAACCTTACCTTTTAAAATAGGGTGTGCAAGAGGCTGCATATTTTTGTATCGTAAAGCTGAAGTTCCAATTTTTGGAAAATTCATGTAATCCTTAAAGTTGTGACATCGTCCTCCCGGAACTAACAAGTCATCATCTTCTAAACCTACCTTTTTAATAATAAATTTTAGTAGATCAGCATCCATTTCCACATCATGAATCAGTCGAACTGGATCTCCCTTTTTTCAATTTTTTAATCCTTCAGTTAATTTCTCAATAAACCCTGTCGTAACATCATCTTCAATATCTAATTCAGCATCTCGAGTTATCTTAATTGTGAATGCCTCAATATGGTTATAATGAAAAATCGCAAAAATCTCTGTTAAACAACTTCTAATAATATCATCCAACAAGAACTACATTCTTTGTTCCGTCCTCCTCATTCAGAACAAAGAAACGACTTACAATTGCCGTTGGGATTTCAATTAACGCATATTTAACTTCTTGTTCAACTTCGTTTTCAATTTTACATAGCTTAATTACTAGGTAGGCTGCCTTTCCATTTAATTCAGGTAAATCTCTGTCCTCAGAAAGCATTATTGGAACTAACGCCGGTTGCACCGTTGAATAAAAATAGTCTTTCACTTTGATCAACTGGTTTTCGTTTAGCTCCTTCTCGTTTAAGAAAAATATACGCTCCTTTTCTAACTCATTTTTAACATTGAGGTAAGTCTTTTCGAACCTTGATTGCAATTCGGCGTTCTTCTTTGAAATGGACATAAAAGTCTCAGCTGGATCGTAATCTAACATTTCTTTTTCCTTTTCAGACAAGTCCAACATTTTTTGAACAGTCGGAACTCGAACCCTAAAGAATTCATCTAAATTGGTCGAAAAAATTCCAAGAAATTTCAACCGCTCCTAAACAAGAACAGTTTTGTATTCCGCTTCTTGAAGAACTCGTTCATTAAAAGAAAGCCAACTTATTTCTCGATCATGAAAGACATAATTTTTATTACTCATATGGCCAAATATAAGGCATCAGCTAGGATTATAAATTAAAAAAAAGTTAAGAATGACACCCTTTTATTGCTCTTATAAACTAGTCAGTTGCTTAGTAAGCAAGTCAATTTTTTCCTGAGCACCTGCCATCTTTTTTCGTTCAATGGCAACAACTGCCTCTGGAGCATTTGAAACAAATCTTTCATTCGATAGCTTCTTTTCAACTGATTTTAGAAAGCCTTCGTTGTACTTAATTTCTTCTTGAATCTTCACCTTTTCGGCTTGAATATCAATTGCCCCTTCTAGCGGAATAAAATATTCATTACCCGACAATACAAAGGAAACACTACCTTTTACTTTATCTTCAACATATTCAATAGAAGACAAATTAGTCAATTTAATAACCGCACCATCGAAACGCTTGTTTGGTGTTTTAGTAATTACTTTCAATTCAATCTTATCTTTAAAAGAGATGTTTTTCTCTTTTCGAACTGTTCGAATTTCGGAAATCAAATTCTTTGTTAATTCAAACTCTCCAACCAAGGCTTCCGTTTTCTTAACCTCCGGCCAATGATTTACCATTAAACTATCACCCTCTTTTCGGTCGGTAATAGTCTGCCAAATCTCCTCTGTAATAAAAGGCATAAAAGGATTTAACACCCGCATGATATTTTCTAAATGATGAATTACTTGATTATAATTTTGTCTTGATATAGGCCTTCCGAATGCAGGCTTCACCATTTCTAAATACCACGAACAGAATTCATCCCAGGTTAACTTGTAACCGGTCATTAAAGCATCTGAAATTCTAAACTTATCGTAATGGTCATTCAACTCTTTCAATGCCAATTGAAAGCGATCCGCAAACCACAAGTTAGCTTTTTCAGCAACTTCATCTACCTCAACAGTATCAGAAACCTCCCAACCTTTAATCAATCGAAAAGCGTTCCATATTTTGTTGGAGAAATTTCTTCCTTGCTCACAATAGCTTTCGTCAAAAAGCAAATCATTTCCTGCTGGAGAACTAAATAACATTCCTACACGAACTCCATCAGCTCCATGCTTCTCAATTAGTTTAATAGGATCAGGTGAATTACCTAAAGATTTGCTCATTTTTCGACGCTGCTTGTCACGAACAATTCCAGTGTAGTACACATTCTTAAATGGCTTCTCCCCTCTATATTCATAACCGGCCATAATCATTCTAGCTACCCAGAAAAACATAATTTCCGGTGCAGTTACCAAGTCATTAGTAGGGTAATAGTATTGTATATCTTTATTATCAGGATTTTTAAATCCATCAAACACAGAGATTGGCCACAACCAGGACGAAAACCAGGTATCTAATACATCCTCGTCTTGTCGTAAATCATTTAAAGTCAATGCAGAATTCCCTGATTTTACTTTAGCAATCTCTAATGCTTTTTCAGCCGAATTAGCAATTGCAAAATCTGAAGGCCCATCCCCGTAATAGTAGGCTGGAATTCTATGACCCCACCACAACTGACGAGAAACACACCAATCTTTGATGTTCTCCATCCAGTGCTTGTATGTATTCTTTGCATTTTCAGGATAAAATTTAATTTCATCATTCGTTACGCTATCCAATGCCGGTTTTGCTAATTCGCCCATTTTCATAAACCATTGCAATGAAAGTTTAGGCTCAATTACAGCATCTGTTCTCTCTGAGAAGCCAACTTTATTGGTCAACTCCTCTACCTTTGTTAACCTGCCTTGTTCCTTTAAATCAGCAGCAATCTTTTTTCTAACAACAAACCGATCTTCTCCAACGTAAAACTGAGCTGCATCAGAAAGTGTCCCATCATCATTCAAAATATCAATTGATGGTAAATTGTGCTTCAGGCCTAGTTCGTAATCATTGATATCGTGCGCAGGAGTCACTTTAAGACAGCCTGTTCCAAAGTCTAAATCAACATATTCATCTTCAATTATTGGGATTTCTCTATTTACAATTGGAACAATAGCTTTTTTACCTTTTAGGTGAGCCCATCTTTCATCCTTTGGATTAATGCAAATGGCAGTATCTCCCAATATTGTTTCCGGTCGAGTTGTCGCGATGGTTAGTTTCTCATCAGAATCAACAATATCGTACTCAACATAGTATAATTTAGATTGAACTTCTTTGTGAATTACTTCTTCGTCAGAAAGTGCTGTTTGGGCCTTAGGATCCCAATTAACCATTCGAACTCCTTTATAAATGAGCTCATTGTTAAATAGGTCAACAAAAACATCAATAACTGCATCAGACAAGTCTGGCTCTAAGGTGAACTTGGTTCTTTCCCAGTCACAAGAAGCACCCAAACGTTTCAATTGACGTAGAATAGTTCCGCCGTATTCATCGGTCCACTCCCATGCATGTTTTAAAAATTCTTCTCTAGAAAGGTCATTCTTTTTAATTCCTCTTTCTTCCAAACGCTTCACCACTTTTGCTTCTGTAGCAATGGAGGCATGATCCGTTCCAGGCACCCAACAAGCATTCTTACCTAATAATCTAGCTCTCCTAACAAGTACATCTTGAATAGTGTTATTCAACATGTGCCCCATGTGTAAAACCCCTGTTACATTTGGCGGAGGGATGACTATAGTGTAAGCCTCTCTTTCATCTGGTTCAGAATGAAAAAAACCTTGCTCTTGCCATTTGTTATAGCAAGCTTCGTCTTTCATTAAATGATTGTAATTCTTAGGAAGTTCCATGTATTAAATTTGAAGTCACAAAATTAATTAATTGAATTACGAATCACAGATTTAACAATTACGAATTACTCTAATTAAACACGCTTCCTTTTTCACCCCAAAGATCTTAGTTACCATATATTTGGACAAATTCTGAATGTTCAATTTAGCATAACTTACATTTGAATATTTAGCAATTCGTAATTCATTGATTCATAATTCTTCATTTTTGTTAAATATATGTTAACAGCTTTTTCTCAACCTTTTCGTTTCCCTATCTTTGAATTATATGAAATTTAAATAAACGAAAATGAAAAAATTAAGCGCAGTATTAGGAATATTTTTATTCTTTTCAGTTGCAGTAAACGCACAAGAATCAGCAAAAGCAGAAACTGCTGGTGGTGCAGAAATGACATTTGAGTCAGAAGTAATTGATTACGGAACCATTGCTCAAAATGCAGATGGAGTTAGAACTTTTAAATTCACCAACACCGGAAATGCTCCATTAATTATTTCAAATGCAAAAGGTTCATGTGGTTGTACTGTACCAACCTGGCCAAAGCAGCCTATTAATCCAGGCGAAAAAGGTGAAATCAAAGTAAAGTATGCTACAAACAGAACTGGACCAATTAATAAGTCTGTAACTGTAAATTCAAATGCAACAATTCCAACAAAAGTGTTGAGAATTAAAGGAAACGTTTTAGTAAAAGAAACATCTCCTGTAATGAAAGATGAAAACAGTCTTTCTCCGAAAGCTGTTAACTAGTATTTTCTAGTTGACACAAAAAGCCTCATCGTTTGCTCGATGAGGCTTTTTTTATGTCAAAAAAGAGGTAAAATAAGTTCCGTCGAAGAATAACTACTTTAGCTTAAAACCGCAAATGCAAACCAAAGAAATTCTCCATACATTTTATACTGCTTTTTCAAAAGGAGATGCAGCTGTGATGATTGCATGCTATCACCAAGACTTAGTTTTTGAAGACCTTGCTTTTGGTAAGCTAACAAGTAAAAAAGCCAAAACAATTAAAATAATATATAACCATGTTGACATCATAGCTCTAAAGTACAAAAATTAAAACACCCAATTATTATTTTTAACCATCACTTCCTTGCAGTCTGCGACCACTTTCAAACTACATAGCTTACTTTTACATTTTGAAAAACAAAAGTATGTTCAACTATAATTATTGCGAAATTGAAGAGTTAGCAACACATCATGTTGGTAATAAAAACAATAAAGGAACACTGCAATTATCTAATACTACCCTTGCCCCTGACGATGAAGGATTGAAAGAGTTACTATTACGGTATTTTTTGAAACCATTTACAGCTCATGAACTGTACAACTTCACATTTTCTGGAGGTGATTTTCAGATGAATCCGGTCTTTAAGTATTGTGAATCGATCTTTCAAGATTCTATACCGTTTCTTGAAAATAGCATCAAAATTGCTCAGTACTTATTCGATTTAAGTATTCACCCGAATATAAAAGCAGGTGATTTATTTGTCGTCCGCTTTTCTAACTTGAAGCTCAATGAAGAAACGGTAGAAGCAATTGGAATTTTTAAAGCTGAAAACGCACATCCTTTTTTATTGGTTGAAAACGAAGAGGAAGATGCTAACATATATGCTGTTAATGGCATTAATGTAGACAAGCTTGATAAAGGCTGTATCGTTTTTAATTATGGAAGAAATGACGGTTACAAGATTGCCATTGTAGATAAAGCAAATAAAGAAGAGGAAGCAAAGTATTGGAAAGACAACTTCTTAAAAATAAAACCTTGCAGCGATGAATTTCATCACACAAAAACCTTTTTAAACATTACTAAAACATATGTTACTGAAAAAATGGATGAAGATTTTAACGTTGAAAAAACGGATAAAATTGACATCCTAAATCGTTCTGTTGAATATTTTAAAACCAACGAAAGCTTTAATAAAGCAGATTTTGAGGAAACTGTTTTTCAAAGTGAAGAGGTAATAAATTCTTTCAGATCTTATGATAGTAGCTACCGAGAAAGTAACGAAATTGAGGTGAAAGATGAGTTTGACATTTCCGATCAAGCAGTAAAAAAGCAATCGAAGTTTTTCAAAAGCATCTTAAAACTGGATAAAAATTTCCACGTGTACATTCATGGAAATAAAGATATGATAGAGCGCGGTGTTGAAAGCGATGGAAGAAAGTTTTACAAAATCTATTTTGAGAAAGAGGATTAGATTAAGTATAATACAAATCAAATGATTATAAAATGGGAGAAGCAACTCAAGAGCAATTGAACAATCCACTTCACGGAGTGAAACTATTGGATATTTTAGAATATTTAGTAGAAAAAGTTGGCTGGGAAGAGATGGGTCAAATAACAGGTATTAATGCCTTCCAACATAGACCAACTATTAAATCTAGCCTCCGATTTTTAAGAAAAACAGATTGGGCGAGAACGAAAGTTGAAGATTTGTATTTGAGTACCATTCCCGCTCCTGCACCAAAATCGGTAGTAGAACTTTGGGAAGCGTTTATTGAGATAAACCCCAATTACAAAGACAAAGAATTAGGCGAATGGTTTAACTTTTGCGACAATGAAAAAGATGCAAAAGAGTGCGCTCAACTTACCAGAGATGGCATAAAGCAAGCCACCTCAACCTCTCTATGGTGGTTTGAAAAGAATAATACAGACTTACCAGAAGTAGGTAACATTTATGTGGTAACCGACTGGTATAAAATTGCAAAAGCCATAGTAGAAGTTGTTAAAGTTGAGCAAACTCCATTCAATCAAATTACCGATGAATATGCAGCGATTGAAGGTGAAGGGGGTAAATCTTTAGAGTATTGGAAAAAAGTTCATTGGGACTATTATAGTCTTGAAATGGAAGAGTTTGGCGAGAAACCAACAGAAGACATGATGATCGTATGCGAACAGTTTAAAACAATTTTTACCGTCGACAATATTTCTAAAGAGTAGTAGTTTAATGACTGTGAAAAGAGTCCTATTTCCGTTTATCGTCATCAGCCTAATTTTATTTTCTTGTAAAGATGATGACGTGGTTGAAGATCTAGTTCTTATCGAAAAGGTTAAACCTTTTGATAAAACTTATGGCGGAACTGCAATCGACGAATCTAATTCGATAGTAGAAAAAAAGGGATTTCTGTACCTTTTGGGCTACTCCAACAGTTTCGACGACCCAAATGGAGACCATTACCTAATTAAAACGGACCTTCAAGGAAACGTAATTTGGGAAAAAACGTACGGCTCATCTTCTTTAGAAATCGGTTTTAAAATTGTAAAATCCTTAGATGGTAATCTTTTCTTATTGGGTGTTAAAGAACAAAGAGGTGACGGAGATAGAGACATTCACTTGCTAAAAGTAAATACGGATGGTACCGTTTTGTGGGAAAAAGTAATAGGTGGCGCGCAACAGGAAATTCCGGCTACCTTGATAGAAACTTCAAATTCAGAAATATTAATTGCTGCAACTACAGAAAGCCTTGGCAATGGAGCAAGGGATATGTATTTAATTTGGCTGGACCAGCAAGGAACCATTCTTAAGGAACGCACTTACGGCCAATCAGGTGGCGATGGCGGAACTGACATTTTAGAAATAGAAAATGGCAATTTGATGTTTTTTGGATACACCAGCAGTTTCGGAGCAGTTTCAAGAGACTTCTACTTATTAAAGCTAACTGCCAATGGTGATTCTATTTGGGGAAAACGCTACGGCGGAAATGGTTATGAAGAAACGCATCAATTACTGCAAACCGCTGATGGCAACTTTTTACTGCACGGCCATACAACTTTAACAGACCCAAACCACAATATGTATTCAGTATTAGTGGACAGTTCCGGAAACGTTATCTGGGATAGAGAATTTGGCGTTAGGCAGCATGATGGAGGAATGTCAGCAATTACTAATTCAGCAGGAAACTTTGTTTTATTAGGTCGAAGCATGAGTTTTGGTCAACAACGCCAAATGCTTTTTGCCGAGCTCGCTCCAAATGGAAACGTTATAGCACAAACCGATATTGGCAATCCTAAAGACGATTGGGGAAATGAAATCATCGAGGTTGGTAATTCTTATTACATCGTAGGCCACACAGATAACTTTGGGAGTGGAGATAATGACTCCTATTTGATTCGAAAATTAAAATAGCTCCTAACGATTTTCCATAAACCGTTGTAGAATCAAAGTCGCACTAATTTTATCGACCAATGCTTTATCCTTTCTCTTCTTTTTGCTCAGCCCACCATCAATCATGGATTGAAAAGCAATTTGTGAGGTAAAAGCTTCATCTTGCCGCTCAATTTTTAGCAATGGGAATCGCTTTTTAATAAAGTTAATGAAGGGAACAATTTTACGCTCTATATCAGACAGTTCTCCACTCATTCGTTTAGCTTGCCCAACTACCAACACCTCTACATCTTCTTTCTCTAGATAAGACTTGATAAACTCTTGTAGATCTTTGGTTTCAACAGTAGTTAACCCACTTGCAATGATTTGCAACGAGTCCGTTTCTGCAATTCCCGTGCGTTTTGCTCCGTAATCTATGGCTACTAGTTTCGACAAATTGTTTTTATGCCAAATTACGAATGATATGATATAATTTTAAAACTTGGCAGGTAGACTATTTGCTATGCTTATTTTTGAATTTCAAACTAAGAAAATGTATCCAACTCTATCCGATATGCTCCGAGATTTATTCGGAATAGATATCCCTCTCCCTTTTCCAACTTTTGGTTTTTTTGTAGCCCTTGGATTTATTGCGGCTGCTTACCTCTTTACCGAAGAGATGAAAAGAAAAGAAGCCAATAAATTATTGTTTTCGAGATTAGTTGATGTTAAAATCGGAGAAAAGGCAAGTAAATGGGAGTTAATTTCAAATGGATTTTTAGGGTTCCTTGTAGGTTTTAAATTTATTGAAGCTGTATTTAACTACGAAGCCTTGGTGGAGAACCCTCAAACCTTTCTTTTTTCAGGAAGAGGCAATTTTATTGGAGGACTTTTGGGTGCAGCCTTGTTTGCATGGATGAAATTCAGAGAAAAGGACAAAGAAAAGTTAGCGACGCCAAAAATGGTTAAACAAAACGTTCGTCCTCACGAATTAGTTGGTAACATGACTATGATTGCTGCCGTTGCAGGAATACTTGGTTCTAAAATATTTCACAATTTAGAGAACCTATCCGAATTTGCTGCAGACCCTATTGGAGCTTTGGTTTCATTTAGCGGATTAAGTATTTATGGCGGTTTAATTGTTGGCGGTGGTGCAGTTTTATATTATGCAGTAAAAAACGGATTAACTTGGATTCATGTGGCAGACGCCTGCGCCCCTGGTCTCATGGCTGCTTATGGAATTGGAAGAATTGGTTGCCAACTTTCGGGTGACGGAGATTGGGGAATGCCAAACGACGCGCCTAAGCCGGATTGGATGAGTTTTCTACCAGACTGGATGTGGGCATTTGACTACCCTAACAACGTGCTAAATGTTGACTTACAGAAAGACTTTCACAGCATGGGCTTGGAAAGTATTACCGGTAATGCATGGCCTACTCCATTTTATGAGACTGTAATGGCATTTATTATTTTTGGAATTCTTTGGTCTTTGCGAAAGAAAATGTTGGTTCCCGGGGTAATGTTTAGTTTATACCTAGCATTTAACGGCGTAGAACGATTCTTTATCGAAAAAATTAGAATTAATCCTGACTATCACTTTTTAGGAATTGAAGCAACTCAAGCTGAGATTATAGCAGTTCTGCTGTTCATGAGTGGCATCACGGGAATCTTTTTCTTCCGTAAAAACAAAAATAGATTTGTTCCCAAAGTTGTAGTTGCATGATTTCATTAGAGCTACTTTGCCATGATGTAGTTGAACTCTGCCGAGAGGTGGGAATCTTTATTAAGATGGAAGAGCATAAAGTTTATCAAGAAGACATTGAAACGAAATCTAAAAACTCCTTGGTAAGCTATGTAGATAAAACTGCTGAGAAAAGGTTAGTTAAAGACTTAGCGTCATTTCTTCCGGAGGCTGGATTTATTGCAGAAGAAGGCACTTCTGACAAAGTAGGAGACGTTTACAATTGGATTATAGACCCCCTAGATGGTACTACAAACTTTTTGCATGGAGTACCTACCTACTCTGTTAGCGTGGCACTTAAACAAAATGACACGATTGTAGTTGGAGTGGTTTATGAAGTAAATAGAGATGAGTGCTTTTATGCTTGGGAAGGAAGTGATGCTTTTTTAAATGGCAACAAAATAGAAACAAGCACTACCGCGAAAATAGAAGATTCATTGATCGCAACTGGTTTCCCATATTACGATTACCAGCATCTAGATAATTATTTTGAATTACTAAAACACTTGGCTAAAAATACTAGAGGAGTTCGAAGAATTGGCTCGGCAGCTGTTGATTTAGTATATATGGCTTGTGGCAGATTTGATGCTTTCTTTGAATACAGCTTGCATGCTTGGGATGTTGCTGCAGGAGCATTTATTGCTCAACAAGCAGGAGCAGTAATTGAAGATTTTAAAGGTGAGGAAAATTGGTTGTTTGGAAAAGAAATTGTCTCTGTTAATCCGCAATTGAGATCTGAATTCAATGCGTTAATAAAAGAGTACCTGAACTAAAAAAGCCCCTTCGGCCGTTACGATTTTACTCGATGACCAAAAGGGCTTTTCCTAAACCAACTATTTTATTAACCAGGATTAACCATCCTTTTTGAAGATATTTCAATCTTCTGGTATCAAGACTCCGTTACTTTTAAAACGTTGCCTTAAATTATTTATTTAAACTTTAGATTTCTAGCGAATCAGCTCTGCAGTTTCCACCAACTTTAAGAATTCGGCTCTGTAGCCATTTTCATCTAGCCCCTTAGACATTTTTGCCATTTCTAGGATCTCTTTAAAGTCCATATCTTTTACACTTTCTGAACCGCGAAGTTTCATTCCAAATGAAGCTACTGCAGAAGAAAATTTAAGATTATGAGAAGCTTCTTCAAGCTCAACTGCCTCGTCTTTCATAATCTTGGTCAACAGAATTGATTTATCTCCATCTGGTTTTTTATATCGAAACTTAACGGTCAATAATTCGTCTGACAAAGAGTCAAGAGCCTTTTATTTTTGATATTTCAGCTTATAAATGTCTTTTATATTTTCGATAGAACCGACTGGCACAATTTCATACAATACTGTAACTGTATGACCTTCAAATAATTACTCTACATCCTTTTTGTTATCATTTCCATCTTCAGCCGACTGAAATTGGTTTTAAAGTATATATTCCATCGAAATCTTTAGTCGTTACCAAAACTTCTTCTATACCTTTTAGTAAAACTACATTGGCAAATGGAACTGGTTCGTTATTTGCTTTCTCCACTACTAAACCCTTTATAACACCACTTCCTGATTGTGCGAAATTAATTTGAGAACTAAATAGTACGACTAAAATTAGAATTAACTTTTTATAGTGCTAGGTTTTAAGAGTGCTGTGGCAATAGCGCCAAATGCTTTCTTAATAGACACTAGCATAACTACAATTTGTTGCCTGGAGCCAACAAAGCAGCTATAAGTGAGCTAATTAAATGCTATACAATATGAATTCTATTGTGTCTTAAGTAATACCTTCTTAATTTTAAACCCCTTACATCCTATTCGCCTTCCACTTTGATTTTGAAGCGGAAGCACTGGCTTCTGTCGATGAAGTTTTAGAACTCCCAACTAAGCTTGCTGCTACCAAAGCTGCAATTTCTTGTTCTTCGTCACTTTTACTTTCTAAATACTCCGGTTTAAAATGATGTTTCACAAAGTTGGTATCAAAATTACCTGAAACAAAAGCCTCATGCTCTAATGCAAAACGACAAAAATCCATCGTTGTTTTTACACCCTTTATTTGATACTCGTCAATTGCTCTTAGCATTCTTAAACGAGCAGTTTCTCTGTCCTTACCGAAAGTTACCAGCTTAGCAATCATTGGATCATAATAAATTGGAATTTCCATTCCATCTTCGAATCCGTCATCTACTCGTACTCCCAATCCCTGCGGACGAACGTACGTCTCTAAGGTTCCAATATCTGGTAAAAAATTATTCATTGGATCTTCCGCATATACCCGCACTTCGAATGAATGACCTTGAATTTTCAAGTCTTCTTGCGTGAAGCTTAGTTTTTCTCCTCGAGCCACATTAATTTGTTCACGGACTAAATCAATTCCTGTAATTTGCTCCGTCACAGGATGCTCAACTTGCAGCCTGGTATTCATTTCTAAAAAGAAAAAATCTAAATTTTCATCTAGTAAAAACTCTACAGTTCCGGCTCCAACGTAATTACAAGACTTCGCCACTAGAACAGCAGCTTCTCCCATTTTCTTTCTCATCTCAGGTGTTAAAACTGCAGATGGAGCTTCTTCAATTACTTTCTGGTGTCTTCGCTGAATAGAGCACTCCCTTTCAAACAAATAAAGAACATTTCCATGCGTATCAGCTAAAATTTGAATTTCAATATGTCGAGGTGAACCTACGTATCGTTCAATAAAAACTGCTCCATCTCCAAAAGAAGAAATTGCCTCTGAAACTGCACGATCCATCTGCTCTCTAAAGTCCTCCAATCGTTCTACTATTCTCATCCCTTTTCCACCGCCACCTGCACTTGCTTTTATTAAAATTGGAAAACCTACTTCTTTTGCAATTTCTTCCGCTTCAGCTACATCTGTTAACACTTCATCTGTTCCAGGAACCAAAGGAATGCCGTATTTCTTGACAGCTGCTTTTGCCGCCAACTTACTCCCCATTACTTCCATAGCTTCAGGCGAGGGACCAATCAAAGTAATGCCTGCTAGACTTACTTTTCTAGCGAAATCAGCATTCTCAGAAAGGAAACCATAACCAGGATGAATCCCATCCACATTTATTTCTTTGCACAATTCGATAATGTGATCTCCTCGTAAATAAGATTCAGATGAAGGAGGCGGACCCACACATACCGCTTCATCCGCATATCTCACAAACAAGGCGTTTCTATCTGCCTCAGAATAAATAGCTACTGTAGAAATTCCCATTTCCTTGGCAGTCCGCATAATTCTTAATGCTATCTCTCCTCTATTCGCAATCAAAATCTTATTCATCACCTCAATGTTTTGAGCTAAATTAGGTATATTCGAATTTAAATAAAATAACCAATGTGCAAAAGAATTTTTGAGGAGAATCAACGCTTTAACCAATGGTGGTTGTGACTTGGTATGGCTTCATTAGTAGGTATCTTTATTTATCAACGCTATCCTATTGAGGTAAATAATGAGTTTATAATCACTTTTGGTGTGCTTGGCTTAGTCGTGGTATTTTTATTTTCAATTCACCTAGTTACACGAATTGATGTAAATGGAATTCACGTTAAAATGTTTCCTTTTCACTTAAGAAAAGTGACCTATGCATGGGAAGAATTATATAGCGCAGAAGTTGTTGAATACAGTCCAATAAGTGAATATGGTGGTTGGGGGTTCCGAATTTCTACTAACGGAAAAGCGTTTAGCGTAGAAGGAAATAAAAGCATTAAGATTCAAACTTCAGATGGAAAAGGTCGCAAGATCGGCACTCAAAAGTTTGAAGAAGCCAAAGCTGTTGTATCTTCGTATCAAGAACAAATAAAATAACATGCATCTCTTCTATTCCACCAACATTTCAGATAATTCCATTACCCTCGATAATGAAGAATCCAAACACCTTGCAAAAGTATTACGCCTTGAAATTGGTGACAATATTCATGTTATCGACGGAAAAGGAACGCGTTACCTCTGCTCTATTGGTGTAGCACACCAAAAGGCAACACAACTAACCATAATTGAGAAAGAGTTGGTGAACGAAACTTATGGAATTGAAATTGCCGCAGCCCCAACCAAAAACCTAAACCGATGGGAATGGTTCCTCGAAAAAACAACTGAAATTGGAATTGATTCAATTCACCCAATTATTAGTTTCCACTCTGAACGAAAAGTGCTGAAGAAAGACCGACAAGAAAGGATTTTAGTAAGCGCTATGAAGCAGTCGTACAAAACCAAACTACCTGCATTGAGCGAATTAGAAAAATTCAAACAGTTTATAACAAACGACTTCGCTGGAAGAAAATTTATTTGCCACTGTTACGATGATTTACCAAAAAAGAGCTTAAATGAAAGTTATAAAAAAGGTGAGAAAGCCTTACTTTTGATTGGACCTGAGGGTGATTTTAGCAAAGAAGAAGTTGAATTAGCCATGCAACAGGGCTTCGAGCCAATTGCACTTGGAGAAAGTCGATTAAGAACTGAAACGGCGGCTATTGTTGCTTGTCATACCATACATGTATTGAATGCGTAAACTATTTTTCCTGATATTTCTTCTTCCATTTGTTAGCACAGCGCAAGATGGAAATTTTCAAATCGCCATTTTAAAATACAACGGTGGCGGTGACTGGTATTCTAATTTAGAAACCTCCTTGCCAAACCTGATCGACTTTTGCAATAGCAATCTAAATACTTCGATAAAAAAAGATCAAGCTATTGTGGAACCTGCAAGTACAGAGTTATTCGATTACCCCTTTGTGCATATGACGGGGCATGGAAATGCAGTATTTAACATAGAAGAATCAGAAAACCTAAGGAACTATCTACTAGCAGGTGGTTTTCTCCACGTTGATGACAATTATGGAATGGATCAATTCGTTCGAAGAGAAATAAAGAAAATATTTCCCAATGAAGAGTTGGTAGAAGTTCCATTTTCTCACCCGATTTATCATCAAAAATTTGATTTTAACAGTGGCCTTCCTAAAATTCACGAGCACGATGGTGAAGCACCAGTTGGATTAGGAATTATAAAAGAAGGCCGTTTGTTGCTTTTTTACAGCTCAGAATGTGACTTAGGAGATGGCTGGGAAGACCGCGAAATACATAATGACTCTGAAGCGACAAGACTAAAAGCCTTGCAAATGGGTGCAAACATTGTTTCATTTGTATTTTTGGGGGAATAATTAACCTTTTTCTAGAAGAACCTCGCATTATTTTGAACGATACCGTTTTAGCATTTATTGAAGAGCATCGAAATCGTTCTGCGGCTGAACTTGCTTTGCTCTTGAGCAAAAAACCTCAACTCCCAAAAGAATTTATACTCAATCAAATAAACGGGCTCCAAAAAGCAAAACAAAAACTTCCTTTTTTATTAGAATTTAAAAGTTTTATTTATCCATCTGCTCGGGCCTTTTCTCAAGCTTCTTCGGAACAAACAGGAACTTACAAAGCAACTATTTTAAGCGTAAAGAAGGTTCTAGACCTAAGTGGAGGTATTGGAATAGACAGTTACTTTTTTGCACAACATGCTGAAGAAGTTACCTATGTTGACACGAACGAAGAGTTAGTTAACACAGTTCGTTCAAACTTTGAGAACCTAAAAACAAACAATGTAACCTGCATACATTCGAAAGCAGAAGACTTTATTGAGCAGGATAGTAATCGTTACGACCTTATTTACCTTGACCCAGACCGCAGATCAGCGAAAGAAAAGGCTTTTAGAATTGACGATTGCGAGCCGAATGTGGCAGAATTAATTCCTCACATTTGGAAGAAGTCGAAGCAGTGTTTAATTAAGCTTTCTCCCATGCTTGATATTCAACAAGCGCTTACTCAATTGCTATTTTGCAAGGAAGTGCATGTGGTATCGGTTGAAAATGAATGCAAGGAACTACTATTCCTATTGCAATATGGCTTTGAAGAAACTCCTGTCATTCGTTGCATTAACCTGCTAAAGAAAAATACACAACACTTTGAATTTAACTTTGAGCATGAGCGCTCTGCGAGTAACACTATGGCAGAAGTAGGTCGTTGGTTGTACGAACCAAATGCGTCAATTTTAAAAGCAGGAGCATTTAAATCTATTGGGCAACAATTTGGACTCACAAAGTTGGCAACAAATACACACCTGTATACCTCCGCAGAATTACAACGAAACTTCCCAGGCCGAATCATAAAAGTATTGGAGGTCTCCAAACCTAAAAAAGGGATGACTCAAAAAGCTAATGTTGTTTGCAGAAACTTCAGCATGAAACCCGAACAGCTCAAAAAGAAATACAACGTAAAAGATGGTGGAAGCCAATTTTTGTATGCCCTCAGCTTAGAAGGTGGAAGCAAAAAATTTGTGTTGGGAGAGCTGGTGTAAATGAAATTGCGCCATTTCAATTAATAAAAAACGAAGAGAAGCAGTTTGAATTAATCGGATAATTGTATTTATAAATGCGAACGAATAATAGCTGACAGCGCAGAATATTTTCAAAAAACACAATTCTGCACCCCCTTCAAAACTCCAAATAACCAGTTACTATTCTTAACAATTTTTGCTTTTGAAAATCCCATATTTTCTCTGAACTTAGCGCTCTAATATTTAGAATATGCCTAAGATTTCAGATAGAGGATTAAACATGCCAGAATCACCAATTAGAAAACTGGTTCCGTTTGCTGATAAAGCTAGAAGCAAAGGAGTTGAAGTGATTCATTTAAACATTGGACAACCAGACATTAAAACGCCAAAGGTGGCTTTAGATGCTGTTAAAAATATTTCAATGGACGTCTATGCCTACAGTCATTCGGCAGGGAACGAATCATATCGAAAAGGACTTGCGAAATACTATGACAATATCAGCAAAGGAGTAAGCTTTGAAGATGTTATGGTAACAACAGGTGGTTCTGAAGCTTTGGCTTTTGCATTTACCGCTTGTTTAAACTTAGGCGACGAGGTAATAATTCCTGAGCCATTCTATGCCAATTACAATGGTTTTGCCGAAGCTGCCGGAGTAACGGTAGTGCCGATTAGTTCCTCAATTGAAAGTGGTTTTGCATTACCAAAAATTGAAGAATTTGAAAAAAATATTACTTCTAAAACGAAGGCAATTCTAATCTGTAACCCAGGAAACCCAACCGGATATTTATATTCTCAAGAAGAATTGAATAAACTAAGAGACATCGTTAAAAAACACGATTTATATTTGTTTGCAGATGAAGTTTACAGAGAGTTTTGTTACGATGGAAAAGAGCATCACTCCTTGTTGAATTTGGAAGAAATTGAAGATAACGTTATTGTAGTTGATTCTGTTTCGAAAAGATACAGCATGTGTGGTGTTCGAATTGGAGCTATGGTTTCTAGAAACAAAGAGGTTATGAAAGCTGCTTTGAAATTGGCCCAAGCAAGATTAAGCCCCCCATTATTAGGACAGATTGCAGGTGAAGCAGCTTTGCAAACCCCTAATAGATACTTTGAAAAAGTTAGTAAGGAGTATGTGGAAAGAAGAGATATTCTAGTAGACGGCTTAAATTCAATTGACGGAGTTTTCTGCCCAAAACCAGGTGGTGCTTTTTACGCTGTGGCTCAATTGCCGGTTAAAGATTCTGATAAATTTTGCCAATGGATGTTGGAAGAATTTGAATTAAAAGGAGAGACTGTCATGATGGCCCCCGCAAGTGGATTTTATTCTACCCCAGGAAAAGGAAAAAATGAAGTTCGATTGGCTTACGTTTTAGAAAAAGACAAATTGAAAAAAGCACTTCGTTGTTTAAAAGAAGCGCTAAAAATAAACCCAAACAATTAAGATGGATATAATTGATGCAATTATTCTAGGCGTAATTCAAGGGTTAACTGAGTTTTTACCGGTCTCCTCAAGTGGCCATTTAGAAATTGCAAAAACTATTCTTGGTGATGAATCTCTTCCAAAAGACAGTTTACTATTTACAGTAACACTTCATTTTGCAACGGCATTAAGCACAATTGTAATTTTTCGCAAAGATATAAGCGAAATTCTCAAGGGTCTGCTAAAATTTAATTGGAATGAGGAATCTCAGTTTTCAATAAAAATTATTGTATCCATGCTTCCGGCAACTTTTATTGGACTTTTCTACGAAGAGGAATTAGAAAAATTATTTGGTGGAAACATCCTCTTTGTTGGTGCAATGCTTTTAGTCACAGCAGTTCTTTTACTCCTAGCAGATTTAAGTAAAAAAACAGCAAAGAACGTAAGTTTCAGGGATGCTATAATCATTGGAATTTCTCAGGCAATTGCTATGCTTCCGGGAATTTCTAGATCAGGTGCCACTATTTCTACCTCAGTAATGTTGGGAAATGATAAAAGTAAGGCTGCACAATTCTCGTTTTTAATGGTTGTTCCTTTGATACTTGGAAAAGTTGCAAAGGACATTCTAGGCAGCGATATTAGCGTTGAATCTTCAACCTTTACACCTTTGCTAATTGGCTTCATAGCGGCATTTGTGTCAGGTTTATTTGCCTGTACTATAATGATTAAGTTGGTTCGCAATAGCAAGCTTAAATATTTCTCAATTTATTGTGCAATTGTTGGAATTATAGCTATTTCATTTAGCTTGTTGAACTAATTACTTGTTCTTTATTCATCCGCCAATTAGTATGCTAAAGAAAACTAAAATAACACAATCTTCATTATTGCGAATGATGACTACTAATATTCAGTAATTACTTCTTTGAATTAATTATGTTTGTTCCATAAAGATGAAATACCTAGTTCTTCTTTTAATACTCTAATCTGTGCTTGCCTTTTCAAACTCGAGCAAGAACTCTTCAGATAATTTGCGTACGAAGTATTTAACTATGCTCAGTGATTATTTGAATGCACCAAAAGTATACAGAAAATTTCTACAGGTGGAGAGTCCTTCAGCTAAAATATTGGCCTACCAAGTTGCATTAGAAGCTATTATGACAAAGACTACTTGGAATATTTTTAAGAAACTTTCTTACTTATGTAAAAGTGAAGAAAGTTTTAAAAAGCCGTAGCGCTAGCTCCAAATGACATTGAAATTCGATTCATGCAGTTAGCTGTTCAATTTGAAATTCCTGAATACCTAGGATGCAGCATAGATATTACAAGTGATAAAAAATTTGCAGTCAAAAACATGAGGAATTTTAATTGTCAAAATATTCCATTAAGCTTTCGAAAACAAATTCTTGGCTTCATGTATCGGAGCAAAATGTTTACCGCGGTGGAGATTGAGGAAATTCAAACTTACCTTAGCCATAAAATAAAACCATTAAAAAATTATTCTTTTTATCAATTTTAATTGTTGCTACCTGCCTCATGTCATGTAGCTTTTTTGAAAACTGTGTTGAAGGTGAAGGACCAGTAGTAGAACAAATAATAGATGTTGACGATTTTGAAGGAATAAAATTAGAACGAAACATAACTGTTTATTTGACTCAAGCTGATGTTCAAAAAGTAACTATTGTTTCCCCTCAAAATATAATCGATTTATTACTTACAGAGGTAAAAAGTGAGAATTGGGAAATTAATTTTTCCAGATGCCCAAAAACAGAGGAGAAAATTAAAATCTATATTGAATCCAATAACATTCATGAAATAGTTATTGAAGGCTCAGTAGAGGTTTTTAGCGAAGGTTAAATAGAATCAGATGAATTAACTATAGATATTACCGGTTCAGGTTTAATTGACTTGGATTTGAAAGTAAAAGAATTGAAAACTGAAATTTCAGGAGCAGGAGATATTTGATTGAAAGGTGAAACTAAGCTGCATGAAATTGAAATAAATGGAAGCGGAGATATCAAAGAATATGATTTATTAAGTGACGAAAGTGAAATTGAAATCAACGGCAGCGAAGATGCAAAGGTAAACGTTTCCTATTCTCTTCAGGTAGAAATTAATGAAAGCGGAGACGCTCACTACAAAGGGAATGTTAAAGAAATATCTTCAGAAATAAATGGAAGTGGAAAGTTAAATCAGGAGCGTTAAGTTATTTTTTATACAACAAATACTTTTCCCTTGTAATCTGATAATTTGCTAATCCATCAAGCCAACCAGCTCTTATTTCAGATGCAGTTTTTCCGGATATTATCGCTTCTTTTAAACTTGAGTTTCCAGCCAATAAATTGAAAAAGTTTGTAAAATAATTCTCCTTTTCAGGATAAATTTTATAACACTCTATTAGATAAGATAGATCCAATTTTTTCCAATTTCTAGCATCGACTATTTTCTGGTCGCTTAAATCTAGTCCGAAACATTTCGTTCCATTTAGCTTAGGGTTTTTAGCACCTTCAGCTGTTAGTGGAGTGAATGAATATTGAAATTTATTGAACGAGGGATGACCAAATTGTTGAAATGGGGCATCAGTACCTCTACCAACACTTATCGGCGTTCCTTCGAAAAAACACAGAGAAGGATACAAATAAATTGAATTCATGTTGGGCAAATTGGGAGAAGGTGGCACACTAACTTTGTATTCTTTTTGATGTGAATAGTTTTTGCATTTAATTACAGTTAAGTCGCAAGAAATTCCATTTTTTAGCCAACTTTCTCCATTAATCATTTGAGCATATTCTCCAATCGTCATTCCGTGAACAACTGGAACCGGATGCAGTCCAATAAAGGATTTATACTTTTCTTCTAAAATCGGACCATCAATATAGTGCCCGTTGGGATTTGGACGATCTAACACAACAACCTGAATGTCGCGCTCTGCAGCCGCTTCCATCACATAATGTAACGTTGATATATAAGTATAAAAACGAACGCCAACGTCTTGGATATCGAAAACTAACACTTCTACATCCTTTAGTTGTTCAGTAGAAGGCTTTTTGTTGTCCCCGTAGAGTGAGATTATTGAAAGTCCATTTTTTGCATCTATTTCGTTACTGACTTTTTCTCCTGCATCTGCCGCGCCTCTAAAACCATGCTCTGGACTAAAAACCTTCACTAGATTAACTCCCAAGTTCAACAAACTATCTACTAGGTGCAATTCATCTATCATTGACGTATGATTTCCTACAAAACCAACTTTTTTATTCGAGATTAAAGGCAAGTAATCTTCTAGTCGCTCATTCCCGATAACAATCCTCTGCTCTTCAACTGCGGTTGCCACGGATCCTAAAATCGTTTTTGGCGGGGTTGAAGAACATGCAAAAGCAACTTGAAATACAATAAAAAATATGCTCCACGTTTTCATCATTACTTGACTATTCATTTTCCTATTTTTGTTTCTTATACTAAGCCCTTCGATTCCTTGAATTTCGAACTATTCTTTGCAAAAAAAATAATTAAAGGAGAAAAAAACTCCTTTTCTAAACCAATAATACGAATTTCCATCGTAGCGATTGCATTGGGCATTGCTATGATGACTCTTTCCTTATCAATCGTGCAAGGTTTTCAATCGGAAATCGAAAAAAAGGTCTCCGGCTTCGGAGCTCACATTCAAATCTCAACGTATGATTCTAGAGGGTTATTAGAAAACAAAGCTATATCTAAAAATCGAGAATTTGTACCAAAACTGCTGAACATATCAGGAATAAATCACATTCAAACATTCGCAAAAAAAGCAGCCATTTTGCAATTCGAAGAAAACAATTATGGCGTTATAATGAAAGGTGTTGGACAGGATTATAATTGGACGTTTTTTGAGCAATACATCCTAGAAGGGAAAATTCCAAATTTAGATTCTAGTAATAAATCAACTGAAATATTAATCTCTTCTACGATTGCTAATAAGCTAAAATTGAAGATCGGAGATGATGTGCTTGCCTACTTTGTGCAGCAGCCCCCAAGAACTAGAAAGTTTACCATCTGCGGCATTTACAATACAGGTTTGGGAGAAATGGATGAACAAATGATTCTTGGAGATATTCAACAAATCCAAAAAATTAATGGCTGGGAAGATCACCAAATAGGAGGATTTGAAATACTGGTCGACGATATTGAAGAAGTGGAACGGTTAGATGAAGAAGTCTATGAGGTTATTGATTACGATTTAAGTTCAATTTCAATTAAAGATGCTAGGCCTGATATTTTCAATTGGCTTGAACTCCAAGATATAAATGTTGTTATTATTATAAGTCTTCTAGTCTTAGTATGCGGCATAGACGTGATCTCTGCCTTGTTAATTTTAATACTAGAGCGAACGACCATGATTGGTATTCTTAAAGCAATAGGAGCGAGAAATAATAGTATTCGAAAAATATTTCTTTATAACGCCACTTACCTTATTTTAATGGGAATTTTATGGGGTAATTTAATAGGAATTGGAATCTCATTACTACAATTAAAATTTGGCTTTTTAAGTTTACCTCAAGAAGCTTACTTTATAGATAAGGTTCCGATACAATTCAATATTACAAACCTTATCTTACTTAACTTAGGCACCTTATCTTGTTGTTTTTTAATGCTAGTAATACCCTCAGGCATCATTGCCAGAATTACACCTATCAAAGCAATTAGGTTCGAATAAGCGTGTAATTTTTAACACATAAGTTCCACTTTTCGAACATGAAATAACTACTTTTGCAAAGCAAAAAAATTGAAATGAAATATTACAATAACATATTAGAAACCATAGGTAATACGCCTTTAGTAAAGTTCAATAAAATCACTAAAGACATTCCCGCATTAGTCTTAGCTAAAATGGAAACTTTCAACCCTGGTCATTCAACAAAAGACAGAATGGCCTTAAAAATGGTGGAAGATGCTGAGAAAAACGGATTGTTAAAACCAGGAGGAACCATTATTGAAGGAACTTCGGGTAACACAGGTATGGGCTTAGCTTTAGCTGCAATTGTAAAAGGGTATAAATTAATCTGCACCTTAGCCGACAAACAATCCAAAGAAAAAATGGATATTCTTAGAGCCATGGGTGCTGAAGTTATTGTAACCCCCACCAATGTTTCTCCTGATGATCCAAAATCGTACTACTCTGTTGCAAAAAGATTGAATAAGGAAATTCCAAACTCATATTATCCAAACCAATACGACAATCTATCTAACCGAACTGCCCATTATGAGCAAACTGGCCCTGAAATATGGGAACAAACAGAAGGTAAAATAACTCATCTAGTTGTTGGCGTTGGAACTGGAGGAACAATTTCGGGGTCAGCAAAATATTTAAAAGAGCAAAATCCAAACATTAAAATCTGGGGAATAGATACGTATGGTTCGGTTTTTAAGAAATTTCACGAAACAGGTGAATTTGACGAAAAAGAAATTTACTCTTACATCACTGAAGGAATTGGGGAAGATATACTTCCTGAAAATGTTGACTTCAGTCTCATTGACCATTTCGAAAAAGTGACTGACAAAGATGGAGTAATTATGACCCGAAGGCTTGCTAGAGAGGAAGGATTCTTCATGGGAAACTCCGCTGGTTCAGCAGTAGCAGGATTAATGCAGTTGAAAGACCAATTAACAAAAGACGATGTAGTAGTTGTTATTTTTCATGACCATGGGAGTCGTTACGTTGGTAAGATGTTTAACGATGATTGGGTAAGAGACAGAGGTTTCATGGAAACTGATAAAATCAATGCACTATCAGTAGCGAGTAGTCACGAGGGCAAAAAGCTAATTACTGCAACACCTGAACATAACCTATCAGATGTATTAAATTTAATGACTAGGTACGACATCTCTCACATTCCTGTAAAGGACGGAGAAGAATTTGTAGGCGCCATAGGCGATTCAGAATTATATTCAGTAGTCGCTAAAAAAGGCGGCAAGGATTTAGGAAAAGTGAAAGATCATATGTCAAAACCTTATGACTTTGTAGATGGAAATGCATCTTTAGAAGAGCTCGCTGAAATATTGAGCAAACACAACCCGGCGGTTTTAGTTAGAAACAGGTCTAATGAAGTTGACATCATTACCATTCATGATATAATATCTGCGATTAATCCAAAATCGTAAAAAATAAAAATCAGGAGTTATAAACAAAATTATCTTCATAGCTCCTGATTTTCAACTCTTATTGCATCTTTGTTATTGGTTAATTTTAACAAATAACAAATCACAACCATGAAAGCCAAGTTACTTTTAATCCTCATCATTTTTTTGAGTCGGTTAAGCGCTCAAAAGGTTGGCGTAGTATTGAGTGGTGGTGGAGCTGCAGGCTCTGCACATGTTGGCGTTCTTAAATCGCTTGAAGAAAACCAAATTCCTATTGACTTCATAGTAGGCACCTCTATTGGCGCTTTAGTAGGTGCCTTTTACGCTTCCGGTTATTCGCCTAAAGAAATAGAAGCATTAATGAATTCAGTAGAATTTAGAAATTCTGCAACAGGAACAGTTGAAGAGAAGTATTTATTTTACTTCATGAAAGATGAAGACAATAGTTCTATTGCCTCATTGAATTTCAATCTGGACCCTATTTTAGGAAAAAACTTACCCACTAACGTAATTTCTTCTATACCGATCGACTACGGGTTAATGGAACTATTTAGCACAGCGAATGCTGTTGCAGGCTCTAACTTCGATAGTTTAATGGTTCCATATCGTGCTGTTGCCGCCAACATTAGCCAGCAAAAACAAAATATTTTGAGAGCAGGAGATTTGTCAAAATCCATTCGAGCATCAATGACTTACCCGTTTTACATTTCTCCTATTACTATAGACGGAGATTTAATGTTTGATGGTGGAATCTACAACAACTTTCCTGCAGATATTATGTGCAATCAGTTTTCTCCTGATTATATTATTGCAAGTAATGTAGCTTCTGAAAACCCTAACCCAACAGAAGATAATTTATTAGCTCAGTTAAGAAATATCTTAACAAAAGAGGCCAACTTTGAAATAAATTGCACCAAAGGAATTATTATCCAAACAGATGTGCGTGATATTGCAACTTTTGATTTCTATGGAACAGACCTTGCCCTGCAAAGAGGTTATGAGGCAACAAATACTTACATAGATAGTATCAGAACTTTTGTAACTAGAAAAATTGATAAAAATTCAATTACCAAAAAGAGAGCTTCATTTAACCTGAAGAAACCAGTACTATCTTTCGACTCTATTTATATTAGGAACGGATTTAAAACTCAGCAAAAATATTTGAAGAACTCTTTGAATTTAAAAAAGGGTCCTATTTTTTCAGAGGATCTAAAAGAAGCATACTATAAATTTACTTCAAACCCCAAAATAAATAGTGCTTATCCAACTGCGAAATACGACTCTTCATCAAACACCTTCTCATTACAGCTAGATTTAAAAAAAGAAAAAAAGTTCAAAGCTTCTTTTGGTGGAGTGATAGCAACAAAACCTTTTAGTACAGGTTTTTTTCAGCTTGAGCATAAGCTATTAAAAAACACAGAATTAACTACTAAGGCAAATATTTATTTTGGAAGTTTCTATAACTCGGCAGAAGCAAGTGCAAAATGGGATATTCCATTTTATGTTCCGTTCTACGTAAAGTCAAAATTCAGTGTCAACCGCTTCGATTACTTTAATGGCCGTTCTACCTTTATTGATGACATTAATCCGCCTTATATAATTAAGTCTGAAAGCTACTGGGGAAGTAGTATCGGACTACCAATTTTTACTAATGGCAAGTTAGAGTTAGGTTACAACTATTTATGGCAAGACTATGAGTACTATCAAACAGATAACTTCGTTAGGGGTGATACTTCTGATAGGACAAGTTTTGAAGGGTCTAGACTTTTTATTCAATTCGATCGAAATTCACTGAATAGAAAGCAATACGCTACTAAAGGATCTCAACTAATTATGCGTTTTAGTGCTATAAGTGGGTTAGAAAGAACTCAAACGGGCTCAACAACTCCTGTTAAATCAAACTTGAGAGCTGATCGAGATTGGTTTGAAGCATTTTTCAAATTCAATAAGTATTTGCTTCGCAAACGCTCAATACATCTGGGGCTATTTCTTGAAGGTAACGCATCTAGTTTACCCCTTTTCCAAAATTACACTGCCTCTAGCTTGATCTCGCCTTCATTTACTCCTTTACCGGAAAATAGAACAATATTTCAGAGTCAATATAGGGCGCGATCTTATGCTGGAGCAGGAATTAAAGCAATTTACTCGTATCGAGATTTAATTGATTTAAGAGTTGAACTGTATGTCTATCAGCCATACGAACAACTAATTCAGAATCCAGATGGCTCCGCTTCATTTGCGGAAGAAATTATTAATAGAAATTTTATTGGCACTGTGACGGCAGTTTATCATAGTAGACTTGGTCCACTAGCGGCTAGCCTTAACTATTACGAGAAAGCTCAAGACCAATTGAGTTTTTTCGTACACTTCGGGTATATTATATTTAATAAGAGAGGATTGGAATAAATGAAAAAAAACATAAACTTAAAAGATTTTAACACTTTTGGCATTGAAGTTTTTGCTTCAGAATTTGTAGAGTTAAACTCATCAAAGGATGCATTCGCATTTTTCAAATCAACTGATTTAAATGGAAAAGAGTTTTTAATTCTAGGAGGAGGAAGCAATCTTCTTTTAACAGAAGACTTCAGAGGTATGGTGATTAAAAATAATTTAAAAGGCATTGAAGTAATAAAGGAGAATGACGACTCAATTGTACTCAAAGCAGGTGCCGGAGAAAACTGGCATGAATTCGTTTTACAATGCATCGATAAAGGCTACGCCGGGCTGGAGAATTTATCCTTAATCCCAGGAAATGTTGGAGCAAGCCCCATGCAAAACATTGGTGCTTATGGAGTAGAAGTTAAAGACTTGATTACTGGAGTGGAAGCCATAGAACTTTCTACTGGTAAAGTTAAGATTTTTACTAATGAAGAATGCAGATTTGACTATAGAAGCAGTATCTTTAAGACCACAAGTAAAAATCAATATTTTATCTCTTCTGTAAATTTTAAACTTTCAAAAAAACCTGACTTTAACGTGTCATATGGTGCAATTAAAAGTCAATTAGATCAGAATGGTATACCTCAAGAATCATTGACCATCAAAGCCATTTCGGATGCAGTAATTGCTATTCGAGAAAGCAAACTTCCAGACCCTAAAAAAATTGGAAATTCAGGTAGCTTTTTCAAAAATCCCATTGTTTCAGCAGCTGAATTTGAGCAGCTAAAACGAAAATTTAAAAGTATACCTGCTTATCAATTACCAAATGGCGATTATAAACTTGCTGCAGGTTGGTTAATTGAAAAAACAGGTTGGAAGGGATATACTGAAGGAAATTATGGTGTTCATAAAAATCAAGCCTTAGTATTAGTAAACTATGGAGGAGCTTCTGGTTTAGAAATCTATGACCTTTCGGAACGAATTTTGCTGTCGGTTAAAGATAAGTTTCGGGTAAAACTAGAAAGAGAGGTCAATATTTTATAACTCCGGATTCTTCAGTCTTCCACTAGCTAAAAGCTTGTGAAAATAAGGTTTAGTCCTTGCTAGTTGCAGTCCTTGTTGATGCATTTCATTATGACAATCTGATCCTAAAAATGTAATTAACCCTTCATCAATCAACCGCTCAGCAATTTTCTGTGCTTCAGGCCCATAGTACCCAACTAATGAAAGTACATTCAATTGCAAGTAAACTCCCTTTTCACTTAACTCGTTGTATTTTTCAAAATCCTTGTAATAAAAGCCATACCTTTCTGGGTGAGCTAGAATTGGATTATATCCGTTGGTTTGAAGCTCAAAAATAAATGAAGCCAAGTTAGGTGGTTCCGTCATGAATGGAAGTTCAAAAAGCAAGTAATTCTTCCCAAACGTTAATAGCTTCCCCCCTTTAACCTGTGGCTCCAGTGTTTCATCTAAATAATACTCCGCTGCCGCTTCAATTTCAATATCAATATTTTGACGCTTTAATTCAATTTTTACTTTCTCTAAACCTCCTAAAATTATTTCAGGCGTGTTTTTGTAAAAATCAACCATTACATGGGGTGTAGTAATTATTTTCTGATACCCCATTTCTTTGAAAGTTCGAATCATATTGATTGAATCTTCCAAACTTCTGGACCCATCATCTATAGCAGGAATTAAGTGCGAATGCACATCTGTTTTTAGTAGACTTAAATTAGCAGGCTCTAATGCCGGCTCTTTTTTAAACAATTTTGATAACCAACTCATTTATCCAATAGATTATAAATTGTGCTTTTCTTTGAACCACTGAATTGTTCTCTCAATTCCTTCTTTAAATCGAACTTGCGGCTGATAACCTAGTAAGTCTTTTGCTTTTGAAATATCTGACAAAGAGTTTTTAACATCCCCTGCACGATCTTCTCTGTGAACTGCTGAAACTGTTGCACCGGTGCCTGCTTTTATTAACTCGAACAACTCGACCAATGAAAATTTTTCACCTACAGCAACATTGAATACCTCACCTAACGCTTTTTCATTTTTCGTAAACAGCGCTCGAATATTAGCTTGAACAGCATTTTCGATGTAGGTAAAATCCCTACTTTGCTTTCCGTCTCCATTTATAAATGGCGACTGGTTTTTTAGTAAGGCCTCAATAAAAAGTGGAATTACAGCGGCATATGCTCCGTCAGGGCTTTGGTTTGGCCCGAAAATATTGAAATACCTTAGACCAATAATTTCTTGCCCATAACTTAGATGTGAAACTTTAGCATACAGCTCATTCGTGTATTTACTTACTGCATAAGGTGAAAGTGGACTCCCAATCTCTGCCTCTAATTTTGGTAATTTCTGAGAATCACCATAAACAGAAGAGGAACTTGCGTAAACAATTCGCTTTACTTTGTTTTCTCTTGCTGCTGTAATAATGTTTAAGAAACCAACAACGTTGGCATTGTTCGTGGCAATAGGGTTGGCCAATGATCTTGGAACAGAACCTAATGCAGCTTGGTTGCTAATGTAATCGATACCCTGAGTTACCTTTAGACAATCTTCATAAATGCTAATATCGCCTTTCACAAATTCAAAATTTGGATGTCCTATGAATATATCCAAATTCTTTCTTGAACTATTTGATAGATTGTCGATTACTCGAACTTTTTTTGCCCCAAACGTCAGTAAATAGTTAACGATGTTTGAACCGATAAATCCTGCACCACCCGTAACTAGAAAGGAACTATTGGAAATGTCTTCTTGATGAAAGTTCGTAGTATACATTTGGTTTATCTCGCGTTATATTGCTGGTTGTAGTATTTCTTATAATCGCCTGAAGTAACATTATTTAACCAATCTTCATTGTCTAAATACCATTGCACAGTACTTTCTAAGCCTTCTTTAAACTTAATTGAAGGAGACCATCCTAAATCATTTTTCAATTTTGTTGCATCTATGGCGTAACGTTGATCATGACCACTTCTATCTTTCACGTAAGTTATAAGTTTTTCTGAACTCCCTAGTTCACGAACAAGTTTTTCATCCATGATTTTGCATAAAAACTTTATAAGTTCTATGTTCTGCCACTCATTGTTACCTCCAATATTATAGGTGTCTCCTTGTTTTCCATTATGAAAAATAACATCTATAGCATCTGCATGATCGTTGACCCACAGCCAATCTCTAATATTGTCTCCCTTACCATAAACCGGCAAAGCTTTTTCTTCTTTTATGTTATTAATGAAAAGAGGTATTAGCTTCTCAGGAAATTGGTTCGCTCCGTAGTTATTTGAACAGTTAGAAATAACCATTGGAAAATTATAGGTATGATAATATGCTCGGACCAAATGATCTGAACTAGCTTTTGAAGAGGAATATGGACTTCGAGGATCATATGGGGTTTCTTCGGTAAAATAACCCGTCTCCCCTAACGAACCATAAACCTCATCAGTAGATACATGGTAAAATAATTTATCTGAAAAATCATCGCCCCAGAATTTCCTTGCAACGTTCATTAAATTGGCTGTTCCAATCACGTTGGTTTGAATGAATTCTAATGGATTAGCAATAGAACGATCTACGTGAGACTCTGCTGCCAAATGTATAACTGAATTAATAGAATACTTAATAAAGGTCTCCTCAACAAAAGCCTCATCTAAAATATCTCCTTTTACGAAAGTATAATTGGACTTTTTATATACATCCGACAGATTTTCTAAATTACCTGCATAAGTCAACTTATCAAAATTTACAATGTGATAATCAGGATATTTTTTAACGAATAAACGAACGACATGAGAGCCGATAAAACCCGCTCCTCCGGTTATTAAAATGCTCTTCTTTACCATTATAAGCTTAGATATTTAATGTTTCCAACTTTGTTTTTGAGACTTCCTTTCACATCAAAAATAAATCCTTTTTCATCTATTAACCCTTTAAAGTAAGCTTCGTCCTTATCAACGTATTCATCGTGATTTACAGCCACAAGAATTGCATTGTATTGATCCGAAACCTGTTCATTTAAAGAAAAACCATAGTGCTTTTCCAATGCTACCGAAGAGGCAAATGGGTCTATTACATCTACTTGCAAGCCAAATGACTTTAACTCATCAATTACATCTACAACTTTTGAATTTCGAATATCACTAACATTTTCTTTGAACGTAGCTCCCATAACAAGAACTTTAGCTCCATTAGACGCTCCGTTCCGAGCAACAATTTCTTTAGTAATTCTTCCTGCTATGTGACTACCCATTCCATCGTTTACAGCTCTCCCAGAATTAATAATTTGAGCATGATAACCAAATTCCTTTGCCTTATATGTTAAATAATATGGGTCAACTCCAATGCAGTGCCCACCAACTAAACCTGGTGAATATTTTAGAAAATTCCATTTAGTCCCGGCAGCTTCCAGTACCTCATAGGTATTTATTCCCATTTTATTGAAAATAATCGAAAGCTCATTAATCAACGCAATGTTAACATCACGCTGAGTATTTTCAATAATTTTTGCAGCCTCGGCTACTTTTATTGAAGCTGCTCTATGCACCCCTGCATGAACAACAAGCTCGTAAGTTTTTGCAATTTCATCAAGAGAAGCCTCAGAACATCCAGAAACAACTTTTACCACATTCTGCAACGTGTGTTTTGTATCACCCGGATTAATCCTTTCAGGAGAATAACCTACCATAAAATCTTTTCGGAACTCAAGTCCGCTCATCTGCTCTAAAAAAGGAACACAATCCTCTTCAGTACAGCCAGGATAAACAGTAGATTCGAAAACTACGTAATCTCCCTTTTTAAGTACTTTCCCAACAGTTGTTGATGCAGAAATTAGAGGCTTTAGGTCCGGAAGATTATGCTGATCGATTGGTGTTGGAACTGCAACAATATAAAACTTTGCTGCTCTTAAGTCCTCAATGTCCGCTGTGAAACTAATGTCTGAATTTTCAAATTCTGAAGCCGGAAGTTCCTCGCTTGGATCTTCATTCTTCTTCATCATTTCAACTTTTTCTGAACTAATGTCAAATCCAATTACACTTACTTTTTTAGCCAATGCCAAAGCAATTGGCAACCCAACGTAACCTAAGCCTATTACAGCAACTTTCTCTTCCTTATTTACAAGATCCTTGTAGATTCCCATATCCAGTGATTTATTCAGCTATTTTACTAACCTGATTTTCTTCTAATTTATATTCTTGTTTTGATTCTGAACATACTGCTACATTGTTCTCATCAAACAATAAACGGTGTCCATATTCACTAATCCAACCAAGTTGTTTCGCAGGGTTACCGACCATTAAAGCATAATCCTTAACCTCTTTAGTAATTACCGCTCCTGCCCCAATAAAGCAATACTTTCCTAAATCATTCCCACAAACAATCGTTGCGTTAGCTCCAATACTTACTCCCTTTTTAACAACTGTTTTGGTATATTGATCTCTTCTAACAATTGCACTCCTGGGGTTCATCACATTTGTAAAAACCATCGAAGGCCCTAAAAACACATCGTCTTCGCATATTACACCCGTATATATTGATACGTTATTTTGTACTTTAACATTGTTTCCAAGAATCACTTCAGGTAAAATCACACAATTCTGACCAACACTGCAGTTTTCTCCCAAAACTGAGTTAGACATAACATGGCAGAAATGCCATATCTTAGTCCCATCACCAATTGTACATCCATCATCAATTACTGCGGTTTTATGTGCAAAATACCCCATCAATTACTTCATTATGAATTTGGAGAAGTCATTGTGGTCCTTTTTGTGAAGTTCCTCTTGACTTAATGACTTGAAATAATCATATGTAATCTTCAGACCATCTGCTCTATTTACTTTTGGCTCCCACTTTAGTTCGCGTTTTGCAATCTCAATGTTCGGTTGACGTTGCATGGGATCATCCTTAGGTAAATCTTTATAAATTATTTTTTGATCTGTTCCCGTCAACTTTATAATTTCTTTGGCAAAATCTAAAATAGTTATCTCATCAGGATTCCCAATGTTTACAGGTTGGCTAAAGTTGCTATGTAAGAGTCGATAAATACCTTCAATCAAATCATCTACATAGCAAAACGACCTTGTTTGGTCTCCTTTTCCAAATACTGTTAAATCTTCCCCTCTCAACGCTTGTCCAATAAATGCAGGCAAAACTCTTCCGTCATTCAGTCGCATTCTAGGTCCGTAAGTATTGAAAATTCTCACGATTGCTATTTCTACTCCATGAAAAGTATGGTAGGCCATTGTTATTGCTTCTTGAAACCGCTTTGCTTCGTCATATACCCCTCTTGGACCAATTGGGTTTACATTCCCCCAATATTCTTCCGTTTGTGGATGAACCAATGGGTCTCCATATACTTCAGAGGTAGAAGCGACTAATATTTTAGCGCCTTTTGCCTTAGCCAAACCTAGCAGATTATGGGTTCCAAGAGAACTAACTTTTAAAGTCTGAATAGGTATTTTTAAATAATCAATAGGGCTCGCAGGTGACGCAAAATGCAAGATATAATCCAATTCCCCTGCAACGTGAACATACTTAGAAACATCTTGATTGTAAAATTCAAACTGTTCAAGCGGGAACAAATGCTCAAGGTTTTGGATATTACCTGTGATTAAGTTGTCCATAGCGACAACGTGAAAGCCTTCTTTAATAAAGCGACCACACAGATGAGACCCTAAAAAACCTGCTGCTCCAGTAATTAAAACTCTTTTCATTTTATTTAGCTGTTACTTTATTTCTTCCAATACTTACGTAGGTGAAATTTTCCTTTTCCATCATCGGTAAGTCGTAAAGGTTTCTACCATCAAATATTACCAAGTCATTTAATTTCTCCTTTAACTTGCTAAAGTCAGGAGTTCTAAATACAGACCATTCAGTAGCAATTACTAATAAGTCAGCACCTTTACATGCATCGTAAGCGCTTAGGGAAAAATTTATTTTATCCCCTATTAACTCTTGAACATTAGACATGGCTTCTGGATCGTAAGCGGATATAGTCGCTCCGGCGGCCAATAACTCATCAATCAAATAAAGAGCAGGTGCTTCGCGAATATCATCGGTATCTGGCTTAAATGCTAATCCCCAAAGTGCAATTTTCTTTCCTTTTATATCCCCATTATAGTGCTCCAATATTTTTGGCATTAAAGCTGTTTTTTGGTCTTGATTGACCTTCATTACCGATTCTAATATTTTAAAATCATACCCTGCTTCGATACCTGATTTTGCTAGTGCTTGAACATCCTTTGGAAAGCAACTTCCTCCGTAACCAATTCCTGGAAATAAAAATCGTTTCCCAATTCTTGTATCTGAACCAATGCCAACTCTTACTGCATCAACATCAGCGCCAACTTTCTCACAGAAATTAGCAATTTCATTCATGAAGGTAATTTTAGTTGCCAAAAATGCATTGGCAGCATATTTTGTTAATTCCGCAGACTTCTCATCCATAAAGATAATTGGATTCCCTTGTCTAACATATGGCTTATACAACTCAGTCAAAAGGTCTTTAGCCCTTGTTGAAGTTGTTCCTATTACCACACGATCTGGCTTTAGAAAATCATCTACCGCAAATCCTTCTCTTAAGAATTCAGGATTAGATACAATATCAAAATCTACTTTAGCATTCTTTGCAACAGCAGCGTGCACCTTCTCGGCTGTGCCAACTGGAACCGTACTCTTATCAATAATAACTTTGTAGTTGGTAATTATTTTCCCTAATTTTTCAGCAACACCTATGACGTAAGAAAGGTCTGCTGAACCATCTTCTCCCGGAGGAGTTGGAAGTGCCAAGAAAATAATTGTTGCATCTTTCACTGCCGACTCTAAATCCGTCGTAAATGACAATCGATTTTGTTTTATGTTTCTTTCGAAAATGACATCCAAATGAGGTTCGTAAATTGGAACTATCCCATTCTTCATCTTTTCAACCTTCTGCTTATCTATATCTACACAGATAACCTCATTCCCGGTTTCTGCCAAACAAGTTCCTGTTACTAACCCCACATAACCTGTTCCTACTACTACTATTTTCATCTAAATCTTATTTTATCTTATCTATTTGCTAAAACATACTCTCTTAGAGTAGTCGTAATTTTTTCTAATTGTTCCTTATCTAATTCAGTATGCATCGGCAATGAAAGAACCTCCAACGCTAATTGCTCTGCCACAGGAAAGTCCCCATCTTGATACCTATCATCTCTATACGCCTTTTGCTGATGAAGTGGTACCGGATAATAAATCATTGCCGGGACACCATTGTCCATCATGTGCTTTTGCAAGGCTTTTCTATCTAACCCAACAATCCTTAAGGTGTACTGGTGAAAAACATGACAAGAGTTCTGCACTCTTTCTGGAGTAATTACCTCAGGTAAGTCTTTAAAAGCTTCATCGTAATGCCAAGCTGCTGCTCTTCGCGCGTTACCATAGTCATCTAGTCGCTGTAACTTTACGCTTAATACTGCAGCTTGTATACTATCCAATCTTGAGTTTACACCAATTTCATCATGATAATATCGAACTTTCATGCCATGATTTACAACCATTCTCGCTTTATCCGCTAATGTGTCGTCATTGGTAAATAAAGCTCCCCCGTCTCCATAGCAACCTAAATTTTTAGAAGGGAAAAAAGAGGTACAACCAAAATCTCCGATTGTTCCTGACTGCTGCGAGTGCCCATGTTTAAAATGAAAGCTTGATCCGATTGACTGCGCTGCATCTTCAATAACAAAAAGATTATTTTCTTTTGCAATTACCATGAACTCTTCCATGTTAGCACATTGACCAAACAAGTGAACCGGAATAATGGCCTTTGTTTTAGGTGTAATTGCTTCGCGAACCGCATCTTCCGAAATTAAAAAGCTATTCTCATCGCAATCAACAAGCACTGGCACTAAACCAAGCAACGCAATTACTTCAGCTGTAGCAACAAAAGTAAAAGTTGTCGTAATTACCTCATCTCCTGGCTTGAGGCCCAACGCCATCATTGCAACTTGTAAAGCGTCCGTTCCGTTCGCACAAGGTATAACATGTTTCACTTGTAAGTAACTCTCCAATTCCTCTTGGAAACGTTTAACTTCAGGTCCATTTATAAATGAAGAGGTGTTTAGAACACCCTGTATACGCTCGTCCACTTCCTTTTTAATGTCCTCATATTGACTTTTCAAGTCAACCATCTGAATTGCCTTCATATGTAATTTTTTACGGTTTACGAAGATAGGGTTTTTAGCTAAATTTTGAAGCCTAAAGTATTGGTAATTTAGCTGTATGAATTTTTTAAAGATCGCAATACTCTTTTTGCTAAATGCTGCCTGCTTGCATGGTATGAGCCAGGTTAAAAACTACAGAGACTCAAGCGAATCTATTCCTTTTATTCGATTTCAATATTCATACTTATTACCTTCGGGTGATTTTGAAGAAACTTTCCAGCAGGCAAATACCGTAGGGGCAGCTTTTGGTCTTAAAAATGCCTCAAATTTTCAATTTGAAGTTGAAGGAAATTTTATGTTTGGGTCAAAAGTTAAAAGAAACGGTCTGTTATCTGGAATTGCCAACGAAAGAGGAGACATTACTGATTCTCAAGGTGAACTTGTTAGGATTTTATATGACCTAAGAGGTTTTAGTCTTTTTGCATCGGTAGGTAGATTATTCCCTTTAAAATTTACCAATCAAAACTCTGGCATTTTAACTCAAATAGGAGCTGGCTATATGCAACACAAAATTTTCATAGATTACAGAGACGGTGAGGTCTTTCAACTAAGCGAAGAAATGCTTAAAGGCTACGACCGGCTTCATAGCGGCTTTGCTTTAAAGCAGTTTGTTGGCTACCAGCATTTCGGGAAAAAAAATCTCTATAACTTTTATATTGGGATAGAGGTTCAGCAAGGATTTACAAAAAACAGAAGAGAATACAACTACGACACTCAAAGCTTTGATTTGGTCAGGAAACTAGACTTTTTATATGGCATTAGAGCAGGCTGGTCTATCCCTATTCGCGAAAGAGCTTCTGAAGAGTTTTATTACCGATAAATAAAATGAGGATACTCTATAGTTTTGCTATTTTAATATATTCATTTTTTATAAATGCTGCTGCTTTAGCGGGAAACAAAAAAGCGGTACTTTGGGTATTAGGTAGAAAAAACTGGAAAGAAAATTTAGTTAGTTTAAATCAAGATAAAAAAAAAATCACCTGGTTTCATGTTGCATCTTTAGGTGAATTTGAGCAGGCAAGACCCTTAATCGAGGAAATAAAAAGAGAAGATCCAAAAGAATTTATCTTAGTTAGCTTTTTCTCTCCCTCGGGTTATGAAATAAGAAAAGACTACAAATTAGCTGACAAGGTAATTTATTTGCCTGTAGATACTCCAAAAAATGCAAAAACCTTCTTAAACATAGTGCAGCCTCACCGAATTATTTTTGTGAAGTATGAGTTCTGGTTTAACTACCTCAGCCAAATTCGGCTTCAAAATATAGAGTGCTATCTGATTTGTGGAATATTCAGAAAAAACCAACACTTTTTTAAACCATATGGGGGTTGGTTTAAAAAACACCTTGCAGCTTTCAATCACTTTTTTGTTCAAAATGATGAATCGTTGAAACTTCTAAAATCGATTGGATTCAAAAACGCTTCTAAAACTGGTGACACCAGATTAGATCGGGTTTTGAGTATCTCGAAAGAGTCATTTTCTGAAAAACGGTTTGAGAGCTTTTCAAAAGACTCTTCCGTACTAATTATTGGAAGTAGCTGGGAAAGAGAAAATGAATTGGCAATTAAATTTTCAAACAGCGACATCGCAACTAAAATAATTATCGCTCCGCACGAAATTGATGCACCTAAATTTAAGTCGCTTCAAGGGCGGTTTACTTCATCTTGCAAGCTACTGTCAGAAACTACTCCTGATGAAGACTTACATCTTCTAAAAGTATTAATTATAGATCGCATTGGGTTACTTTCAAAGCTATATAGGTATGGCAATATTGCGTTCATTGGTGGTGGCTTCGGTTTGGGCATTCACAACACCCTTGAAGCTGTTATTTATGGATGCCCCGTTCTATTTGGGCCCAATTACAAAAAGTTTCAAGAAGCATACGACCTACTAGAAATTGGCGCAGGGTATTGCGTGCGAAATCAAGAAGAATTTTATGCCACAATAAGATTCTTAAACGATGAATCCAACTATCAAAATGCTATAACCAAGGCTAAAAGTTATGTTAATGACAATGCCGGAGCTACTCCTAAAATATTAGATTACTTGTACGAAAAGTAGTTTACCTAAATGTTTCGCTACTGTAAATAAAATTATTCTACCAAGCAAACTTTTCAAGGTAGCATAGTTAGTTTCTTTTTGACAATACCCTTCCAAGTCCAGTTTTAAAACACTTAAATTTATTAGGTAACTAAAATCAGACAAAATGCCAAAAAAAGTCAAAAAAATTTACGTTCTCGACACCTCTGTTATCATTCACGACCATAACTCTTTAATGAATTTTGACGACAATGACATAGCTATTCCCATAACGGTTCTAGAAGAGTTAGATAACTTTAAAAAAGGACACGATAATAAAAATTTTGAGGCTCGAGAATTTACAAGAATGGTAGACAAGTTATCGAGCAAATACACTCTTAACGATTGGATTCCTCTTGGATCAGGCAAAAAATCAAAATTCAAGATTGTATTTCCAAACCATGATTTAAAAAATAGTCCTGAAAAAATTTTTGATGACAAAAAAGGAGACCACCAGATTTTAAATGCAGCCTTAAGCTTACAAGAAAATGAAAAAGAAAGACTAGTTATATTAGTTACCAAAGACATCAATCTTCGAATAAAAGCAAAGGCTTTGAATATGATTTCCGAAGATTATAGCACTGGGAAAATTAAAGATGTTTCAGACCTTTATTTAGGAAAGGAAAAAGTGGAGGGAGTGCCGTCGGAAGCCATTAAAGAAATCTATGAAAAAGGTAAAATTGCGGATTACAGCTTTATAAAAGACAACGTTGAGAACAATCATTTTTACATTCTAAAAAATGGAAAATCATCGAGCTTAGCTTTTTACAACCCGATTGAAGACCTACTTGAGAGAGTTGAAAAAATAAACGCTTTTGGCATTGTTCCAAGAAACGCAGAACAGGCCTTTGCCCTTCATGCAATGCTTAACCCCAATATTAAACTGGTTACCATTCAAGGAGTAGCGGGAACTGGAAAGACTTTACTAGCTCTGGCGGGAGCTTTAGAGCAACGCAGAGAATTCAAGCAAATTATTTTGGCAAGACCTATCGTGCCGCTAAGTAACAAAGACATTGGCTTTCTTCCGGGTGATATCAAAGATAAAATTAACCCTTACATGGAACCTTTGTGGGACAATTTGAAGTTTATTAAAAATCAGTTTAGTGAAACAGACAAACGACACAAACAGATTTTAGAAATGCAGAAAACCGAAAAAATAGTAATTACACCTTTAGCATACATTAGAGGAAGAAGTTTATCTGACATTATATTTATAGTAGACGAAGCTCAAAATTTAACACCACACGAGGTAAAGACAATTATCACGAGAGCAGGAGAGAATTCAAAAATAATTTTCACAGGTGATATACGGCAAATTGACACTCCTTATTTAGATGAGTACAGTAATGGGCTTTCGTACTTAATTGATAAGGTTAGAGGAAATAAGCTTTATTCACATATTGTGTTAGAAAAAGGAGAGCGATCTGAGTTAGCCAACTTAGCTAACGAGTTGCTATAAAATACTTTTCCATTACTTCTAAGATTTGTATCTAATGTTACCAAACAGGAGATGCTGTATTGCATAACTTTGTAAAAAAAAGTATAGATGCTCAAAAAAGGCTCAAAATTATACAGTATTCTAAAGTTAAAGTGCCCTTATTGTCAAGAAGGCAATTTTTATAAGTCACCTAATCCTTACAATTTTTCTAGCATGTCAGAAGTAAAAGATAGTTGTGAAAATTGCAATAGAAAATTTAGCATTGAGCCAGGATTTTATTATGGTGCCATGTATGTTTCTTATGCATTCGGCGTAGCACATGTTATAAGTTTTGTAGTAGCAAAATTTGTACTGGGGTTTGAAATGGAATTTTGGAATTTCATTATACTGGCAGCAAGCTTTTTAATTATCGCAACCCCCTTATATTATGCCCTTTCAAAAATTATTTGGGCAAATTTATTTATGAACTTTAAAAAATAAAAAATCATGAGAGACTTAACTATTAATGAATTTGTACACGGATTCAAAAACGACGAAAATGCAGTTATCATTGATGTTAGAACACCTGAAGAAGAAGCAGAGGGACTCATTCCCAACTCAACAAACATGAACATCATGGAACAAAGTTTTCCTGCAAAAGTGATGAACTTGGATAAAACCAAAAGCTATTATGTATATTGTCGATCTGGTGGGAGAAGCGCTTCAGCATGTCAATTTATGGACAAACAAGGATTAACAGTTTATAATTTACTTGGAGGTATCCAAGCGTGGAATTCATTTAACTCTTAGAAACATGAAAAATATATTTTATATAATCTCCTTAAGCTTTTTTACCCTTACCGCGTGCAATGGAATAGCTCAAAAGGAAAACTCAACGGAGCAAACTTCAACGTCCTCCCATGAAGTTTTATCGCCGACAGAATTCAAATTAGCTATTGAACAAGAGGAAAAACCCCAATTAATTGATGTTAGAACAGACGGGGAGTTCTCCGCAGGAACTATAAAGGGTGCGACTAACTATGACTTTCTTAATGGTTCATTTCAGAAAGCAATAGAATCATTTGACAAAAGCAAACCGGTTTATGTTTTTTGTGCTGTTGGAGGAAGAAGTGGAAAGGCTTCTGCACTACTTCAAAAAAATAAATTTACTCAGGTTATTGAGTTAAAAGGAGGCTATAACGCCTGGCATAAATAATCGCCATGTCTAAACGAAAAGATTTATTAATGCCTCTGCTACTTTTTGCAACGCTGGGATTAGCACCATTCTTTCCAGAACCACATTTATGGGGTAAGATAAAGTGGATTTTAGGGGGTGCTGTTGGCATGACTGGGAAAGACTGGTTTGATTTCATCATGCATGGATCTCCATTTATCTACCTAGCTTACAAGATAATAAAAGAGACCTTAAAAGTGTCATGAACACTACAATTATTTTAGCGTTTGCTTTTATAAGTTTATCTTTGAATAAAAATTACTCACATGAAAAAAATATTAACGCTTACTTCTCTCTTTACATTTTTAATTTTCAGTACGCAATTAAGTGCATCTAAAGATTACACGTTAAAACTAAAAAGCGGAGACGTAACGCTCCCGGCGAACAATCCAAATGCCACACTTTCTGCAACAGCCAATAGCATTTCTGAAAAATATGTTGTTGTGCAGTTTAGCGAGGTTCCTACCAACAGTGAAAAGGAAGTTCTTAGACAAAATGGTATAAATTTGTTAGAGTACCTTCCACTTCATGCTTTTATTGCAACTATTACGAACGCAAGTGAAGTATCATTGCGAAGTCTAAAAATACGAGCAATCGCTCCATTTACGGCCAAATATAAATTTTCGAAAGCAGTTAAAAATGCTGAGAATCCAGGCTGGGCTGTTTCAGGTAATGAAATGGACCTTATGATTGAGGCACATTTAGATGTAACTTTTTCAAGTCTTATTGCCTACTTTCAAAGCGAACGTTTCGTTATTCTTTCGGAAAACCAAATAGCAGAATACATCGAAGTTAGAATTCCAAAAAACAAATTAAATAAACTTGCCTCTTCAGACATCATAAAAATGATTGATTATGTTCCTGCTCCACCTGAAACGGAAGATGAAAGAGGAAGAACGCTTCATAGATCTAACATGCTCGACTCTGACCATCCATTAGGAAGAAAATACGATGGAACCGGTGTTAGTATAGCTATTGCAGATGATGCAGTTATCGGACCACACATCGACATTAAAGGGAGGGTTACTTCTTTTGCGACAAACCAAAATGGTTCTCATGGCGATATGGTTAGTGGAATTGCAATGGGTGCGGGAAACTTAAATCCTGATTACCGAGGAATGGCCACTGGAGCTTACTTGTATTTTTACGGTATTAACGGATACCCGCACATATCTAATGCAGTAAGTAATTTCAATACTAGAGGTGTAGTTATTACCTCAACTTCATATAGTGAAGGATGTAATGGCGGTTATACTTCAACTACAAGGTTTGTTGACCAACAAACTAGACAAAACCCAGAATTGTTGCACGTTTTTTCTGCAGGAAACAGTTCCGGAAGTAATTGTGGATATGGCGCATCGACAGGTAATGTTAATTGGGGAACCATTACAGGTGGTAGAAAGCAAGGGAAAGCAGTAATAGCAACTGCAAATTTATTTTACAATTCCGCAATTACCACTAGCAGCTCAAGAGGGCCCGCAACTGACGGAAGAATTAAACCAGATATTAGTGCAAACGGAACCAATCAAATGTCAATTAACGCTAATAATACTTACCAAGTAGGCGGTGGAACTTCTGCAGCTTCACCAGGAATTGCAGGTTTAGCTGCTCAAATGTATCAAGGCTTTAAAGCATTAAACAATGGTACTAATCCTGAATCCGGTTTAATTAAAGCAGCTATGTTAAATACTGCTAGAGATTTAGGAAATGTTGGTCCTGATTTTACTTACGGTTGGGGAAGAGTAGATGCACACAGAGCAATGTCTCTAATTGAACAAAATCGATATTTGAGTTCAACCATTTCTCAAAATGGCAACAATTCTCACTCTATTACGGTTGGCGCTAATATAGAAAACCTAAAATTCATGATTTATTGGACGGACTATGAAGCATTAACTACTGCTGCGCAAGCCTTAGTCAACAATATGGATTTAAAAGTGGTATCCCCAACGGGCGACACCTTACTACCTTGGGTGTTGAACCCAGCGCCAAATGCAGCTGCTATAACTAGCCCCGCAACAAAAGGGATTGACAATTTAAACAACATGGAGCAAGTTCAAATTGACACTGTCAATGCAGGAGTTTATACATTGCTGGTGAACGGAAAAACAATTCCTCAAGGACCTCAAAAGTATTTTATTGTTTGGGAAACCAAAGATGATGCAATTGAAGTAACCTTCCCTAGCGGAGGAGAAGGTTTCGTTCCAGGAACTAGCGAAACCATCCGATGGGATGCTTTTGGAAACACCGGAACTACCACTGTAGAATATAGTTTAAATAATGGAGCAACATGGATAGGTATTACAACCACCAATGGTGCAGCAAGGTCTTTTGATTGGAATGTCCCAGGTGCTGCTACAGGTGATGCACTTGTGCGAGTTAGAAAAGGAAGCAGAACAGGAGTCTCAGCAAATACCTTTTCCATTATTCGAAGACCAACTAACGTTAGAACTAATTACATTTGTACAGACTCTTTAGAATTAACTTGGAATCTAGCTGCGGGAGCAACTGGTTACAAAATTTACCAGTTAGGCGCAACGCACATGGATTCAATTGGAGTAACAACCTCTACCACCTTTAAAATTTACAATTTAAACCTGTCGGATGATAATTGGTTCGCTGTTTCTTCATTAGGAAGTGGATATGAGGGTAAAAGGTCTATTGCCAGTGTTATTGGTAAAACGGTTACAAATTGCCCTTACGATTACGATATGGAAGTTCTTCAGATAGTCTCTCCAAACAGTGCTTTCTTAATCAATTGCGGCTCAGGAAAGACAGGAGTAACTGTTACTTTGAGGAATAATGGCGATAGTGTTGCAACTAACGTTCCTTTAAGGTTAGTATACAATGGAACAACCTATTTTGATACTTTAGCAACATTTATTGCGAAGTATCTACCTCGTAATTTCACATTCAGTGATTCACTTGTATTTACAGCTTCAGGAGCAAGCTCATTTAGTGTTATTACGGACTTAATTGGAGACCAAAACCCTGACAATGACTCATTAGGTCTTGACTTAACAGTTTTAGGTACAACCTTTACGTTGCCATATACAGAAGATTTTGAGAGCAATCTTAATTGCGCTACTGCATCTAACTGCGGAACTACAATTTGTAACTTAAATGGAGGTTGGTTTAATGGCTTAAACGGAGTTGATGATGATTTTGATTTAAGAGTTGATTTCGGAGGAACACCTTCTAACAATACAGGTCCAAGTATTGATCACAATCCTGGAACAGGAACAGGAAGGTATTTATACTCTGAAGCTTCCAATGGATGTACTTTTTCAGATGCAGTAACTATATCACCATGTTTCGATTTGAGTAATACCATTGCTCCAGAATTTAGTTTTTGGTATCACATGAATGGCACTTCAGTAGGAAGGATTAATGTGGACATGTTTACAAATGGTTCTTGGACTAACAACATAATCACCCCAATTAATGGTTCTCAAGGAAATGCTTGGCAACAAGCAACAATTGATATGAGAGCATATGCTGGTCAAGCTGTAAACTTCAGAATTACGGTAACAACAGGGAATAATTGGTCTAGTGATATAGCTATTGATGACATCAACTTTGTTGATCTTTCATTAGGATTAAATGAAGGAAGCTTAAATAATTCCTTCTCTGTTTATCCGAATCCTTCTGATGGAATGTTCACTTTAAAGTTCAAAGAACTTCCAACCAATAATATTCAAATCACGGATATGAGTGGAAGAATTATTGAAGAATTAAATATTAAATCTGAATTAAGCACCATTGACTTATCTAACTATTCTAAAGGAATCTATTTCTTAACTGAAAGAAATTCTGGTGTAGTGGAAAAACTAATTGTTTATTAAGAATTGATAAAACGAAAAAATCCCATTCTGAAAAACAGAATGGGATTTTTTTTGCCCTTAAAGAAAAGCTTAATTTAGCTGTCCAATTTTACGCATGACAGAGCTACAGACGATTGAATACCCATTAATGGAAGCCTTCTACACGTTGCAGGGAGAAGGTTATTACAGCGGTAAGGCTGCTTATTTTATTCGTTTAGCTGGTTGCGATGTGGGTTGTCATTGGTGCGACGTAAAAGAAAGTTGGGATGCCGGATTACATAAACTCGAAACAACCGATAATATTGTTCATTTGGCAACTGAAAACCCATCACGATTTTGTGTTGTTACAGGTGGAGAACCGATGATGTATGATCTTGCTACTTTGACAGATCAATTAATTCACAAAGGGTTTGAATTAGCCGTTGAAACTTCCGGAGCTTACTCCTTAAGTGGAAGTTGGAATTGGATTTGTTTATCTCCAAAAAAATTTAAAGCTCCAAAAGAGGAGTTTTACGAGGTTGCCAATGAACTAAAGGTTATTATTTTTAATCAATCTGATTTTAAATGGGCTGAAGAGCATGCCGCCAAAGTGAATAAAAATTGTAAACTTTACTTGCAAGTAGAATGGAGTATAAGAGAAAAGTTAACTTCAAGCTTGATTGAATACGTAAAACAAAATCCACAATGGCGAATCAGCGTTCAAACACACAAATATTTAAACATTCCTTAATAAAATTCAGTACATCTTTATTACTACTGATATTATTTTCGTGCAACTCTTCTATATCGTTAGCACAATCGACTTCCAGCGACAAAAAAGCCCAAAAACTATACACCGAAGCTCAAGCTCTTTACCAAGCTTATAAACTAAATGAAGCTGAACTTACACTTCATAAAGCGTTGGAGCAAGACCCAAAATTTGTCGAAGCACAAACTTTGTTAGCCTATATTTATATTGACAGCAATCAAAAAGAAAAGGCAAAAGCCAGTTTTGAAAAAGCAATTGCAATTAACCCACGAGCAATTCCCAATAACTTTTTTTTCTTAGGTGAATTAGAGCTTAACGAAGGTAACTACGAAAAGGCAAAGCAACATCTTTCCCAATTTATTTCGATTGAAGAGGTTAATCCAAAATTACTAGACGGAGCAAATCAACAGTTAAGTAACATTGACTTCGCAATTGAAGCCAAAAAGAAACCCTACCCCTTTAAGCCAATTAATTTGGGAGCCAATATAAATAGTGAATTTTTAGAATACTTTCCTTCGATGACGGTGGATGAAAAAACCATTCTTTTTACAAGAAGACTTCCTGACACTAAATCTCCAACGAAATACAATGAAGATTTCTACATTGCGACTAAAGTAAATAGAGAATGGCAAAAGGCTCAAAACATGGGTCCGCCAATTAATACAGAAATAAACGAAGGCGCACCATCCTTAGCGGCAAATGGTCAACTAATGATTTATGCAGCATGTGAGATTTTTGGAAACTATGGAGCAGGTAAATTAGGAAAAGGAAGTTGTGACTTATTTTACAGTGTAAAAAATGATCAAGTTTGGACCAAGCCAATTAACCTAGGAGGGTTGATAAACACCAATAATTGGGAAACGCAACCTTCCTTCTCGGCCGATGGAAAATCTTTGTACTTTGTAAAAGGGAAAACAGGCATGCAGAGCATGAGCGATGGTAATATCTACGTCACAAAACTTCAACCTGAAGGAAATTGGTCAAAACCTACTCCGTTAAACGCCAATGTAAATACAACTGGGAATGAAGAATCTGTATTGATTCATCCTGACGGTAAAACACTTTACTTCTCTTCAGATGGTCATGTTGGAATGGGGGGATTAGACATTTTTATGAGTCAATTAGATGAGAATGGAGAATGGGGTCCAGCAGTTAATCTTGGATACCCTATAAACACTCATAAAAATGAAAATAGTTTGTTGGTATCACCGAACGGCAAAATTGCCATCTTCGCTTCTGATCGAGAAGGGGGATATGGAGGCTTAGATTTATACCAATTCGAACTTCCACAAGACTTTGCGCCAAATAAAGTAACCTACTTTGCTGGAAAGATCTACAATAGCAACACAAAAAAACCACTTGGAGCTAGGTTCGAGTTGTTGGATCTAGAAACTGGTGAAGCGATCATTGAAGCCTACTCAGACAAAAGTACGGGAGAATTCTTAGTGACTTTACCAACGGGAAAGAACTATGCATTAAACTCCTCTAAAAATGGCTATATGTTCTTTTCTGAAAACTTCTCGCTAATGAACTATGAGTCAGACGAACCTTTTATTCAAAATGTACCCCTTAATCCGATTTTAGCCGGAGAGAAAATTATTTTAAAAAATATCTTTTTTGAAACTTCGAAGTATAATTTAAAAAAGGAGTCAAAAGTAGAGCTGGATAAATTAGTAGCCTTCTTAACTAAAAATGAAAACTTAATTATTGAGATTGGAGGGCACACAGATAATGTTGGAAATGCTCAACTTAATCTTACCCTTTCTACAAATAGAGCCAACTCAGTGAGAGAATACTTAACAAAAAACGGAATTGATACAGGCAGATTAGAAACAAAAGGTTACGGAGCAAATGAACCTATTGCGGATAACTCCACGGCTGAAGGAAAGGCAAAGAACAGAAGAACCGAATTTAAAATTGTGAAGATCTAATTCAAAGTTCATTTAAAAAAACACTTCGAATCATATTACTCGATTTAAGTCGAATGTAAAGGATGTATTAATCATTCGCACTTGCATCGATGATACAAACAAAAAAGTCGCTCCATTTAAATTGAAGCGACTTTTTTGTGCATGAATTTATTTTGACCCTATCTATTTAAGAAGACCGAACCTCTAATTTCTTCGGTTCCTATTCTAATAATGTAAAAATAGATTCCAATCTTAGCAGGTCTGCCTCTTAAAGTTACACCATCCCAACCATATTGGCCAATATTAGAGTCAAACACTTTATCTCCCCAACGATCAAAAATTTGAAAATCTACACAACCAATAAATTCTCCCTCAAAGCCAGGATCAAATATATCATTCAGCCCATCTCCGTTTGGAGTAAATACGTTGGCATCTTTTAATTGAAGTAACTCTCTCAAACCAGTTGCATTAATCACTTCAGTTGTAGAGTCTGTACAAGTTAAATTACTCCCAATTAACGTAACCGTATTTTCAACCAAGTTATTGATTTCAAAATTTGGATTCCTATCTCTACTAACTTTTTGTCCATTTAACTTCCAAATGTAATCGTCTGTAAATGTCGAAATATTTTGTATTTCGATGATAGAATTTTGGCATCTAGGAGAATTTAAATAATCAAAGTCTACTTCAGCCGCCTGTTTCATATTAACATAAATACTGTCAGTATCAACACAACCTAGGTTATTTTGAATTTGCAAAGTAAAATATTGACGTGCAGCTGCAGTTACCTTAATTGCACTGTCGGTTATACTGCTCAATACATTATTGGGGTTTGAAGATGACCACAAATAGCTTATACCATTAGTATCTCCCTGTAAGACTGGAGTTAAAACAATACTATCACCAGAACAAATAGCTGTATCAATTGGAGAAAAGTCCAAATTGAAAACATCAATAAAAACGGTATCTGCTGCAATACAACCACTGGCTCCAGTTCCTACCACAATAATATTAGTACTCTTCAGTGCCCTAGCTATTGGATTTGCAATTGTTGCATCATCTAGGTAGTTTGCAGGAGACCAGATATACGTTGCGGCGCCTACAGCCGAAAGTTGAACTGGCTGATTTACGCACAAAGATGAATCTTTTTGTGCTGTAACGATTGGCAGTGCTTTTACTTCAATATTTACTGTGTCATAATTAAAACAACCACTTGCTCCAGTTACTGTCAAATAATAAATTACAGAACTTGTAGGGTATGCTCTTGGATTTGAATCTGTCACTGAAGATAAATCAAATCCAGGCGACCAAGAATAACCTGACCCTACAGGACCTGTTGGGCTCCCTCCTAGACGAATTGTATCTCCAAAGCAAATCGATAAATCACTACCTGCGTCTGCAACAGGTAATGGAAAAATAATAACATCCTTTCTAACGGAATCGATACAACCTGACGCTGTTTGAACTTCTAACAGCACTGAGTATGTTCCGGGCGATGCATATTGATATCCCGGGTTTTGTATAATTGACGTTCCAATACCATCACCAAAGTTCCAAGACCATGAAACAATACTTCCTGCAGAAACGGTACTAATGTCTGTAAAAGCTGCAAAATCACCTTCACAATCAGCATCTACCCTAAAATCAACATTTGCCAAAGGGTTAACATTAACAATCATTGTATCCATTGAACTACAACCTAAAGTATCAGTGACGGTTACTATAAAAGAAGTTGTATCATTAGGAAACGCTCTTGGGTTTGCTAGTGTTGGATCATCTAAACTTGCGGCATTATTCCATAAATAAGTAGCAAGAGGGTCTGTTGATGTTGGAGCACCGCCAATAGTAATTGTATCCCGATTACAAATTGTTAAATCAATTCCTGCATCAACATTTGGAGCAAGAATAACTGTTACATCAACACTATCAATACTAATACACCCATTTAAGTTGGTTACTGTTACGATATACCTAGTATCGACAAGTGGAAAAGCTCCTGGCTGCGCTGCTGTGGCATCGGTTAATGTGGATGAATTATTCCACAAATAAGTTTCTCCTGTTACGGCAGACTTTCCTAGAACTGTTGTATCCAATTCACATATTGTGCGGTCAGCCCCTGCATCTGCCAATGGCAAGGTGTCCACTATCACATTTCTAACAATAGAATCCAAGCATCCAGAATTCGTAGTAACAAGTAATTTTACAGCATAAGTTCCCGGAGACTGATATTCGTATGTTGGATTTTGGAGAATTGAAGTACCTATATTATTCCCAAAGTCCCACGTCCAATTTTGAATTAAAGCAGGTGAAGTAATGTTTGACAAATCAGTAAACTGAGTAATGTTTCCACTACAAACTTTGGAAGCACTAAAATCAGCATTTGGTAACGGGTTCACTAACACAACTACTGAAGCTGTATCAAAACAACCAGTATTCAAGTCAGTTACTGTTAAATTATATCGTGTTGCAACGAGTGGCTTTGCTATGGGGTTTGAAACTGTATTATCATTTAGCGTTCCTGAATTATCCCATGTATAAGAAACATTTGTTCCTAGTGACGTTGGTGTTCCTCCAATTGTCACTGAATCATTCAAGCAAATCGCTTGATCTGCTCCGGCATCAATACCTGGAAGTGATACAATAGTTATCGTTTTTGTAATTGAATCAGTACAGCCAGCGGTAGACAAAGCAATTAACTTTACATTATAAGTACCGGTCGAACCATAAGTATAACTTGGGTTCTTCTGAGTTGATATGCCTACTGCATCTCCGAAATCCCAAGTCCAACCTATAATGCCGCCGACAACAATACTAGAGGCATCTGTAAATAAGGTTGTATTGCCTATACAAGTGTCTGCTACAGTAAAGTCAACAACCGGGATAGGATTCACAGCAACCAGAACAGAAGAAGTATCAAAACAGCCTGTTGTATTTTCTGTAACGGTAAGTGTGTATCGCGTGGTTGTGGATGGTGAAGCATTTGGGTTTGAAAGAGTATTGTCATTCAACGACGCACTGTTATCCCAAAGATAACTCACATTAGGTGTGTTAGAACTAGGACTTCCTCCTATTACAACCGTTCCGGTATTGCAAATGACCTGATTAGATCCTGCATCTGCATTAGGAAGTGGATTAATAGTAACAGGAATGGTAATTGAATCCGTACACCCAAAATCACTTATGATAACCAACTTCACATTGTATGTATTCGGAGTTGTAAAAGTGTAAGTAGGGTTTTGCAGATTTGAAGTCCCTACGCCATCTCCAAAATTCCAAGACCACGAAGAAATACTTCCGGTTGCAATTGAAGAAGCATCGGTAAACTGAGTAACATCGTTTTCACATAAGTTAGCAAACGTAAAATTTGGTGTTGGCTTTGGGCTAATAATAATTGAATTGATAGTAGAATCTTTACATCCCAAAGCACTCTCAACTATAAGCTTTACTTGAAAAGTTCCTGGACCTGCATATTGGTATGCCGGATTTTGCTGAGTGGAAGTTCCACTTAAATCCCCAAAATCCCATGTCCAAGAAACAATCACTCCAGATAGAATTGAGCTACCATCGGTAAATTGTATAATCAAATTCTCACAAACATCCGAAGTTGTAAATGAAGCAACAGGAACAGGATTAACTAAAATAACTACTGAAGCCGTATCGCTACAACCAGTTGCAGTTTCTGTTACCGTCAAGCCATAACGAGTGGTTACACTTGGGAATGCTAATGGGTTTGAAACTGTTGCATTCGATAAGCTTGCACTATTATCCCAAAGATATGTTACCCCTGCAGTTGGTGATGTTGGAGCACCTCCAAGGGTGATCGTATCTCTATTGCAGATTACTTGATCTGCTCCTGCATCGATATTTGGCAATGGAACTACAGCTATTGCTTTGGTAAGTGAGTCTTTACAACCTACGCCCGTCTCAACGACAAGTTTAACATTATAAGTCCCTATTAGAGCATACGTATAACTCGGGTTCTGTTGCGTTGATGTTCCAATTCCATCACCAAAGTCCCATGACCAGCCGGTAATTGTACCAGAAGCTAAGGTAGAAATATCTGCAAATAAGGTTGTATTCCCAGCACAAGTATCGGCAACCGTAAAGTTCACCACTGGAATTGGATTTACAGTAATTAGGATTGAAGATGTATCAAAACAACTGTTAGTATTTTCTGTAACAGTTAAACTATACCTTGTCGTGACCGTTGGGCTCGCCGTTGGGTTTGCAATTGTATTGTTATCTAAACTAGCAGAATTATCCCAATTGTAACTTACATTCGGGGTGCTTGAAGTTGGAGCCCCTCCTATTAAGACTGCAAATGTGTTACAAAT
>JAOKCF010000029.1 GCA_028245195.1 Vicingaceae bacterium | reverse complement strand
TCTATTACGGTAACTAATCGAGATGAGCCCCATGTGTCATTTCCTATTTTGAAGTAATAGATTTTATAGTATTCAGGATAACCACCTCCACCGTTATTGTTCCAATAATTGGTATAGTTGAAGACACCCGTTAAAAAGTGATCCGTGTATTGGCTGTAGGTAAAATAATCAATAACCCAAGAAGATTGTAATGTATCGTAAACAAATATCTCTGATTCAAGATGTATCGTTAAACGTTATCCAAAATTACCATTATTAAGAGGCAAGTTGTTGGAAAATTTAGTGATTTTGGCAAATAAAGTCGGAACACCATATGATGAATCACTTTCTATGGTTGGTGCGAAACCTAAGGCTTGAATAAACGTATCATTTGGATGATAAATAGTTCTTAAAATTGTACGATTAGTGAATGAAGTGGAAGAAACAACAGTCGGGGGACTAGTTGTAAAATCAATCGTTGAAATTAGCAACTCTCTACTTTCTGCTATTGTCATAACCATTGTATCGCCATTAGGTGAAATAGTTCGTCCGGTTACCAAATGATTGCGAACGTCGTACCTAGATGTAACTCCTCCGGGAGGATTATTTTCATAAGTGAATTGATATTCATCGCCAATGTTCAAATCAAATACCTGAGCATTCGTAAATGTTGTGCTTTTAAAAATTTGACGGTACTGCTTTTTTTAATTAAAATTTAAAGAATTTCCTATTGTATCTTCATAAAAAATGAAGGTGCTAAAAATACCTTTCGATTTCGAAATAATAAAAACCTTGCTGTTAACCGGGTGATTTATTGCTGTGTTTGAACTGTTAAAATATTGAAATGTAATTTGTTTTAAACTGTCTTGGGTATTGGTAATGGAGTCTGAATAAACAATATCTACAGTTGCAACAATATGATAATTGGTTTACGAAAGAAACCTCCAAGATTCATTGAGGTTAGCTTTTGGTCGAATTAATAATACATTGTTGAATTGATTTGTAAAAATCAACGAATCATTTCGCTCTGCACATTGCTTACCAAAAATGTTGGGTTGGGTAATATCAGAAATGGGGTAAACAGCGTTCATCCAATTCTATTGCACCGAATCATTTAAAATTCGGTTAAAATAGTAAGTTGTTTCATTTCCTAAGGTATTCACTGAGTCAACCCGGACTCCATGAATATTGTCAAAATTGAAATTGTAGGTTTCGTTCGCTTTGAATAATTTCCAGTTCTGCCCAAAGCAAAAATTAGAAATAGCAAGAAATAAAATTAGAGAGAACTTTCTCATAGCGCCTATGTTGAGCGCTTCAAACGAAGAATACAAGGATGAGTCAAGCGGAAGAAGTTTTGGCAGATGTGCAAAAAAGGGACGATGACATTTATCGAGTTATTTTGGAAGCTGAGCCGATTCCTAAAGAAATTAGAACGGCAGGTTTTGGTGGAGTGAATCGTTACAAGAAACTTCAAGGATTGAAAAACTCAGAACTAATAGTTGAAAGTTCTAAGAAGCTAGACCAAATCACAAAACAATTATACATTCAGTCTAAATCATACGATCATGTGATTGAAATGGCCATGGCCAAGGAAAAAATGATTGCATCAATTCCTGCCATACAACCAATTTCAAACAGTGATCTAAGAAGAATGGCCTCAGGCTATGGCATGAGAATGCACCCGATTTACAAGAGAATGAAAATGCATACAGGAATGGACTTCTCTGCAGAAAGAGGTACGGAAATATATGCTACAGGTGCAGGTAAAGTTGTTCATACCGAAACAAGTAGGAGAGGTTATGGAAACAAGATTATAATTGATCACGGGTATGGCTACAAAACTTTATATGCACATATGAGTAGTTTTAATGTTCGCCAAGGTCAGGAAATAACACGTGGACAAACCATTGGTTACGTTGGTAATACAGGAACCTCTGTTTCCCCTCATTTACATTATGAGGTTTGGAAAGATGATCAGAAAGTAAACCCAGTTAATTTCTACTTCAATGATTTAACTCCTGCAGAATATGAAAGAATGATTGAATTCTCTTCTCAACAAACTCAATCATTTGATTAAAATGGCAGAAAAAAGCGCTAAGTTATATTATTCTATTGGTGAAGTAAGCAAGATGTTTGACGTCAATACTTCATTGATTCGGTTTTGGGAAAAAGAATTTAGCATTTTAAAACCAAAAAAAAATGCCAAAGGAAATCGTCTCTTTACTCAAAAGGACGTCGACAACCTTCACATTATCTACAATTTGTTAAAGGAAAGAGGCTTTACGATAGACGGTGCCAAGAAAAAGATGAAAGAGAATAAGTCTGATTCTATTAATGAAGCTGAAATGCTAAAGTCTTTGAAAAAAATAAGATCCTTTTTGCTCGATTTAAAAGAAGAGCTTTAATTTCACCCCGTGATTCAAAAGCTTTCTATAATTATCCCTGCCTTTAATGAGGAGAAGACCATTGCGCAAGTATTAGACATTATTTCTAAACTCAAGCTAGTTCACAATATTGAAAAAGAAATTCTAGTAATCAACGATTTTTCTTCGGACCGAACACGTGCGGTGACTGAGGAATTTATTACTGCTCATCCTGAATCTGGAATTAAGCTCTTTAATCAAAAAGTGAATCAAGGCAAAGGAGCCGCGCTACATTATGGAATTGAGCAAGCAATAGGTGATTATTTAATTCCTCAAGATGCTGACTTAGAGCTTGACCCAAATGACATCAACAAATTGCTTGAGAAAGCGATTGAGGAGAAAATACAAGTGGTTTATGGTTCTCGTTTTCTGCAAGCAGAAAATCCTAATAAAAATGCATCGTTCTTTGCGAACCAGATTCTAACAAAATTATCAAACCTTTTCAGTGGCTGGAGAATTACAGACATGGAAACCTGCTATAAATTAATAGATTCAAAAATTGCTAAGGCTTTAATTTTGAAAGAAAAACGCTTTGGATTTGAACCTGAAATTACCGCCAAGCTAGCCAAAGTAAAAGGTATAAAATACGGAGAAGTTCCTGTGGCGTATGAGTTTCGAACGTACGAAGAAGGCAAAAAAATTGGTTGGCAAGATGGTGTGAAAGCTATCTTTTGTATAGTTAAATACAGCTTTTAGTCCACCTTTAATTGGTATTTCTCAGCTAGATTAAACCACTGCTCCCCTTCAATTAATAGATCCGGCACAAAAACTAAATTGCCCTCGTGCTCCGGTAGAATAACGGTCATCGTCTGCATGTAAGAATCGTACACATCTACCTCTAGCTTTGTCCTTTTACCGTCCCAAACCTTCTGCCCTCCTACTTCATCAAACCAATTGGTCCAGAAAGATATTTTTGAAGTTTACAAAGTGGAGGCTGGACGTTTGGTTACAACAGAGGCAACTTCTAAAGAGAAGCAGTTGAATGAGTACCAGCAAACTGCCTACAAAGAGATTAAGGCCCATTTTAAAGAAAAATCAACTGTATTGTTGCACGGTGTCACTTCATCTGGTAAAACAGAAATTTACATCAAACTCATTCAAGAAGCAATTGACGCTAACAAACAAGTATTGTATTTATTGCCTGAAATTGCTTTAACCACTCAGATTGTTACACGACTACAAGCTATTTTTGGCGAAAAGGTAGGGGTGTATCACTCTCGTTTCAACGAAAACGAACGGGTAGAGGTATGGAACAATGTTTTAAAATTTAATCCTGGACATTATGAAGATTTTCAGATCATTTTAGGGGCGCGATCTTCTTTGTTTTTACCATTTTCTAAGTTGGGGTTAATCATTGTAGATGAGGAGCACGAAAATACCTTCAAGCAATACGATCCTTCTCCACGTTATCAGGCGAGAGACGCTTCTCTGGTATTAGCACAGATGCAAGGCTCAAAGGTTTTGTTGGGTTCAGCTACACCTTCCATTGAAAGTTATACTAATGCAAAAGAAGGAAAGTATGGTTTAGTTACACTCTCGAAACGACATGGGAATGTTACCTTGCCGGATATTACTTGCGCTGATGTAAAGGAAGCTACACGGAAGAAAAAGATGAATTCTCATTTTACACCAGAGTTGTTGAAGATGATGGAGGAGAACTTGGAAGCAGGCAAGCAAATTATTCTTTTTCAAAACAGACGTGGTTACTCACCTGTGATGATGTGCGATACCTGCGGAAATGCGCCGCAATGCGTTAACTGCGATGTAAGTTTAACCTACCACAAATTTAAACGAGAGCTAAATTGTCA
>JAOKCF010000028.1 GCA_028245195.1 Vicingaceae bacterium | reverse complement strand
TTCAGGAACTATAATAAAGGCCAAATGTTCTTGCTCTTTTACCTCTTCAGTGCCTGACTCAGTCTCTTCTAAAGCCTTCATCTTTGCAAATTCTTTTAAATGAATTGCATGATGCTCGGCTGTCTTTTTTGAATCTTCACCAAAAAAATCCCAAATTAATTTTATTCTACGGTTCATGTTAAATTTGTTTGCGCCGGTAAAGTTCATTCGAAATAGTTAGCTTTCCAATAGTTTTTTGTAATAAGTACAACGATTTTATTAGTTGAAAGTAGCCAAAGAATAGCGAGGGTTATTAAGGTGTTTTTTATTTTTGTGAAGATAATTATTATAAAAAATAGGGAAGTATTAAATGATATCATTATATCTGAGACTTTAACATAAAATTAACAATATGAATTTAAAAAGTTTTAAAGTTGCCGCGGCAGCTATCGCAATGGTAGGAATGGTATTTACAGCGTGTTCTGGAGAAGATGGAGATATAGGTCCGGCTGGAGCAAACGGGAATGCAAATGTTAATTCTTTCAGTTATACCGTTGATGCTGCGTCATGGAGTCAAGGTAGAGCTAATATTTCTTTACCTCAGTTAACTAAAGCTATTGCTGATAATGGCGTCGTTGCGGTTTTTGGTTCATTTGATTCTTTAGGAACAGATACAATCAGCTGGAGACCAGTTCCTTATCGTTTTGTAGCAAATGTGGGAGGTACCAACATGCTTGTTAGCATTACGAATACATTTAGTGTTGGGCAGGTTTCATTATTTTCTAACCTTACTTCTACTAATGCGGGAATAAACTTATTTACATCAACTTTTCGTGTAGTATTAATTCCAAGTAGTGCAAAGATTGAGGGTGTTAATATTAATAATTATGAAGAAGTAAAGACTGTATATGGAGTTGAAGAATTCGAAGTACTGTAAGAGTTATTAATTTTTTATAGAGAAGGGACACAGCAATGTGTCCCTTTTTTTATACAATTTTTTAAATATGCACTACAACTGATAAAAAATCGGAGTAAGAAAGTTTATATTTGAAACTTAAATTAAAAATAGCAGATATGTTTACGTTAAAGAAAACTTTTTCAATCTTGTCAATAGCCGCCTTATTTCTGATGGCGTGTTCAACCGATGGTGATACAGGGCCGGCGGGACCAGTTGGACCAGAAGGCGCATTAGGACCAGCAGGGCAGGATGGAGTCATTGGCAAAGATGGTACAAACGGTCAGGATGGGCAAAATGGAACAGCAAGTGTTATTGCAAGTACCTTTTTTGTTGGAGCTGCTAGTTGGACAAATCCTGCGACGGTAAATGGAATCGTTAATTCAATCAACGTTCCGTCAATAACTGCCAATATAGTCAGGAATGGGGTTGTTTTGTTATACCAGACAGACGATAACTCTGTTCCTACTAGTACTATTTGGACAGCGGTTCCTTATACTGACGGGATTTTTAGTTATGTATTTAGTTACGGTCCAGGTGTTGTGAACCTAAAGATTACTGTAACATTAAATGGTAGTGCTCCAACCTTAGGTGCTGCTTCAGATCATACCTATAAAGTAGTGGTAATTACTCCAGGTGCTAAAATTGCAGGAATGGTTTATGGTAATTACGATGAAGTTAAAATGATTTACGGTTTAGAAGACTAAATAAAAAGAATAAAATGACTAAAAAAAGGGACACTGTCCCTTTTTTTAGCATGAAAAACAAAATGCATGTCGATACATATAGTTAAAAAAGCACATCAAGGATCTGGTCAATTCAACGGAGGAGAAATTCTTGAAAATAAACCCATTAGTTTTCCCAGAGAAGGGGGAGAGTTGAAGCCCTATTCAAATCTATTCTATTGGGCTCACGCTTGGTCTGAAAATGGCAGCACAATTGGATTGCATCCACACCAAGGGTTTGAAATTATGTCTTTTGTTACAAAGGGATCAATTGAGCACTATGATACTGCTCATAAAGAGTGGAGGAGGTTAGATAAAGGAGCAGCTCAAATTATTCGTTCTGGTAGTGGAATTTCTCATTCAGAAAAGATTAACGCCGGAGGGCACATGTTTCAAGTTTGGTTTGATCCTAATTTGAACGAAAGTATACAACGGCCTGCTAGTTATGATGATTACCCAGATGAAGTTTTTCCAGTACTTGAAGAAAATGGAATACGCACTAAAATATATAGAGGAGAAGGTTCTCCGCTTCAAATGGAAAGTTTGGGAGTGGAGATTGCCGAAAAATTTATGAATTTTGGGGAGTTTTCACTTTCCCTAAGTTCCGAAAAAATGCATTCCATTTACTTAGTAAATGGTTGTGCAGAAATTGATGGAGAAGTAATTGTTCAAGATGATTTCATAATAGTAAAAGATCAAGGAACTCTTCTATTAGAGGTAACAGAAGACGCGCAGTTTTTTATAATTTCGAGTTTAGAAAAGGTGAGTTATAGAACATACGCTGAAACATACGGAAGATGAAGAGAACAATACTTATTACCGGGGCAACAGCAGGAATTGGAAAAGCAGCTGCAGTGCTTTATGCAAAAAATGGATGGAGTCTAATTCTTACAGGTAGAAGGGTGGAGCTGTTGGAAAAATTAAAAGAAAACTTAGTTAGAGATTTTTCTGTGGACGTCCTTACGTTAAATTTTGACGTTAGAGACAATGAGACGGTTAAAAGCGCTTTCAATAGTCTTTCCGGTCATTGGCGGAAGATTGATGTGCTCTTGAATAATGCAGGACTAGCTAAGGGTTTTTCAGATATTCAAGATGGTAATGTTGCCGATTGGGAAGTAATGATTGATACAAATATAAAAGGTCTGCTTTATGTTTCAAAGGCGGTTATGCCTTTGATGATTGAACGTAAATCTGGTCATATTGTAAATATTGGTTCAATTGCAGGTAAAGAGGTATACGCAAAAGGAAATGTTTACTGCTCTACAAAACACGCGGTGGAAGGAATTACAAAGGCACTTAGGTTGGACTTATTGCCTCATAAAATAAAAGTTTCAGCGGTATGTCCAGGAGCTGTTTATACTGAGTTTTCTACAGTGAGATTTGATGGAGATAAAGAACGAGCAGACAATGTCTACAATGGTTATCAACCTTTATTAGCGAATGATATTGCGGAAGCTATTTTCTTTGTTACTTCTAGGCCGTTTCATGTTAACATTAATGATTTGTTGATTATGCCAACGGCGCAAGCAAATACCTCGAATTTGCTGCGAGAGGAATAGGAATTGGAACTAGTTGTTATTCTACAATTTGGTGGATTTCTCTCATCTCAGCCCAATTAAATAAAAATAATTTCATGGCTTCATCCAATCGTTTTAGAAAGAGAGGATTAGGGGAGTTCATGTTTTTAAAGTAGTCCTCTTGGTATTGTCCCAAGTTGTACTTGAAAAAGACCGCTTTAGACATTGCATATAAATTGTTGTTAGAAGGGTGATTTACTCTGCTTAAGTAACTCTGATACTCCCTTAACGTTCCCTCCAACTTATCGAATTCGACATTAAATACTCCAGATAGCTTTGTAATAATAAGGTTGATTATTCTGTTATCTTGGTGTGCTTCTAAGTGACGTGGAATTTCCTTTAAGTTGGCAGCAATAACTATGAGTAGAAACTTGCTGTCTCCATTATCTTCAATTTCAGGTGTAATTACAAACTCGGGTGACTCTTTAATGATACCTAATATATCTGAAAAGCATTCTTCAACAGTTTGTAAAATAGAATTAACAAAGATATTGGCAAGTTTGTCTTCTTTAAGTTTTTTCTTTCCGAAGATCTTAGTAAACATATGGATACAATAATTTAATAACTATTGGAATCAAAGTTAGAAGGATTTACAGGGGCTGCAGAGTTCGGCAGAATATCCTTATCAACAAAGTTATTAACTATTTTAAGAAATTGTTAATAACCTCTAATCCTTAGAGCAACTTCCTTTTCTTGAACAATTAACATGAAAATAACAAGGACAACCATTAAAACCCAAACTGCTGGGTAGGCCCAAGTGTAGCCCAATTCTGGCATATGTTGGAAGTTCATACCATAAATCCCTGCGATAAACGTTAGTGGAATGAAAATGGAGCTCACTATGGTCAACACTTTCATGATCTCGTTCATTCTGTTACTTGCTGCGTTCATGTACAAATCCATAATACCACTTTGCAAATCTCTATATGTTTCTAAAGATTCAATTACTTGAATGGTAAAGATCCATAAAGTAGCGTTCTGCAGCTGCATTCAGTAATGGGCTTTCACTTTTTAATATGGTGTTATTTTTGATTTTTTCGCTATTTAATTTTTGAGTAAAGGTATCTAAATCAACTTCTGAAAATATAATTCCTGTTTGTGCTTGATATATATGTTTACCAACACCAAAAGGGCTATTTGATTGGCCCGGCCTGCCACTGCCAATTTTTTCGCTGTACTTTGAAAACACGTATAGAGGAATTACAAAAAAGTGTTAGAAGTAATCCTTTTTCAAAAATCATAAAGCACTTGTTCTAACTATAAAGTTAGAATAATTCTATGCCGGTGTAGTTGAAAGGCGTAATTGCTTTTAATTCAGATTTTATTGATTCAGAGACAGGCAGGTTATCAATAAATTCAGCAATTGATTGTGCAGTAACTTTTTCGTTTTTTCGAGTTAATTCTTTAAGTGCTTCGTATGGTTTAGGGAAATTTTCTCGCCTAAGAACAGTTTGTATCGCCTCAGCAACAACCGCCCAATTGTCGTTCAAGTCGGCTTTGATTTTGTTCTCATTAATGATGAGTT
>JAOKCF010000027.1 GCA_028245195.1 Vicingaceae bacterium | reverse complement strand
CTTTTTAGAACCTCTTTATATTTTTAGCATGACGGCCATTGGCGTTTCAACTTGGTTTTGGAGAGTTAAACAATGGAAGTAAATAAGAACTTTTCTAAAAAAGCAAACGAAGATGTTGAGCTAGTTAACGCTGCTAAGTCTGGTGACCAAAGCGCTTATACCGCAATTATGGTTCGCTATCGGGAACCTATTTACTATCTGGTTCTAAAAATGATCAGAAACGAAAGTGATGCAGAAGACATTTCGATTGAAGCATTTGAAAAGGCATTTAAAAAGGCATTTAAAAAGTTAGATCAATATATTCCAGAGTATGCATTTAGTACCTGGTTGTATGGAATAGCGACCAATCAATGCATTGACTTTATTCGCAAGAAGAAATTGAAAACTACTTTAATCGACAATGTGATTGATGATGGTGAAAGCGGAGGGACGAAAATTCAAATCAGAGGAACATCAAAAGACCCTGAAGAAACATACATAAAACAGGAGAAAATTGAATTGATGCGTGAGTATGTTTACAAATTGGAAGAGCCATACAAAACACTCGTTACGTTACGGTATTTTAAAGAATGGTCCTACGAAGAAATTATGATTGAGTTAGAGGTTCCTCTTGGTACTGTCAAAGCGCAATTGTTTCGCTCCCGAGCACTTCTTTCTAATCTCATGAGAAAAAGCAAGAAATCGATTTAAGGAGGATGGAAGAAATTAATTATTATTTTCCACATCTTACGGATTTGCAGCGAAAGCAATTTGAAGGACTAAAGGAATTGTATGAAGAGTGGAATGCTCAAATCAATGTTATATCTAGAAAAGATTTGGAAGATTTTTATGTTCGCCACGTCCTACATTCATTGGCAATTGCTAAAGTGTTAGATTTTAAATCCGGCACAAAATTACTGGACGTTGGAACGGGAGGTGGTTTTCCATCCATTCCCCTAGCGATTTTGTTTCCTGGAGTTTCTTTTTTATCTGTTGATTCTATTGGCAAAAAAATAAAGGTAGTGAATGCTATTGCCGAAAGTTTGGGTTTAAAAAATCTCGAAGCCAAACATCAAAGGGCAGAAACGGTAGAGGGGAAGTTCGATTTTGTAATCAGTAGGGCGGTAACACGAACGGTAAACTTTTTACCTTGGGTGAAAGACAAAATTAAAATGGATTCATTTAATGAGCTAGCAAATGGTTACCTGTTTTTGAAAGGAGGAGACTTGAAAGAAGAGTTGAAAGAAGTTAGGGAAAAGCACACTACCTTCAATATTCAAGACTTCTTTGCCAACGACTTCTTTGAAACGAAAAAGGTCATTTACATGACAAAATAGAACTTTTTCTACTTTGAATAGTTAAGTTTGCTCAAACGATAAAACACACAAAATGTTTAAGAACTTATCAGTTAGCTTTTTAGCACTTTTTTCAATGGTATTTACCATTAAAGCACAAGAATTACCACAACCAAGTCCTTATGCAGAAGTAATGCAGAGAGTAGGATTAACAGATGTTACAGTAAAATACTCAAGACCTGGAGTAAAAGACAGAGTTATTTTTGGAGACTTAGAGCCGTTTGGTTCTGTTTGGAGAACAGGTGCTAATTCAGCAACTAAAATTGTACTTTCTACTGATGCTAAGATTGGTGGTATAGAGGTGAAAGCCGGTACTTATTCAATTATGTCAACTCCTATGGAAAAGGGGAGTTGGAAAGTGTTTATTAACATAGACCTTGACGCACAAGAAGGTTCATACAAAGCGGAAAATAATGTTGCTGAGGCAGAGGTAAAAGTGATGAAGACTGCTAACAAGGTAGAATCTATGACATTTTGGTTTGCTAATGTAAATCATGGTTCAATGGACTTAATGTTCGCTTGGGAAAATACTTCATGGTCAATTCCAATTGAAGTAGATTTTAAAGCAATGGCTTCAAAAAATATTGAAAAAGCGATAGAAGAAACAAAAAGCGCTTTTAGAGTATACAACAGCAGTGCTAGATACAATTTAGATAACGATTTGGATTTGAACAAAGCGTTGGAGTGGTCAAAAATGTCAGTTGATATGAATGCTACATTCTGGAATGTATACACGCTTTCTTTAATTCAAAATAAATTGGGAATGAATAAGGAAGCTTTAGCTACCGCTAAAAGATCTTTAGAGTTATCAAATAAGGCAGAATATCAACCATACATCAAAATGAACACAGACAACATTGCAAAGTGGTCTAAAAAATAATAATTAACCAATTGATTCGAGAGGGGGAGAAGCTTAGCTTTTCCCCTTTTTTTGTACCTTTTAATTGAATCTATTCTTAACGAACTTTCCTTATTGGGTAATTTACACGTTTACAGCAATTAGTATTGTATCGCTGATTTTTACAAGTATAACTACAAATTAGGCCGGTATTTTTTCAAATATTTGCATCATTGCGATTGGAGTGATAGCTATCTGGAATAAGAAAAATCCAGGTCGCAAGGTTTAATAACGAGAACTTTCGTTTAAAAGAATGGAAACATAACTTTGCTGTTATTGTTACTTTCAAAAATAAACTATGGTTCATTTACTTTCACCGGCAAAATCTCTAGATTTCGAATCGGAAATTTCCACCAAGACGTTCAGCGAGCCTCAGTTTATGGCAGAAGCAGAAACCTTGGTTAAAAAACTGAAGTTTATTTCCAAGAAAAAACTGAAAGACTTAATGTCGATTAGTGATGCTTTAACGGAATTAAATACAGAGCGTTATCAAACATGGTCAGGGTTAACCGAACCAACAAATAAAAGTAGGCAAGCGATTTTAGCGTTTACTGGTGATGTTTACCAAGGACTAGATGCTAAAACTTTAACTGACAATAATTTACAATATGCTCAGAGTCATTTAATAATATTGTCAGGCATGTATGGCGCGTTGAGACCTTTGGACATTATGGAGCCGTATCGATTAGAAATGGGCACAAGTTTAAAGGTAGGGGGAGCGGACAATTTATATCAATTTTGGAAAGATAAACCGACACAGTTGATCAATGAAAAGTTGGAAGAGTCAGGTTCTAATTTCGTGGTGAATCTTGCATCGAACGAATACTTTAAGGTGGTCGATAAAAAGCAACTGAACGGCGACTTAATAAGTCCAGAATTTAAGGATGTGAAGAACGGAAAGTATAAGATTATATCTTTTTATGCGAAGAAAGCTAGAGGATATATGAGTCGGTACATTATTGAAAATCAAATAAGAGATTCAAAAAACTTAGAAGGTTTCGATGTAGCGGGCTATAGATTTAATGGAGATTTGAGCAAAAATGGAAATCCTGTGTTTACAAGGGAAGAAAATCAAGCATAATGGCGGATAAGAAAGATAAAATACAACCAGATTACGACAAACGATTGCACATTGACGAGGATAAGATTACCCACAATCCTCATAATTTACCCTATGCGCATACGGTAGGCAGTGCCATTATTTTTCCTGACGATAAGGATCGTATCAAGACAACCGCAATGACTGCTATGGTCGAGCAGACCAATGTTCAGATGAAGCAAATATATGATCAGATGGAGTTGTTGATTAGCCAGGCAAATAAGTTAAAAGAACGCGTAGAGCTTTCTGAAGAAATATATACTGCTGAAATGGGTTTTAAGCCCATTACAGGTAATACCTATCATTTGTATGAGAAAGAAGATGGAGTGAAGGTAGTTTCAATGATAGGTCCAGATGAATGGGCGAGAGGTTGCAAATATGCTCATTACGTTGCAACAGCGAGGCTCATGGGTGATCATACTTGGGACATTGAAGCTAAGAATGAGGAAGAAAAAGAAACAGAAGTAGAAGTGCAAGACACCGAATGAAAAATCTAATTATACTCATTCTCCAAATAAGTCTTTTTTCCTGCACGAATGCATCTGGGAAAGAAAAGGAAGTAGCTAATTCAGCTTCAACAGAAATTGTTATAAAGGGTGAAGCGCAAGGAACAACTTATACGGTTAAGTATTTGGCGGAAGATTACGAGGAAGGGCTAAAAGAGCGCTTTGATCAACTACTGAATGAAATTGACTTGAGCATGTCTACGTATGTTCCCAATTCAAAAATATCGCGCCTAAATAATGGAGATACTATTGAGTTGGATGATCTTTTTCTAAGTGTATACAAGTTGTCCTTTAATGTAAATATTGAAACGAAAGGAGCTTTTGATCCTACGATAGGTCCTTTAATTATAGCTTGGGGTTTCGATTTTGCCAACCCTCAAAAGATGGATTCTGCAATTGTGAATAGCTTGTTAGAAAGTAGTGGTTTTGATCAGTTTGTTGTGAAAGGGAAACAAATGTACCGAACAAATGATGCGGCTAGAATTAATTTCAATGCTGTGGCTCAAGGATATTCGGTTGATGTAATGGCTCAGATGCTAGACAAAATGAATATTGAGAATTACTACATAGAGTTGGGCGGTGAACTCAAAGTGAAAGGTAAAAACAAATTTGGAGATTGGTGGGTGATAGGTATTGATCGTCCCGATGGAAAAAACTTAGAACGCAATTTGGCGCAGCGAATTTCACTTGAAAATTCAGCCATGGCTACCTCAGGTAATTATAGAAATTTTTATGAAATGGATGGTAAACGGTATTCACATACCTTAAATCCTAAAACTGGTTATCCTGCTGAGAATAGTTTGTTAAGTGCAACTGTTATTACAAATGACTGCGGAACTGCAGATGCACTAGCAACCGCTTTTATGGTGATGGGAAAGGGTAAAATTATTAGTTATTTAGAGCAGCATCCGAATACGAAAGCATACTTAATTTTCTCTTCAAAGGATGGCGAATTTGAAACGTACGTGACTCCTAATCTAAAGCAATACTTGCTGAACAACTAATCTTCCTTCTGACACATTTCGTCAGGCTTAGCTCCACAAAATCCACAAGGAGCACCTTCTTCATTTAACATAGGATTATTACTTGCACAAGTGCCAGCAAATTTGCCGTTTTTCTTAAATAAAATCTTAACCGCAATGCCTGCAAAACCTATTGCTAGCATACCAATACTCAGAAGAATTAATTTCATAGCAAAATAATTTTCGCAAAGGTAAGATATTTCTATTTTTGAGGTTTGTTTTTAACAGAATTAAGGAAAACTCTAAGATAGAAATTAGAACATTCTTGACTACTTTTGAGTAGCTTCTTTAGCAGGAGAATAACAACAAGCACAGCAAATCCAATAACTAAATCTGAAGTAAACTGTATTACAGTGCCTTACATGTCA
>JAOKCF010000026.1 GCA_028245195.1 Vicingaceae bacterium | reverse complement strand
ATATAAACGTAAATAAAATGACTATTAAATCTTACAAATTCTTATTGCCTATTTTACTGTCAATTCTTTTCTTTAGTTCTTGTGAGAAGGAAACATATGTCGATTATTACATCGAGAACCAATCTTCAAGTGTAATAACTGTTGGCGGTTCAGACATTATTCATTCTACTGACATAGCCAGAACAATTAACCCAAATGAGAAAAAGAACATAGTTACTTGGAGCAAACGTGGAATACAGACAGACCTCTTCGAGCCAACTGCGATTTTTGGTAATGACTTAGCAATTGCAAACGCTTCAGGAGACACAATTTTGAAAGACTATAAGATTCTTGCAAATTGGACTTCTGATGTAGATGATAATCGAAATGTTGCCGAACATAAATATGTTCTAGTCGTATCCGATTTCGACTTTTAGAATCAAAACATCTTTTTAACAAGAACAAAATAATGAAATAGTTATAGGTGGCTGTCTACTTTATTTTAAAAAGACTAAATCATCGGCATATCCTCCTCCTGTAATTCACCTACCTCAAGCCCCCTTAAGTAGATTTAGCTACCTAACTTAGTCTGATTTTAAACATCATTTAACATCTGAATCGCTAATTTTCTACGTGACGGTAACCGAAACAAATACTGGTCTTGACCGCTCCTTGGTTAAAGTAATAAAATTAATATCAACCAAGCACCTGAACCCACACCAAAATTTTTCCAAACTTTTTTCTTTTTAATTTTATGAGCCTGCTCTGCGTATGCTTTATTATACTCAAAATCTTTCATTAACTCGTAATCCCGATAATTAAGGTTCTCGTCATTGGGTGCTGAAGAGGCGCAAGCTGCCGCGGGGATTAAACCAATTAGCGGAGAAAATAAAATCGTTGTTGCCGCAGTCCAACCTGCACCAGATTTCTTTCCGGTGTAATTCATTTCCGCATCTCTTCTACCCTTCATTCTCATATCTTCGTTAGGAGTTTTGGATGGTGTTTTTAATTCTTCAGTCTGATTGAAAATATCTTTCGTACCGTTTTCATAGCGCACCATTAGAACAGTTGACTTCAATATAGTGAATGTTGGGCCAGTTTGATTGCCAAACTTTTTAAACTTAATTTCTGTGGTACTTAGTTCTAATATTTTAGCTTGAATGTCTTCTCCTGCCTTTAGGGTTATAACATCTTGTGAAAACAATGTAATATTAATGGCGATAAATGCCAACAATGTAAAAATTGATTTTGTCATTATTTTAAATTTAATTTTACTCTTATGGTTTTTCAGATACACCCTATTTTTTAAAAAAATTGGGTTTCGTTCCCAATCTTCTTGTTAAAATTCTAAGTTATTAAACTTAAAAAATTAGTTTATTATGTCAATGTAATTTGTTAATTCCACTCACAATTTCCTAAAATAGTCATTTTCCAAGTAATTCTAAAATAGTCTTGGAAGTAGACATTCCCTTCTCATCAGGTTTCTTAGTAACAACTAACGATTAATCACTCTTTTCTAATTGGATTTAGGGTAATGGATATTGGATGTAAATTTAGGGTAATGAATATAAGGTGTAATAAAGAGAACTAAATCATCGGCACGTCCTCATCTTGTAATTCAGCAACCTTAAGCCCCTTAAGCAGGCTCCCCAATCTAGTCTCACTTTAATCATCGTCACACACTTTTAGATACGGGGTTATAACTATGCTAAAAAGAACCCCTTGAAATAGGAAATCACATCTGTTAACCCCACCCTTGGTTGGTTCTGTTTGAACGGTTTAAAAGTTTAAGCTTTTTTGAGATTCTATCTGAGGTTTTGAGTTATTGAAAATATTACTTTCTTTGTGACCACATTTACAATAAAAAACTATGAAAAATAAAAACCCCATTTTAATCATTTTATTCGCTAGTATTTTATCCTTCTCTTCCTGTAAGGATGACGATGAAGCGGTTATTCCAGCAACAGTAGAGCAGACAAATTTGTGTGGAAAGAATTTCATTTTGACAGACTATTTATATACTAGAAATGATTCTGTAATAAATTCAGGTGTTGGGATTAATAACGGTCTTGGACTTGGGCTATATGCTTGTCAACGAGATAATTTTGAGAGATATGAGACAAACGGCACACACACTGTTGATGAAGGAGCAACTAAGTGCGACCCTACCGACCCTCAAACCGAAACTGGAACTTGGGCTTTTTATGATTCAGCAACAAAGTTAATCTTTGACCCTGGCCCAGATGCTGACACTGTAAATATTATAAGAAATGATGGTACTGTATTAATTTTGGGCGGCAGTTATATTAAAATGGGTGATACCTTAGAAACTAGAGCGACCTATACAGCACAATAAATTACATTGCCTTTATAAATTAAATCCTGTAATTAAAAGTCCTGCCTCGGTAGGACTTTTTTGTTTTAAAAAGTGCCAGTGGGGCACATATTATGGTGGATCAAATATGGACGGAATATATTCCATAGATACTGATAATAGCGGTAATATTTTTGCAGGAGGATATACGTCATCTACCTCGGCAATCGCTACAGTAGGTTCACACCAACCTTCCAATGCAGGGGATGATGATAATTTTTTAGTAAAATTCAACTCCAGCGGAGTACGATTATGGGGAACATACTATGGCGGAACGCTAGGTGATTATTTCCCTATTTGCGCCACAGATTCCATTGGTAACGTTTATCTGACTGGTTATTCTCAGTATACAGGGTCATCATCAGGACTTTCTACCACAGCCGCTCATCAAACCTCATCAGGAGGGTTAGCTGACTGCATTCTTGTTAAGTTCAGAACGGCTTTTTTTGTCCTTTTGTGACATAATTACATAGTAGACCAATTTATTCAAATGGTAATTAGTCTCACAATCTCGTTGGACACAATCATATTAAAATGTCTTTGTACATAATTCCCTTACCTGCTAATTTGCTAATCATAAGTACGGCTCCGTATTTTTATAAGATTACACCATTAACAATATTGAAATACTCAGCTATATAAGAAGCCGACCAAATGAATAATACTGAATTAACAATTTAGTGAGATTGACAACGCTAATGATTAAACTGCAGTTTACAGTCTCAATTTTACATTTGTAAGGATAAAAGAATGGTTAAACTAAATTGTTTAGCATGCAAAATACTTCGTAATTACTAAAAACAAAACCCCTTCCGCTAAAAAACGAAGGGGGTTTATTTCTAAATAATGTAGGTTTTACTATATTGCCAGATATTCTTACTTATTGACAGTAATTTTTCTAGTTACTAGTTCTTTCCCTATTTGAACGGTTGTAAAGTAGATTCCATTGCTCAAGTTAGAAATATCAACAGCAACTTTTTGGTTTCCTGAAGACACAACTCCTAAATCTTGAATCAATACGTCTTTACCTGTAATACCTCTAACCGTTATGATTACGGCTTGAGGCTTACTTAAGTTAAAAGCAATTGTTGAAACATCTGCAGTAGGATTAGGGAATATATTTAAACTGCTAGCATCTTTCTTAATCTCATCTACACTAGTTACCAAATTATTTAATTTTATCTCAACTGAATTTAATACTTCTCTTTGTGCAGTATTTGCATTATAATAACTTACAAAACCAACTAAAGAAATATCTTGCTCCTTCCATGCACTATTCATAGAAAAAGTGTAAGAAGTGCTGTAGTTTGAATTTGGCCCAGGATTCGCAGCAATAATACTTTGAGCTCCCCAAGCATTGTTAGTCGGGTATACATCTCTTAAAACATGTCTGTGAACAAATCCTACAATTGGGTTACCAGCACCAGCATATGGATGACCAGTTGAAGCATTATAAGCATTTGATTGATTGTATCCAGATCCTACACCTGTAACACTATCTTCTACAACAAACACCGTTAATCTTAAATCACCTGGCACAGCATAGTCAACAAAGTCTGCATCAATATTTACAGTAGTCATTCTTGTACTAGGGTTAAAAGCACCTGTCAACGTAACATCAACAGGGCTTAATTCTGCTGCTTGAGTAATACAATTGGCTGCCCAAGTACCTCTTCCGTGACCTACATTAGTCTCTCCAGGAAATAGAACTCTATCTACGCATGCAGTAGGAGCTCCAGAACCAAATGCGCTGCAATAAGTTGCAGCTTCAGATATAGTCATAGCATCTGTTCCAAAACAAGCATGCTCTCCAACTGCTATTACAACAGGATTTGCAGCTAATATTTGTTCAACTCTAACAGCTCCATCTGGGCAAAACTGACAAGGTGCAGTTGTAAATTCTTCTAATAATACATTTCGTGAAACTGAAGTTCCATTATTAACAAATGTTGTTGCTGTTAGTGTATCATTTGTATTATTCGGATCTGCCACTGCATTTGGATTAGATGAGTAAACCTTAATGTCGTGAGACTGTCCTGCTGCAGGAGACCAAGCTGTATTATGAGTAAATGTGAAAGATCCTAATGGAGCAATATTTCCCGTATATGATTGCCTATTTGGAATACCATTAACATCTTCCCAAACTAAATCAAAGCTCGTTAAGTTTACAGAACCTTTGTTTACTATAGTTCCACTAACCGTAAAAGGTGCAGTTATTGAAGCTGATACATTAATATCAGTTAACTCTATATCTTCTGTTGGTCTAACACCTTGAATAAATTCATAATAAACATTATCTGTAGGGTCTGAAGCATTTCCGCCATTTGTTACAAAAGAAGGAGTATTTGGAGCCCCTGCAATTGAATAAGCTAAATTCGTGTTTATCTGTACTCCTAATGTCAATGAAAGAGGAGTTGTATAAGTTCTTAAATCAGCAATATAAATATTATTAGTTGTTTCTTCTAACACTATTCCCCAATAGGTCCACTGAGAACCTGCAGCTCCAGGGGCACCAAAAGATGCAAAATTGACCCAATGCTGTCTGTTTGGCGCTGTTCCATGTGTCTTATTAATAACACCGTCATTTGCCGAACCGCCAGCACCTTGCTGAAGTCCCCATATCATAACCGAATTATTTGGAATTGTTGCATTTGGAATTGTTGCATTTGCATTAGCAGGTATGGTAGTTGCCGAAGTAGTAAATGTTAAAACACCCGAGTTGGAAACCTTATATTGTGTTACCGGAGTACCGTTAAAACTAAAAGGAAAAGGTATCGTTTGTACTGGAGACCAACTTAATGTTGACGTTCCATTTGCTATTATACTAGTATATCCATCGGCTGCAGTTACACCTGTTGCTCCAAAAGGTTGTTCTGGATCTGTATTTAGTCCACCAGGATTAGTTCCCGCAGGATTATATGTATTAAAATAATACTGTGAAAATACGCTAGTTGAGCATAATACAACAGCTAAACAAGTAATGATTTTTTTCATATCTATAATATTGATTAATAATTGATTTTAAAAAATAAATATAAGATAATCTATTTGAAAAAAAAAAGACAAAAAAAGGCCTCCCTATTGCTAGAGAGGTTTAAAGGTTTTTGCTTTTGTTGAGAGTTTTGCTAAGGTATTGTGGTTTCTGTGAATATATATTTGGACTATAAAC
>JAOKCF010000025.1 GCA_028245195.1 Vicingaceae bacterium | reverse complement strand
CTGAAACCATGGACGGTTATACGATTGTTAGAAATACAGCAGGAAACTATGAATATGCTAATAAGCAAAATGGAAATCTAGTTCCAAGTGGTGTGCTGGCTTCTAATCTTGCCAACAGAACTTTAGCAGAGATCAGCTTCACTGCCTCTTTAACAAAATCGTTAAAGCCCACATTAAGCCCATTAAAATCCTCCATTTTAAGTCAAGTCAACGCACAACTGCAAAACAAAACCTTTCCAACAACTGGAAATATAAGAGTGCTAGCGTTATTAATTGATTATCCGGATTTGCAGAACATAATCCTAAAATCTGATTTTGACAGTTTACTATATGGAGCAAATTATCGTTCTGGAGATGGTAGCTTTAAAACATTCTACGAAACTAGTTCAGGAGGTTTATTAACAGTAACAGTTGATGTAAAAGGATGGTATAGAGCAACTAACAACTTCCAATACTATGCAGCTGACAGTGGTTACGATAGAGCTGCTGACCTTGTGAGAGAAGCTGTTGATGCAGCAGAAGTCGCAGGCACGAACTACAGCTTATACGACAATGACTCGGACGGTGATGTGGATGGAATATTAACAGTTCATTCAGGACCTGGTGCAGAAATTGGTTCTCAATCAGGCCTATATGTTTGGTCACACCGTTGGGTAATGAGCGGAGGAAATACAGGCGCTGCATTTTACGACGGAGTTTCAATTAATGATTATATGATCAACCCTGAAACACGAAGCGCCACCAACAATTCCATTTCAGGTATTGGCGTTTTCTGCCACGAATTTGGACATAATTTAGGTTTACCAGATTTATATGATACTGACAACGCCAATGGAGGCTCAGAGGGAATTGGCAACTGGTGCCTTATGGCTGGCGGAGCTTATTCAGGTAGCTCAAACAGACCTTCAGGTTTCTCAGCATGGTGCAAGGAAGATTTAAACTGGGATACTCCTCAAATTTTAACATTAGGACAAACAGGGAACTATACACTTGACCCAGCTAGCACTAATCAAGATGAATTTTACAGAATCAATACACCATTGAGCAATGAGTACTTTCTAATAGAAAACCGACAATTGGTAGGTAGAGATTCTGATTTACCAGGACATGGTCTAGCCATTTGGCACATCAACACAACCAAAACAAATTCATTTGGAAATCGGGTAAACGCCGACGAAACCCTAAAGGGTGTTGATTTGGAAGAGGCAGATGGCAATGATGATTTAGACAATGAAGTAAATAGAGGTGATCGAGGAGATTTATTTCCTGGAACTTCAAACAGAACCACATTTGATGACAACACAACTCCTAGCGCTCAAAACTATTTATTAGGAAACACGGGCTTTGAAATAAGAAACATAGTGGAAACTGTCGGTGGACCAATTAATTTTAGTTTCGGACAAGCCCCCGGACCTCCTTGTGCTGTTTCAACAACTCTTACCATGAATAGTGGATCTTTTGATGATGGTAGTGGTTTAGGTTTAGACTATGTGAATGGCCAAACATGTGCCTGGCTAATTACACCCACTACAGGTACAGTGACGCTAAGCTTTTCGGCTTTCGACATTGAGCCAATTAACGATACGATAACAGTTTATGATGGAATAAACATCAATGCTCCTCTTTTAGGTCGATTCAGCGGCAATTCAACCCCTGCGAACCTTACTTCTAGTTCGAATTCAATGTATGTTCAATTCAAATCTAATGCAACCATCAGCGCTCCTGGCTTTGACGCATCGTACACTGTCAATTCCTCTTCAACTCCCTGTTCAGGAAGCACGACCTTAACGGCCGCAAACGGCAATTTTACCGATGGAAGTGGCACGTCAAATTACAACAATAATCAGAACTGCTCGTGGTTAATTCAACCTGCAGGAGCTGCTAGCATTACATTTGGACTTACAAGTTTGGCAACTGAAATCGGTACAGATGTGATTACAGTTTACGATGGCCCAAGTGCAGCATCACCTGTGTTGGGGAGCTTTTCTGGAACTAATAATCTTAACACTTTTACTTCCAATACAGGAAGTATTTTTGTAACCTTTATCACGAATGGAACTATCACAGACCAAGGTTTTGACGCCTTTTATACGAGTTCAAGTTCGAGCGCAGGATGCTCAGGCGCCACTACATTAACAGCAATTTCAGGCTCTTTCTCTGATGGTAGCCTAACCAACAACTACAACAATAACCAATTTTGTTCTTGGTTAATTCAACCTCCTAGTGGAACAATTATCTTGTCTTTTTCAACCTTCGCTACAGAAACTAGTAATGACCAAGTTTTGGTTTTTGATGGGATTGATAATACAGCTCCTCAAATTGGAAATTTTAGTGGTACTTCCATCCCAGCCAACTTAACTTCCACTTCAAATGCATTGTATTTAGAATTTAGAACAAACGGAACAGTAACTGACTTAGGTTGGGATGCTTCGTACACATCAAGCGTAACTTGCAGCGGTATTACTAATTTAACAGCAGTAAGTGGAAATATTGATGATGGAAGTGGAACCGCTAATTATCAAGATAACTTGTCTTGCTCTTGGCTAATTGAACCTGCTAGAGCTGGATCAGTCACTGCAACATTCAATACATTAGGTATTAATAGTTCTGGAGATACCCTCTATTTTTATGATGGAATGAACAATTCAGCACCGCTGATTACTAAAATTACAGGGAACACTATTCCGCCAAGTGTTACGGCTAGCACCGGTAAAATGTTCGTAGAATTCATTACAAATGGATCCGTTAATGATATTGGCTGGGATTTTAACTATACATCAGTAATCCTTCCAACTTGCTCAGGGTTAACAACGCTTACAGCAGCAACAGGAACAATTTCGGATGGCAGTGGTGCCAGTAACTATGACAATAACCTAAATTGCACATGGTTAATTCAACCAACTGGAAATCCTGTAGTTATAAATTTCAACATGACATCTATAGATATAGTAGGCTCATTTTTCGGAACGGGTGATAGATTACTTGTTTATGATGGCACAGACAATACAGGAACTTTCTTAGGATTTTACTTTGGCACTAACTTGGGAAATACAATAAGTGCCTTTAGTGGTTCTATGTTTTTTGAATTTACATCAGACGCCGGTAATACAGGCCAAGGATGGGAAGGAACTTATAACAGCTCGACAACATATTGTCAGCCGAGTACGACGTTCACTGCAAACAATGGGAATTTTTCTGATGGCTCACCAGACAATCAAAACTATTTAGACAACACCGACTGTGAATGGTTAATTCAACCAGCAACTCCTAATGTAGCGGTACTCCTTCAACTATTACGATTTAACACTGAAGCATTGAATGATACACTTACTATTTATGATGGTGCAACGACAAGTGATCCTATCCTTGCGACTATCTCAGGAAACAACCCAACAATTCCAATACTGTTATCTTCAGGAGGCAGTATGTTGCTTACTTTCAAGACAAACGGTTCTTCCACGGCAACTGGTTGGAGAGCCAATTATAACACCCAAGCAATACCTGCCTGTAATGGAACTACATCATTAACCGCAACATCTGGAATTTTTGATGACGGGTCTAATGTAAGTGCAAATTATGCCCCTAACTTAAATTGTTCTTGGTTGGTTCAGCCTGCAGGAGCAAGTTTAGTTACCTTAAATTTCAATCGATTTAACACCCAGAATAATGCTGATTTTGTATCAGCTTATGATGGACCTAACAGCAGCTCACCCTTGATTGGAAGGTATAGTGGAAATACTATTCCTTCTGCAATTAATTCTTCAGGTAATAGCTTATTTGTAGAATTTACTTCTAACGGGGTTTTTGAAGGAACCGGTTGGGAGGCTAATTATAATTCTACAAATGTGCAGTGCTTCAGCAACCGGTCTATTACCGGATTTAATGGGAATATAGAAGATGGAAGCGGAACTGGAAACTATCAAAATAATCTAAGTTGTTCTTGGGTTATTGAACCTCCGTTAGCTACTTCAGTAACTGCAACATTTAATACATTCAATGTACTTTCTCCGGGAGATACGCTGTTCATATATGATGGTAACAACTCGGCAGCGAATCAACTTGCTGCATATACAGGTACTACTTTACCCCCTGTCGTTACATCAACTGCAGGAGAAATGTTTGTTGAATTCATAACTGATGGCGCCGTAAACGGATCTGGTTGGGACTTTGATTATACTACAACTCTAAGTGTTAGTTGCGCTGGGACAACAACTTTAACTGCGGCCTCGGCTACATTTGACGACGGTAGTGCAGTAACTGCCGATTATGATAATAATTTATCATGCGAATGGTTAATTCAACCAACTGGAAATCCATTAGCAATAAACTTCAGCCTAAACAGAATAAACTTAAGAGGTACTGGAGATAGAATTCGAGTATATGATAACGCCGGTGGAACTGGATTTCCAATCGGCAATTACTCAAGAACTAATTTAGGAGGGATAACAACATCTAATACGGGATTAATGCTAGTGAGGTTTACGACTAATGCCTCCAATACTTGGACGGGATGGGAAGGAACTTATAACAGCTCGTCAACCTATTGTCTACCGAATTCGACGTTCACTGCAAACAATGGAAATTTTACTGACGGTTCACCATTCGGTCAAAATTATTTAGACAACACCAATTGTGCATGGTTAATTCAACCAACTGCACCAAATGTGGCAGTTCGATTAAACTTTGTTGCTTTCGATACTGAAGCAACGAACGACACTGTTACAGTATACGACGGAGCGACAACAGCAGCTCCTATACTTGGAACATTTTCTGGGAATACAACACCACCTGCAATTACCTCAAGCGGAGGTGATATGCTTGTTACCTTTAAATCTAATGGCTCAACCACAGCTTCCGGATGGCTCGCGGGTTATAATACTCAACAAATACCAGCTTGCTCAGGTACAACAGCTTTAACCGCAGCGAACGGAACCTTTGACGATGGGAGTATTCCAAGTGCAAACTACGTTTCTAACAGTAATTGCTCATGGTTAATTGCACCAACGGGTGCACTCAACATTGACTTAACCTTTCCAAGGTTTAACACAGAGGCAGGTTTTGATATAGTAAATATATACGATGGTAACAGCAATACGGCCCCTCTTTTAGGTTCTTATTCAGGATCAACTTTACCATCTGTTACAAGTTCAAGTGGTGGAACAATGTTTGTTGAATTTATTACGGATGCAAGGCTTAACTTAACCGGATGGGAAGCGAATTACACCTCATTTAACACGGTAAACATAGATGCACCTAAAGATACCGTTTACGTTAATGCAGGCATAGGAAGCACCAATACACTAAATCTTTTTTCTAATGTTGCTTGGTCTGTTTCTGACAATGCGACATGGCTAGTTGCTACGCCGGTTAATGGGAGAGGAAATGCAACTATTAACCTACTTGCCATTCAGGTCAATATTGGACCAGAAAGGGTTGCTGAACTAATCGTTGATGCAACGCTCACTGCAGATGCAGATACAGTAGTTGTTATTCAGCGATCTTCAGGAAGGTTTTTAACTACAGCTCCTGATACGTTATATTTTATTGGTAATGCAGCTGCTAACCAAACAGCAACCATCAGCTCAAATGTTTCTTGGACGCTGACGCCAGACCAATCATGGATTATGGCTGCCCCTGCAACAGGATCTAATAACGGAAGCTCTTCTGTAATGGTGCAGAACAACCTTGGAAACCAAATTCGAACTAGTTTTGTAGTAGCCACAGGAACACTTGGTGCTGCAAATGATACGATTTGGATTGTTCAAGACACTGCGGTAACAAATAATAACCCTACTCTTTCTTTAGACAGAATGAATATAACTTTGGCACAAGCCATAGGAAGCTCGGATGTATTTACTGTAAATTCAAACACTTCTTGGCAAACCACAGCGGGTGCAACTTGGTTAACCGTGACAAATCCGGCAACCACAAATGACACCCAAAGTGTCACTGTAACTGCTAATAGCATGAACCTTACTTCACTTCCGAGAGCCACTTTTGTTGCAGTGCAAGATCTGGCAGGAAATTTGTTTGATACAGTATTTGTATTTCAGGTAGGCACAACTCCTATCCTAATTGGAGCCCCAGATACGGTATTATTAAGTGCAGCATCGGGAAGTGTTGGAGTGTTAAATGTGGGTTCTACAGGAATATGGACAGGATTTGAAGGAGATCCATGGTTCTCTCTTTCTCAAAATTCAGGAACCGGAACTACTACTTTAACCCTTACGACAAACTCAGCAAACATTAGTAACTCAAGGTTATTGTCATATGTTGCGTTAGCTGATGCTATCAATGGTTTGACAGATACAATAATTGTAATTCAAGATACAATTACCACAGGTTTAGTAGTAACTCCTGATACATTGCGA
>JAOKCF010000024.1 GCA_028245195.1 Vicingaceae bacterium | reverse complement strand
TCATCTCGGTTTTTTTTATTTGGCTAATAGAATATGGGTTAAACATAATGTTTATTTAGCGTATTGTATTTTGCAAAGCGTGTTTATTAGGTAAATACACATAGTTTTACTAATTTTTGTTTTTAGAATTTTCTAAATTAGTAGGATGAAGTTTAGACTAATATTCGCATGTTGTATAATGTTTTTTGCCAAATTTTTGTATTCTCAATCGGCAATTACAATTGATCAACAAAAAATTTTAGAACAATTAAAACTGGTTGAGGAAGATGATGATGTTTTACAAAAATTCAGTCATAATTTTTTAAAAAGTATTGTTGTTCAGAACGATTCTGTTATATACTACAATCCCAATGGCACTCTGCATCTATATAAGATTCAACTTGGGGAAAACATAATAGTTGAAAAACTCTCTAATGGAAAACATCATGGTCACAACTTCAACAGGTTATTGTACATGCATGACGATATAGTATACTCTTATGGAGGAGAAGGGTTGTTCAATCTCAATCCTTCACTGATTTTTTTTGACATAGTTTATAAAGAGTGGTATAAAAAAGATATAAAAAATTATCCATTTGATTCAAGGAGTATAATTAACTCATGGGTAATTGGTGACACATTAGCGGTTTTGCTGAATCACTGGTCCGAATATGCAGAAGAATCAAGCTCCAAATACAATAAGTATTCATTTGGGTACATTGATCTTAAAGACTTTGAGTATAATCATCAATTCTCCTTCAATAATGAAAGCGAGAGCGATTTAGAAGTTGCTGGAGGAGATTATATATTTCATTTTAAAGAATATACTTTATTTGGAGACAGAGAAGACAGTTTATTTTCTTTCTCTATTTTAAATAAAAAAACTGGGGAATTATCACGCACACCATTTTTAACTAGAGTAGCGTATGTAGGAGGTAAGTCATCTCTATATGTTAAAAACAATTTGATGTATTTCAAAAATCAGAATGTAATAGACTCTGTAAATCTTGATACAATAACACTAGATGTTCTGAAAAATTTTACCCAAATATATCAATCAAAATCATCAAAGAGCGGCTTAAATTCCCCATTAGTTATTATAGGGATAGCTTTAATTGTGCTACTAGGGATATTTTTATTTAATAGAAGGAAATCGGATAAAAATTTAGAAGATAATAACCGTATTAAAGAAATTGAAAAAAGGCTAATTAAATTAAGGGGAGAAACTATAACCAAAGAAAAATTAGAGAGTCAACTAGAACTTAATTTTGGTAGTTACGAGACGATGAAAACAAATAGAAGCATTTATGTTCGCTTATTAAATGAAAGGGGGCTAGTAAAAATTGAAAGAGTTAGGAAAAAGGAGGATAAAAGATATTTTGATTATAAAATATCGTAAATAACCCTAAGAGAGCCTCAAACAAGTGAAAGGGGACTTGAGGTATCTGAATTACAGGAAAGGATATGCCGATGATTTAGCTATATGTCTTTAGAGACAACACATTAAAACACCTCGCCATACTCATTTTAAGCCCTTCTTAGGCATTATCTAAACAAAACCAAGCAATTCCTTCTTTTGTGTGTTAATCACCGTAAAATCAATGTAAATAAGCCTTTTTTAATAACTCAAAACCTCAGCAGGAACCTTAATAAAAGCTGAAATCTTTAAACATTAGCTACAGAACCAACCAAGGGTGGGGTTAACAGGAATGGTTTCCTAATTCAAGGGGTGTTGTGTAGAGCATAGTATAACCCCGTATCAGAGATTGTGTGACGATGTTTAACTCTTGTCTTAGTAAAGAATTTGTCGTACTTAAGGGGCTTGAGGTCGCTGAATTATGATAGTTCGTCGCTCCTTAAAACATTTCCATCATATCGATAACATTAGAGAAATTCCAAGAATCGATGTCTTGATTAAAATTTGTTTTGGATTGAAGTTGGGACTTGATGATATACAATTAAAATAAACTAAAAATCATCCCTATTACGCCAGCTACAATAAATGCACTTGCGCAAGTTGCCACAGTACCATAGTTTTCTGGACTTTCGTCTCCTTTTGAGGCAAATTGGGCTACCAGAATCGCAGCAACCATTCCTGCTAGATATGCCTGCCAGTAATTAATACTGTCAGGGACGGGTCTTATGCCAAAAGAGAGACCTAGTAAGAAGTATAAAATAGGAATCCTAGAACCTAAAGAAATTGAAACGAATGAAAATAATACTCGAATCCACCCACCCAAAAGGATAGAGAATCCATAACATAAACCAATTATTATACTTGATAACATTATTATAAATTTTTAGTAACAACGTTCTGTGTATAGCCAATAGGGCAAGTTCGAAGTAATTCACTTTGGGTTTACCACTAAGCCAAAACATACGTTTTTACTTTTGTTTTTTTTTGAACGTCAAAATTTTGTTTTGGCGTTGCCTGCTCAAAGATAAGACTTTAAATTTATCCATAAATGCCCTATTGGCTATACACCTTGTTGGCAACAGTTTTATTATTTATTAAATATTAAAATTGGCAAATCTTGATACTCTAATATTCCCACTCGATAGGAGTATTCTGGAAGAAATTTTTCAATCTCTTTTGGTTGATTCCATTGGGTAGTAAACTTGGCGGGTTCTATGAGAAAATTTAAAAAACTGTTATGCCTTTTTTTTCTTGATAATAACTCTTTTTCAATGATTTGCTTAATTGATTCATTATTGTATTTGGTCTTTTTTAAAGAAAAAGTTGAACCGTTGAAAAGATAGTACAAAGTTGCCCTACCAATAGATTCTTTGGAAAGTGTCACTTTAATGTTTGAATTCTTAGTTGAAGATTTAAGAAATGTAAAATCAAGTTTATATTTCTTTTTGTCGATTTCATATCCGTTCCATTCACTCATTTCAAACTTGGATTTCATAAAAGTGATTCTGCTTGTATGAATTCTCAAATATGCCATTTGCATGGTTTTGACATTTAATGCGGGATAGTATTTATAATCTTCTAACTCAATCTGCTCTTCATGCTTTTTGCCGTTGTTTTTTATCCACTTACACAAGTTGTTATGTTCTTGAGCAAAAAATGAGTAGTAATCATAATTTGGTGGGGGTATTGTTTGAGTTAAAATTACTTGTCCTTGTGCAAACCTATAGGTTGAGTTGAATAATGAAGAGTTAATAATTTGGGATTCTAGTTCTCTTTGATTAAAGTCAGAGATAATCTTTTCAATATTTTGGTCAAACTTCTTTTTAATCTTAGATATTGCTTCCTCATTATCTTCTAGATAAACTAATAACTCATCAATTAAATCGAGGCTTATGATTGTTGATTCTTCTTTCCAATCCTTTAACGTTGAAATGAATTTCGAGTCTTCAAAAGAGGCCTCGCTTATCATTCCCGCTTCTTTATTTTTTCTACCTCTATTTGTGAAATTTTGAGAACCGAGAGAGATGAATGCATTGTCAACCACTAAGATTTTCGCATGTAATCCACTAAGATTTTTTACAACAATGTCCTTATTAATTGCATCCTTCAAGCTTTTGAGTTGATAACCACGCTGAAAGAGATTATCACCTTCCAAAGCGGTTACTATAGTCACACTTATTTGTTTCGGAATATTTTCTAACAGGATGTTTATTGTAAAGTCTAGATAAGGAGTAAATATTTCAATTGATGATTCGGCTTTTGCAATAAGATTTTTCCATTGTTCGAATAAATCACTAGCATGAAAATCAGTTGTTGATATGGATTTATTTTTTTTCAACTAGTTTATTCGAATTGTTGCCAACGGTCTCGGCTATGAGTAGTTGCGTGGTTTAGCGGTTAAATTAGCAAGTACACACCAAACTGAAAATCCGCAAGGATTTTCAGAAGTAGGCAAGAACAAGCAATTACTTATAGCCATTGTTAGCAGTTGTTATTTTCATATTATTCGTCAATCTCGTATGATAATAATCGAAACTCTAACTTAAATCTCGTTCCACCTGTTACGTCAAGTTCTTTATATGATAAATAATTATTGTCTTGGTCAAAACTTTTTATTTTTATTTGTTTAGCTAGATTTGGTGGAATTAAAATTTGCTCATTTATTATTTGATAATCAATTATTTCTCCTTTCATACCTTTATAAACTAGTACACCAGTAATAGATTTAATAAAATTTGCAGAATGATTTTTTAATGAAATAAATTCGTAATCCTGTAATTGCGGTTTTTTATAATTAGAAACTGTTATTGCTGATTTATCATTTAATTTTTTCCTTTTTTTAGAAATCGGTTTATAACTATATTTAGTACATTCATTAATGTATTTTATTGGTACAGCAAAATTCAAATTTTGACTATTTGTTAGGGTGAATGTTGAAATTCCAATTACATTACCTTTTTCGTTAATTAGTGGACCACCAGAGTTTCCAGGTGATATTGGTGCAGTGATTTGAATTAAATCATAATCTTCTTTTCTTTTTGCAGAAATAATTCCTTCAGATATAGTTCCTTCTAAACCACGAGGATTTCCAATGGTAAAAATTTTAGAACCGATAATTTCATTATTTAGAGAGTCAGTTTTAAAATAATTAAATTCTTTTTTAGTTTTAATAATTGCAATATCGTGTTTTTCGGAAGCAGATATAATTTGTGAACCTCTTATCATTTTATCTTCTCCAATTATCTTAATATCAACTCTTGAAGCACCTTCAATTACGTGGTAATTTGTTATTAATGAATCTTTACTAATAAAAAAACCTGAACCTTGAGAAATAGGAATTCCACTTTGGTCATAAGAAATTATAAGTGCTACTTTATCTTTTGATTTTGAATAAATATCAGATGCATTTAGTTCAGTTTTTTTTGTTATTTTGTTCTCTGGTTTTTCAGTTATTCCTGTTTTATTTTGATTTTCTTTTTTTTCTTGATTACAGGCAATAATAAATATTGACAGGACTAAAAATAATATTCTCTTCATTTGTTGATTTTCGTTTTAATAACTGCTAACACTTGCACATGCGTATGATTAACTATGTTCGCACTATATCTCCATACCTTTCCTTGAGAACCTCCATAAAATCCTGAGTAAACCATATTTCTTCTAACATGTTTTTTGCCGACTTACGACTGTAAAACGTAGGTGAATTTTGGATATTTATAAATAGGACTTCAGTTTCATTTATATCCGAGAGTTGTATATTATCAAATTGTCTTTGAGGCAAAAGATTCCACTCATTAGGCACAAAAATCGACATATTTATACCTTTTGCTTCGGGTATGTTGACTATATTTTGCAGCCCTTCGGAAATCTGAGCACTACAAACATGAGATAGAATAATTAAAAACAGAGAATATAGAATTTTGAAATTTGTTTTTTGAAATGTCCTCATCTTCCGCTTTAAGTTTTTTCTGATTGACCCGACTTTATTTTTATACCTCATTCCAAATATACAAATACTGTTTAACAAAAAAAATGGACTGATGAGAAACTTAACAAGTTGAACCCTTGCAGTATTTACTTGATAGATTTATTAATTGACAAAGATTTAATGAATTGAATGTTTGTCAGAAATAGGCAGCTAAAAATGCTTTTGAGTTACAAACGTGTTACAATGTGAAATAAAAAAAGAGCTACTTTTGGGTAACTCTTTGATTATAAATGTGGGCCCTGCTGGGCTCGAACCAGCGACCACCTGATTATGAGTCATAGGGTATTTGTGCAGTAAATCAATAGTAGACAATTAGTTATACAGTTTAAATAATATTAACTGTCTGATAACTGTCTATGAGTTTAATAAACTACCCCAAAATTGGTCAAACAAATGACCGAAAAGTCTTCATTTCGTTTTACATTGATAACAAGAAGATACGCTTATATAATGGGAAGCGAATTAATAGTAAGGTAAATCCAAATGATTATCCTGAGAACCAGCGACTGCATCAAGCTAATATCTTAGCTGCTGAGGTATACAATTACATCTCCAAGGGAGGAGTTTTAAGAACCTTCAGGAAGCAAAGTGCTATGATAGGTAAACTATCAGACCTAGAGTATTTAAATATGGCTCTAGAGGGTAAATTAAATGGGAGTTACTCTGATAAATACAAGAGTACTTTAAAGTATATACATAGGGACATTGTCAATGCTTGTAAAGGCAATGTAATCACTTTAGAGGGCATCAATTCTATCCTCAATAAATACACCTCAGCAACAAGCTATAACACCCTTAGAAGACACCTACACGCTCTTTTAAATGTTGCCGTAAGCAAGGGTATGAAGCCAAGAGATTTACTGAGTAATAAGAGTAGAAAGAATAAGGCCAAACTGAACAAACCCTTCCGAGAAATAAGGCTTGTATTGGACGAAATAAGAGTGTTTAACGACAAACTTTACTTGTGCTGTTTGCTAACTTACGGATGTCTCTTAAGACCACATAGAGAGATA
>JAOKCF010000023.1 GCA_028245195.1 Vicingaceae bacterium | reverse complement strand
CAATCATGATGCCAATTGGCGAGGAAATTAAAGGTCGTCTATTCAACGTAGTTGGAGACGCTATTGATGGAATTGGTAACTTACCTAAAACAGGTAAAGATGGCTCTTCGATTCATAGAGAGCCACCAAAATTTGAAGATCTATCAACTGCAACTGAAGTACTTTTTACAGGTATTAAGGTGATTGACTTAATTGAGCCATATGCAAAAGGTGGTAAAATTGGTTTATTTGGTGGTGCAGGTGTTGGTAAAACTGTATTAATTCAAGAATTAATTAACAACATTGCAAAAGGTCACGGTGGTCTTTCTGTTTTTGCCGGCGTAGGTGAAAGAACTAGAGAAGGAAATGACTTAATGCGTGAAATGATTGAAGCAGGTATTGTAAAATACGGTGAAAAATTCATCCACTCGATGGAAGAAGGTGGATGGGATTTAGCTTCAATTGATAAAGAAGAATTAAAGCAATCTAAAGCATCGTTCGTTTTTGGACAAATGAATGAGCCTCCTGGAGCAAGAGCAAGAGTTGCATTATCAGGATTAACCTTAGCTGAGTATTTCCGTGATGGTGTTGAAGGCGAAGAAAGTCAAGGAAAGGATATACTTTTCTTTATTGACAACATCTTTAGATTTACGCAAGCAGGTTCTGAAGTATCTGCACTTTTAGGACGTATGCCTTCGGCAGTTGGTTACCAACCAACGTTAGCAACTGAAATGGGCGCTATGCAGGAAAGAATTACTTCTACTAAATCAGGATCTATTACATCTGTACAAGCGGTTTATGTGCCTGCAGATGATTTAACTGATCCTGCACCAGCAACAACATTTGCTCACTTAGATGCAACAACAGTGCTTTCAAGAAAAATTGCTGAGCTAGGTATTTACCCTGCAGTTGATCCATTGGATTCAACATCTAGAATTTTAACAGCAGAAATTGTTGGAAACGAACATTATGACACCGCTCAGAAAGTAAAGGAAATGCTACAGCGATACAAAGAATTGCAAGATATTATTGCAATTTTAGGTATGGATGAATTGTCTGAAGAAGATAAATTGGTTGTAAATAGAGCTCGTAGAGTTCAACGTTTCCTTTCTCAACCATTCCACGTTGCTGAGCAATTTACAGGATTAAAAGGTGTACTAGTAGACATTCAAGACACCATTAAAGGTTTTAACATGATTATGGATGGTAAAGTTGACAAATATCCAGAAGCAGCGTTTAACTTGAAAGGAACAATAGAAGAAGCTATTGAGGCAGGCAAAAAAATGCTAGCTGAAAACAAATAATAATACACCAGATTATGTATTTAGAAATTGTAACACCTGATCAGAATATTTTTAAAGGAGATATTAACTCAGCGGTATTTCCTGGGTCTGATGGTGAGTTTGGGGTTCAAGAAAACCACGCACCAATTGTTGCTACCTTGAAAAATGGAAAAATTAAAGTAGATGCAAATGGAACCGAACACTTATTTGAAGTGAAAAGTGGCGTTGTGGAAGTGAATCATAATAAAATTATTGTTTTAGCCGATTAATTAAGCGCTAAATCATAAAAATGTAAAGCCCTTTATCGTATTAGCTCGGTAAAGGGCTTTTTTATGCGCTAGCGTTTTATAAAAACAAAAAACCATATTGATCCTATTTTTTTAAGTACCAGCTTAAATAGTAAAACTAACCTCAGGAAATAGCAAACAAAAAAGCCCCAAAATCTTTCGAATTTGGGGCTTTTTTTTAGTGTACAAACTTATTCGCCTGCTTCTTGAGCTTCAGCTTCAGTTTCTGGAGTTTCAGATTTCTTATTAAATTTTTGGTATCTGTTTTTGAACTTATCAATTCTACCTGCAGTATCTACCAACTTCATCTTACCTGTGTAAAACGGGTGAGACTTGTAAGAAATTTCTAACTTAATCAATGGATATTCGTTCCCATCTTCCCATTTGATTGTTTCTTTTGCAGCTGCAGTGGACTTTGTCATGAATGCATAATCAATTGACATGTCTTTAAAAATAACTGTTCTATAGTCTTCTGGGTGGATTTCTTTTTTCATCTCTGTCTTAAAAAATTGGAGAGCAAATATACTATTTTTCCTAATTAAAATCACCTTAATTGCGAATAAATTTCTCTCCTATTACAAATAAAGAAAACATAACGTAATTGGGCTTATTAAGTGATTGTTTCAATTTTAAATTTGCGATAAATTTCGCAACTTCGTGCCTTTAAAAATTAATCTTATGCCAAAAGTTCATAATTACAGTGCAGGTCCTTGTATTTTACCACAAGAGGTGCTTAAACAAGCAGCAGAAGCTGTTGTCAATTTTAACGACCTAAACCTTTCGTTGCTAGAAATATCTCATAGGAGTAAAGACTTTGTAGAGGTAATGGAAAATGCTCGAGAATTGGTAAAAGAGCTATTAGATGTGCCGGAAGGTTACCAAGTTTTGTTTTTACAAGGTGGTGCCAGCCTTGGATTTTTAATAGCGGCCTATAACTTTTTACCCCTAGGCGAAAAAGCAGCTTATATCGATACAGGAACTTGGGCTAATAATGCTATCAAAGAAGCACAGCGGCTTGGAGATGTTGTAGAAGTAGCGTCTAGCAAAGATAAAAACTACTCGTATATCCCTTCAGGCTTTGGTATACCTAATGATGCAAAGTATTTGCATTTTACTTCGAATAACACGATTTTCGGAACCCAATTCAAGAAAACACCCATTAGCCGAATTCCTGTAATTTGTGATATGTCATCTGACATTTTTAGTAAAAAAATTAAAGTTTCAGATTACGACCTAATCTATGCTGGTGCTCAAAAAAACATGGGACCGGCAGGAACAACGGTATATATTGTTAAAGAGAATGCACTGGGCAAAACTGGCAATAATATTCCTGCCATGTTAGACTTGCAAACACACATTAAGAAAGATTCCATGTTTAATACTCCTTCAGTTTACCCAATTTATGTAAGTATGCTAAACTTAAAGTGGTTAAAGAAAAATGGAGGTGTTAGTTGGATAGAAAACATCAACTACAAAAAAGCCGAATTACTGTACAACGAAGTTGATAGAAATCCACTTTTCGAAGGAGTAACTGCAAAAGCAGACCGATCTAATATGAATGCAACCTTCATTTTGAAAGATGAGATTTTAGCAGAAGAATTTAACAAATCATGGGTAGCAGCAAATATTAGTGGAATTAAGGGACATAGATCTGTTGGAGGGTATAGAGCCTCAATGTACAACGCACTGCCACTTGAAAGTGTACAAGTGTTAGTCGATGTAATGAAAGCGCTTGAAAATAATCACAGATAAATCATTTAGCGACATTAAACGATTTACCTCATCAAAAACAATTAGCAAGTAATCATTACTTGACTGATTAAATAATTGACATATTAAGACAGAAAATGAAAATATTAGCAAACGACGGAATTTCAGCAGCAGGAAAAGTTGAATTAGAAAAAGCGGGTTTCACTGTAATTACTGAAACAGTAGCTCAAGAAAATTTAATTAATGCAATCAGTAATGAAGGGTATGAAGTCATTCTAGTTCGTTCAGCGACAAAAATTAGAAAAGACATCTTTGATGCCTGTCCGGGAATTAAAATGATTGGTCGCGGTGGAGTTGGCATGGACAACATCGATGTTGAATATGGCAGATCTAAGGGCGTTAATGTTTTTAATACGCCTGCTTCGTCTTCTCAATCAGTTGCTGAGCTTATAATGGCTCATTTATTTGGCGCTGTGCGTTTTTTATATGATTCAAACAGAGAAATGCCCATTGACGGTGTTTCCGAATTCAAGGCATTGAAGAAAAAATATGCCAAAGGAATAGAGCTAAGAGGAAAAACCCTTGGCATATTGGGTTTTGGTAGAATTGGACAAGTACTCGCAAGTTATGCGTTGGGTTGCGGGATGAATGTTTTGGCAACGGATATTAATTCAGGACCATTTGACATCGAAGTTACCGTTGGCGGTCAAAAAGTAAGTGTTAAAGTAGACGGAGTATCTAAAGAAGTTTTGTTGAAAAAATCTGATTTTTTAAGCATTCACATACCAAGCACAGAGAAGCCTGTTATTGGAACAGAAGAATTGAATACTATGAAAGATGGCGCAATTATCTTGAATGCTGCTAGAGGTGGTTCAATTGACGAAGACGCTTTGATAGCTGCTTTAAATTCCGGTAAAATTGCACATGCTGCTTTAGATGTTTTTGTAAATGAGCCTAACCCTAGAGCAGATGTGTTATCTCATCCAAAAATTTCTTTAAGCCCGCACATTGGAGCCGCGACAAACGAAGCTCAAGACAGAATTGGTGGTGAAATAGCTTCAATTATAATGGAGTTTTATAAAAAGTAAACCAAAGAACAAAAGAAACAAAAACTGCTGTCATAAAATGACGGCAGTTTTTGTTTTGTCATTATCTTCGTAAAAAATAATCAACTTGGCAAATATTAAACCTTTCAAAGCATTTAGGCCAACAAGAGATAAAGTTCATTTGGTCGCTTCTCGATCCTATATTTCGTATACCAAACCGGATTTAATTCGAAAGTTAGATGAAAACCCCTTTACTTTCTTGCACATCTTAAATCCGGAATACAAAACGGACAAACAATCGTTTACCAATTCTAAAGGAAAGTTTGAAAAAGTAAAAAGAAAGTTTACAGATTTTGTAAATCAACAGATTCTAATTCAAGATAAAAGAGAAAGCTATTACGTTTACCGCCAAATTAAACACGGTCATCCCTATCTAGGTATTATTGCTTGTGCTTCAGTAGAAGATTACTATTCCAACGTAATTAAAAAGCATGAAGCCACCATTACAAAGCGAGAAGAAATTTTTAAAAACTATCTTGAAACGGTTCAAATTAATGCCGAACCAGTTTGCTTTACATATCCCAATCATGAGAAAATTGATCGTATTACAAATGAGAAAGTTTTAGATAGACCAGAGTACGATTTTACCACAACCAATCGAGACAGGCATTCATTTTGGAAGATTGACGACGAAGAAACCGTGGCAAAAATAACCCGTTACTTTTCCGAAATTAAATCAATTTATATTGCTGATGGTCACCACCGTTCAGCCTCTTCTGCCCTATTGGGCAAAGGCTTAAGAGATAGAAATGGAGATCCTTCAGAAGAAAAAGCCTATGATTACTTTATGGGGTATTTCATTCCTCAAAACTGCTTAAAAATTTATGAGTTTAACCGATTGGTAACAACCTTAGGAAACCACAATGTTACTTCATTTTTGGAGGCAATTCAAGAAAGTTTCGAGATCGCTTACGTAGATGGTCCATTTTTTAGGCCAGAGAAAGTTCATGAAATTGGCATGTACATAGATAATAAATGGTATTGCCTCATTCCAAAAGAAGGGCAGTTTCAAGAAGATGATCCGGTAAAAAGTTTAGATGTTTCTATCTTAACCAATCACCTACTAAGTCCCATTCTAAGAATTAGCGACTTAAAAACCGACAGTAGGGTATACTTTAAAGGAGGTTTAGAAGGAATTGAAGCGCTAAAAGCTGAAGTAGATCGTGGTAAGGCCAAAGTTGCTTTTGCTCATTTCCCTGTTAGCATGGAACAATTAAAAACCATCTCAGATGCAAATCAAACCATGCCGCCAAAAAGCACCTGGATTGAGCCAAAACTTCGAAGCGGCTTAACTGTTTACTCTACTAAATAAAGAACATGAGTATTGCTGAAAATCTTCAACAAATTAAAGCTACACTAAAAGAAGGTGCAGAACTTGTAGCCGTTTCTAAAACCAAACCCTCTTCAGATATCGAAGAGGCGTATGCCGCAGGACAACGTATTTTTGGTGAGAATCGTCCGCAAGAAATGAAGACCAAAGCAGAGGAATTGCCAAAAGATATTGAATGGCATATGATTGGTCACTTGCAGAGCAAAAAAACAAAATATATAGCTCCTTTTGTCTCCTTAATTCATTCAGTTGACAAATTAAGTTTACTGCAAGAAATCAATAAAAGAGCAGCTCAAAACGATAGAATTATAAATGTTTTATTGCAAGTTTACATTGCCAAAGAGGAAAGTAAATTTGGAATGGACGAATCGGAGGTCACAGAGCTATTGAACTCCGAAGAGTTTAAATCACTAAAAAACGTGAAGGTAGTGGGACTTATGGGAATGGCTACCAACACGAACAATAAAGACACCATTCAGAATGAATTTAAAGGACTGAAAACATTTTTTGACACCCTAGTCCAAAACAAGTATCCCAAAAATATTGAGCTCACCATTTTGAGTACAGGCATGAGTGGAGACTATCACATTGCTATGGAAGAAGGTTCGAACATGGTTCGAATTGGCAGTTCAATATTTGGAAGTAGAGGATGAAAAAAACTGTGCCAACTGCATGGATGTCCCATGGATTAGCACTAAAGGCATATTGGGAAGGAAATAAACAAGCTGCTGTAAACATTCACATGGATGACGAGTCCACAACATCGATGCCTGTCGAAATATACTTTAGAACCACAGAAGAATTACCTGAAATAGAAAAGATTGCCCTTGAACTTTGCCAAGGTTCAATTTTAGATGTAGGTGCCGGGGCAGGCGCCCACAGCTTAATTCTTCAACAAGAATATGAAGTCATTGCTCTAGACATTTCAATGGATGGCGTAGAAATTATGAACCTCTTGGGCGTGCAGAAAACAGTTTGCGGCGACTTTTTAAAGTACAACACTCCACAAAAATTTGACACCCTTTTGTTTTTAATGAACGGCATTGGCATTGCAGGAGATTTAAAAGGATTAGAGTATTATTTACTCCATGCTAAAACGATCACCACACAAGACGCTCAACTAATTTTAGACTCTTCAGATTTAAGGAATGGCGAAATAGAATTGGACTATAACAGCGATTATTTCGGCATTTTCAACTACCAATTAAGTTTTGAGCAGACCAAAGGAGCAAAATACAAATGGCTGTATATAGACCAAGAATTACTTGCCAAAATAGCATTGAATTGCGGCTGGAATACTGAAATTGTCTACGAGCAAGAAGATGGC
>JAOKCF010000022.1 GCA_028245195.1 Vicingaceae bacterium | reverse complement strand
CGTCATACAGTCTCTAATACGGGGTTATAACTATGCTATACAACGCCTCGTGAAATAGAAAACTGTTTCTGTTAACCCCACCCCTGCTTAGTTCTTTTTTTTATGAGGTTGAAAGGTTCCGGCTTTTGTTGAGGTTTTAGTATATAATTTAATCTAAATGTAAAATACCATTACTAAAATATAGTCCCACTCTTTATTGTTGGATTTTCTTTAACCTTACCGTTATATATAAATGATAATTTCACGGATTAAAGATTAATAGTAAATACTGATTATAATTCTATAAGCAAGATATACACCAGTAACTGACCATATCCACCATCTATTTTTCATATACCATTTCATAGAAATTTGTTTTAAGTTAATTCTAAAGATAACAATTGACATTTAAATAATATATTGAAATAAACAATTGTATATTTTTATTTAAACAACCTAATAGAGTTTCTTAAATCCAATTAATAGTTAATCACTCTTTTCTAGGATTTAGGGTAATAGATATTGGGTGTAATTAACAGTGCTAAATATCGTCATACAGTCTCTAAACTATAATACTATACTACACTCTTAAAATAGGAAATCATTTCTGTTAAACCCATCCTTTTTTAGTTTTATTGATGAGATTGAAAGGTTTTAGCTTTTGTTGAATTTCTTGCTGAGGTTTTGAGGTTATCGAAAAAAAAATATCTTTGAGTTCCTAAATTGTTTAATTAAACTCAAGAATAAAATTTAGAATAAACAAATTAAATACAGAGCTGTTTCCCTTATTCGTACTTTTTGCTCAGTAGGTTTCTTAGTAGCAACTAATATTTAATCCCTCTTCTCTAATTGGATTCAGGGGAATAGATATTGGGTGTAATTAAGAGTACGAAATCAAACGTAGATAGAAGAAAACTTAATGAAACACAATAATATGAAAGCACACACAAAAGAAACACAGGCAACAATGACACCTCAAAAGTCATTAGATTTTTTAAAAGAGGGAAATGTTAGATTTCAGAATAACCTAAAAGCTAACAGAAACCTCTTAGAACAGGTTAATGACACATCAGAAGGGCAATTTCCCTTCGCAACTATTCTCAGTTGCATTGATTCTAGAGTTTCTGCCGAGCTTGTTTTTGACCAAGGATTAGGAGATGTGTTTAGCATTCGAATTGCAGGTAATTTTGTGAATTCAGATATATTAGGCAGTATGGAGTTTGGTTGTAAATTAGCTGGAACAAAGTTAGTAGTCGTATTGGGGCACACTGCTTGTGGAGCAATAAAAGGAGCTTGTGATGATGCTAAACTAGGTAATTTAACAGGAATGCTTGACAAAATTAAGCCAGCTGTAAAAGCCGTTATAGAGCCACAGGATACTAACTTACGAAACTCATCAAATTCGGAGTTTGTTAATAATGTTTCCGCTAAAAATGTTGAATTAACCATTGATAACATTGTAACAAATAGCTCAGTTTTAGCAGAAATGCATAACAATGGAGAAATAAAAATTATAGGTGCTATGTATGATATCAACACAGGGAAAGTACTTTTTTATGATTAAAATCAATTACAATGTTTTAATAGTAATATTAGTCCTTGGGTTAATATTACCTGCATATGTTAAAGCTCAAGAAAGCAATTTGGGAAATTGGTTAATGTATATTGGGAGTAAAAAAATCAACTCTAAATGGAATATACATAACGAAATTCAGTACAGAAATTATAATGGTATTGGTGACTTGGAGCAATTGCTATTAAGAACAGGCTTAGGCTATAATTTTAAACCTAATAAAAACAATGTTTTATTAGGTTACGGTTATATTTTATCCCAAAACTACATTGTCAATGCAGAGGAAAAGGAATCTATTAATGAGCATAGAATTTTTCAACAGTTTACGTCAAAACAAAAAGTAGGTATCGCGCAATTAAATCACCGCTATCGATTTGAACAAAGATTTATTGAGAGTGATTTTAAGATGCGTTTTCGCTATTTTTTAAATATCAATGTCCCTTTTTCAAAAGAGGAAAATAATAATTTGTACTTTTCTGCATATAATGAGATTTTTTTGAATTCAGAATCTGAAATATTTGACAGAAATAGATTATATGGCGGAATAGGTTATAAAATCAATAAGAGTATAAGATTTGAATTAGGTTATATGACCCAATTTTTTGAAACCACAAATCAAGACCAACTGAATATTATAAGTTTGCTGAATTTTTAAGAAAAAAAGTAAGCCAGCAGGTAACAAATTGCATAGTTTATTGCTATTTATTACTAAATCAAAGGTATGTAACTTATTACATTGCTATTGATGATAATCACCCCCCTAAAATAGAAAAAGTAATGTTAAAATACCTGAGTCTACTTCTTGAAATACTGATTATTGGCTGTTCTGGCTCTAAAAATATGCTGAAAAAAAAGCAACTAATTAGAGCATAACAAACAATGCTATACAACACCCCTTGAAATAGAAACCATTTCTGTTAACCCCACACTTTCTTAGTTCTGTTTGTAATCTCTTGACTTTGCTAGTTCTTTTAAGACAGGTGAAAGGGTTTGTTGAGAATTTAGCCGCGGTGTTACTTATTGTGAAAAGTTTAATTTAAACATGCATACAGTTAAATAATTCAATTTTATACAAGGATCTTTTTATTTTGGTTATTAGAAAAACTAACACAAACCCGTCTATTCAGTTTCCTGCCTTGAAAGGTTGCATTAGATGCAATTGGCTCTTCTTCCCCTTTTGACAGAACATCATAATTAACTGTAATTCCCTTTAGGATAAAATACTCTTTAACAGCGTTTGTTCTTCGTTCTGAAAGTATAGTATTATAATCTAAAGACCCATAAGAATCTGTGTGCCCACTAATTGTCAAAATATCTCCATCTTTGAATTCCAATTGTGTAATGTAATCATCTATTGCAACCTTACTATTTTCTGATAGTACATAAGAGTCAAACCCAAAATACACTATTAGCTCAATATCTTGAGGAGTTTCAGTAGTATTGATTGTAGAAGCTTGTTGATTATTATCAATTTCCGCAGCAACATCTAATAATTCGATTTCATCCGTTACTTTTGATTCATAAGGTAACAAAGAGTCATTCTTAGTAAATACTTCATTTTCTAATATTTCATTTTCTGTTGATAGTTCTTGTACAATTGCATCACCACTTTCAGTATTGATTTTATTCGATGAAATCTCTTCAAGTAATGCATCTGCGTTTATACTATCTTTAGCAGCAACCACACTATCGTTCATTAATCCATCTAAAAATGAGTCTTCAACTTCATTATCAGAAACCCCTACAACTATTGTCGAATCTATTAATGAATAGTTATTTAATATATGAACTGTGTCATCCTCCACTTTATTAGTTAGCGCTACGAGGTCAGCTATAGAAAATTCTTCCATTCCTACATCATCTACATCCATTAGGGTAATTGTATATGCTTCGTATCCTAATTTTTTGTACTGGAATTTACCCTTAGAATTAGCATAAATTGTGTCAACAACAATACCTAACCCGTTTTTTACAAGTAATCTAATAGGAGCTGTAGAAGTTGTATCCAACTTTGCTAGTGATATCCTGCCTTCTAAAACATTAGTATCTGATGACACGACTAACTCAATCGTTTGATTTTCGCGCGCAAAAGTTACCTCATAAATATCACTAAACGTCCGATTTCGATTACTCGAAAACATTGCAGTCCACTCGTCTATTATAACGTATGAAGCTTCAAACCCTTTCGAATTAATATTTTCTCCTAAATTCTCTGGTGTTGTCCAGTTCGTCCATCCATCTCCAATACGCTCGGATTTAAACAAATCAGCTGATCCAAAACCATCATGACCATCGCTAGAAAAATACAATACCTTTTTATCTGAAGATAAAAATGGCGTTGTTTCTATAAGTGATGTATTTATTGTAGAGCCTAAATTAATCAACTCCCCCCAACTGCCGTCTTCTTGCTTTAAACTAACAAATAAATCTTCATAATCAGAGCTGTCAGCTGCAGTTGCAACAAAAAATTGCTCTTCATCAGGAGTAACATAAAATGAATAAAACCCATAAGCAATTTCAAATCCTGGAATACTTATTCTAACAGGACTATCAAATACTCCTCCTTCATTTAATTGAATATATGACAACCCCTTAGCAAACTTGTTTCTTGTGTCATTAGAATTAAATATGTAAAGTTTTTTTTCATTGTTAGAAACTCCAATTATAACATTATTCGCATTGTCATGTGCTGAAATTTTCCAAGGAATTGCATTTGACCACTCGTCTTCTATTTTTTCACTTATCCAAATTTCTTGCCCTAAAGTAGAAGCTTTTTTCGCATTAGAGCTCATGTGCATGAAGTACATTTTATTCCCGTTCGGAACTATTATTGGGTTACTCTCTTCCCCATTTGTATTAATACCCTTTATTTCTTTAACTGATTCAATGTGCTTTATTGACGATTGACTAAATAGATAAATACTATTAAGCGTGCAGTAGGCAATAAGTATTACTATATATTTTACTATCCTCATAATTATTTTTTTATCCCTAGTTATAACGTTTAGAAAGTAGCTCCCTTTCTAGAAAGTGAATAAATTGAAACCCCTATGAACAATTCGTTACTTCCATTTGATACAGAACGAATCTCAGAAATATTATAATCATAAGAATACCCTATTTTTAATAACCCATTAATATGATAGCTAAACATAACGGATACAGCATCTTGACTTCTATAAGCTAATCCTGCTGAGAGAAATTGTTTATATGTTAGTAAAGCATTGACATCATAACTCAGCTGATTGTTACCAACTTTTTTTAACAAAAAACCCGAAGACAGGCGAATCTCATTTGTTAAATCAAAATGGTATCCAGCCATTGCGTAATGATATATTTGAAATTGCTCCGATCCTGTTTCAATTTTTAAATTCGATAGTCTTATTTTGCTTCTAATTAGCTGTTTAGCTGAATATCCAATATAAAATTTATCAGAATATGCATAAACCCCTGTATTCATATTGAACTTATTAGAATTACCACTAGTAGCATAAGCATCAAAAACCGGATCGCCTGTATACAATACTCCTCCTTTGCTTTCATCGAAACTAAAGCTTTTAAATCCGGCACTTAACCCCATTGATATCGATATATCTCTAATTAAAGGAAGGTGCAATGCATATGTTCCCGTCCCTTCTAATCGCTTAAACGCTCCAAACTCACTTGAATTAATAAAACCCCCTACAGCATGTTTTATCATTGGATTACTCCTAGATCTTTGACCCCAAGAATTACTCATTCGTACCGCAGATGATAAATAATTCTTAGGTCTATTTAACACTGTATGCCCACTTACGTAGTATGTAGAAGGTGCTACATCAATACCTGTCCACTGTTTACGATAGCCCATCCGGATATCTGCATAGTTTTTATTCCCGGCAGCGGCAGGGTTGACTATGTAATGATTCAGGTTGTACATTGTGAACTGCTGAATAGTCTGTGCTTTTAATGCAGCTCCCGTTACAAGCATAAGTGAAATTACTAAACTTCTCATCATAGCTTATCTTAATATTGAAATTACTCCTGTTACAACTTCCGAGTTACCACGCAACTCGTACGTAATTAAGTAATAATATGATCCAACTGATAAATCATCCCCTTCAAACTTCCCATCCCATGGGCTATATGAACTTGACCGGAATACCTCACTACCAAACCCATCATAAACTACTACATCATAAAAATCTAATCCTTCTAAATTCTTAACCTCCCAAGTGTCATTCTGTCCATCTCCATTTGGAGTGAAAGCTCCTGGGATTATTAATGCTGTTACAACTGTTACATCAACATCTCCATCTGCAAAGCATCCATCAGGAGCAGTAACCCTCACAGAATAACGAGTATCTTCATCAGGTCGAGCAAACGGTGTTTGACTAAGACTATTATCCAAACTAAACATTGGAGACCAACTATACTGCATTTTAGTTAAAATATCGCTAATTACAAATAACCTAACTCCATCTTGCTTGAAGATAGTCGTGTCAAATATCATTGTTAAAACTGGATTATTAGCCCCTGTCAATGTAATCGTATCTATACTAGTTGCGCATTCTCCGTTACTAATGGTCCATAAAAGTTCGTTCACTCCGTCGCTCAAGCCAGTTACTGTTGTTTTGCCATTGTTAATGTTGCTCAAATTTCCTGATCCACTTAAAAGACTCCATACCCCTTTCCCTATCTGTGGAATGTTAGCTTCCATCGTTGTTCTTCGTTCATCACACAATGTCTGATCAGGTCCTGCACTTGCAATTGTTGGCTCACTGTCGTAAGTAATGGTAATGGTATCACTGCTTATTGCGCATACTCCGCTGCTAATTGTCCACACTAATGTGTTTACTCCACGCTGTAATACTGCCCTACTTGCTGAATCACTAGGCAATAGTATCGTTGTTCCACTTGTTAAACTACTCCAAGTTCCTGCTCCAACCAAAGGGTTGTTTCCATTTAATATAACTGTGTCTGAACAGACATTGTAGTCCACTCCTACTGTTGCTAGCGTTGGTAATTCATCTCGTGTTACTGTGAAGCTGCACGAGTCTACATTTCCATGAATGTCCGTTACTAAGTAAGTGATTAATGTACTTCCTGGAGGGAACGTAGACCCTGAAGGTAATCCTGCCGTGCGAACTACACTTGCTACACCGCAGTTGTCTGTTGTTGTTGGTGCTGCATACGTATAGACACCACCACATATCGTTGTGTCGGCTGTGCATACAATTGTTGGTTTCTCCGTATCAGTTACCGTTACCGTAAAGCTAATGGTATCCGTATTCATCGCTACGTCATAAGCGATGTAGGTAACGGTGGTAGTTCCTACTGCAAATAGTGTTCCTACACTATAGCTACTTACTAATGAGTCTAATTGACAATTATCGGTAGCTATTGGTAGCGTCCAACTCACTACTGCTCCACACTGTCCTGCATCATTGCTTACAGTTATATTACTTGGAGTATTCGTAATTATTGGGGCCACACTATCTAGAACTGTAATCATAAAGCTACAGGTATCCGTGTTCATCGATTGGTCATAAGCAATGTAAGTAATGGTCGTTGTTCCTAATGGGAACGTACTTCCATTTACGTGTGAACTGATTAGGGAATCCAATTGACCGTTATCACTTGCTGTTGGTGCTACCCATGTTACTGCTGCATCACAACTATTGATTGCTGATGATACCACAATGTTTATAGGACAATTCGATACCATTGGAGCTATCGTGTCTAATACAGTTACTACTTCTATTGTACTGTCTCTATTAGCATTCACATCTATTGCGGTAAACCATACATTATTTGGTCCCAATTCAGTTACATCAAACGTTGCACTATCAATAGCGATTCCTGCTAACTGACAATTATCAGATGTCCCATTGTCTAAATCGGTTGCTGTTATTGTTGCTTGTCCATTTGCGTCTAAGTAAACTGTTATCGGAAGAGTTGATATAATTGGTTTG
>JAOKCF010000021.1 GCA_028245195.1 Vicingaceae bacterium | reverse complement strand
CTCTTTTGCCGTTTTTACTGTTTCAATTTGTTCTTTAGGATACGCTTCGTCAGGTTTTAATTGACTTGCTTGCGTGTAGGAAGAAATTGCCTCATCAAACTTACTATCTGCACCTAATTGGTCTCCCTTACTGATAGCTGATTGGTAATCTGTGTGTAATTTTTCGTTGGCAGCTTTTGCCGCCGCTATTGCTTTTAGCTTAGCTTTTATCTCCTTAATTTTTCCTTTTGGATATTCTTCGTCTTTAAGTGCTAACGCCTCTTCAAAAACTAAACGAGCAGCCTCGTAGTCCTCACTTCTTAGAGCATCATCTCCCTTTTTTATTGCTACATTGTAGCTCTCTTCTTTCCCCTTCAAATCAGTGATAATGGCATCAATTTCAGCTAATTTAGATGTTGGATATTCTTCCTGAGTTTTTAAATCACCGGCTTTTTTGTAAGCAGATTTTGCCTTTTCATACTCTTTTGAACTAAAGGCATTATCTCCTTCAGTAATTGCTGATTTATAATTGGTTTCTAATTCTTTATTAGCAACCAATTGAGTTTCAATTTTTGCAAGCTGGTCTTTTGGGTAATCCTCATCAGGCTTTAAGCTACTAGCTTTCGAATAACTCGCTTTTGCCTTTTCCAACTCCTTCGAAGTCATCGCCTTGTCACCCTCAACAATTGCTTCGTTAAATGCATTTTCTTTTTCAGCAACTGCAGCAAGTGTCTTTTCTATTTCTGCTATCTTGTTTTTTGGATAAGCTTCTTGTGGTTTTATTCCGCTTGCTGTATTAAAAAACTCTTTTGCTTTATCGTAATTCTTATCTGCTAAAGCATCATCTCCATTTTGGACAGCTGTTTTATATTCTTCTTCGGACTTCTGATTCTTTAAAACGATCGTTTCTATTTCAGCTAATTTATCCTTCGGATATTGCTCATCAGATTTAAGTGTTAATGCTTCGTTGAAAGCAGCCTTTGCCCCTTCCATATCTTTAGAGCTTAGAGCAGCATCACCTTTTGCAATAGTTGCTTTATAGTTCTCTTCCACCTTTGATAGGTTAGCAAGTATGCCATCAATCTCTGATACCTTTTCTATAGGGTAGCTATCAGCGGGTTTCAAAGTCTTCGCAATAGTATAAGCAGCCTTTGCATCTATATATTGTTTAGCAGCAAATGCTTTATCTGCTTCATCAATTTTAATTTTATATTCCTTTTCTGCAGCTTTATTTTTTGCAATAAAGTCAATAATTTCTTTAATTTTTTCCTTGGGATAAGCCTCGGAAGGTCTTAATTTACTTGCGGTTTCAAAAGCTGTTTTGGCTTCTTGGTAATTTTTAGAGGTCAGTGTATTGTCGCCCTTCTCCACAGCAGCTTTATATTCTTGATTTAGCTTTACAGCTCTGGCTATTAGCGCGTCAACTCTTCCAATTTGATCTTTTGGATATTGTTCTGTTGGTTTAAAACTCGATGCTCTTTGATAACTGGTCTTTGCAGCTTCGTAATTTTTAGCAGCTAGAGCTTCATCAGCTGCTTTTATGGCATTGTCATACTCTGCTTTTTTAGCTTCTTGCTTCGACAAGATGTCGTTTATTTGAGCTAGTTTGTTCTTAGGATACGACTCATCTGGTTTTAGACCTGCAGCTTCTTCAAAAGCAACCTTTGCAGTAGTCAAATCATTTATTTTTAACGAATTGTCGCCCTTTTCAACAGCAGCAATATAGGATTGCTTCACTTTTGCAAAGTTGACTAACTGACCTTGAACTTCCTTAATCTTTGTTTGAGGGTATGCTTCATTGGGTTTATAACCAGAAGCTCTTTTATACTCTGCAATTGCAATTTCGAAGTCCTTTGAAGCCAACGCCGCATCAGCCTTGCCAATAGCTTCGTTATATCTTTTGTTGTCTGCTTCAATTTTAATCAGCTTAGTTTTTAATTCAGCCAATTGAAAACTAGGATAAGTTTCTAGTGGGTCAGGATTTATCTTTTCGGCTATACGGTATTGTTCGGCTGCCTTCTCCCATTCTTCTGATGAAAAGGCTTTATCTGCGATTTTAATAGCCTCAGCATACTGCTTCATAGAAGCAGCCTTTTTTGCTTGATCTGCTTCTTTTTTGGATATAAAATCTTTTTCTAAATCTGCCAATTGCCTTTGAACCGATTTAGTATAATCGGCATCACTTTCAAAACCATAGTCTTCGTTAAACTTTATCTTGCCAATAGGCTTATCTAAGATTGAAACGTCCATTCCCTCAATCTTCTCAAAAAGTTCTACTGTGGCTGGAAAAAATAGATCACCTTTTGCTACTTCTGGTGCAACACCGTTCGTGTTGATTTCTATTTTTTTTTTAATCATCCCCTTATTACCACCAACTTCAATGGTGTAAATAGCGTTTGGATCACATGGAATATCGGCCAATCCTTTGCCGTCGGTTAAAACCATTTCTACCAAAGAACCGTTTTTAAATACTTTAATTTCGGCACCGGCCATCTTTTTCCCTTGATCAGTTACTGCCATTTCCATAATCAATCGGAATTGGGCATTAACTTGCTGAAAAGAAATAAGTAATAGTAAAATGAATAGGTATTTTAAAAGTCCTCCCAAATCGCAGGTTTTAGTCTAACTAACAAATATCGTAAAAGCTGAACATTAATTGTTCCAAAAGCCACAAATACTTTGATTAATTCACATAACCAGAAGTCAATTTCATTTCCTCCAATTGTAGGATTTGGATAGGATTTTTCTTACCTTTTAGCCTTCCTCAAATGTTACAGGAGATTTAAAGATAGGTCCATCGTAACAAAAGGTATAAAACTCTCCGTTTTCTCCGCAAAGGTCTACTTCGTCAGGTAAACTGTAAATAAGATCTTTGGTGATATCTTGTCCAACAAAATCTTCATCAAAAATAGCTGCATTTGCTGCTACAATTTTAGTTTTAAAACCCAATTCGATAAACTCAAGAATTAATGCTCTTGTATCTCTCTTCCATAATGGAAAGTGTGCTTTAATACCAACCTTCTCTAATTGACTTTCTCGATAATCCCCCAAGTCTTCTAAAAAAATTTCTCCAAACGCGGTGTTGTAAATATTATTTGTTTTCATTTTATCCATTGCTTCCTTCATCAACTTAATATAAGTATCATGTGAAGCTGAGCTAGACAAGTAGATTATTTCCAAAGGAAGTCCAATGGCCTAAACTTATCGTCTCAATAAACTTTCTAGCATGCCATGCATTCCAATCCGTTTTGTTTCCATGCCAACTGTCGTTAATAAAGTTGAGAGTTTGAAAATCATTCTGTTGAATTAACTTATAAAGTGCAAAAGAGGAATCTTTTCCACTACTCCAATTGAAAAATAAATGCGGCTTTTTAGTGTCCATGTTTCAATGCCCAATCAGTGAAAATATTTTGCAGTAACTCTAAACCCTCAGAAATACTAGCAGGCCCAGGTTGAAGAATTATCCCTGAATCTATTTCATAAAAATCATCATTTTTGAAAGCTTTTGTTTCTTTCCATCCGTCTCGTTTAAACATTAGATTAGGTTTGAATTTTTTACCACACCAAGAGATTAAAATAATATCTGGATCTCTTTGAAGAACCTCTTGGTGATTTTCAATAATTCGATGTTTAGCTAAACTTTCCTTTCCATTTTCAGAAAACAAGTCAATTCCACCTGCTATTTCTATCAACTCACTTACCCATTGTATTCCACTTATTAAAGGGTCATACCATTCTTCAAAGTAAACTCTTGGTTTAACCTTCCATTTAGAGGTTATCTCTCGAATCTCTAATATCCTTTTTTGATAATTATTGACAAGATTTAAACATGTTTCTGTTCTCCCTACTATTGCTCCAAGCTGAACTATCATTTTCAGGATTTCATCTAAACTGCGGTGATTATTGACCCATACAGTAATTCCTCTTTTAATCAATTGCTGAGCAATTTCTGCTTGAATATCAGAGAAGCCAATAACCATATCCGGCTTAAGTGCTATAATTTCATCAATGTTTGCATCTATGAATGCAGATACTTTCGGTTTTTCCTTTCTAGCTCTTTTTGGTCGAACTGTGAATCCAGAAATACCAACAATTCGTTCTTCTTCTCCTATCAGATAAAGTAGTTCCGTCGTTTCTTCAGTTAAGCAAACTATCCGTTGGGGGTAAAAATCCATTAGTTTAAAAATACAATGTCTCCGGGAATGATTCCAACTTTAAAAGCATCTAACTGATTACCTGAGTAATCAAAACGATATACCACACCTCTCTGTTGATAATCTATAGCATCTGAGATGTATATTTCATTGGTAATAGGGTGAATAGAAAACCCGTAAAATAATCGGTTACCCTGTCCAATTTTTGGTATATCTGCTAAAATTCCTGCGCTCACATTCATTGAATACAAACCATCTTTTCCTAAAAAATGAAGTTCATCTCTTGTTGAATTAAGTTCTAGTTCTCCAATTTTAAAATCTGAAGTAACCCCTTCAAAAATAGAAAGTACAGAATCTGTTAAAGTTTCGATTTGGTAAAGTGCAGATTTACTACCATTCAATCCTCCACTACACGAAACCCAGGCAGTTTTATTTTTATCAATTTCAATATATTGAGGTTGTTTGTGAGTGCTGATTTTTTGTAAGATAGAATCCGTTACGATGTCTAGAATCCAAACTTGATTGCTATCTACATGAGTCATGTATAGCTTGCCACTGGCAATTGCCATTTCCTCTACCCACCCTTTAGTTTCGATAGTTTTCAAAACGACGTGGCTAGTTGGATTTATAACATATAGTTTGTCTTCATACAAATCACTCACATAAGCTTTGTTTGGATTTGCCACAGCAATATATCGTGGAGAATTTAACTGCTGAATAGCTGCGATAGAAGTTAAGTCAGATACATCCAAAACTTCTATTTTACTAGAATTGTTTACAACCACAAATAGCTTATTGCCTATCTGAAGGGCTGACTGGACTACATCTCCAATAGGTCTCCCTTGGTTGTTTGATTGAAATATCTTGTGGTTGACGGTTTTATCCTTCTCATTGTACAAAGAAAGACTAGCATTGCCAAAGTTGTAGTTCCCCTCATTCAATAACAAAACCATAGATTGATTTAATGGAACGGGCTCTTGCTGTTCGTCATCTGATTTACAGGAAAAAACAAATAGAATTAACAGTACGGATATAAATTGTTTCATTTCTTAAATTGATATGAAATTTTTATAAAATAGTTTCTGTTTGGCATTGGACGCCATTCTATCGCTTGATATTTAATGTCTAAAATATTTTTTACTCCTGCAGAAAGTGCTATAAAACTATTGCCTTTCCATTTTAGGCTTTTACAAACACTTGCATCTAAAAGTGAGTAAGAAGGAAGGAGCTCCTCGTTATCAGAACTAATAAAACGAATTCCAATATATTGGTAGTTCATAAAAAAACAGAAGTTCTCAACCTCCAAATCTAGACTAACATTTCCTTTATGTTCAGGTATATAAATCAACTGTTTTCCTCTTGATTCATCAAACTCATGTTGCTTTTCGTAATTTTTTGAAGCTGTATAAGAATACGTTGCATTAAATTGCTTTTTAATTTTTCCTTTTACTTGATTTACCTCAATGAACAACTCCGACCCCATTGTTTCAGCGCTTTTTAGGTTGGTTGGTTTCCAAAAACCAAAAGCAGTAGGTTCCCACTGTATAAAGTTTGCTATGTTATTATAAAATAACGTTGCACTTGAGGTAAATAACAGTTTATTGTTCACCACACCTCTTTGATAAACAACGCCTATCTCAGCACTCTCACTTTCTTCGGCTTGTAAGTTTACATTGCCGGATGGCACATAATATAAATCATTCAAACTTGGGTATTTCACATTTTTACCGGCCAAGGCGTAAACATGTAAATTCAAACTTTTTAGTTGGTAGTCTATTCTTAGCTGTGGCAACAAATAGCTTTCTGCTTGCATTATATTCAAGCTTCTTATTGACAAGCTGGTTTTAATCCTTTTGATTATAAATCGTTGAGCACTTAAATAAAACTCGGTTCTATTTTGATTTACTGCTGTTGTCAAGCCATCTGCGGAAGCATTATCATGATCATATTTAGCTTGAGCATGAACATCAATTTTTCGAAAGTTAAACTCATAATCCAATCTCGTTCTGAAACTATTGGTTGCAGAGGTAGAAACAATACCCGCTCTTTCATTTTGATAGTTTAATTCATCTGAAAGATAAGCTGAAGTTACTTTTAGTGTGCTGCTGTTGAAATACTTAGAATATTTAATCAAGCTTTTAATTGCCAAATCTTCTTGTAATTCTGTGTTATTTCGAAGTGTAATTAATGGGGGTAATTTTCGTTCAGAATTAAATAACCATAAACTAGCTTCAAGTAACTGGTTACTAGGTAGTTTTAAAAATAAATTCTGCATGACACCTTTTTGAATAAATCGAGCATTATTCACTCTCTTGTTAGGGAAACCTTCTGTTGTTAAATCTCTGTATTCAAAATTATTATCCGCTTGGTTGTAAATAATTTTAGTAATAGATTGAAATTTATCATCCCCTCCTTTTATTTTTAAATTCAATTGCTCTTGACCAAAGCTTCCAAGCAAATACGATGTATACAGGCTAAGTTGTTTTCCGAATTCGGGTAAAGTGGAAATATTAACTGCTCCACCAATTCCTCCAGTTCCATCAGCTAAGCTATTTAACCCATATTTCACGCTCACTTCGTCCATAAAAAACAAAGGAAACAATGCCAAATCACTTGACCCATTCATGCTAGAGTTTAATGAAATACCGTTCCAATTTACTTGCGTATGTGCTGCACCACTTCCACGTAATGAAACGGTTGCTAAACTACCAATGCCATAAGACTTAATAAATAAGTGCGACTTTTTTGACAATAAATCGCCTAAATTTAAATGTTGAGGGTTACTCAGAATCGAAGAATCTAGGACTTCTTGGTTTGTTGTCAATGAGTTACCATTGACTATAACTGGCTCGATTTCAACCGTATCAGAAATTGTATTTTGACTCAATAAATTAGAGGCTACCGCAAGAAGTAAGATGGTTCCTAAAATTCTCATTGTATTATAATTTTACGAATGACAGCTAACTCATTCCCGATTATACTGATCATATACGTTCCTTTCTCAACTCCGGTGAAATCTAATTTCTTAGAAGTAAGCTCACCTGACCTGATTGGCCGTCCAAGCATATCGCGCAATTCAAATTGTAGCTTTTCATACTCTTTAGAACTAACATAAAACACTCCATTTGATGGGTTGGGGTAAATGGAAAAGCTCAATTGATCTTTAGTCTCAAATAAACTCACTCCTTTCATATAAATAACACCTACTGCGTCTAAATCAAAACCTCCTGATGGAAAAGGAGTTGGATATTGATCATTAATTTTTCTTCCCCGGCTATCTCGTTGGGTATGGTTTGAGTTTAAACTACCAACAACATCAACGATTCGAATATGACTAATGGCATTTACATCTAGTTGCGACACAGAATCTAAATCTGATAAATCGAAGGGAGTTCCATAGTTAACCGTATACTTACCTGCTAAGTTGTGAATTTGAGATGGATTTATTTCACCAAATGAACCTACAGGAAGAGTTGTATCCGTTAATGAGTGGGACGGAAAACGATAAAAATCAATCCCATTAGAACTTACTTCTACAAATGCTAGTTCTAAGAAAGTATGATTGAAAGCATTTTCAAAAACAGCAAAATCAGGACCTATACCATTATAAACTAACCCATCGAATTGCAAGGTAGCAACACCTGAATCACCTAAACTAACGACAGTTCCCTCCGCCTTTCCAATACATTGTATCCAGTTTCCAACTGTTGTTGTGTCAAAATTATGAATAGCTATATCCTGCTTTCCTCGTTGAACGTCAACTTTAGATGCCCAAGCAACAAACACACTAGAATCAGTATGAATCGCTGAAGTTCCAAGTTGATTGGCTTGAGGAGCAAAAGGTCCTTGAGCAGAAATGCTCAAGGACGCTATTACAAAAAGTGAAATTAAAGCAAACTTCACTTTATCTGATGATTAACTTCTCGACTAAGAATGAATCATTAATCAAAACATTTACAAAGTAAATTCCTGAATTTAAATCACTAATGTCGATTTGATTAGAATGTTTTAATTGATTCACCTCTTTCACCAGTTGGCCATTGTAATTTAAAATCTGAACGCTCGTTTTAATTGTTAAATCAGCATCAATTGAGAATTGATTGGTTGCTGGATTTGGATAGATTGAAAAGCCATCTTTTTCTTCATT
>JAOKCF010000020.1 GCA_028245195.1 Vicingaceae bacterium | reverse complement strand
GTAGCTCCAATGAAAGAAGAATTAACTTCAGTGGGCTTTCAAGATTTAACAAATGCAGCAGATGTTGATGCGGCTCTTTCAAACGCAAATGAAACCGTATTGGTTATGGTGAATTCAGTTTGTGGATGTGCAGCAGCAAATGCTCGACCAGCAGTAACAATGGCTTCAAAGCATTCCAAAGTTCCTTCAAAATTGACAACTGTTTTTGCAGGGGTAGATCAGGATGCCGCAGCGCAAGCTAGAAAGCATATGTTGCCTTATCCTCCTTCATCTCCATCAATTGCATTATTTAAAGGTGGGAAACTGGTTCATTTTATCGAAAGACACCACATTGAAGGGCGACCTGCAGAAATGATTGCAGAAAATTTGACTGCAGCTTTCGACGAGCACTGTTAATAACGCGCTAAATAGAGATCATCAATAAGGAGGAAAGGCAAGCCTTTCCTCCTTATTGATGCAATTTAAAAAGTAGATGATATTTTTCTGTTATAGGTTGTTGTCTAAAATAAAAATTAATTCTAACTTTGCATCCCAATTTTAGGGATGATATAGTATATAATTAGTAAAAAAAGGAAAATCGTGGATACCTTAAGTTATAAAACCATTTCAGCAAATAGAGCAACTGTAGATAAGCAGTGGGTTTTAGTTGATGCTGAAAACGAAACACTAGGACGTTTAGCATCAAAAGTTGCTAAAATGATTAGAGGAAAGCACAAGCCTAATTACACTCCTCACGTTGATTGTGGAGATAATGTAGTTGTTATTAATGCTGAAAAAATAAAGTTGACCGGAAATAAGATGGCTGAAAAGAGATACGTTTCTTACAGTGAGTATCCTGGTGGTCAAAAGTTTATTACTGCTGAGAACTTGTTAGCTAAAAAGCCTATTGCTTTAGTAGAAAAAGCAGTGAGAGGTATGCTACCAAAAAACAGATTGGGTAGAGCTTTATTTAGAAATTTGCACGCAGTGGAGGGTACAGAGCACAAATTTGGAGCTCAAAAGCCAAGAGAAATTAAATTAGATTCAATTAAATAAGGTTATGGAGGTTATCAATACTTTAGGAAGAAGAAAGAAGTCGGTTGCTAGAATTTACATGACAAAAGGTAAAGGACAGTACACTATTAACGGTAAGGACTACAAAGAGTACTTTACAACTGTTGCACTTCAATATAGAATAAACCAGCCTTTCACATTGACAGACAATGTTGATCATTATGACTTGAAAGTTAACGTTGCAGGTGGTGGGATTACTGGCCAAGCTGAAGCGATTAGATTAGCAGTCTCAAGAGCATTTGTTCAAATAGATGCTGATAACAAGCCTACACTGAAAGCTGAAGGATTGATGACAAGAGATCCAAGAATGGTGGAAAGAAAGAAACCAGGTCAAAAGAAAGCAAGAAAGAAATTCCAATTCAGTAAGCGTTAATATCGTTTATTGGGTGAAGAAATTCATCAAAATATTCAAGAATTTAAGCATCGCCAAAAGGTGTGTTTAGTATCAAAATTGGAGAGACTGATTCATTTCACTACTCTGCAATTGTTTTTTAATCGAACGTAAACACAAACAAAATGTCAAAAACAGATTACAAAGAGTTATTGCAAGCAGGTGTCCATTTTGGACACTTAAAGAGAAAATGGCACCCAAAAATGGGACCGTACATTTTCATGGAAAAGAACGGAATCCATATTTTGGATTTACATAAAACAGCTGTAAAGCTAGATGATGCTGCTGAAGCGATGAAGCAAATTGCAAAATCAGGTAAGAAAATTCTTTTCGTTGCAACAAAAAAACAAGCGAAAGATGCTATTGAAAGCAGAGTAGCTGCAATCAACATGCCTTACGTTACTGAGAGATGGCCTGGAGGAATGTTAACCAATTTTGCTACCATCAGAAAAGCGGTTCGTAAAATGTCTACAATCGACAATATGTTGAAGGATGGTACATTCAAAGTTTTGTCTAAAAGAGAAAGACTACAAATTACACGTCAAAGAGCTAAGTTGGAAAGAGATTTAGGTTCTATTGCTGATTTGAACAGATTGCCTTCCGCAATTTTTATCGTTGATATTAAGAAGGAGCACATTGCTGTTGCTGAAGCAAAAAAGCTGAATATTCCAACATTTGCTATTGTTGATACAAACTCAGATCCATCTTTGGTTGATTTTCCAATTCCAGGAAATGATGATGCTGCAAAGTCTATCGATAAGATTTTAGAAATAATGACCGGAGCTGTTGCTGAAGGCTTGTCAGAAAGACAAACTGATAAGGACATGAATAAAGTTGCAGCTGACAAAGAAGCTGCAAAAAAGGATGCTGAACCTGCTAAAGTAAAAGAGGAAAAAGCTGCTGAGCCTGCAAAGGAAAAAGAAGCTAAAGCTAAGCCTACGAAGACTGAAGCTAAAGAAGCAAAGTAATTTTAATTAATATAACTATTTAAATATATACTACGATGGCTAATATAACTGCTGCTGAAGTAAACAAGTTAAGAAAGCAAACCGGTGCAGGTATGATGGACTGCAAGAAGGCTTTAGTTGAAGCTGAAGGTGATTTCGACAAAGCGATTGAATTTCTTCGTAAAAAGGGACAAAAGGTTGCTGAAAAAAGAAGTGATAGAGATGCTAACGAAGGTGTTATTATCGCAGGTACAACTGAAGATTCTTCTTTTGCTGCTATGGTTACATTAAACTGTGAGACTGATTTTGTTGCAAAGAATGATGACTTTGTTGGAGTAGCAAAAAGTATCTTAAACATAGCATTAACTGAAAAGCCTGGATCTGTTGAGGATTTAAGAGGTTTAAAGTACGACGACGCTTTGACTATCTCTGAAAAGTTAATTGAAGAAGTAGGTAAGATTGGTGAGAAAATCGAATTGTCGGAATATGTTTCTGTGTCTTCTGAGAAAACGATTGCATACAATCACCCAGGTAACAAAACGGCTACAGTAGTTGCGATGAACCAATCTAACGATGCTGCTGCTGCTGCAGGTAGAAATGTAGCAATGCAAATTGCTGCAATGAATCCAGTAGCTCTAGATGAATCTTTCGTAAGTGATAAAATCAAAGCAAGAGAGTTGGAGATTGGTAGAGAGCAAGCTCAAAAAGAAGGAAAGCCGGAAGCGATTTTAGATAAAATTGCACAAGGAAAACTTAAAAAGTATTACAAGGAGAACACTTTGTTGAATCAAGATTATTTCGTTGATAATAAAATGAGTGTAAAATCTTATTTACAGTCAGTAGAAAAAGACTTAACAGTTACTGATTTCAAGAGAAGTTCACTAGTATAACGATTCAAAATGAAAGCCTCGAAATTTATTTCGGGGCTTTTTTATGCCTAATTGTGAAATCATGATTGGGCAATACTGAAAATTGGCAAACTAATTTTTAAATTCGCATTAAAATAAAATTTATGGCTTACAAAAGAATACTTCTAAAATTGAGTGGAGAGGCGCTAATGGGTGAGAAGCAATTTGGAATCGATCACAATAGATTAGATCAGTATGCCCAAGAAATAAGGGAGATTGTTAGAGCTGGTGTTGAAGTAGCAATTGTAATAGGAGGTGGAAATATCTTTAGAGGTATTCAAGCTGTTGATGGTGGCATTGACCGGGCGCAAGGTGATTATATGGGAATGCTAGCTACAGTAATTAATGGCATGGCGCTTCAATCTGCATTAGAAAAGTACGATGTTTTTACTCGTTTGCAAACTGCTATAAAAATGGAGCAGATTGCAGAACCCTACATTCGAAGAAGAGCAGTTCGACATTTAGAAAAAGGTAGAGTAGTAATTTTTGGTGCAGGAACCGGTAATCCTTATTTTACTACTGATACTGCTGCTAGTTTGCGCGCAATTGAGGTTGAAGCAGACGTAATATTAAAAGGAACAAGAGTTGATGGAATTTATGACTCTGACCCGGAAAAAAATGCAAATGCAGTTAAATTTGATACAATCTCATTTACAGAAGTGTATGAAAAAGGTTTAAATGTAATGGATATGACCGCATTTACACTATGCAACGAAAACAAATTGCCCATTGTAGTTTTTGACATTAACTCCCCAGGAAATTTAAAGAAGGTAGTAGCCGGAGAGAAAAATGTTGGAACACTTGTTCAATTTTAAAAGGACAAATCATTAATTTCATTTTATAAAATCATTCAAATGGAAGAGGAAGTAGACTTTATACTTGATTCGTTGAAAGAATCAATGCAAAAATCGATGGAGCACTTAGATAAAGAGCTTATTAAAATTAGAGCGGGGAAAGCTAGTCCTAGTATTGTAGGAAGCGTTATGGTAGATTATTATGGATCAATGACTCCGTTACCTCAAATTGCTAATGTGGGGACCATGGACGCTAGAACATTAACCATCCAACCATGGGAGAAGTCATCGTTGGAACCTATTGAAAGAGCTATTATTAACTCCAACTTAGGTTTAAACCCTCAAAGTAATGGTGAAATGATCTTAATTAATGTTCCACAGCTCACTGAAGAACGAAGAAAAAATTTAGCGAAACAAGCTAGGGCCGAGGCGGAACACGCAAAAGTTGGCATTCGAAATGCAAGGAAGGATGGGAATGATGAAATTAAAAAGTTGGAAAAGGATGGGCTTTCTGAAGATTCAGCTAAGGCTGTGGAAGATACTATTCAAGAGTTAACAAATGAATTTACGTCTAAAGTCGATAAAATTTTGGTCGCTAAAGAAGCAGATATTATGAAAGTATAAGCTTCATTTTTGTAAATAAGAAAGGGGAATAAACTTAGTTTGTTCCCCTTTCTACTTAGTTGGTATTTGTCATCAATGTGTTAGTAGTAGAATTTTTTTAGCTATACTCTTTTGACCAACGTTTATTTTAACAATATAAAATCCTTTGTTTAGTCCAGCTAGGTTAAATAGCAGGTGTTCCTTTGAAAGCACATCTAATCCGATATTTAAGGATTTTCCAACAATATCGAATATTTCGATGGTGGCACCAGCTAAATTTATCCCTGAATCAAATCGTATGTTTAGTTGGCCAGTACTTGGATTTGGGAAAATAGATATTTGCTGATCTAAACCTCTTTCTTTAATGCCAATTGATCGGACTGTGTCTTGCACAACTTTAGCAATTAGCGGTGTAAAAGGTGGAGAGCTAATTGTTACTATTCCAGATCTCGGCGTGCTAGTGGTATTGGGTTTTGTCGCTGTAACAGTAATCTCTGCAGTAAGCGTGCCAATAATCGGAGTTACCGATAACCAGTTCTCAGTTATACTTGCATTCCAACTTTGCAAATTCGAGGTGATGTTAAATTTCCCAGAAGACGCAGAATCTGCGCCGATGATTAGACTGTCTGGGGTATAGCTAAAACTTAAAGTAGCGCCCAGTTGAGCAACAACTAGTTTCTTATTGGGGTTTCCAGTTGAGCTTACGGTAACTTTAGCATAACGAGGCGCTCCAAATAAATTATTAGAGCCTGCTCTAGCCGTTACATCCTCGGTATTCGTGCCATTTGTTTTATTTAATGCTAACCAAACAGTTGATTCTGCCAAAGTCCAATTGCCATTAGCAATTACACTAAAATTTGAAACACTTCCTGAAGTATTCCCTAAAAATAAGGTATCAACAGAAAACAAAGCAAAGTTTAAAGAAACGTCAAATTGAGATACAACTACAGTATCTATAATTCGCCCACCGGGAATATTTACGATAACTGTTGCAGTTCTTATATTTCCTGTTCTATTTTCAGCTGTTGTTGAAACGGTCAACGTATCATCTCCATTTCCACTGTTTTTACTCAAATTCAACCAAGTTGCAGAGGTGTTAGCTGCCCAAAGTGTATTTGAATTAATGCTAATTGTTGAACTTTCTCCAGAAGCAGGAGCAAAAAACAAAGAATCAGGGTTAATAGCTAACGTTCCTATTAAGGCTTTCTGAACTACAATTACAGAGCTGTTTAGGTTATTTATCGTGTCAGTAAATATGACTGAGGTCATAATGTCTGCACCACTTTGGTTGATGGATATGGTTTTAACAGTAATACTAGCGTTACCTTTACCGGAATTGCTACTTAATTCAAATAATGGCTGTAGAATACGAGCATTCCAACTGCCATTTGAAACGATATTGATGGTACCAAAAAGGCCCGTATCACTTTGGAGAAAAACAGTATCCGGATTGGTTGTTAATGAAGGAGGAATTCCAAGTTGAGTTACATTTACTGAGTCCGTAAAAAGTCCATTGGAGCTATTTAGGATTACAACCGCATTTCTATTTTGAGTAGTAGGTGAGGTTGTATTTGCAGTTATTACTAAGGTGGAAGAATTGCCTCCACTGTTGGGAGAAATACTCAACCAATTAACAGTTGTTGTTGCGGTCCAACTGGAGTTGCTGTTGAGTTGAACAGAATCCTTACTTCCTGCAGCAAAGTTTAAGGTTAAATTTTTTGGAGTTACAATAAAGCTTTGCTGTAACGAGTCCTGTTGCACAAAAATGGTGTCATTTCCTGCATTTTGGGTTCCCAAAATGATAATAGAGCCGGTTCTAATTTGTTTTGTTGTATTATTTGAAACACTTACTTGAGGGGTTGAATTGTTGCTTCCATTTATTGGATTTATAGAAATCCAAGGATCAGAAACACTGCAAGTCCAGGAGACATTAGCAAGTAAATTGAAGCTCTGATTTACTGCATTAGCAGCGCTAAAGGAAAGCGTATCCGTAAGAATTTCTAGAAATCTACCAGAAGACCTTTGGATTACTATTACTGTATCTCCCCCATTACCGGAAGATGCATTTACATATAATTGTGCAGTTCTTTCCGGACCTAGGTTTCCTTGAATAGCTAGCAAGTTTATTATTTGGTTTCCCGTGCTATTTACCGGAGTTGAGACTAGCCAGCTTTGGTTATCAGTTGCGGTCCAATTAGCATTTGCGTTTAATTGAAAAGAAGCTCTACTTCCAGCTCCGGCATTTAAATAAACAGTATCCACCGTGGAAGTTATTATTGAATTATTACTCGAGGTGTACGATCCTTCCCATCCGGTAGAGTTAACTAAGCCATCTGTGTTAAACTCAATAAACATCGAACCCGTCGTACTAGTTACTATTGGAGGAATTCTATTTCCTGAAAAGGAACCTAGTAAAAGACCATTATTATTTGTCCCTTGATAAACAGTAATTAAATCAAAGTTTGCTTCAGTAGAAAAGTAATTGAACTGTAAGTTAACAGATACGGCTCCGGGAGGTTGAATGAGCCATTCGCAACTACTATTCTCAATATAATTGCTAAATGGCAAACTCCCATCGCTAAATAGTCCTGTGGGAGCTATAAGCGTCGTTATTCCCCTGCAAAAAGGAATGCGTTGAGCATTGTACACAATCCTCCATCCGTTTGCAACACCAATTGAGTTGGTTACGAAACGCACAAATAAAGCACCACCGCTTGACTGAAATATTCCAGGATTATTATTCCCTGATAGTATTCCTAAAATAGGCGCTGAAGCGTTTGTTCCATCATAGAGGATTAGAGAGTCTCCCCCTGCAACTGAGAATCTACTAAAGTTTATCTCTACAAAAACTCCTGGTGCTGTTGGTTGTATAAGCCATTCACAGTTTGTATTGTTGTCATAATTGAATCCATTTCTAGTTCCATCTGTGAAAGCTCCATTACTCGCATTAACCACAGTATTTGGTTGGCAATTACTTGAAGCACTGGTGTAACTTGCAGCCCACCCTTGAGCATTTCCAAAAAAGTTTGAAGTAAACTGAACAAACATACTTCCACTGTTTGCAATAACTGCATTGCCTAAATTGTTACCTCGGTAAATTGCTATCAGAACGCCTGCAGCACTTGTCCCATCGTATACCCTAACAGCATCAGTGTTACCCGATAGATTAATACTATCCATAGTGAATGTGATGTTTGCAGGATTTCCTTTTGGTTGAATTAACCAAGAGCAATTGGTGTTGTTAGCATAGTTTGCATTACCACTTCCATCTGTAAAAGTGTCGCTTACCGCTGTTAAAGTAGTTAAACCAACGCAAAATTGTGCCTGAATTGTTTGATGTGCAGATGCCGTGATAAACAGCACTAGCAATGTTTTTAGTATATTATTAATCTTCATGAGTTCGGATATTATTCATAAGGGAGTAAATATAATCAATGATTCTAATTTACTAGGAAATAAGTGAAGAGTAATAAAAAAAGCCCTAGTCATTACAAACTAGGGCTTTGGTTGAAGTATTTAAATACTAATCTGTTAAAATTAGCTTTCTATTTACCATTTTTCCATTCAATTCAATAGATAAGAAATAGATACCCGAAGCTTGATTTTCTAGATCCAAGAATATTTTATTCTTACTGGAAAAGTTTTCTTGAATTGGAATTTCCTCACCAATTAGATTAAACAAGCGAATAGTTGCTTGCTTTCCGATTAATTGATTTCTTCCAAATTGAATTGTTACTTGACCATTTGATGGGTTAGGGAATACACTTAAGTCAAGCTCAAGATTAGTATTTTCAATTCCAATAGTTCTAATTGTATCCTGAACAATTTTAATGGTTTGAGGAACTAGTGGCGGTGCAGAAATTGTTGCTATTACATTTCGTTGAGCTCCGGTAGTGTTTCTCGAAGTTGTTGTAGCTTTTACGCGTTGTGTAAATGCTCCATTTTCCGGAGAAATAGTTAACCAAGATGCACTTTCGGTAATGTTCCAGTTTGGCATATTCGAACTAATATTAAACTCTGTAAAATCTGAAGAATCAGCTCCTACTAGAATTGAATCTGGTGAAATTTGGAAAATCGGATCAGATTCCTTTTGAGCGATAACTACCGTAAAATCTAAAAATCCATTTGAACTAGCGGTGATGTTAGCATATCTTGTTGTTCCGAATATATTTCTTGTAGCTACCAATGCAGTTATCCTCTGCGTTTTTGAACCTGAAGTAGGATTGATTAATAACCAAGAAGTATTTTCTGCTAACGTCCAGCTATTAACATTTGATAGTATAGAGAATAACCCTGAACTTCCTTGAATGGTTTCTACAAAAACAGTATCCTTAGAAGAGATAAAGATTGGTGAGCTTCCATCAATTTGGTTTACTGTTATTGAATTGGTAACGGCACCAATACCATCTACTAAGATTGTTGCTGTTCTCGTTGCTCCGGTTAAGTTGTCTGAATTTGCAGTTATTGTGAGTAGCTGGTCATTGATTCCGGAAGTTGATGAAACACTTAACCAAGATGCTGGATTGGTGATTGTCCAAGATGTATTACTACTAATATTTACTGCTTTATTACTTCCTGTCCTAAAACCAAGA